>CACZZF010000047.1 GCA_902785575.1 uncultured Bacteroidia bacterium | reverse complement strand
GGTCATCCGCAGCGACGGTAAACTACTGGGCTATATCCCCCGCACACAGTTGGACTGGTACGAAGACTTCAATGAAGATAATGTCCCCTGCCCCTTCGTGGGTGAGATTGAGCTTGACCGCTCGTCGGCCCGGCTCATTGCCGAAATCAAGGTCATCATCCCCCACAGCCGGGAGTTTGTTGAACAAGAGATAATAGACGAGCTCTAGCTACTACTTCGCAACCAAGTTGCAGAGACTTGCATGTACCTTTGCGCTGAAATCAAACAGCAAAGCCATGAGAATCGGAATCATTGACCGCGTCATATTCAGCGTACTCACATCGACATGTGTTAGGGAATTGCAGGAAGAGCATCCGGAATGGAAGGAAAAGCACATCCGGAAGACTGCGAATAAGCGTTTTGTCAAGATGATGAGGGATACCCCGGATATCGGCTCTTATTCCCAGAATCATCTGAAGATTTGCCTGGTGGGTGGAGCGGTATGGTTCTCCATCTACGAGGCAGTCGAGGAGCTATATGGAAAGATGCCCACAGAACTCTATGGTAGGATGTGTAATGCGGCGATGAGTATGCCTCTCATGAAGCGGAAGTACGCAAGGACACCTTTTTTTACTGCGAAGTATCAGGACAACTACATCAAGAAGGCCGAGAAATCCGGCCGTATCAAGTCGGAGTACAACTGGTCCATGGTCGTTGAAAAATGCGAGACCCCCGATGCCCTAAAAGTACGGTTCACCCAGTGCGGTCTTTGCGCTCTTGCTAAGCGCACAGGTCACAAAGATATCCTGACGGCTATGTGTCTGACCGATTACACGGTAGCTGACCAGATGGGCGCTGTTCTTCACCGGGACAAAACGCTTGCTTCGGGAGACCCTGTCTGCGAGTATCTCTATACGCGGCCCGGCTCTGACCCCGAGAAGAGGTGGCAACAAGAGCACCAGGACGGAAGCTTCTTGAAAAAGTAGAGTCTTATATTGATAGGGACGGTTCATGACAACTAGTTGTTAATCACAAATATAATCAATTGTTCGCAATGAGCATAGCGACCCCCACGCCAATTGCAAATGCGACTCCCAAAAACACCAACCCACAGAGAATATCCCAAACAGTACATTTTGAACCAGTATCTGAGGCCTTTATCAATTATTATTTCCCCCTTTTACCCCAATTCGGTCCATCATTACCCTTACACTTGGTAGCATCGTCCTCGATGCGGACGAAGAGCTGCCCTTTGTCTTCGAATCGGCTGACCTCTGAGATGTTGTAGAGCGTCTTGTCATCGTATTTCATGATGTGTTCGGCGTGAGCCTGCAGGATGTCCAGCGCAATCCTGTCGCCGCTGATGATAAATTCGTATTTGATATTCATAACTATTCTGATTTGAGATAATGTTGATAGAGATTGAGGGAGCATTGGGTCTGTGAAAGCCGGGCCTCGGCATTGGCGCAGCGCATTTCCTGGCGGGCGATGTCGGCCAGAAGGAACTGGGTGATGCGGTAGGCAGCCTGCTCCTTGGTGCGGCAGATGTGAGATAGTAGAACGCCGTTCCCCATGTCGCGGCAGCCCGGGGCATTAAAATCGGCTCCTGGACCCAGGTCTCCGAAGATCCGTTTCAGGGAAGTCTTTCGGATGACATGGCGGTCGTCGTCATCGTCAATGTAGTAGGCATAAGTCAGATTGGCGTGGGAGTTCTCGTGACCCTTGGAGGCAGCAGTGTATACCCTGATGGAGGCCTGGAGCTGTTCCAGGTGCTGGCGAGTGGTGACGATGTCGTTCTTCTCGTACTCCAGAGAAGAGCGAAGGCGCTCGACAACGAAGGCAAGGGTCTCTTTCCTTGTGTGAAAAACAAAACAGGGGCGTAGATACTCAACGGAGTCAAAGCGGTATCCGTCCTTGCACCGATAGCAATACTTGTCCAGAAATTGCATTGTGCGCTGTTTCGTAACTTCTACAATCCGCGTTTTGCGGATCCGGAAGCGGGGACTGTCGTCTTCCAGCACGTAGAATACGGTGTCACCGACATGTAATGAAGGAGATTTCAACATCAAACAATAGAATTACAGGGGATAAAATAGGACCGTGGTGCAAATAATTCAAAATTATTTGAATTTTTTGCACCTTTCGGAATGATGGGCCAGATTATTACTTCTTCCCTGCCTCGAATGAGGAAATATTAATCAGCCGATTGTAATGCCGATACCAAGAAAACGGCCGTAGGTGAACTTTTGGAAAGATGCCGTGATCTCTGCCGTTCTTTCTTTCAGCCAAGCGGCCTGGGCATCATTGTAGGGATGAAGTGTGATGCTTGCAAACTGCTCACTAGCCTTTAGTTCTGCTTCTTTCAGCATGGCCCGCAACCTGGGCTGAAGTCCATACTTAAAGTCTACGAAACGGCTCCATTTCCTACAAAGCAGGAATGTCTGCGTCTTGGCTGTTCCAGGAAAACCGTTTCCCCAGGCGCGGTCGAACCACGCCTCCGCGATATCCGGGTCCTTTTGGGCGTCTATCCCTTCCAGATGGTGGCGGGCATAAATCCACTGCGCGTGACCTAGGCTGCAGCCTTCGGCCAACAGGTTCTTGTAGTATTCATTGATATCCATACGCACGCGAATTAAAGGTCCACGCACTTGTAGAAGCCGTAGCCGATGGGGGTCTTCATCACGGCGAAGCAGTCGGTGCCGTAGTGGTCGTTGAATACCTCCAAAAGGTTATTCAACTGGTCCAGGGTGAGATTGTCCAGGATGCGGTAGTTCGCGTAGCCGTCAGTAAAGCAGTGGAAACGGTCATCCGGGTCATAGTCTTTGCCGGAAGCTTTCCCCATCGGGACATCCTGGTTGTTGAAGGAATCATGAAGGGCGATGCCGCCGGATATCATGCGCCAGTCCTCCTCCAGACGGAGAAGCTTGGGATCGTAGGCGTGGGCAAAGTGGAGGGTTGCTGCCAGCACGTTTGCTGCGCATGTGAATGGCTGATTGACAATGAGTTTGTAGCGCATTATTACGGTGCTTTTGTTTTTTTGCTGATGCAAAAGTACCAGTGCATTATGCGAAAAGGCCGCATAACCACGGCCTTCATTCAAAAAAGTGAGATAAATGTGATTAGTGAATCAGTTGTTTCACCGAGCCCTTCTCCAACTCAATCTTTGCGCAGTCCGGGCAAAGGATGATAATCCTTCCGCGTGCGGAATAACGGTTGGAGAAAGAGTTGGAACTAAGTACTCTTCCACACTGCTCACAGGTAACATTCGAGTTGGAATTCAGCCTGTCTGTCGTAATGAAGTACCGTGCAAGACGGGGTGCTTTTATTTCGATAAGCATGACTCTATTTTTTGTAAGGTTGAAATTGTTCTTCGGCAAAAAGGATGAGACGGTGTGTCTTGAAGAAATCATCATAGTAATGGGGACCGACCCCGGTCAGGGCATAACACCACTTGTCTTCCAGCTCCTTGAAAGCCTTTGAATGGTCAAAGATCAGGTTGTGACATAGTTCATGAATAATGACCTGGTCC
>CACZZF010000046.1 GCA_902785575.1 uncultured Bacteroidia bacterium | reverse complement strand
GGACAATCCATGATTTTACCTTGATGTAACTTACATTTACGTAAAATTATTACTTTTGTAAAAAAAAGAATGGACTCACCCTTCCAGTTTGGTTCCCTGGCTACCGAAAAGAGTTTCATAGACCGCGTGGAGGAACGGGCGGAATTGAAACAGATGCTCTCGTCGGGCATCCATCTGACGCTGATTTCCCCGCGCCGCTGGGGAAAGTCATCGCTGGTCAAGAAAGCGATGGACGAATTGACGGCCGAGCGTAAAGACATCCGTGTATGCTTTCTGGATGCATTCAGCATCAATACGGTCGATGAGTTCTACGAGTCCTTTGCCGCTGGCGTGATTGCCTGTGCTTCCAACAAGATTGAAAAAGCGCTGAAAGACGCACGGGCGTATCTGGGCGGATTGGTTCCGGGCATTTCCATCGGTAACGGGCTCAATGATATTTTGTCCATCAGCCTCCATTATCAACCCCAGGATCAGGATAAACTGGAACTGTTGAATCTCCCGGAAAGGATTGCCAGGGACAAGGGGATTAGAATAATCGTTTGTATCGATGAATTCCAACAACTCGCGAATTTGAACGGATACGCAGAACTGGAAGGGAAGATGCGGTCCGTCTGGCAACATCAGACCCANATGGCAGCAAAAAACACATGATGCTGGATATCTTTGGAGACTCCCAGAAGCCATTCTACAGGTTCTCCAATATCATGTTCATGCCCAAGATTAAAAAGGCCGACTGGATTCCTTTTATCGAACAGGGTTTTTCTTCCACGGGCAAATATATCTCCCGGGAGTATGCCATCCGGATTTGTGATGTGACGGACTGTCACTCCTGGTACCTTCAGCAACTGTGCTATTTTATCTGGTATGCTACAGATCGGGAAGTAACGGCTTCTATCCTGGAGACGGCCGTCCGGCGTTTGGTGGATATAAATGCTCCGATGTTCATCAGTGACACGGAGAAATTGACCCCCAGCCAGCGTGAAATGCTGAAGGCTATTGCTTTAGGAGAAAAACAGCTTAGCTCAGAGAGCGTGCTCTCACGTTATCGCTTGGGCAACCCGAATACGATTGTCCGGAACAAGAAAGCGCTGCAGGAGAAATCATTCGTCGAGCAGGAGGGGGGAAATCTGGTTTTCTCTGACCCGGTTTTCCTGTTGTGGTTTAAATCGTTGATAGCGTGATGCCACTGACCACCATCACCATCACCGCCCGGAACACGCCCGACGTGGGTGTCAATACGCATAAGGTATGAGCGACAAGCCCGTCAGAGTGCTTTCCGTCTGCACCTCCGACTCGAGCGGCGGTGCAGCGAGAGCGGCCTACCGCATCCACCGGGCCGTGCAGGACCTCGGCGTGGACAGCCGCATGTTCGTCAAACAAAAAGGGACGGACGATCCGACCGTGCTGACCGTGGACGATTTCATCCCCCACCACGCCCTTTATCGCGGATTTGACTGGGCCCGCAACAAGGTCAAGAACAAGTGGGAGCATTACGTCTGGGGCAAGTATCCCGCGCGGGAGAAATATTTCATGTCAGACCTGCGCTCGACGGACATCGGCGGCGCGCTCCGGAAGATCGACTACGACGTCCTGCACCTGCACTGGATCAACCTGCGGTTCCTGCCTTTGGAGCAGCTGCCTAAAGATAAGCCGATTGTCTGGACGCTGCATGACAGCTGGCCGTTCTGCGGCATCTGTCATATTCCCCATGACTGCATGAAGTATAAAGCGGAGTGCGGGAACTGCCCTTATCTTCATTCTTCAAAGTTTAATGACATCAGTCATCAGGTTTGGAAAAAAAAGAATGATATCTATCATAAATTAAATCTCCATATCATAACGCCAAGTTTATGGTTGGGATCCTGTGCCAGGGAAAGCCGCCTATTGTCAAAGTTCCCTTTAGAAGTCATCCCTAACGGATTAGACACGGAGATATTCAGGCCCTTGAACGACAACGAACTCACAACTCAAATCCTATTGCAAAAAAAACAATTTGAAGGTAAACATATACTCGTATTTGGCGCCATGCAAGCATTAAGGGATCCAAATAAGGGATATGATAAATTGAAAGAATCACTTAGTATACTGAGTCATTGGGGAGTGGGCAAGAACCTGGCCCTGTTGGTATTTGGCACTGATGACTTCCTGACAGACATCCCATCAGAGATTTCAACAAGTAATCTTGGCGTTATAAGAAATGCTAAAGAATTAGTTTCCTTGTATAGTATTGCTTCAGTTGTTGTCGTGCCATCTTATTCTGAAGTATTTGGGCAAGTCGCTTCTGAGGCATTAGCCTGCGGAACTCCAGTTGTAGCATTCCGTTGTACTGGGATACAAGAGGTAATTCAAGACAATTGTGGTTATCTGGCAGTGCCATTTAATGCGGAGGACTTCGCCAGAGGTATCTTATGGTGTATCAACAACAATGATAGCGATCGCCTTTCATCTCGTGCCAGAGAACATGCTCTTAAGAGTTTCTCACTAGACACCGTTGCCGATCGATACTGCCGTTATTATCATAGTATCCTCTGAAACTAAATCATAACAATAACCGGTCAAAGCCGATTAGAACGATTTCTGCCATCATGCCTTTATCCGTCTAGTTTCGAATATGGAAAGGATACGTCACATGGATTTAGCGGCAGGTATAATGATTATCTGGGTATTGTATTTTCACGCATTATACCCAATGTTGGGGAATGCGATATTAGATAAAGTCCCGTGGCTATTCTTTTTTATGCCATGGTTTTTCTATAAATCGGGGCTGTTTTTTTGCCCGGGAGAGACGAAGGGCATCATAAAAAAGGATGCGCACAAATTATTGCGGGCATTTGTCATTTGGTCAGCTATTGGATATGTCGCCAGAATCATACACTTTCTCGCAATGGGACAGGATTTCGGTTTCCGAGAGATTGTTTACTCCCCGTTGAGATCACTGTTTCTGGAAGGATCAATTCCGATGAACACTGCTGTCTGGTTTCTTCCAGTTCTGTTTTTTGTAAGGCAGATAGCAAATTGGGGATTAAAAAGAATTCATCCGGTTGTTATTATGCTATTTAGCGGGATGGTATCAATCACGTTGCATTATTTGAATTGGCGTTTCTTCCCAGCTTGGATCAGTAATACTATATGGGGATTATTCTTTTTTTCCGCCGGGTACTACTTAAAAGATAAGGAGAGCAATCTTATTTTGATTGTTTGCTCATTCGCAATCACTTTATGGG
>CACZZF010000045.1:835-6581 GCA_902785575.1 uncultured Bacteroidia bacterium | reverse complement strand
TATTGCATGGCTTCACATGGACGGAAGCCTTGGGTTTCTGGTTCATTTTGCTAGTGATTTAGTGGGTTGTTGATGATGTGGAGCCATGCCCGGGTCATTAGGGCGGAGCCCTGATCGGTGGGTGCAGGGAGATGTCCCTCCTTGCTCGGGGTTCCCAGGCGGCAGACAGCCCCTGGGCGGAGAGTGCAGAGAGAGGTCACTCGCTGCTCGGGGTTCTCAGGGGTGAAACGCCCTGGGCAGGGTATCGGGGCGGCGCCCTGATTGGGACGGGGCAAAGCCCAGGCCCTCGGCAGAGCCCACAACTACGGAAAGCGAAGCGGGTAGTTATAGTGGGCTATAACAGGTCAGCCTATTATCGCCCGCACGCTCCCGCCTCCTTCTTTTCCCTTTCTTCCAGCCTTTCCGAGACCTTCGGAGCGATGGGCCGTCGTATGGGTCGGGATCATCCGGCGCTGGGGGCTCCGAGGTCGTGGAAGCGGCCTTGGCCGCACGGTCGGGCAGGAGAAGGGAATGGGACAGCCAGATTCTCCCCAATCCCCATCGCGGACGCCTCCTGTCACGGCCTCAAATCACAGGGAAATGAAGGGAAGGGGAAAGGAAGAAATGACGAGCATTCCGTCCCGGTCCTGCGTCGTGGGGATCAAATAGACTGGCCTGATTACAAAGAAAGAAACAGATCGCCTGTGTCCCGGCTGATCCGGCCCTGGGGAATCATCCTCCTGCGGTCGGATCAGCCCCGTCATCAGGCGGGACACAAGGCTTCTTCCTCGACGGCTTCTCGATCGGCCTTACATAGGGGTTCTTTCGGAAGTAGTCGCATTTGACAATACCCTCGTTCGTGAACCAAATCGACAGGCACATCAGGGTGTGGATGGTGGTCCGGTTGGACGGAACAGACCTGAGTATACCCATCAGGTTGAACTCCTTCACGATTCGAGTAGCGGTCTTCCGGTCGCACTGCCACAGACGGGCGAGGTCAACCTTGGAGGCCATGAACTGGCCGGGGCGTAGGACAGCCGAAAAGCCCTTGCCAGAGACTTTGGTTTCCTCCATGACGGCCATCCGAAGAAAGTCCCAGAAGCATTTGACTCGGGGGATATCCTGCCCTTCGTCCGTGAGGTAGGCGTACTGCTCGTCTTTGAGAGTGATGCTGTATCTGATGTTCGTGAATTGCATATTGATTTGTTGTTTTTTTGGTTTAATGTGAAGACTATGACATTGTACTTCTTGTAAGATTTCGGTAATCGTCGTTCCAATCATCCCGAAAAGAGCAGCAGTCAATCATTCGATCAACACCAGTCCGAGATCCTCTATCAGCTTTGGAAGTTCGGGGTTACGGGAGCACAGGATTTGCAACATCTGCCGCTTAGTTGGCTCAGCCAAAAGGAAATCGGCGATGTCCCAACCTTTCTCCCTCTGCCAGTCTTCGGCTTCTCTTTCAAGGACGTCCGACACGGTAACGGTATGGCAGATGGATGATAGTATTTCTGCCTTCTGGCGCCATATTTCCATGGCCCCTAGATCCGGCATAAGGGTTACATCTCTTCCCCGCAGGACTTCCATCGTCTCGGGGTTGAAGCACCCATTTATGCCTCCGCTTGCCAGCCAAAGCATCTCGGGAACAAAGAAAGATCCTATCAATGCGGTCTTCTCACTTTCTACCAAGATCACAGGCAAGGCTGGATTAGAGGGTAATAAGTGTTCCCCAAAAAGGCACTGCTTTAGATGGTAGTCTTTCTCCTTCAGCTCCGTGTGGACCCAGCAGACGCGACTGTGAGGCTCTTTGACACGGTGCCCGGTTTCCGGGTCATAACACATGATCTTGCCAGTTCTTACCCGTCCTTGGACATCCACTTGCCAGAAAACCGTTGACCCACCCCATTTCTTGGAGGTTCCAACGTTGTATTTCTCCATCAGACGCATCCGGGACTCTTCATCCATGATTCCCTTAAGATAGTTAAACAAGGGATTAAGAGAATAGTGGCCAAGTGTCTTCTTCATAATGTCATACGGGATAAAGGAAGGTGCCGGTTCCTCCTTCTTTTGGACTCTCACATGAACGGGTATCGCATTCCTCCAGTCTGATTTATCCGGAAATTCTTCCGGATTATCCTGGAAGAATTGTTTGGGCGTGTAGTGATAACCGCAGCTGTTGATATGGTCACAGATTCCAACATTGGCCGGAAAGGTGATAAGACCCTCCTCATCAACATAGCGCGTGAAGCAGCGTTTTTTTCCACACGACGGGCAACTTGTTTTGCTACCAGGCCCGTATTTCTGCAAATGAAAACGATAGTCTGCCATATCCTTCACGAAACTTTAACAACGTCGTGCACCTGTGCAGTGTGCACTTCACCTTGTGTTTTACCTTCATCTTGTGCACTACTGCACGGTGCACACCCACTCGTAAAAGTCTTTGTGTAGCATCCTCGACTAGGCTTCATCAGGCGAGGGTTAGGGCCCTGTGTCAAGCGTCCCAGGCTCTTGAAGACAAAACGTTTAGAATATCCCTTCCCCTTAAGAGCCGCTTCTGCTTCAGCAGTGGTAAACGTGTCACCCATCTCCTCTATCCAATCATCGTTCGAAACATTATTGTGTTCTTGAAGCGCAACCTTAAGACGCTGATAGGTATCTTCATAGTAATCGATGAGACTAATAGCCCTTCTGTTGCCCATTTCATCACCTGTAGAATAAGAGCCAAACGACCGGCATTGCTGCAGAGCTTTATCTTGCGACTATCTACTTCCAGGTCATTCTCGATAGCATTCACATCTCTGATAATTTGGTTGTTCCAGTCATAGAAGTATTCTTCAGCATCGTCCGAGAACTCGAGAACTTGAGGTTCAATGTTATTCCCACTATCATCCAGAGGACACGGCAGATTCAGGATCTTCTTCATTAAAGCCTCCCAGTCTTGTTCAATGTCAGGACGCTTCTCGCCGGGAGCCGTTCGTTTCCATTCCGAAATAGTTCGGTTATTTGGGTAAACGAAAAGGAACCGGTCCAGAAGACCGTTGGAGGAGTATTCATCACAGAAGACATTCCCCAGCAGGTTTGTTTGGATTGAACCAATCAAGTTGATGCAGGGCCGCTTGATATGAATCGGATACCTCTCGGACTTGCGGATATAATCCAACAGCTGCCCGCTATACGAAGTCAGCAAAAGCTCAATGAGGTTTCCTTTGTTGGTATAGCGATTGACCGATTTGAACAAGCCCAAAATCTCATCAACCACGACAGAGATACCCCGGAGGTTGTTCTTGTGGGCATTCAGCATTGCTTCGGCCGTAAAATCACTGATTACTGTCTTTATCAGATTCGGGTATTTGCGCGATGACGAGCCGTCGCCTTGTTTCCCTTCGCAGGCAGACTGACTCTCATACTCCTGCATCTTGTCACAGAACTGGTAATACCGTTCTTCATCCTGTTCTCTGATGGGCTTGTACAGAAATCCCAATGGAGGTGTCTTTCCCAAGCCCGGTCTTCCAACCAGCATCATATAAAGGGACGGACTGTTGGACCAGGCCCCTTTTATGTGAATCTGGTAAGAGTTTCCAAGAGCCGATGCAATGGCGGAGAGCATGATGGAGGCGCAGTATTCAATGTTATAATTCTCGTAGTGGGAGAGGTTGAAAACGATAGCTTGTACCCTTTCGGGAAAGATGTCAAGAGGGAAATAGGTCTCCTGAACGGCCACTTGATCCCTCTTGACAGCGTTGATCAAAGACAATCTATCCATGGATACTTTCTTTTTGCTCCGGAAGCACGTCCGATATCGCGAACGCTTCATAATGGAAGCGACGAATGAACCGGTCGACATCTTCCTGGGTATACCAATACTTGTCTCCATGGCGGGAGAATCCCAAATACCCGTTATCCCGCAGCTTCCTCAGATAGGCGCCACTGACATTCAGGAGCTTCATCAGGCTCTGGTTATCATAGATGCCCTTCCGCCCAGGGGGGATATGGATGCCTTGTCCATCCTTTCCTTCGACAATACGGAGGATCCTCTGGAGCAACTCCTTTTCACAAGGTTCTTCATTGTTAAGATGTTTTTTTGTCATAATAATGAAATCGTTTGTGACCAGCAACCATGATGCACTCTCTGACCGCCTTGCCGTTGTTTGTGTTTGCGGGACAGCAGTGCACTCTGCCCGCGGGTTCTGGGGCAAAGATATCTTCGATTTTTGCGATACCATGTTAGGCTCGGTGTTATGAATATGATAGAGTCTGACTATAACATGTTATATAACACGGTATAATACCCTAATACCTTAGGTAAACGACAAAAAAAATCAAGCCCTAACGGCTTGATTCACAATAATGTATTTACATAAGATGGGGGCCTACTCGAAGAATCTGTCAATTATGTCAAAGTCATTCGGGAGAGGGCAGAATTTCCTATTGTTTCTCGATTGCCCGATATCTTTTGTTTGGAAAAGAGCGTTCAAGTCAAAATCAGGGAAAGAGGAGTCGTCCCCTGGATTCCACATGAACTTTCCTTCTTTTCCATGATCCGGTACAGGACAGTCATTACAGTAAATCCGGCCACACATATAAGCCAACAGAATCTTTGACCGCTTCCATTCATAATGAGATCCCTTAACTTCCATCAATCCCTCTTTTAAAGCCTTCGCAAAAACCTCTCTTGCAAGAGGGGTGTCCAACTTTCTTGTCAAGACGACACCTTCTAGTTCTTGGGGAGCAGAATCCAGCTGTGATAAGGCACATGAAAGCTACAAATAAAGCACCTGAATTGGCATGACCATCTTTGATAATCTTCAGGACTCCAGTACCCAATAAAACTAGAACACCGATGAACAAAAACAACGCGACACTCCAGAAAATGGCACGTTCATACCTGTGAAAGAAATGAGCGGCAATAAGGACTAATACAATGAATACAAGAAACAGAACTGTGAATTGGAAGATTGTCATATTGCTCAAGTTTTATTCACTCTGACATAAGGACAAGAGAGTCGGTATCCGCACTCAGTTTAGACACTTCTGAGGCCAACGTTTCCGGAAGGAATTTCGCATATACTCTTTCAGTGATATCAGTGCTTCCATGCCCCAACAGGCGACTGACAACGGACATAGACAGGCCATTGTTCAGCGCGAAAACCGCAAAAGTATGCCGAGCAACATGCATGGATAGATTAATGGAGAATTTCAACTGCTCGCCGACGACAGCTAGAGACTGGTTGATGTTCTTGGTAGCTGTATTCCTCGCCTTGTATAGGGCTTCCGAGTCATCCAGGTCCAGATCTTCCTTGACCAGATCAAACACGAATCTGCTGTCAGGCCGTTTTGCCTGCCATTGACGAAGGATACGGATTGCCTGGTCCGTGAGTGGAATAACGTGACGCTTGTTCGTTTTGATCATTATCTTCCGAAGTTCCTTCTTCTCGAAATTGATATTGCTCCACTGAAGCGTCATCACGTCAATAACACGAAGACCGCAGGCATGGAAAGCAAAGAAGAACATCTCAAGGTATTCCTTACGGCGAGGTTCCGGACAGGTTTTATAATACTCCACAAGGGCTTTCATTTCATCTTTGGAAAGGCTCTTCCCGTCAAAAGTACCTTCAAAACCCTCCTCTGTCAACGAAAGCTTAGTGATCACACGCATATCCTGGATCCTCAGATTGATGGCAGGGTCGATAAGATCCAGGTCGCTTGCATAAGAACAAGCCTTGAGAATAGGAGTCAGGGCATGGTTGATGGTAGCGTCGCTGTTCTTTTT
>CACZZF010000045.1:0-817 GCA_902785575.1 uncultured Bacteroidia bacterium | reverse complement strand
TTCATTCCGCTTTTCCCGTTCTCAAGACGGCTCCGCCCGATCCGATTCCTCGCATAGTCGGAATTCAGGCGCTCGATGGCGAATTCAACGAAATCCTTACCTTGGTCTTTTCTCAGAAGAGGCTTGTCGGCAAGAATGTCGGTGATAACTGCCACCGTAATCTGGTGCGGATGCTTTTCATTATACTCGGCGAGCAGGGAATCGACTCGCTCGACGCGGGAGAGCAGCATCCTGTTGAGTCGCTTGTATTCTTCGCCGTAACTGGCGCGGATCTCTCCACGACCTTGATTCCCTTTCTGATTCCAGTCGCACTCCTTGACAAAGACGTTCGTTGATTTCCGTACAATCTGTCGATTCCAGGTATACTCCAGTTCAATCGGATATGCCTTCTCCTTTTCCGGATTCTTCGGTGTCCGGAGCCTGAATTTCCCAAGGGGATATATTCGTTTCGGTCTGCCCATTGTCGGTCTGCCCATTGTTTGTCCTTTCCCCGATACTCACGAGGATGTACAAACATAATGATTTTTAGACAAACAAACTACTATTTTTAGCGATTTTTAGCTATTTAGACAAACAAATTCAGCAAACAAACGCCCTAAAATGACAGCGAGACAAACAAATTAATATTGCTTATCTCGCTGTAAATCAGTATGTTAAGAGTAATATTCTCTCTTAATACTCTTCCTCGTTAAAGAAGAAATCATCCTTCGTGGGATAGTCGGGCCAGATATCTTCGATGGATTCGTAGATCTCGCCGTCGTCTTCCAGTTCTTCCAGGTTCTCGACCACCTCGTCGGGGGCGCAGGTGCGGGTGGCG
>CACZZF010000044.1 GCA_902785575.1 uncultured Bacteroidia bacterium | reverse complement strand
GAAATCGACCAGGACATACTGGCCCTTGCCCACGAAATCGTCCAGGCAGCCCGTGGCCTCGGAGATGGTCCCATCGGCCTGCAGCTGGATGAGGGGTCCTTTGGTAGAACGCGGGGTGGCGGAATAACCGGCGGCCGCGAACAGGAGGGCGGTGGCGACGAGAAGGATAGCGGGGAGTAATCTGTGCTGTTTCATAAGTCAATGTCGTTGTGTCTCACAAAAGTACGCACATCCCGGCAATAATCCAAGAATGACCCATCTTTCAGTTTATGGCTTGGAATTCCCTCCGCTCATGATGTCTTGCAGCCGTCCGTAGTCGCGTTCAGATTCTCTCATAGACGAGGACTTTTTCGCGGTTGACACGCTCCCGTGCAAAAGGTTTGACGCTATCCTTTGCCACCAGGTCGACCTTGCGGCCCAGCAAGGCTTCCAAGCGGTTGATCATTCCGGCGTACTGCAGAAGCCCGATGGGGGAGGACGCGTCCAGGTCGACGAGAATATCGACATCGCTGTCCGGCCTTTCCTCCATTCTGGAGAAGGAACCGAAAATCCAGGCACGTTCCACAGGTTCCTGCCGGAAATAGTCTTGAATGGTACGGACCGTGGCGACCCGGTCCAGGTCGATTCGATCCAGCCGGTTGTGAATATCTTCCTTCTTCCCCTTTCTGCCGGCATACCGGAGCAGCCGGGAGGTATTGACGGGATATAGTTCAAAAGCCCGTTGGAATTCTCGCTGGATGTCTTGGTCTGTCAGGGTGGCGTACTCTTTGTCTGCGTCATAGTCCACCAGGCGCTTCTCCAAGTCCGGAACGCTGACGCCATCATTTTGAAAGACCGGGGATTCGGAAATGAGCGGCTTCACCAGGATAAAATCGTGCAGATCCTCCATCATCGGATAGGCGTTCCGGATCAGCGCGACATCCTGAAAGCGCTGCTTCAGAACGGACCTGACCGATTCACACATACTTTTGGGAACCTCCACGATCAGATTCCGGCCTGCATCCGTGACGCAATGGTCCATGCCCACAAAAGCCTCCGTCAACGTCTCCGCCACGGCCCTCATCCTGGGTGTTATGATGCACTTGTACTCCATATCTATGTGTTGGAACAAAGATAAACGATTTTGGCAATATTTCAAAGAAATTGCCAATAATCACTTTGGCGAGATTCTCTCACAAATATGAGAACGGTGCTCGTACAGGTCCATGGACGGGACCGGTACGGGCATTTAAGGGGTGTTTTTGCTTGTATAGGTCCCGCAGCTGGACCTCACTTGTACACCAAATTGCGTATCTGACCGGGGTTTTCTGCTCAAGCTTTCCGGGATCGGGCGGATAATCGGCCAAATCGGCGAGACTTGTACATGGAAACGTCGTTCTGCGGATGATTTCCTGTACAAGCGCGACTTGTAAACGAGCCGGGCAGCTGCACAAGCCTCATTGACCTATTTGTCAACATTGGCGGTGCTCCAACTGGATGCGATCTTAACCAATGCCTGGTTGGTCAAGACTGTCCCTTCCAAACAAAACACCAAGAACCAGCGGTCTTTTGAACGGATGCTGATCATGGAGTATGTCTGCACGGGAGTCGGTCGGGTCAAGATGACCGTTGGGGTAAGAAGAAGCGATAAGACGAAAGTGCAGTATTGCATCACGGCCATAGACACGGGTAAAATAAAGCAGGAGGCCAAATGACCTCCTGCTAGACTTGCCCCAAGACGACGTGGCGGAATCACTTCAAGAGCGAGGGCCTCGCGGGCGGGGACTTTTGCACAACCCGATTACCCATCCGTATCACGGTTTACCATCTCGATGCAAAGGTAAAGACTTTTTTCAGAACCACAAAATGAAACGGATTGTCGAAGTCTTGTAAACTATTATCAGGATGATACAAAGGGTTTGTGGGGTGTTTTGTAAGTGGGTTATAATCAGCCGGTTCCGGAAGCGTGCCCTGCAGACCCGCTTGGAAAACGGTGACGGGAGTGATGGAAGTGCCCAGAGCGGGGCTACTTTTTGATTGTATTATTTGGTTTATAATCAAATAATTGCGTTTTTGGTTGACGTAAGTCTCCGAAACATTTCCGAAACAACCGGGGAACTGTAAGGCCTCGAAATGGTCTGAAAGTCGTCAAGTTGATAGTTATAGTTTAGGATCTTTACTGCCGTCCCATTGCTGTATATTGCGCCACCACCTTCCCGTCACGATACACCGCAAATCCCCGTCGGCCGCTCCTTAGTGTTATACCGCCGAAATACAAAAAAGTGATACCCCGTTGCCGAATGTATCACCTTATGACTTTGTGATAAACTAACTACCTTGAGAAACAACAATCACTTTCTGCTAAAGGTGATGTCACCGATTCTTACCTGCCCATCGCCCAGGAATGAAATGGGAGTCCCTTCATCAAATTCTCCGGAGCCTTTCTCGAGTACGTCGGGAGAACAGTTGATGAATGCCCCCATAGGTAATTCACGATAGAGTATCCCGCTCTCAATTCTGTACAGAAGCGGTTTCCCAATCTCTTTTCTGGGAGAGTCCATCTCGAAGGTCGTGAAAACATCCTTCCCGTCCTTCCGGTAAAAGCGGATTCCCGTTATCAACATGGAACCCTCATACTTCACGTCAGGGTTGTTCTTGCTTACCAACACCGTCGGAATATGTCCATGTTCATCGACAGAGCCATCATAAGAGTGAATGTAAGTGACATCTTCATAACTGCCGCAGGCGTATATGGGTTCCCACCTGCCTTGCAAACTATCAGGCGAAACTTTTTCACAAGCGACCAGAAGCAGCAGACCGGCGAAAAGCATTAGAACTACGCGATTTTTCATTTTCATGGTTACAAATATCTATATGGACCTACCTTATAAACACAAAGATATGCAAAACACTGCTTCAAATATTCACTTTTTTTTGAGAAGTTACGATAATGCCCCTGCGAATGATACACTTGTCGTTTGAATACGGTTGTCCCTCGGAGATGTTGAGGTTCTTCAAGTATGTGTAACCCTCATCCGCATCAACAAAGGTCACCGCGACTGCCAGACAAACAAAAACGCCCCGCAGGACTGCGAGGCGTTTGGAGCGGAAAACGAGACTCGAACTATTTCTTGTAATATGTTGACAATCAATGATTTATGAGAAGTCGAAAAGGCATCAGGTGAAACATTCGCGGCCGTTTGAGACGTATTTGGGATACGACTTGAACGGCCAGCATACAGGGAAACAGACGCCTCATGACGCCCAAAGATACCGCT
>CACZZF010000043.1 GCA_902785575.1 uncultured Bacteroidia bacterium | reverse complement strand
CACAAAAGTTCTCGGAGAGTCGAAGCGAGGAATTTTCGTCTTCGTGGATGAGCTAAGAGGATGGATATCATCCTTCAATAAGTACAATGCCGGCGGCGGGGATCGTGAGCAATGGCTCAGCCTCTACAGCGGAGTCCCCATTACCGTGAACCGCAAAGGGGAAGATGATATTACTTTCGTAACTGACCCTTATGTCAGCGTGATTGGTGGTATACAACCTGGCATACTGCCCAAACTGTTTGGAGGAGAGAACACGGATAATGGGTTCTTCTATCGAATGCTATTCGTCAATAATCCAGCCGAAGGAGAACCGATGCTATGGAAAAGTATCGACCTCCCTTCCGGATGCGAAGAAGAATGGAAACAGTTCTTGACCAAGATGCTGGACGCTAGCGGCTACAACAGCGATGATGAAACCCTTAAGGTCTATTCCTTCAACGAGGACGCATGGGAAGTCGTTCGTCAATGGCAAAACGATACGGAAATCGAAAACTCAGAGCGCGGATCATTATCCGATATTGCCATTTTCCGTAAGACTCAGGACTACTGTCTCCGTTTCTATCCACGGGATGCGTGAAGCAGCCGGAGAGATTCCTCTGTCAACCATTGTAGACGAAAACACCGCATTAAAAGCGACGATCCTTGCCAACTACTTTTATGAAACGTCGAAGTATGCCTATAAACTGATTCAAATGGGAGGGGTCGATCACGGTCGGTTCTTTGATCTGTTGAATGCCTTGAATACAGACTTCACCTCGGACCAGGCCGTCGCCGTCGGAAAACAACTCCAGATCTCTAGAAGCACGGTCTTTCGTTATCTCAGAAATGAATCCGATGGCATATTTCTAAAGAAGACAGGGCCGGGAAAGTATTCCAAGATTTAATGAATGAGACTTTGACACTTTGAGACTTTCGGGCCCTGGGCTGCTCCGATTGGCAAAGTGTCAAAGTCTCATAGTCTCACAAAACATAGAAACCCAACAATCCATATGCAACAGAACCTCAGATATAGCATTACCCTCAATGAAGCGCAGTTGGATTATCTCTCGGATGAGCAGCAGGATATCCTCCGGATGAAATGCTTCAAGACCTTCCTTCAAATGGCCATTCCGGAGGAAAACAAGGTCTATGGAAAGAACTTTTCAGCTGTCCTACAGCCCGGGCAATTCATGGCCTCCAAAGTTGACCTCGCCAGGCTGTGGGAGTGTAACCGGAAGACGGCGACCCGCATCATTCATGAATTCAATCAGCTTGGCATTCTCCGCTCGGAACCGTCCAACCGGACCACTATCCACACGCTGATTTGTCTGTCAGTCTGGTTCACTGATCGAGGAATGATAAGGAGCCGTTTCTTTGTCAGCAATCCGGAAGTCGAGCCTATCGTGAAACCGGTCAGGACCGCCAAGCGTGTCCCGCCTGAAAAAGATGTCAGTCCCCTTAAATCTGGCAGCCCGATTAGAGCGGATCCAGGCGGGACACAGTAAATCCATCCTCGCCTCTTTTCCCTTTCCCTTTATTTCTAACTGGATTGAGGAAAGACGCAGGAAGCGGTAACCCTCCGGCGACAGGTCTCTGCGACGAAAGGAGCCTATCCTGTCGCACCAATTTCACCCCATCCATTTTGACAAGAGGCCAAACAAAGGCCCGAAATGAAGGGAAAAGAAGAAAGGAGTGAAGCCGGTCCGGAGGGTGGCAGGTTAAACAGCAGGGCTCGCCCTGTTATAGCCCACTATAACTACGCGCTCCGCTCCTGTAGTTGTGGGCTCTGCCGAGGGCCTGGGCAAGGGGCGACGCCCCTTGTATCCCCAGACAGGGAGTGACCCTCTCCCTGCACCCTCCGATCAGGGCGCTGCCCCGATACCCCGTTCAACAAGTCAAACACATAACACGTAAACGTCATGAGCACAAACGCAAAAGCATCTATCCATATCAAACCGTGCAACATCGCCCAGAGCGAGGCACACAACAGGCGGGACAACGACTACCTTAAAGCCCTCGACCCGAAGAAGATTTACATACGCACAGATCTGACTCACAAGAACGAATCCTATGTCTCACCTATCATGAACGGGAAAACTCTTCAGGAATACTATGTTTCGGAAAAAGCCGTTGTGAAGGAGCTGACCGGCAGGGCGATGCAGGAGAAGGACGTGGAATATACAGACAAGAATGGTAAAAAGCGTGTCCGTCATGGTAGCAGCCCCCTTCGCGAAGGAGTGGTAATCGTAAAAGAAAACACGACGATGGACGACCTGATGAAATTCACCGATGCCGTTCAGGAGAGGTGGGGCATAAGAGCAATCCAGATACACATCCACCGGGACGAGGGGCATTATGAAGACAGTGAAGAAAAGACCGGATGGAAACCTAACTATCACGCCCATATCGTCTGGGATTGGATTAACCCTTTCACCGGCAAGTCGTATAAACTGAGTAAGACGGATATGTCGAAGATGCAGGATCTTCTTGCCGAGATCTTGAAGATGCAGCGAGGGCAGAAGAAGTCCGAGACCGGACTTGAACATCTGGAACGGAACGAATTCATACAGAAGAAGCAGGAGGCAAAGAATCAGGCGCTCAAGGAAGAGACAGACAAATTAGCCGATACCCTGAATTCTATCTGCAAAGCAATGGATATCAAAGAGGAGGAATTTTACGTTCATGAGCTTGCAACGGATCCGCTGGTCAACGAAGCCAGGGAAGCCATAAAGAAAGAACTCGATATTCCAATCCCTATGTTAGGGAAGGATGAGTGGAAGGCGGAACGGAAGAAGGCGGTTAAAAAGATCCTGACGGATTTGCAGACCAAACTCATGGAAGCGAAGGCCACGCAGAAAGAGGAGATTCTGCGTGCGGGCAAAGCCCTTTACAAACAGACGAAAAAGGATATCGCAGACAAGATTGAGCAAAACCGGATACTCCATGAGGCCAATGAGAAACTGACTGCGGAGAACACCCGACTGAAGGAAAAGCTAGCGTCAGTTGACGAAACAGCTGTCCGGAAACTTCAGGCTGAGTGTGAATCAGCCAATAGGCGGGCAGAGAGAGCGGATCGAATCGCAACTGGAGAAAGGCGCAGGGCAAGCGATGCGGAAGAAAAGGTCCACGATATGCTCGCCATCCCCGAGATCAAAGAGATTTGGGAAACCATCCGACGGAACAAGGAGTCTTTCCAAAGGCAGATAAACCAGTGGATAACTGACGCGACAAAAGCCATATCCGACTTCGCCAAAGACTACGATAAATATCTCTTCTCCCAGGATGATGAGAGTGTTATCGGCAGCGGCATTATCGCCGAGGCGTATATGTGCGGTCTGGATCCGACAGATAAAGACCAGCGAACGCAGGCAACAGAAAGCCTGCTCGGAAAAGTTAATTGGAAAGGGACAACCCCTTTCATGAGTGATCTCGCGGCAACCCGCACAAAGCAACTCAGCGAGGAAATGAGTGTCCCCAGGGAGATCATGGAAGGGCTGATGCTCGCAGCCGGAGGCAGGGGAGGTGCCAACTTAGGCGGTGGTGGTTCTAACAATGAACTCACCAACTGGGACGGCACGAAGAGAAACAATGGTTGGGGTAGAAACAGGTAGGTCAAATCGAATAGGAAAAGAAACTGCCGCCACCCAAACAGTGACGGCAGTTTTGTCATATCAAGGCAAAAACCGAAGAATCTACTTGGTATACAGCCCCATCCTCCTGAATGTCACATCGCCCTCGATCAGGTTCGGCCCGTCCACATTCACCTCTTCACGCGTGAGTACCAGCTTGTCCTTGCTGCACTCCTTCACATAGTACCGTGCTGCGGGCGTATAGGCCGCTTTCCTGTCCTCTTGCATGAAGTCGTGGTCAATCTCAAAGAGGTAAATTTCCGGCGTGGAACTGCCGACGCCGGGATAGCCGTTCTGATGCTCTTGATAAATATATTTCTCCTCTGAATCCCCTGAAAATACATCAGACACATAGATGGTCAGAATAAACGGGTCCTGACTCTCCTTGTTGATGCTCGAGAAAGTCCATATCACCAATGCTGCATCCTGCACTCCTTCCGGATAAACTTTCTCCCAACTTCCTTCCAGATTATCGGCCAGGTCAATCTCAGGAACCAGATTCTTCTCACATCCGCACAGCCCTGCCACCAGCAGCGCCGAGCAAATCATTGTTCTCAATATCTTCATCACTTTCGTTTTCTTATTAAACACGCAAAGGGTCGAAATACTGCTTCAAAAATCATTCTTTTTTCCTTCCAC
>CACZZF010000042.1 GCA_902785575.1 uncultured Bacteroidia bacterium | reverse complement strand
AATGTTGAATTATTAGTTTTGGATGGTAGAATAGTTTCCAGAGGAATGGAAACAAAGATAGGAGTGTATGTATCATGAATCGAATCAGTAAATTGTTGGCAGCTGTTGGCTTTGCGTCGGCTATGGTATTCGCACAGGGACAGGCCGATGCTATGGTCGTTACAGGAATCAGTCAGAGTATGACGATTGCCGACAAGACGGTGACGGCGACGGACCAGGATGGCGTGAAGATCAAATTTGTCGCTGATGGCAAGGTCATGCGCCTGATGAGTGCCGATGGCACGAAGGATTTGCGGGATGTGGGCCATGGCCACCTTTTCGTATGTGAGGCCGTACCAGTTGTTCTGGGTGGTGGTATTGAGCGTGTGCTGCCAGTAGTGGGGGTCTGTATTCTTGCTCTTGATAAAGGATGCGTGGAAGAGCGAGAAGAAGTCCACCAGCTGGTAGAGGCCGCCACTGGAGCGGACGCTCTTGCCAAGGACGTTGTAGTGCCGGATGAAGTCGCAGTTCACAAGGTCTTCCAGCATGTCGCTGAGATGGCCGTTGTTGGGGACCTTCAACTTCTCGGCAATTTCCTTGCGGGTGAGGCCCTTCTTGGTGTCGGACAGGAGTTTGATGATGGCTTTGTAGCGCTCCGGGGTCTTGAAGAGAGACTTGTAGAGGCGCTCGTACTCACCGCGGAGCTGGGCTCCATCGGCAAAGAAAAGGGCGTCGATGTTGTCGGCCAGGGATATTCCGGAGTCCAGCAGGCCCAGATAGTAAGGGATGCCGCCCAGAATCATATAGGCCTGGAGGACGGTGATGTCGTTCCACTTGAATTTGTTCGCCTGCAGGAATTCCTTGGTTTCTTTGAGGTGGAACGGGAAGAGGTGCATTTCGTGCGTGATCCGGTTATGTAAGCCACCTTTGTTGTCGATGATGTTGCGGACAATCCAGGAGGTGGCGGAGCCGCAGACGATAAGCATCAGTTCTTTCTGGCGGGAGCCCCATTTGTTCCAGAAGTAGTCCAGGGCTTTGACGAGGTCTGATTTGGGCGTGGCCAGGCACGGGAGTTCGTCGATGAAGACCACAGCGCGTTTCCCTTTCACGATCTTCTCTTTCAGCAGGCCTTTCAGGGATTCGAAGGCTTCCATCCACTTCTTGGGCTTGGGGCCGGAATAACCGTACTCGACAAGGGCGGAGTAGAAGGCGTCGAGTTCTTCGGTGCGGGTGCCGCCGATGATGCCTGTGGCGTCAAAGGTGAACTGGTTGTCGAAGAAGGTATTCACCAGGTACGTTTTTCCTACACGGCGTCTGCCGTAAATGGCGATGAATTCGGCTTTGCCGGACTTGTACCAGGACTTGAGTTTTGCGTTTTCTGCGTCGCGACCAATGATTTTCATATAGACGAACTTTACTTGATGCAAATATACTGAAATATATCGGATAATGGGCTAAAAACATCAAAAATCGATGCTTTTAGCCCGCTATACGAATTGGAATCGGCCTTGCCGCCGACATCAAGATTCTTCTGGGCAAGAAGCTCATGGACTACATCAAGAAGTACGACAAGAAACACATTCAGAAACTATCAGCCACAAAATCTATCAAAAATGAGTAATCTTGTATGGTCCCAGTTTTGGTCCCAGTTTTCTGGGCTCAAAAAAATGGGACTTTTGCTTTTCGACTTTAGTGTCAAAAAAGGCATTAGAAGGCACTGTAAAGTAGCAGCGTGAACGGAAAAAGTGGGACGGAAAGTGGGACGGAAAAAGAAAACCCGCTGATTATCAGCGGGTTCCTGTGGTGCTGGGAAGAATGGCTTCCGGCTGGAGGAGACGAAGCCCGGGGCTGTTGTTAAGGGCGGGAAGGCGATGGATGTGAGGGTGTACTGCTATAAAGGCACTGACCTTTTTCTCCTATAACGGGCGCGGATCGGCCGTATCTATCGGCCCGGACCATCGGCCTTGTTCCGTTCCGTTCCACGGAATGAGTGGGACAAGTGGAACAAGTTGTGGACAAATTGGTTTCTTATGCCCTGTGGTTTGTCAGGATAGTTTGAACCTCCTCCTTATACTTCCTGGAAACCGGGAGTTCTGCCGTGCCGATAGTCACGGTATCGGGCGAAATGAGCGTTGCATAATTGGCATTGACCAGGTAAGAACGGTGGATACGCAGGAAGTTGTCACCCAGCAGGTCCTCCCACTGGCCGATGCCGGTTTTGTTGCGGAAGCGGCGGCCTTCGGTGGCATTGACCGTCACCTCTTTGTCGTTGGATTCGATGTAGAGAATCTCATCGGGAAGAAGGGATACCGTCTTACGTTCTGAAACAAAACGGATGGGCTTCTGGGTCGTAGGGAATCGTCTGTCCAGGAATCGGCCCAGAGTGGTGTCGCCTACGATGAGGAGCGCCAGCACCATGCCGATAAAGACAGGATTGAAGAGTGTTTCAGGGTAGTCATCATATTGCCACCAGATTACGATGTGCCGCATGTGGACGATTATGATACTGGCCATTACCACCAGTGCAATCTCGGCAACGAGGATGGCAAGCATGACGAAGATGGCATCCCGGATGCCGGCGCTTTTGTTCTGGAATGATATCTTGGATAGAAAGTAGTGTGCGGCTAAAACGCCGGGGAGAAACTGAACGCCGATGAAGAGGGCTTCCGGGAAGGAATACCCCATGCTGACAACCAAGGCGGCAATCAGCACGATGGCGACCACCCAAAGTCCAAGTATGATGAGTGTTTTCTTCATCTGCGAAGCAAAGATAGTTCTTTTTGCCGAAAAACGCTTTCATTCCGCGGCTCCAGGGGGATTTGACAGGTAATGGAGGGGTTTTGACAAGCCGAGTTATCGGCAATTAGTCGTACCTTTGTAGCAGAAACCAATCGATAATGCCATGAATATGCTAACGACACTTCCCGCTCTCTTTGTCCAAGGAGGCATCTTCATCATGTCCCTCATCACCGTGCTCTTCGTCGGGCTGCTATTTGCCGCATGGAAAGCGCCCGCGTGGGTGAAGGAAATCGGAATCATTACCCTTGTTGTAAGCCTGATATTTCCTCTTTTCCCTCTTTATCAGTTTCTGTCCACGCTTCAAGATGTTGCTGCCGTAAAGGGTGAGGCCGTATCCAGCATTTTCGATCTAATCTCTCCAGGTGTGCTCTTTGGCGTGAAGGCCCTTTTGATTCCTGTCATTTACGGAATGATCGTTTATGTTGTTTCGCTCGTCATACGTATTATCAGGAAACCTCGTTTGTAATCATTGTGGAGAAAATCTATATAGCATTATTATCAATTATGGCCGTTTTGACCGGTTGTGCCGGAAGAACGGACAATGGAAAGATTGTCATCGATTTGGACAAGCCTTCTTCGAAAGGGATCAATTTGAAAGAATATTGTGAGAAGATAGAAATCATCTCTCTTGATGAGACACAAGGATTGTTTCCGAAGTCAAAGTTTTGCGTGTTCGACAAGGGCTACGTTATTCTAAAAGATTCCACATGCCTTTATTTCTATGATAAAATAGGGCATTTTCAACAAGAATTGGAGTTTGACGTTATTAAAGATTTTTCGACATTTCGGGATAAAAGATTGTACATTCTAACCGCTGACGGGATAGAAATGTATGGCTTGAACGATTTGTCATATGAAGGATGCCTGCCACTTCCGGACACCTCGTATACCTACTGCAAAGTAGGCGGTAAGGATGATAATGCGGTTGTTGTTTTGGCTTTTCGGGACGGTCGGAATTACTCTGGAGAATACGCTATTAGGGAATGCGTTTTTTATTTTCCTGCAGATGGAGGAATGAAAGGGAGCAATCCCGCAATGAAGAGAGTGTTGGACAAAAGTGGGTTTTTCTATTCTGAAACGGATTCATACTACTATTATTCTAACACAGGCGAAATCTATAGGATGGAGGATTTCTATTATCTGAGCTATCAATGGGAGTTCAAGCATAAGGAGCCTGTAAAAGTTAGCATAAGCAACGTGCAAAAGATGTCCAATAAACTGTTTATGCAAATAGAAACCAACCGAGGGAATTATTGTTTGATATCGGAGAAAGATAATGGTTACCACCGAACTTCAAAGCTATTCTCGGAGGCTGACACGCCTTATTTCCCGTTGGGAGTATTTTATCACGACGCCAATTACTTCTTGTGCAATTCTATGGATATTGACAAGTATATTAGCAAGGAGTTGCTTGATGACAATATAGACAATGCGATTGATTCGTTAAAATCCATATCGCGTAATACAATCATTAAGTATAGTCTTAAATGAGCTTGTGACTTCTATTGCCGGAGCAGATGCTACATGATCATTCGTCAAGTCAAATGATAGAAGAGATTTGTAAGCAGATTG
>CACZZF010000041.1 GCA_902785575.1 uncultured Bacteroidia bacterium | reverse complement strand
TCATGAAGTCGAGAAACGGGGAGAGGTCGTCTGACTCGCGAGTTGCAATGAGGGCGTTGATATAGTCTCCTTTATCCTCCTTTAAAACCTTTGCCGGAACCAGCCCGAATTCGAATTGAATGTGGTTCATGATGAGCCTGGCCATTCTGCCATTTCCATCTGCCCATGGATGAATGGTGACCAAACGGTAGTGAGCTTCGAAGCTAAGCTCATATCTTTCCGAAATGGACATGGGACTTTTGCGCTGCGCATTCAGCCAATCGCAGAACTCCTGCAGTTTGGCCGGCACTTTCTGATAACTGATGTAAGAGCGCCCACCAACCCCAGCCGTGACATTGACAAGCCTGAGATCTCCGTTTGCGGAGGAGAAGTCACCGAGCGCAGTCTTGTAGGTTGACCCTGTGTTCTGCACCACTAGGCGAGACAAGCCTTTCAGAACATCGAGGGTAATTTCTGTATGATTCTTGGCAAGACGGATGCTCTCTTCATAGGCACGCTTTAGATCCAGGTTCATCATCTGTTCGACGATGGTCTTGCCCTTTGCGGTGATTCCCTGATCGAAGAGCAGTTGGTTCTCAATCTCTGTCACCGTCGATCCCTCGATGGCGGTAGAGTGGGTGATGATTGAGTACAGATAGAACTTCTCGTAGTCTATCTGCGAGTCAATACCCAATTGCTTATACCGCTCAATCAGAGCTATCAATTGATCCATTCTTGTCATGGCAGTCGTCATTTTTCAATGCAAAGATATGACTTTTCTCCCTACTTATTGCTTTTTTCTCCCTACTTTTTATGGATTTTCTTACTACTTTCTTGCCTATCGAATGATAATGCAATATTTCGGGAAAATCTAAAAGCTGGATTCTACTCTGAAGTGCAACGCTTTGAAGCGTGACAGTATAACTTTACTGTCATAACCAGAAAAGCGACAGAGGATGGGATATAAGCATTTGACAAGGGAGCAGCGATATACGATTGAGGCGTTGCTGCAGACACCGATGAGCCTGAGGGAAATAGGGGAAGTGATTGGAGTCAGTACAGGCACGGTGAGCCGTGAGATTCGCAGGAACTGCGACAGGCGTGGCTACCATCGGTATCGATGGCAACTGGCCCAAAAGAAGTACGAAAGGAGGATGAAGACCAGGCGACACTACCTGAAGTTCACCGACGGGAGGATAAGAACCGTGCGAAGGTTCATCATCTACGGCCAGTACAGTCCGGAGCAGATTTGCGGTCGGTTCCGGTTGAAGGGGGAAGAGATGGTATGTGCGGAGACAATCTACCGGTGGATATGGCATGAGAAACGCCGCGGCAACGACGAGCTGGCGCGTAACCTCAGGCATCGCGGTCGACGTAAACGAAGACGCGATAGCCAGTACAGGTCCAGGGGGCTCATCCAGGACCGGGTTGACATATCGCTGAGGCCGTCGGTTGTAGATGAGAAGAAGCGTTTTGGAGACTTTGAGATAGACACGATGATTGGCAGGAACCACAAGGGTGCTATCATGACAACAAACGACCGGTGCACGCATTTGGTGTTGATCCGCAGGCTTGCTGGGAAAGAAGCCACCCCGCTGGCCAGCACGGCAATCGAAGCGCTGCTGCCCTATAAGGACAAAATACACACGATAACGGCTGACAACGGAAAGGAATTCGCCCGCCATAAGGAGATCGCCAAGGGACTCGATGCCGAGTTCTACTTCGCACGCCCATACCACTCTTGGGAGCGGGGTGCAAACGAAAACACGAACGGACTGATACGCCAGGACACCGTTGGAATATTGTAAACAATTATTTAATTATAACTTTTGAAGTGTGTTGCACTTCAAATTAGAATTCACCTTATGTTAATTTTATAGACGTTATTTACAACCTAATGGAAGATTTACGCTTAATCACTTATGAATCACCCGTGACAGAGGTCATTGAGGTCAAGTCGGAAGGCATTGTCTGTGCCAGTGGAGAGGTCCCTGATATGGAACACGGCTGGGATTTGGAATTTTAACCTATTAAAAGTCTGCAAGATGAAACGCATCATAACGAATATTGTAATGACGGCCTGCGCGGCCGTGCTGATGAGTAGCTGCCAGAAGACGCCGGTCGAAAAGAAGGCAGGCGTCCCGATGACGATCCAGGCGTCCGTCTCCGCTCCGGTGGGCACAAAGACGCTTTATGAATACGACACGGAAGACAGGACGCTGAAAGGCTCCTGGGACTCGGAAGAGTCCATCACGGTGGTCTCTTTCGACCGGGACGGCATCACGGCCGTCGATATCTTCACTTCTACCGGGGAGGCTGGCCGCAAGAAGGCGGAATTCTCCGGAACCTGGACCGGAAACGAAGGGGACAAGGTCATCTGCCTGTATCCGTCCGTGGACACGTACGCGGGCAATTCGATCTTCGATCGCGTGAGGCTGTACTCTCAGACCATTTATATGAGAAACCTTTCGATCGCTTCGGGCGCCCTGCAGCACGATGAACCGTCTTCTATCTCCGACGTCGACCTGATGCTGGGCGAGGTGAAGATCGATGGCGATGTAGCCCACGTGTACCTGGAGCACCTGTTCGCCGTGTTCCGCATCGAGGTGACCCTCAAGAACTTCCCGTACGAGGCGCTTGACGATTCTCCTTTCGACCAGGCGCGGATCAATTCCATCCGCATCAAGTGCGTGGATCCCGACTCGGACGAAGAGGAAGAGTGGGGCGTGAACGGTGATCCTGTCTTCGTCCGGTTTAACGGCCTTGATGTGACCACCAGAAGCTACACGGGGACGCCCTTCACGATCGAGCGGGGACCGCTGGACTATTACCTGCTCGACAGCGGCAACAACAGCGATCTCACGCTGATGGACGAGGATGTGGTCGAAAAGACCTTCTTCGTGCCCGTCCGCTTCGACAAGGATCTCGAGGCGGGATATGAACTCTGCTTCCAGTTCGGCGGCAACTATTACGACAAAAAGGAGGAACGCCGGAATTCGGTCACCGTGTTCCCGGACTGCGACATGCGGAAGACGATCACGAGCAAGCTCCCGCTCGAAAATGGTAAAATCTACGGCTTCAAGGTAACCATATAGCCTGAAGTCCTTTTGGATTACATTTGCGGCTGATAAAATGCAAATTTTGCGTTTTATCAGCCGCAAAGTGTTATATATGCAGATAACTCAACGCTACGATATAAACTCTGACAGGAGACAATTTGATAATGCTTGTAGCGGAGGCTCTTTCGTGTGTATGTCAGAACTTTGTGGTATCTTTGGCGATGAAAAGCGTCAATAAGGGATTTCCATGGGCAACGCTTATTGTGAACCTTGCAGGGTGCTTCCTCATAGGTCTTCTTTGGGGTGTATTCAGCAAGAATGGCACAGAGGGTAGCAACTGGGCTTTGTTCCTTACCGTAGGCCTCTGTGGCGGCTTTACGACATTCTCCACATTCTCAAAGGAAGCCCTACTGATGCTACAGGGCGGCAATGCCTGGGGATTTGCCGGGTACTTGGCCATCAGTGTGATTGCGGGTATTGCCCTTGTTGCACTTGGCTATCTCGTAATGCGCTAAATTCACTAACGCTCAGAAATAAGGGCGTTTATTGTGACAATCGTTGTGACAGAACCAGACCCGATCTCGAAGAGTCTTCCTCGATGATGCTTTATTTACTCGGGTAAAAGAAAGAATAGGCCTGTTTTCTGGATTCTGGAGACGTGTCAAGATTGTGTAACAAGTTTTACGCGAGAAATGAGCATCTGCAATCTTTAATCATTCTAGATACGTATTTACATTTCCAATGCTATCTTGTGAAGAAAGTATACTCTTCAGTGTATCGGGATATGGTTGTATAGTCAGATTGGTATATCTAATACATGACTGGACTATACCGGCAGATTCTCTGAATAATCTTTTTTCTTTTACCGGAAGAAATAAAGTGACTTGCGGGGGCAATAAGGATTCACCGGTCTCATTTGTCGACATTGTTTCAAAGCTATGCATTAGCAGTGGCAAAACCTTTTTCTGGCTTTTTTTTTCTTTCTTGACTCTAGTCGGATTGACCTTATGAAAAGACCATTATAAGTTTGACCTTGATAATATGTTGACAGAGTGTTTCCCCTTTAATCACGACATACGATATATCCTCTTTTGATATATCAATTATTGTTACAAAACACTTGATATCTTATGAAAACCCCATTCGTATTCGGCATGAGTGTTTATTTCGCCAGGAATTCCGAAGGGGTGAGGCCTGTGACTTTCTTGAAGATCCGGTTGAAGTGATGCACGTATTCGAATCCCAGCAAATGGGCCGTTTCGCTGACATTGTGCCCATGCATCAGGAGGCTTTTCCCCCTTTCAACCACGAAAGAATGGATGTAGCCGATG
>CACZZF010000040.1 GCA_902785575.1 uncultured Bacteroidia bacterium | reverse complement strand
CCAACCAAAAGATCAGACTCGGCTACAGGTATATGACGGAACCACTTTGATAGGTGATATACAAGTCCCTGAAGGATTTAAAACCTTGGGTTATATTGAGCCGTATTATTATTCCGAGTTTATATGTGACGAGGAGAAAGAATCAATGGAAATATATCGTTTCAAGTTGTGAGTTCTGGAAATAAATCGTTTGTTCTTATTTGTACGGTTATCAGTATTCTGGCCCTTTTAATAGCGGGTGTGAATATATCTCGTCTTTTCCAAATTGAGAAGAGTTCAGACATTAATGAGAATAGTCCTCAAAGTGAAGATGTTGAGGAGCAGTTTGATGTTAGGAATGTGTCAACTACATCGATAGACGTAAGTCCAAAAACCATTGATTTTGGTGTAGTTAAGGCTGATACAGTTTTAATTGCGCAATTTCGGGTGTTCAACAAGGGCGGTGAGTGGTTGTACGTTCAAAATTTGCATGCGGATTGTATTTGTACCTCAGTAGAGAAAGATAAGTCAAGAGTGCCTCCTAAAGATAGTGTTGTCATTACAGTAAAGTTGGATACAAAAGGGAAGTCTGGCGATAATACTATTTACGCTACTTTTCGTGCTAATACAAAAGAGTTGGAACATAAGTTACGATTGAAGGCAATGATTAAACCATTATGATTATGCGTAGATATTTGTCTTTTATTTTGCTTGTTAACTTGCTTTTCTGGCATGTTTGTGTTTTAGGACAAGAACCTGCAAAACCGACCGATAAACTAGTTGAGAAAGCTGTTCTTGATGCGGCCAAAGCGTTTTCCTCAAAGTATTGCAAAGACTTCGTGTCTGTGGCGGAATTCGAGAGGTTTGTAAAATGCAAAGGAAAGTATAGCCAAGCTTTCCTTTCATACGGATTGTTCGGATCCTTGGATTTTAGGCAAGACAAAATCACTAATCTTTTCAATGATCCAGCTATAGGTTGCTACAGAGTATTAGGGTCTTTTAACTCCTCATTCATCGATCCATCAGGAAAAGAACATACCGGACGTACTTACAAAAGCCAGGACTTTTATGATGAGTCCAAACTCTTTTATGAGACTTTTAACCAGTATCAATTGATACCTCCGGTCGCAAGAAAACGTGCCATGGAAGTCTATGGCCCGCTTAATCCCCAGAAAGTCAGATGTTTTAAGTATACATTTGTGAAAGGCAGTCTTTATGGATATTGTGAAATTGCCTTTATGAATAAAGAGGATTCTTTTCCGGTTGACACGCGTTTATCTGGTAGTGGTATCCTCATTATTAAGAATGGGGTGATTGTCGGTTTCAGGTTGAATAATGTAGAGGATCGTTTTTCGCATTATATCAGCGACAACAGAAATACGCCAAGGACCCCGGTTTCTGATTATTCGTATGAAGCGTATTATACTGTCAGAGAAGGTGTTGTCTACCCTGAGACTATCGTCCAGACAGTCGTCTGGAAGGCACCTCAAAGTAGTGGTTCACAGAATTACTTTTTTGCTGAAGTCAATCCTTGTTTAGATCCTTTCGCTAATGCTGTGACGACCTCAATGAGAGTTTCTTTCAGGGACTATCTCGCATTGGACAAGCATCTCAAACAGCAGTACTCCGGTCATTTCATCCGTAGTGGCGCACCTTGGCGAGTGACTCTTGCGAAACCTTCAGTAGATACTGTCATCGAGGGAATGATGAGCAGGGTTCAGTCATGGAAAAGTATTAAATCTGATCTTGAGAGATCAGGACGAAATCTCGAGCGGCAAAATATGCTGCAGACAGAGAGATTCATCTCAAGTGAGGCCGCCTCTGGCAAATTTGAACCGAGCAGCTCTGAAATTGACAGGATTCTCAGGAATTTCTCTCGGCAAGATTCCAAAACTCTTGAACTATATAAAGGGTTATTATCGAATTATCAGTAGGGTGAAATCGATGATAATAAGAGACCCTTCCTCAGCTGTAGAGATGCCTTAAATTCAAATGTTTATTGGTGTATATGTATGATTATTGGGCAGCGGATAAAAATGATTGTAAGGCAACGTGGTATGAGCGTTGTTGATTTTGCAGATGCTTTGGCATGTTCACGCGAGACAGTACATCGCCTTTTTCACAAAAGTGATGTTAATATTTCATTATTGAAAAGGGTATCCAAAGTACTGGAGGGCACCTGTCCGATAAGTTCTTTTTAGTTGTCAAGTATTCAGACCTGAGTTGTTCTTCTTGTATGGATTACATTTTGGCAAATCTGAGAAGATTCATACCTGACTATATGGATAATGATCGTGTATTGTTCCTTGCTTCGGATTTTAAGCGGCGAGATGGTCAAGAACATGGCAATACTGTATATATTGATGACAGTGCGGATTTCAGTCATGCGCTGGAGGGCTCCAATATACCATTCATGTTTATATACAACGGCCGTGTTATGATGAGTTTCTCTCCCAGCATTGAGCATGACGAGTTGACTGAAACATATTTAGAGACAATTGCAAACAGATTCTTTTACAATTAGCTTTTTTTTCGAAAACAATAAAAGTTGACGCAAGCTGTTGTAGTGGGCCCTCTCAGCAACTGTTCATATTATATCAAAAGAAGGATGAGAAGATGATAAGCGGGTTGAGGAAGGCACTCTTTTTCTTGTCGCTGACAATCCCTATGTCGTTGCCAGCCCAGCGCGCTATGACCCTTGAGGAGGCGATCGGCACGGCGAGGTCGCAGTCGGTGGCGGCCCTGCAGGCGAAGCATGCCTTCGTCTCGACCTACTGGGCTTACCGTTCCTACCAGGCCAGCCGGCTTCCCTCGCTTAACCTTTACGGCAACCTGATGAATTTCGACCGCTCCCTGACCCTGTTGCAGAGCTATGAGGACGGAACGTTCCGTTACGCCAACTCCTACAACCTCCAGAACAGCCTCGGCCTGTCCGTCGCCCAGAACGTGACCTTCACAGGCGGCCGCCTCTCGGTATATTCAGACCTGCGGAGGATCGACCAATACGGGGCGTTCAAGAACCTGACGTGGTACTCGCAACCGATAACGGTCAGTTACAACCAGCCCCTTTTCGCATATAACCAGTTCAAGTGGGACAAGCTGATCGAGCCCAAGGAATATGAGAGGGGCCGGCGTCAGTACATCGAGTCTATGGAGGAAGTGACCATCGCCGCCGCCAAGGCATATTTCGACCTTATCGCCGCCACCAGGAACCACGAGGCCTCGGTCACCAACTTCGCCAACACCGTGAAGATGCGCTCCGTAGCTGGTGAAAGGTTGAAGCTCGGCACCGTCACAAGGGATGAGTACCTCCAGCTTGAGCTCCGAGCGCTCAATGACAGCATCGCGATGGGGGAGAACCTGGTCAAGGTGAGGGAGGCCCAGATGGCACTCAATTCCATCCTTGGCTACGACGAGTCGGTCGAGATAGAGCCTGTGATAGACAATGCCTTGCCGGATGTGGTTATGGATTATGACCTTGTGCTTGACAAGGCGCTGAACAATTCCTCGTTCAATCTCCAGAACGAGATCGACGAGCTCACAGCCTCGTCGGCGGTGGCGAAGGCCAAGGCCGACAGGGGGATCTCGATGAGCCTGAACGCCCGCTTCGGCCTGTCCCAGTCTGGGGCAGGACTGCCTGACGTGTACCGGGACCTCCTGAACCAGGAGGTGGTGGGACTGACATTCAGCGTGCCAATCTTCGACTGGGGGCTCGGCAAGGGTAAGGTCCAGAAGGCTAAGGCAGCCGAGGAGGTGGTGAAGGCCCAGAACCTTCAGGAAGAGAATGACTTCCGTCGGAAGATATTCACCGCTGTCGGTCAGTTCAACAACCAGCGCCAACAGTGCATGGCCTCCAGGCGGGCGATGGAGATCGCTTCCGAAAGGTACTCGCTGATGATGGACAAGTTCAGGAACGGTAACGCCACAGTGACCGACCTCACCAACGCCCAGAACGACTCGGACTCCGCCCTCTCCAAGTACGTCGGGGACCTGTCCAACTACTGGAACTACTACTACACCCTGAGGAAACTCACCCTGTATGACTTCCTCACCGGGCGTGACATAGATATAGACGTCAAGGAAATGGTTGAATGACTATGAGATCAAGAATACTCACTATATGCGCCTTCGCGGCGGCCCTGTTGCTCACATCGTGCGGCGGCAAAAAGACCTCGGAAGAGGGGAAGGACGGCAAACTGCAGTACTCTCCCCAAGTCAATGAGGTCGAGGTGATCACGCTTGAGCGGACCGATTTCGCCAGGCAACTGCTTTCCAACGGCAAACTTGCCGCCTCGAGGAAGAGCGCGCTATTATTCGGCACTTCCGGAAAGATAGCCTCTATCAATGTGAAGAACGGCAGTGTGGTTGGCGCCGGGGCGACCATAGCGACCCTGGACCGGCCGGATCTCAGGCTCGCGCTCGAATCGGCGGACATCGCCCTGAAGAAGGCGGAGATAGACCTCTATGACTTCCTCGCCGGCCAGGGCTATTCCGCCCGTGACACTATGTCGGTCCCCAAGGATCTCATGGCGACGGCCAGGATGAGATCCGGCTACACCTCGGCCGAGAACAGCTTGTCCAAAGCCAGGTACGATATCTCCGGGACAGTACTCAGGGCCCCGTTCCACGGAAGGGTGGCCGATGTGAAGCTCCGCCGTTACGACCAGTACTCCGGGCCGGAGCCGTTCTGCACGATCATAGACGACCGTACTCTGGACGTGGATTTCACGGTCATGGAGTCGGAATATTCCTTCCTTTCCATCGGCCTGCCTGTCAAGATCAGGCCTTTCGCCGACGAGGGGAAGGAATATTCCGGAAAGATCACCTCGATCAACCCATCGGTTGACTCCAAGGGGCAGATCTCGGTGCGGGCCCAGGTGGCGAATGACGGCTCGCTGATCGACGGGATGAACGTCAAGGTCGTCGTTGAGAGGATGATCCCTGGCCAGTTGGTGGTG
>CACZZF010000039.1 GCA_902785575.1 uncultured Bacteroidia bacterium | reverse complement strand
GTGGCCAGATACCCGCCCCGGGGCAGGAGCTTCATCGCCTTGAGTTGTTTGTTTTCGTTTATGATGTTAGTCAAGAGTTCATCAAAGTCTGTAGAGAAGAAGTCGGCGATTGCAGACACTATCTCCCGGATGAGACCCCAGATCTTTTCTGTGATTGAGAGTTCGACAGTCTGCTCAGTGATTTCTCGGAACAGACCTCCGATGGTCTCATAAGACTCGAACCTCTTGACGTATGACAATAAGTTGTATTGTAGCATGTTAAGCGATATTGAGGCAATCTGTGAGCCAAAGTCCCGACATTGGCACTTGCCCAGCTTGAGAAGACTCTTGCATTCGTGGAAGACGACCTCAATAGCCCAGCGCATTGAGTATGTTTGATAGGCCTTGAAGGGCGTAAGTGCAGTGTCTGTTGACAGCAGAGCTTTCCATTCGCCCTTCTTGCCGAAGCGATAGAAGAAGAGCTTGACAGACTTGCCTGCAAAGACGGCATCTGTCTCAAAGTAGTAGAATTTATGAGAACGAGAGTACTTGACAGCCTTTTTCTTGGTCATTGCGGAAGCGATGGCTGTGGCAGTCATTTCCTCCCCGCCAACAGCATATTTGGTCTTGCTCATCTTGATCATACCCAGCAAGTGAGCCTTGCTGCCTTTACGCCTTATGTACTTGACCATTTCCTTGCAGGTGAACCAGCTGTCAACAAGGAGATAGTCGAAGCTCATGTGCTCGATGGACGCCCTGTTGAGCATCATCTTCAGATTGCTGATTTTGTCCTTGAAGTACTCAGCCTTGCGCTTCTCCACCTTGGATTCGGCATCCCTTTCCTTGTTGTAGCGTGCATCGATATCCTTCTTGGAAAGGCCCTGGGGCTTGGAAGCCACTCTACCTTCTTCTCCCTGAAGGGTAAAGTCAACAAGCATCTGGGTGCGACCATCGGTACGACAGAGGAAGAGTCCCTTGTGACCAAGGATGCTTCCGCGACCTGCAACATGGGAGTAAACGCGTCCAAGCATCTCGCCTTTACGACCTGTCTTAGGAATGTCGGTGTCATCCGCAATCATGCAGACAGGATATTCGGAGTTTCTGGCATCGCTTCGGACGGAGATGCAAGGACCAGCTTCTTGTTGACATAGGCACGAAGACAACAGCGGCCCGCCGCTTAAGAGTATTCAAAGCAACGGGCCGCAGTAAAAATGCCGGAAACTTGTTCGGCGAAACCGCCTCACACCTCCCTCTTATTTAATTCTCCACCAATCAATAGCAAGAAGATTCTTCGGAAGTTCACGTCTGGCCATCATCCTTCCGCCTGCCGGCCGTGCAGGCCCCTCCGGAGCCTTGCCCCTGAAATACAGATACAGGTCGTGAACACCCGCAGGGCCCTTGAGCGAGCATGTCTGCGTCTTGAACAGGCCGAAAGTCTCCTTGACTTCGAGAGTACCTATCGCCTCCGCTTTAGGATCGTCAAGCCTTATTTCAATGAATGCCGGCTGACCCTCGCTGCGTACACTTGCGCTGAACGAACGGGCTCCCTTCTTTCCGAAATCCACTCCCTTTATGAGGATGTACTCGCTCTCGTCAACATTGTTGATAGCAATTCCTCCTCCTGGAAGAGTCTCTGTCTTGAGACCGTATCCCCAGGCCATGGTCTCGGCTTCCACCTTGCGGAACGGATCGAATGTTCCGGCCTGCCCGAGAACGGCATCCTGCCAATAAGGGACTTCCTGAATGGTTCCATCATCATTATAATGCAACTCGGCAACGGAAACGCTCCTTCTCTCGTTGCGGCCGAATGACTCCTCATGCCAAAGATCGTAATTCAAGCCGAAAACATAGCTCTTGCCCTTGTAATCAATGATTCCAGGGTGATTTCCCCTCGATCTGCCGGTATGGTCCATAATATGTCCCTGATACTCCCAAGGTCCCATAGGAGTGTCACTCATAGCGTAACCTATTCCTTCCGGACAACAGGTAGAAGCAAATGCAAGATAGTACCTGCCGTCCCTCTTGTAGAACCAAGGTCCCTCCTGATAATCCTGAATCTTATAGTCGAGTCTGGTGATCTTTCCGTCAATGGAAATCATATCCTTGTTCAGCTTTGCCCAATACACATTAGGATTTCCCCAATACATATAGGCCTGGCCGTCGTCGTCGATGAAAACGGTCGGGTCTATATCCTCACCGTATTCAACCTGCCATACCAGAGGTTTCCCGATCGGATCCTTGAACGGGCCATATGGAGAATCGGCCACCAGAACTCCGATGCCATGCTGATGGATGGTGCAGTACATGTAGAACTTTCCATCTCTCTCCACAACCTGATGGGCCCACGCCCCGTTGTCTCCGTCATGCCACTTGAAATCGGCGAGGGATGCTACGGAACCGTGGTCGGTCCAGTTAACCATGTCCTCGGAGGTATAGAGGAGCCAGTCATTCATCTTGAAACCGAGAGCATCGTCGGCATCGTGGGTAGTGTATAGGAACACTTTCCCATCATATACCATAGGAGCCGGATCGGCAGTGTACTTTGTCTGAATAATCGGATTGTTCAGCGTATTGTTGAACTTCCACCAGTCGAAGTCAAAGAGCTCCCCATCCTGATCGCTATGGAAGAGGATATACACATCATGTTTTCCGGTAACCGGAGTCATGAGTTTGGCTGTCTTGACATTTGCCACACCGTCAACCTGAATAGAGGCAACCGGACGTTGCTCGTAGGTATCATCGATATAGAAATTGATTGAGCCCGCATTCTTGAAATTAAGGGTCTCGACAGTAAGCAGTGTAGCCGGATTCTGGCCGAAGTCCACCTCGCGGATTTTAATCCAATCACCGTTGTGGATGCTGGTAACATAGTGCCTGTCACCGCTGAGACGGTCTGTCTTGAGACCGTAGCTGTGGGCAATAGTCTCGGCCTCTACCCTTTCGTATGGATTGAGAGTCCCTATAGGGGCTACGCCTTCCTTTGTCTGAGGGATGAACGGAATGGTGCCGTCAGGGTTCAAGGTAAACTCCTCTACACAGGTAGATCTGTGATAACTGGTTCCGTTGATATTCGCGCCGTTGTGGTAGAACATGTAGTGATGTCCCTTGTATTCCACCTCGCCGCCGTGAATTGTATAGCTGCCGTCAGTCTCGTCCATGATACGTCCGCGATATGTCCAAGGACCATCCGGGGTAGGGGCTGTAGAATATGCCATGTGCTCAGGGATTCCACCGGCCGGATAGGTCAGATAGTAAAGATCTCCTTTCTTGGTGATCCAAGGGCCTTCCTCATATCCCGCCTCGAGCTCCTTTACGCCTTTTCCATAGTTCATCTTAGGAACAAGAGGGCCGAAGGCCTTAGGATCGCGGATGCCTGGAATCTGTTTATATCCATCTACAAACGAAATCATATCTTCGTTCAGGCGTCCGTACCAGCCGTTCCTGTTACCCCAGAACAGGTACGCCTGCCCGTCGTCATCGATAAACACGGTTGGGTCGATGAATCCGAGGCCATGGCAAAGAGGCCCGCCAATGGCATCTACATATGGTCCTTCTGGCCTGTCGGCAACAGCTACCGATACGGTCTCTCCATATCCGGGACCGGTAATGCTGACATACCAGTAGAATTTGCCGTTACGCTCAATACACTGTGCCGCCCAAGCGCGGTTCCCCTGATTTGCCCACGGGAAGGTAGCGGTTGTAACCGGCGTACCCAGATATGTCCAGTTAACCATATCCTCGGTACAGTACAACTGCCAGTCCTTCATGGTATAGTTTGTAGCATCGTCTTCGTCGTGATCTACGAACAGATACAGCTTGTCGCCATATACCATAGGAGCTGGGTCCGGTGTGAACGATGTCTGTATTATTGGGTTCTGCGCCATGCAGAGAGCTGGCAGCAGCATAAGTGCCAGCAGAGACTTTTTCATATTCATTATTTGAAGATATTGCTGATGTGTTCGCTGATAGTTCTTTTATCTTTATCGAGGTTTTGCTGATTTCTCCGGGAAAAAATATGCACACGAGTGCCGGAAAAACTAGCTTTCCTTGTGCCAAATATTAAAGCGAATAGATTAATTTTCAAATAGTTGCAAGTGTTCTACATACTATTTGGAAAGTGGTTCTATGTTCCAATGCTGTTTGATTGACTCCAACTCTTTCTTTGTAAGGTATGTGACGGCTCCGTGCTTTGGACTGGTGAAATTTGTAGTCTTCATAACGCCCTCGTTAAAGTGCCCCAGATTTTCATAGTTCACAAAATCTGTTGTCTCGCTGAATCCCATATTGCTTGGACGGGCACCATAGACATCGTACATAAGCACATACTTGTCGGTGCCAAGCCGCTTGAAGACATTCGGAGCCTCGGTCGAAACCTTCTCGGGATCAATGCGTCCTGTTTCTATAGGATAACCTGAGTTTATCCTGTCTGAAACTGAATGGAGCACCTTGGCTCCAGAGACATAGAACAGATGGTATTTGTCTCCTACCTTTGTGATATCTCCGTCAAGTCCACCTATGTCAGTTATTCTTACAGGAGTTGTCTCCAGCTTTGTAAAATCATCGTTGGGATATGAGTAATAGAGATGGCATTCCCTGTTGTTGTACCTGATGGTAAAGTAAATCATCATTTTCTTTTCCACCGGGTCATATACCGTCTCCGGTGCCCATGAGCAGTCAATATCTCCAAGTTCCGGAAAGGCTTTGTCAACACGGAAATCTGAATGAGTCCAATGTATGAGGTCGTATGATTTCATAAGGACAAGAGCGCGGTTGTTACCCCATCCGTATTTCTCGGCCGGACGCTCAAATTCTGTATCTCGGTAACCGGCTCGCTGACCGAATATGTGCAGATCAGTCATGGCCAGATAAAAAGCGCCATCCGGCCCTCGAGTTATGTGGGGATCGCGTACACCCTTCTGTTCGGCCAGTTCATAGCCTAAGAACACAGGCTTTCCATTATTAATGTCTGTAAAGGTATAACCGTCGTTGCTTATTGCCATATAGGCAGACTGGTCCTGATCCTTGAAATAGACCAGCAGATACCCGCACAAATCATCCTCATTGAATGGGATTGAGGGCTTATCCAACTTGGTTACAATTTCAATTCCAGTACTTTCTACATTATTCTGGGCATTGCCGTTTACCAAACAGACCGCACCCAACAGGAACAGCAAAAAACATTTCTTCATATTAATAAAGTTTGAGTCGTGAATTATACTTTGAAGTGCGACGCACCCCGAACACAAACTAAACTTTTTATTTTCATATTCGAGAGGTTGTCATTCTTTTTTGTCTTGGATATTCCAGTATATTTTCTCTTGGTCGTAAAAAACTAAATCCTTAATCCCGCAACATTTTTCGTAAAAAATTATCAAACGGCCTGATAAACAAAGGCTTATCAGGCCTTGATAATTTAGTGATCGAAAAAAAACAATAAGCGTTATCACAATAGTTCGTTAGTTTTATAAAAATCATACTGCGGCTCTGACGCCGTAGAACAAAAGTTCTTTGAAATCAGTGTTATTTAAGTTTCGCAAGTTAGAAATTATACAGTAACGGGCACAAAAAAAGCATAGGATATTTCTGCAATTGGCAGAAAATGAGTAACTTCAAAGTGACCAAACTAGCAGTTACAAACCTATGCTCAAGTCCAAAGGTACGAACTTTCTCTCAGAGATAAACGCATTCTTCAAGAATAATGACGCCTCAAAAGCAATGAACAGTATGATGGACATGATATCCGGCCTCAACATGAGTGAGCGCACGCTGTTTGACCGGTCAACCCGGTTTAACAGCAAGTACTCGCTTCTGCAGATACTGACATCTCTCATTCTGTTCCCCTGCTTCATGATTCGCAATCCTTATAATTGTCCGCAAACAAGATTAGGCAGCATGATTGGCTGTGGAAAAGACGTGTTCTACCGTTTCGTCCAGGATGCCAGAATCAACTGGCGCAAGCTGCTGTACCGCCTTTCCCTTCAGTTGTGGACCAGGATACGTGTCCGCAGCGACCACAAGAACTGCACCACCTGCCTGATAGTCGATGATACTGATTTCGGCAAGACCGGGAAGCGTTTCGAACTTATGGGTCGTGTCTTCTCGCATATTGAGCAC
>CACZZF010000038.1 GCA_902785575.1 uncultured Bacteroidia bacterium | reverse complement strand
ATGTGACCCACCGTCCGGTAGTTCTCGTCCTGGACCGTGCCGTCGCTCTTGAGGTGGCCGATGGTGCGGTAAGACGCGTCCTGCACCGTCCCATCACTCTTGATATGCCCGATGGTTCGGTAGGAGCTGTCCTGGATGGTCCCGTCGGACTTGATGTGGGCAACGGTCTGGTAACTGCCGTTCGTGATCCTCTGTGCAAGGATGGTTTCCGGAAGAAGGCAGGCAAGGAGTAGCCCCAGGATGATAAGGAGTCTCCGTCTCATATGAGTATTAACTGTTGTCATGTCTCTTATTCGCATTTATATCGTTATATCCGGGCTCCCTGCGGAACATTGATTCCGCGTACTGACAGACCGGCCGGATAGTGTACCCGTTCTCCCTTGCGAAGGCGACTGCCGCATCAAGAAGAGACTTGGCTACGCCCCTGCCCTGGTATTCCTTCTCCACCACTGTGTGCATGATGGCAAACTGGGTAGGTGAGGACCACTCATAGGAAAGGTGCCCCATACGTTTTCCGTCTTCTTCGGCATGGAAGGCGCCACCTCCTTCGCCGCAGTGGTGTAAGATCTCAATCATAAGCCTGTTCGTTTTATTTGGTTTTCTCTATCTGATTTCGGTCAGAGCTCCCGTAACGGAATCAATGATGAATCCGCGGACAAATATGCCTTTGGGGATGAGAGGGTGATGAGCAATAGTGTCAACGGTCTTTTTCACGGAGTCTTCTGTGTCCCTGAACCCTTCCAGCCAGGCGTGTAGGTCAATATCCTCACGAGACAGTTCGCTTTCAGGGATACCCCTTTCCAGCATTTCTTCACGGAAATGGGAAAAACTCATGTGGCAGGCTCCGCAGGTCGTGTGGGCTATGACCATGACCTCTTTCACCCCGAGCTCGTACACAGCGACAATGAGGCTTCGCATCACGGAGTCCCAGGGAGAGATTACCACGGCCCCGGCGTTTTTGATGATTTTAGCATCACCGTTCTGAAGACCTAGGGCTTCCGGAAGGAGCACGGACAGCCGGGTGTCCATACAGCTGAGGATGGCCAGTTTCTTGTCGGGATACTTGTCTGTAATATGCTTCTCATAGCCTTTTGATGCTACGTACTCCCGATTGAATGCGAGGATATTATCAATGCTGCTCATGGCTCCAAGTATTGAATTCTTTTACCGTTTTGCTGGGCATACTCAATCTCACTGCGGGTGCTTTCTCCTATATACCCGCCCACGTTGATTACGAAGATGGAATCCGCCATGTCTATCTTACGTTTATGCATATCGTCCAGCATCTCCTTTGTCCCTTCGGTCCAGACCTCCTGGTCCCCAGAGTGGCCAAAAAGGCCGACGCTAATGACGATGTTCCCTTCAAGGGTCAGACGCTTTTGAGCCTCAAGGAACTGTTCCTTGAAGCGGGTGCTACCGCAGAGAGTTACGACAGGATACTTTCCAATCATAGGCTTAGAAGTTCTTTTTCACAAAATCCTTGATGTACGCTTTCAACTTGTCTCCCTCCAGGACCTTTACGTCGCCGCCGAGGCCGATGCAGAATCTCCCGACGCCCTCCAACATGCCTATCGTGCCCTCATAGAACCACTTGCCGTCCTCTTCTTTCAGGCCGCTCTCGGCGGTGGGGAACTCTTCGACAAGGAGGTTCTTGGCGCGAAGGGAAAGCTCAAGACGCACCTTGTAGCCATCCCCGTCGTAGCTCATCCGGAAGTCATCAATCTTCTTACGGTGATGCTCCTTCTCATGGGCCCAGTCACTTGTCAGGACATCCACCCACTCGATGCGCGGGATCTTGAAAACCCTGTTCTCCTTCTTCTGGCAGTCATAGGCCCAGACATCGATATGGTTGTTCGTGAATCCGAACGGTTCGACAAGACGGTCGCGGACCTCGCCGGAGTTGGAGGAGGCATAGTTTTTAAGGACAACCTGCTTATGGTCCTCCATGGCGTTTCCCAGGGCCTGGATACACCCGGCGTTTGACTTACTACCCTTGAACTCTTTGATGCTCGTCAGGTCATAGATGGCGGCGAGCTTCTTGTAGAGGGAGGCTTTCAGGGCATGGGTGCTGTCCAGCCCCTCGATGAGGCTGCAGACGATCTTAGCTTCCTCGTCCGAAAAGTAGACAAGCCTGCTCAGGTCTTTGAAGGAGGACGGGACCTTCACCAGGCGGTACACGTTCCCGTGGATTTTTTCCACGACGAAGCCCAACTCCTTGAACGTATTATCCAGCTTGTCGGCCAGCTCTTCGACCGTGAAATAGGCATTTCCGGTCATCAGGCGCATGAGTCGGAAGACTCGTTCTACTCTTGGTTGTTCCATATAACGAAATAATCTTATGCTGATAATTCAAAAGGCAAGTTCTTGTAGAAACTGTCCAGTTTTTCTAACAGGTCGGTTGATGATTCAAAGAAACAATGGAAGTACTCATTCTCATTTTCCCAGTCGAAACCGGCATCTTCGAGGATTGCAATTATGTCATCTGGATAATCTTCTAAGTGAGCATTTGAGCGGTGCGTTTTATAAAAGCGCAGCTCATACTGACCCGCTGTGCCATCTTCCGTTGCCTCGTAGTAGATGCTTAATTCATAATTTATTCGATTATGAATATAATCACAGAAACAAATGCCGGGACTGTCCTCTGAATTCTTCGCGTCGTCGTACCTGATACTCTTAAAGAGGGGGTACATGGAAATTCTTTTCTCAAGTACATTCTTCCAAAGAAAGTAAGTATATAAATCGGCGTGGAAGGAATTATACTGCGACTTACTAAGGAGAATAATATGATTGTCGTTGACGAAATGAATAAAGCCTTGCTTACAATATGCAAATGTTTCAGGCTCTTGAATGAAAAGGTCTCTCCATGTATTTGTATGGTCTTTGCATATCGTCAAAAGGGAATCGTGAACGTTGGTTTTGTCAAAACGCGGATCGTCAAAAACTGCTTTCACTAATTCTAGATATTGACGCCATTCGAGGCCTTCCGTCGTTCGAAGGAATCGTTTCCAGCTATGGTCACGTCTAACGTTATTCTCACCAACACTAGTTGAAAGGAGGTTCCTGCGCCATGCCGTACTAACCCCTAAATATAAATAGTTTCCTTTGGTGAAGACTGCGCGTTCAAAAACGTAATCGTTGTCATTCTCACGGTGATCATAGTCATACATGAAGACAAGGCATGCTTTCTCCGCGTAGTCCTTAAAGCTCGCATAATACCTCTTGTCTTCTTCTTCCGGCCAATCGCAACAGTAGCGTTTGTCCTGTAAGTAGTAATCAAGTATGCCGGAGAATAAAAGGAGGAAGCCGATTTGCCCATTGAAATACCCATGCTTCTCGGTTCGTTCAATGAGTACTTTCCACGCTTGACTTCGAGTGATAAGATGTGCTTTCACCTTCTCTTCCAGTGTCTGCCAAGGGGAAAAAGCGCCGATGGAAGGGTCGTCTTTCAAATAGCCAAGAATGCCTTTGCTATAAGGTAACATCGCTTCGACGGATTTGATAGCTGAGGCCATGTGCGTCCCTTCGTTCATTATAGTGCTCTCAGGGTGGGACAGATTATGGATAACGCGCATCCATTCGTCAATTCCGGTCAGATCGCCCTTGTTTTCAATCAGGAACCGGAGATAGGCATGGAAGCATACCCGGTCGTGATGACTGTCAAGATTATGGGCAAACACTTGTCGCAGGATTACTTCTTCGTCAAAATACTGTTTGTATTCCTCCGAAATGTGATGCTTGATAGGATTGTTGCCATTTTCCAGGCAATCCAAAGCATGGACAAGAGCAAGTGCATATCCATATGCGGCCTCCTTACTTGTCTGAATCTTAAACAGGCCATTTTCGGGGTAGTTTTTTATGCGCTCTTCATCGTCCCTGTCGAAGGCGATTCCAAATTCCTTATACTTGTGGTAGGAGAGTACGTCTGAGTAATCGCTTCTGCGTTTGACAACGTCAGCACCCCTCAGGTAATCCAGGATAAAACGATTCTGATTATCTTCCGAGGAACCGAATTCATTAGTGGCGGCGAATCGGTTGGTAAACACAACCCTGATGAAGTTCATTATTTCATCATCGAAGGTATTATCTATGGTACTGTTCTCCCGGTTCTGAATATCTCGGTAATTCCAAAGGAGATTGGCCCATTTAACGTCGATGTTGTACGAGAAATAGCGACTTAGGGAGACAGGCTGCTCCTTTCCATCGAAAACAAGCTTAAAAGATTCTTTCCCAAGATCGATGGCTTCAAGGCTTTGCTCATATTTAGCCTTGAAATTCTCAAAAGCAGTCAGGGGTTTTCCTCTGGAGTTCATCTTGATATACAGATCATCCGTAAGATTGAAGATCCCGAGATCAAGGAAAAGGAACGTAATTACTGGCTTCTTGGTATCAATCAATAGAGGAAGAAAATGCTTGTCCTCGTGGAACATCTCATGGATGGCGTCAAGCATCGTCAGCATGGACTGGATTGTCGGGTCATGCCTCCAGGAGAGATAAAACCAACTGCTGTTGCGGATAGTCTTCGACAGAGCATTGTTTTGTTCCTTATCAGGGGGAAGAAGGGCAGACATGTCGTATCCGTGCGACATAAGCGCATCACAAAACTCCGTCGAACTGGTTCTGGTCTGATAAGTAAAGCGAGACTTCCCGTTTTTAAGGAGCGTAGAAAGATAAGTCTGCTTAGCCGTCTCATCTGTGGAAATCTGGCACAGATACCAATGAAGGAGGAAAAGGGTTGTAAGGCGCTGCTGGCCGTCCAGAGGTATGAATACGTTCTCACCCTCGACGTCCGAAACGGTGCCGTAGACAAAGTCCAAATCACGGAAAGGCTTTTCTTCTGTGAGGTAGTCATGCAGTGCCGTGAGGAAGTTTACGCGGACCTCCTTGGTGGTGCTTCTTCCTTGTGCGTAATCCCGCTGGATGATGGGTATACTGACCTTATAGCCTTTTTCAGAGAAAAGCTTGAAGAAAGACAGGCGTTCACCTTGCTCTATTTTATGGTTCTGAATATCACTCATTTCTCGCTGGGATTACTAAAGAAAGTGCTAAAGACGGACTTGATGGCTTCGAGGTAATCGGCGGCATCCTTTTCAGTCCAGTACATGATATTATCCGAAACGGTGGAATAGTATTTCAGAAAGAGATTCTTAGTGGCAATCGGGACAAAGATACCCTTACTGTCGTTATCGATAATTCTCTTACGCTTGATAGGGAAGAAGGCATTTCCGTAACTCCGGTTGGTATTTGCATCCAGCAGCGCCAGGTTGTAAAGATTGTCTTTGTTGGAGAACTTTTCTTCGTGGAAAAAAACCTGGATTTCCTTAAAGAGGGTATCAAAATCGTTGTCGTCAATCTTTTTTGCTTCCTTGATGGCTAAGATTCTCCGGCAGAAATCCTTCCGTGTCTGATTGACGTCTTCGTTGTCATCGCTAATATAGGCCATAACAGAATCACTATCTGTCGCCCCAACGAAATAATCCAGCAAGTCGTCTGCCCAGAGGCGCTGACGGGAATCCTCTGTGATTACCTGATCAGTTTGGGAGTTTACATGTTCAATATCCCAATTCTCGGCCTTATAGCGATTGAACGGGAAGCGCATATCGGATTTCTGGGTCTGGAGGACAGTCACAATGTTAAAAAGAAGAAGAACCGAACGAATCTGCTTGTTCCCATACTCCAAGGACTCAATGTCGTCGGGGATCTGCTTTTTTATTTCCTCTTTCAGTTTGACCTTGAACACGTCCTTGTCGTTTTTGCTGAGTTCTCTGAGCATGTTGATACAATCAAGGGATCGATCGCCGCTGCATCCAATAAGGAATCCGACATAATGGTAGAGTTCATAATCGCGGAACCACTCTTCAAACGTCAGGAATAAGCGCTTGACGGAAAGCCAAAGGGTGTCAATATCTGGTTTGCCATTTAGAGTGGTTCGCTCGAATTCTGCATGAAACTCATTGAAAGTAAAGTAGAACTCGGAATCCTTTGTGCGACCCTTCATCAGATCGAAAAGGTATTCAATACGATTGTCATACTTTATGGGGTTCTTCGGATTATAGATAAAGCCCCAGAAGCTATCGTCCTGGAGAGCTTTCTCGATGCTGTCCCACTCGGAGGCAATCTGGATCTGCCGGAGAGACACTTCTGCTGGCCCGAAATTACTTGACATGAGGAACAGAGCCTTGATGAGCTCGCCGTTAGTGAGCGGAATCTTTCCGATATTCAGTCGGGTGAAAATATCCACCGAGTTATTGCTCTGATTATCTTCAACCTCGTACCAGATCACTTTCGAATGGTTAAGGATCTTGGAACGGATGGAAGTCTCGTCATAGCTTTCACCCTTCTGGAGGAACCAGTAGTGGATAGTCTTGAAAGCCTGGGCGATGTGGAAGAAATCAATGTTGTCGTCCTCCTTGAATTCTCCGCAGCTGATTTGAATATCGTTGAATGCATCAGAGGGCCTCTTCCACTTGGGGTTAAACTCTTCCGGGCCGATAATGTCCAGCGACTCAATGAACTTAGCGCTATCCAAACGAGTGTCGTAAGTAATTATCGGCTCACGGATCCTCTTTTTACTGTTGTAAATGTTGTTATAGTAGTGGATAAAGATTGCAATCGTAGTAAGACGTTGCTGGCCATCGATCACCTCGTAATGGTCGTCTTTCAGCTTGACAACAACTGGCTGTAAACAGTAATATGGCTCTTTCTCGCCGTCTAGGGGTGTAATGACCTTGAAGAAATCAATGTCATTAAGAAGCTGGAGAACCTGGGTTTCGGTCCACCTGTATCCTCGCTGATAGGCAGGTATGTAGTAATTCTCCTTGAGAATATCAATAACCGTCTTTGGGGTGAGGTTATTGGCGTCAATGGTAGAAGTCGTAATCTCGCTCATTTTGTCTCCCATTTTAGAATGAAAGTTTAGGAAGCTTTTCGATAATCTCCATAGATTTCACGGAGAGGTTGATGATAGACAGCAGGAGATCCAGGATATATCTGGTTTTCTTGTGCTCGCGGCTCCAGTCGTTCGGGTCGTTCTTAATGAGGGACGCTTTGTCTCCTGCAGACAGACGAAATCAGCATTGAAACTGGTAAAGGTTTCTGCGAAGCCCTTACCTATTGCTGCCCGAAGGCCATTGACGTTCCAGCTGATGAATCTCATATATAACTTGTCTCCGTTATACTTTTGCTTAAATCATTCGTTACATAATGTGTAATAATACCCTACGTTTTTATTCTAATCCGATAATAGGTTTAATACTCTGTGGCAGTTTAAAAAGTTCAAATATAATATTATCTAACTCTTTATCTATTAACGTAGTATTTTGACCATTCTTATAACCATCTACAATTTTATTAACTAAAGATGAAACTAACTCCTGTTGTTCCTCATCAGCATTTGGAACAGGGAAAATACCTAATTCGTTTACCTTAAACTGCGGGAATAACCCACGTTGCATCTTTCCAAACTTATGCTGAAACCAAAAAGACACTACTCTTGAATTCAGAACCCCTAATAAGAATAATGGTTTACATTGTATATCAACAATATTCATTGAGTTCCTATCATTTAACAAAACTTCATCTGTAAATGCCGCACATATACAATATGGAGGTTGTGAAGGAATCTGTCGTACAAGAATACGAGGGGTGGAAAAAAGCTTCCATACTCTTGGAGCAGCTAAATTATTCCCATACTTGAGATATTCACCACGTTCCCAAGTTATTTGATATCGTTTTACATCAACTCCATCAATATATTTATAATAATCACCCCCCACTGGATTACATGTATGGTAGACTCGCTGTTTTTTCATTTCAGGCGTAAGAATCGGATTACCTTTACCAACTTCATATGCTTGTAGTCCAGCTTTAACAGATGCATAAAAAGGCGAAAGCGGACGAGATGCCTTTTCAATCATCAAAAGTACATCTATATTGGTAGAATCACGGAATAATTCAATGTTAATCAAACAATCCTTTCCATTCAAGAACGACGAACAAGGTACTTTACAAATTTCATCAATAACTGATGGCGCAGATGCCTCGTATAACGACATTACAGAATTTGAGCATTCTTTATTATTATAAATAACAATGCTACTATCTACATCTGCCGTTTCAAATACTTGTTTAGTAAAATTAACTACCTGTGGATTGGTTTTATGAAGCACAAACTCCCTTAAATACTTATTAGTGTTAATTGTCATCCAATTATTTGGAATAATATATGCAAAAATACCATCTGTTTTAAGAATAGACGAACCTAATTCAACAAACAAGTGATAAAGGTTAATTTGATATTTGGCCAAAGAATAGTGACAATAATAATACTGTTTATCAAGTTTAGTCATGCCCTTATCATTACTATTTCTGGCAAAAATATAGGGTGGATTACCAAGGCAGATGTCAAATCCGCCATTATTGGCAAACACTTCGTTATACCAAGTATGCCACAGGAAGAACTG
>CACZZF010000037.1 GCA_902785575.1 uncultured Bacteroidia bacterium | reverse complement strand
GGGGGATAGTTGAAGACCGTCTTCACCGGGTCCCTGGACATCAGGAAGACGAACAGGGAGAAAAGGGCGCAGGCAGCGAGGGATTCAATAAGGAAAGTCATGGCTAAGGCTGTTTAGGTCCCCAGACGAAAAGGCCTTCTGCCTGGGCGCATTGACGCACCAGCTTAAGCAGCTCTTCGTCCGGATTGTACAGGGCCATGTAATGGTCATCGCCGCTGAAGGTGATGAGGGCAGCATCAGATCCGATGAGGATGGAGAGAGGGGAGTGGGCGGTGGCGCTCTCTTCGAAACGGCGCGCCTGGTCTTCAGGGGATTCGTTCAGGATCCAGGTCTCCCCGTCCGTGCTCACCTGTATGTCATAATAACAGTTCAGTCTGATGAGGACCCGGGCGAACTTCCAACTGATCTCGTCAAGCCAGGACAGGAAATACCGCTCCGCCTTGAAGTACTGACCGGCTGATCCGGCCGGGACTTGCTTCGGCAGGACATCGATCAGCCAGTAGGGCTTCGCCAGCAGGGACTCTATGAAATCTGTACCTTTCATTGCCTTATCCCATCCTTGATTCATTCAAGGGATGCTCCCAGTCAACCACCGCATTATGCTCAGCGGCAATGGCATCGATCTCACTCCGAAGGGACTCCAGGAAGGCAGCTTCGCGCTTTCTGGAACGGCGGCCGGGAGCGCTGTAAACCTCCTTCTCGAAATAGGCGTCATACGACACCCCGAAATCCTCCGCATCTCGGTGAGGGAAGAAGGAAACGGCGACCTTGTATGAAATCATCCCGGCTTCAGAGTCGGAAATCAAAAGAACCATGGCACCCCGGCGCTCAACTCCGGAGAAACATGCCTTGGCCGGGAAGTATTGTGAATAGACGTTGATGACCATGGTTTTTGGGTTTAGAGGAATTCTTCCAGGAACTCGGAAGCATCAGCAACACAGTCCGGACAGTCGCGAAGGGGCTTGCCGGTCCCGACGCCCTTCAGCAGCTTGCACTGGGTGGCGCCGTTCCGCTCCTGAAACTTCTCCATGATCTGCTTCATCCGGGAGCGGGAGAGGTTGCGGTCCTTGGTGACAAGGCCTACAATCATCCCAGCACCGACGATGGCTCCGCAGGTGCCTTCCATGTTCCCCATGCCGGTCCCGTAGGCTCCGGCGATATCCAGGGCGGTCTGCTCGGGAAGGCCGACTAGGTCGCAGTAGGTGCAGACGACAGACTGGGCGCAGTTATGTGAGTTGCAGCGTTTCTTCTCGGCTGCGAGGTGTTTGCGTGATTCCATATGCTCAGGGCTTTTCAAGGTACATGACTTTCTTCCCGTTCTTTTCGGCGTATTCGATTTCTGACCGCGTGCTGGAGCCGATATAGCCGCCGACATTGATAACGTAAATGGCATCGGCCATATCAATCTTCCGTTTGTGCATATTGTCCAGCATCTCCTTCGTACCTGGAGTCCAAACTTCTTCATCGCCGGAATGCCCGAAGAGCCCGACACTGATGACAATGTTTCCTTCGAGGGTCAGCCGTTTCTGGGCCTCAAGGAACTCATCCTTGAAGCGCGTGCTGCCGCAGAGGGTTATGACCGGGAATTTGCCTACCATATAACGACCTATTGTAATTCAAATAAAGCTATCTTCTTGGTATTGTGAAAACCAACAGGTTCGAAATCCTTGAATCCTGGAGAAACAACGGTAATCTCATATTCAAGGGAGTCTCTGTTTGGTGTTTTAGTGCGGACAGACCCGGAACAAGACAAGAAGCCGAATCTTTTCTTATAAATAACAGCAGGGAAAGATACATTGTATATTTCGTGTATCGTAGGTTTATTTTTTGTGAAAACGTCAATACAACCGCGGATAATTTCTAACGATTTTATATTTGGACTGAAGTACCGCTCAATATTGTGTTCAAAAGAATCCAGGGCTGCGGAAAGCGAAGGCGAATCATTATTATACATGTCCAGCAAATTGAGGACTAATAATCTTGAAATCTCGTCGTATCTCCTGTTCCATTCAAAATGGCCTAAAAGAACGAGAGAATACACAAAGATATTCCGCTTCATCTCCCGCATTCTGGTAGAAAGATAGTCTTCACCATCGATAGAAGTATCTCTGAAAATGAGAAGGAACCTACCTAACAGTGAAAGTAATCTGCGATGGATATGTGAGTCATCAATCCCGTCCAGGTCTCTTTCGTTATCCTTTGCCAATTGGAGAAGAAGCACGATGGCAATCAGGCAAGATGAATAAGCTTTAGATGTTGCTGTCTTCTGAATAGCGTTTTTACTGTCAAGGAAAATCGGTTGTTGGGCTTGATCAAACTTTTTGCAAAGTGAGTCATAATATCTCCCTAGACGTCCGAGATACTGATCTAGTTCATTGATCTTTTGGGAGCTGCTTTTCCTCGATTCTTTCTTCAGCGAACCATCTCGCCCTTCATTTACAGCATTCCCCGTATCGATTTCAGAAGCATCATACTCTTCTATTTCGTCAGCCCCGTAATCGTCTGAACTGATAAAACTGAAAAAATAATCAAGAACCTTATAGTTTCTCCTAAAGGCATCGTTTTCTATGGGGCTTGCGGCAAAATCTTTACGATCGATTACTGTATCTTGAGGTGTCTGCGAGGAAGATGCTGCTCTTGGACGAATAGAGGTTACCTTAGATGAAGGTGTCTCTTCCTCAAAGGTCACAAAGGATAAAATTTGAGTAATATTCGAATCCCAATCCTGCTTTTTCGAAACATCCATTAATCGGGACAACTGTTTCATTGTCTTGTCAGGACAATAGTTTCGGATGTTGTTGTCCACTAGAACTAAGATGCGATTGGAAATCGGATGACCATTTCTCCCAATAACGAAAGAGGCTGCCCCAGACAGGATCTCATATTTGATACTTTCTCTACATGAGAGTTTCTCGAAATGTATAGGGGGACAATCATATCCAGTATTGTCTTTTCTTAAGATATCAATGTCTTCCAAGTCATTGCTGATGGAAAGAAGATAATCGCCATTCCACAATTCGCATGATAGTATCGTTACCTCTTTATTTGAGGATGATACTGCCTGTTATTTAGAGCCAGTCTTTCGAGGGAGTTTTACAGGATCGCCTGCCATGATACCCATTTCAGCAATGAAGTCCCGGTACCCGTTTTGAATGAGTAAGACAGAAGCCTCGTCGTTCTTGACCTGGCCGAAGCCTAAACCTGCTTTTGTAGCATTGGGACTTCCAGAAAGAAGGTATGTGTTTTTGTCCGTGTGAATCTGAATGATCTTTGCGTGAGTTCTGGCATCCATATCTTTCCCTGCAATACATCGGAACTCAAATATATTCATCCAATCTTCTTCTAATGCCATTGGCCAGATCCCTGTTTCTTCGTCCCCTAAACAAAGAAAAGCCTCTGGATGAAGGTTTTCCGCAAGATATTCTAACGCGTAACCGTCTTTATCATAAAAGGGTGATACGATCGTTATGTCCTTCACCCGGTTCTCTCCTATAAAATTGATGAGTTGTTGTCCAATGCCTTCTTTCTCAGTGTTGACTAAGAAACGGAATTTTCCAGAAGAACGATTATCGATCGACTCTATAGCTTTGAGACTCTCAGAATAAAAGGACATCCATGTAAGTTGCTCTTTGATGGTGTTTTGTCCGGAGTCTAGTAGAGCGTAAAGATACTTCCAAACTGATGCTATTATTGGGGCTTCAACAGCATTGGGATCATTGGCGGAAAAGGCATTCCAGACCTCATTATTGTAAGTCATCCCACCATAGGTAAGATTCCCAGAGCCGATCAAGGCAGTACATTGTTTGGGGCCTACGAGGAAAACGATTTTTGGATGGAATACACCACGAAAGGATGGGCGCATCCTCACAGGGGAAAAGTTTAACTGAATATTTCTCCCGGATGATTCTCTGTATCTTATATATTCTTCACAGGCTTGATCATACTGAAGTTCATCTATAAGAACGACAATATTTGTAACATTGATTGAATTCAGTTTCGGAAGAAAATATTGTATGAAATACAACGGATCAAAAGAGAAACAGGTGAGTATAGCCGACTCGTATACTGAGACGCCTTTGCCGATTATCTCGTCGAATATGTTTCTCCTTGTTAGCTCCATCAACTAATCTTTGAAAGGATCTTTTTCCCTTTTTCCGTCAATTTATTCTCGTGGACTAGGTCCAAATCAGAGAGAAATCCCTTCAGGGTAACAAGCCTCGGGGATGTATGTGTAGCTTGTGTTATAGTATCCTTCAGATACCTGATATAGCCATCTTCAAGCATAAACTTGTGCGAAGCAATGCCTGTCTGATAAAACTTCCTCAGGGACACGTTGTAATGCCTAAATACAATCTTTGACTCAATGAAATACTTTACGAAATCTTTGAATGACATCTTTTTATGCGCATCAATGAACCTGGCTGCAGTAAAGAAATCATCCGCCCCTGAATAGTTGAACATGCCGGCTAATGCGTTCGTCTGAGGCCACACCGAGAAATTAATGACGTAGTGATCGAGAATACAGGATATCGCAGCAGCTATTCTCCCGATGTTATCTTTACCTGAGATGGTGTTTTGTCGAGCTAGAATATCTTCAAGGGATGTATCCTCAGCATCGAAAAGCTGTGATACCGATACCGCAATTTCAGACGATAAATCTTCCAACTTGACCCACCTTCCATGTTTATCTTTTTGAAGAATGTCAAGTATCCTTTCAAAAATTGTAGACGCTTGATACTGCCAAGAATCGTTAAGATAAAAGCAATACCAACCTATGATGCAAGGGTTATCACGCTCACCACTTAAATAACGTTCGTATAGATATTTAGGGAACCCTAACTCATCACTATAACCTGCTGACTGAGAATTAGAACAAAACTCTAGATATAGTTGGATAGTTCCTCGTCTATAGGCTCTTTCGCTCCTTCCCGGGTAATCATCTTGAAGAAGCATGTCAATCAAGATCTCGCGCTCCATCTCGTTCCCGAAAACGCCTTTCATTGTGAATGGGACTAAAAGCTTCTCTCTTTCATTCTGTGATGCTAGGCCGTTATTGATGCAATCTAAGAACAGCATGGAGGACTCCCGGCCAATACTTTCTTCGAAATAGTCCGCGAGATCTTTTCCTGTTATATGACCACCTTCTGTTGAGATGTCGTTAATTCCGGGGATTTTTTGACTCGGGACTGTAATTCCGATGTCATTGAGTGAGCTCCCATAATACTGACGTAAGACTCCGCCCGGATTTGCCCAATATGTACCTCTTGTGGTGTCATTATTCTGGTATGTTCCTGAGCCTAAATCCACCACATCCGGTTTATTCTCCATCACGTTTAAGGCATAATCTATTCCTGGAATACCGCCGGAGTCGGGCAAACCAGTATGCAAGATGGCCAAAAGATACTCAGCATTACGGATGAAACGGTTATATTCTCCGACAGTTGGTTGCGAATTGTTGCTGAAAAACTTATCAAGTAGCCAACAATAAAAACTATAGTATCTAATTCTAGCCGTTACGTTATTGAGACCAGGGAGCAGAGTAGTGAAGAGATCTTCAGCCGCATTCCTATATCCAAGATGATTCAGTCCAACCTTCAAATTAACCGGTTGGGCCAAGAATGGTGCGATATGGCTATTCGGTTTCAAGTCTATTTACTCTGAATCTGTCGACTTCGCTGCTTCTATTCGAGTACGAAGGCTATCAAGGATTTCTCCTTTGTAAGTGAAAAATTTTGCTCCTTGATAGGCGCCAGAGGTGTTCCTCTTTTCAGCAGGCATGAAAGTGCCGACGAAAGGGGAGAGTTTGTATATTCTTCCTTCATACTCTACTTGATCATCACTAGCGACTTTGACTTTCAGGTTAGCAGGCACGAAAATCAACTCCGAGCCAATCGGAATGTTGACCATGCTGAATTTGAATCTTGGGCGATGGGGTAAAGTCTTCGTAGTTTTGGGCACTTCAGGTTTTTCGGGCGATGGAACGATGGGAAGATTATTCTCATAAAGCGTTATTTCACCATCATCTAAAATCATAGCTTCGTCTTTAAAGATTTCCAGGGCAAGTTCAGGCTTAATATTGAAGAATTCGCGATTCTGACGAATTCGAAGGTCTGTCAAGCGGTCAATCGCCTTGTGTATTTTCTTTTCCACGATGTCAAATTTGACCGTCTTAAGCGTTGCGAAAATTTCAAATGGAAGAGGGACAGCCGTATTATCAAGCTCTTTTGACCTTACGTCAACAGGTCGAGAGCTCTTTCCAATCTTTACCCAGTCTTCACGGAAACTAGGATTTGTAAGGATGTAAACGTATCCGGGTTCTTTGGCTGCCATATTTTCAAAATGATTATGAATTCCATGTAAAGGTACGCATTTTCATTGAATTGAAGAAGATTACCCTCTAGTGATATGTCCCATTATCCGAAGGAAGGGCCCTGGGAGTTGCCGCGAGGGTGGGCATGGTGCCACCTTTCCGACTTAGCGAGCTTTGCCGGAGGGAAAACTCCATC
>CACZZF010000036.1:13283-14974 GCA_902785575.1 uncultured Bacteroidia bacterium | reverse complement strand
GACCATCGATTATGACGAGGTCGCCCGCATTGCGGACGAGGTCAAGCCGAAGCTTATCGTGGCCGGCGCCAGCGCCTATCCCCGCGTGATCAACTTCAAGAAGTTCCGCGAGATCGCGGACAGCGTCGGCGCTTACCTGATGGTCGATATGGCGCACATCGGCGGACTGGTCGCGGGCGGCGTGCACCCCTCCCCCGTTCCGTATGCAGACGTCGTGACGAGCACGACGCACAAGACCCTCCGCGGCCCCCGCGGCGCGATCATCCTCTGCAAGGAGGAGCTTGGCAAGAAGATCGACAGCGGCGTTTTCCCGCGTACGCAGGGCGGCCCGCTCATGCACATCATCGCCGCGAAGGCCGTCTGCTTCAAGGAAGCCATGGAGCCGAAGTTCCAGATGGACCAGATCCAGGTCGTGCGCAACGCGAAGGCCATGGCGCTGACGCTGCTGGACGGCGGCGTTCGCCTTGTCTCCGGCGGCACGGACAACCATCTGATGCTCATGGACGTCTGCAGCCGCGGCCGCACGGGACGCGAGGTGCAGGAGCTGCTCGACCGCGCGAACATCACGGCGAACAAGAACGCCATCCCGTTTGACACGCTCCCTGTGAAAGAGACGAGCGGCGTTCGTCTCGGCACGCCGGCCAGCACGGCTCGCGGCATGAAGGAGGACGACATGGTCGCCGTCGCAAACGGCATTCTCCGTCTGATCAACGAGGGCGAAGCCGCTGTTCCCGAGGTGCGCGACATGGTGCTCGATCTCTGCGAGCGGTTCCCGCTTTATCCTGAAGTATAATTCTGCTATATATATGAAAAAGCTGTCTTCCGATTTTGGAAGACAGCTTTTCTGTTTTATTGATACGCCTTGAGCGCAGCTTTTGCTGCTTCCTGTTCGGCTTCTTTTTTGCTTCGGCCATCACCGCGGCCGATCTCCTCGTCGTTGAGGAACACCGCCATGATAAAGCGCTTCATGTGATCCGGGCCAGAGGACTCAACCAGCTCGTAGCGGATGTGCTGATCCGCCTTACGCTGAATAACCTCCTGAAGTTCTGTCTTATAGTCCTTTACGTGATGGATCTCGCCCTCCTCGACGCCGGCAAGGATATGACCGAGGATAAAGGTACGAGCAGGCTCAAGCCCGCCGTCAAGATACATCGCAGCAATGACCGCCTCAACCGCATCTGCGAGGATGGACGGGCGGGTTCTTCCGCCGGAATGCTCCTCTCCCTTTCCGAGACGCAGATAATCGCCGAGTTTCAGATCGAGCGCTACAGCGTGAAGACTCTGCTCACAGACAAGCTCTGCGCGCAGGCGGCTGAGCCTGCCCTCGGGCAAAGACGGGAACCAATGATACAGTCGATCCGCCGTGACCATGCCGAGGATGGAGTCGCCGAGAAATTCCAGGCGCTCGTTGCTCTGTCCCCTGCGCTCATTGGCAAAGGAGGAGTGCGTCAGCGCGTTCTGAAGAAGAGAAACGTCCTGAAACGTATAATCCAATCGATCCTGCAGCGCAAGCATCAGGCATCCTCCCCAGCAGCGTCCAGCCGCATGTATTCGATATTTGCAGTAATCTCATCGATGATGCCGCTCTCTGCAAACTGGATCGCCTGCCGGATCGCGCTCTGGAATGCCTTCGCATCCGAGGAGCCGTGCGCCTTGATGACAGGCTTCGAAATGCCAAGCAGCGCCGTACC
>CACZZF010000036.1:0-13192 GCA_902785575.1 uncultured Bacteroidia bacterium | reverse complement strand
TTTTTATAGAACATGCCCTTGAGGAGCTTCAGCATGTATTTGAGCGTGCCCTCCACGCCCTTGAGCAGGACGTTACCGGTAAAACCGTCCGTCACAAGAACATCCACGTCGCCGGCAAAAAGCTGATTGGCCTCTGCGTTGCCGACAAAGCAAATGCGTCCTTCCTCATGCGCCTTCTGCAGCAGCGGATAGGTGTCGTGGCGAAGCGTGTCGCCCTTATGCTCCTCGGTGCCGTTGCAGAGCAAACCAACACGTGGCTTCTGAACACCGTGGAGCTTCTGCATATAAAAGCTGCCCATGTAAGCAAACTGCAACAAGTATTCCGGCGTGCACTCCGCGTTCGCGCCGCAGTCGATGAGCATGCAGGCGTTGCCGCCATTCGGCAGCACGGGGGCAAACGCCGCGCGGCGGATACCGCGAATGCGCTTGGTGGTGAGCGTCGCGCCGGATAGGAGCGCGCCGGTGCTGCCAGCGGAGACGACCGCGTCGCCTTCCCCGTTTTTGAGCATCCTGAGCGCCACCGCCATGGAGGAATCCTTCTTTCGGCGGGTAGCGGTGCTGGGATCGTCCTCCATCGTGACCACTTCGCGGGCGTCAATGATCTCCGGACGATAACTCCCGGTCAGGCATGGCTCAATAGCCTCCCTCTGCCCGATCAGCACGATCTCCGCGCCATAAGCCTCGTGCGCCTGCAGCGCGCCCTTGACGATCTCCTGCGGCGCGTGATCGCCGCCCATAGCGTCGATAAGAATTTTCAAAGCTTGAGGACCTCCTTGTCATTCTGCAAGTCCGAAAGGATCCGGAGCGCACGTTCGGAGATCGCGGCGTTTTTATTCCGCTTTCCCTTTACGCGGTAGCCCAGTTCCTGAATGATACCGAAGTTGATGTTCATAGGCTGAAAGTCGCCTACACTGCCGCCCGAGACGTAGAGTCCCAGCGCGCCAATGGCCGTTTCCTGCGGAAAGTCCACCATCTCGAGTCCAAGCACCTCCGCCGCCGTCTCAATACCCACTAGGCAGCCGGACGCGCAGGACTCCACATATCCCTCCACGCCGGTCATCTGTCCTGCGAAACGGACACGCGGATCACTCTTGAGCCGATAGTAGCGATCGAGCAGCTTCGGGGAATTCAGATAGGTATTGCGGTGCATAACGCCGTATCGAACAAACTCCGCGTTTCGAAGTGCGGGGATCATGGAAAAAACGCGTTTCTGCTCGCCCCAGGTCAGGTGCGTCTGGAATCCTACAAGGTTATAAAGCGTTCCCTCGGCATTGTCACGGCGAAGCTGTACAACGGCATAATTGTCCTTCCCCGTTCTGGGGTCCCGCAGGCCGACCGGCTTAAGCGGACCGTAGCGGAGCGTATCCTCGCCGCGCCGCGCCATCACCTCAACCGGCATGCAGCCCTCAAAAACGCCGGCGTCGTCAAAACCGTGGATCGGGGCTTCCTTTGCCGCAGCCAGCTCCCGGACAAACGCGAGATACTCATCCTTGTCCATTGGGCAATTGACATAGTCGGCTGTTCCCTTGTCATAACGGGAAGCAAAGAAGGCGCTCTCCATATCAACACTCTCGAGCGTGACGATCGGCGCGACAGCGTCATAGAAATGCAGATCAAACTCCGGACAGAGCTTCTGAATGCGCTCTGCCATTGCGTCAGAGGTCAAAGGGCCGGTTGCGAGAACGACGACGCCCTCTGCATGCTCCATTCGCGTTTATCCATGCAGTACTTGAGCGGGGTTCCCGTACTGCCTCCCGTAGAAGCATACTTGCGTTGCCGAGGATCCGCGGTCGTACAGAAAAGGTCGTCATAGTTGTCGCGGATGATCTGTTTGGTCAAGATCGGTATTCTTTGCAAATCCTCCTTGGTCCTTATCTCTTCGGGTATAATACCACATTCATCGAACAACCTGTGATAATAAGGAACTGTCTCGTAGCAGTGCCGGATCAAACGACGGAGTTTCTCATTCTGGATTTCCTGGATCTTTTCCCAAGAGATAAATTCATCGGCCTTCAACCTCCGCAACTGGGTGGAAAGCGTGCTTCCAAAAAACAAATCTGCGGACGGAATAAGCAGATATTTGTCTATCAGATTGTATATGCCCATATTATGCTTGGTATAGGGTAAACAACGGTTCCCGGACATGGACCCAACTATACTTTTTCACTTCATGATGCGCGGCCTCCATGATACGGAGTGTATCTTGTATGTCCTCCAATGCATGGAACATACACTGGGCAAGCGCACTGTCGTCATTCGACGGGAAAAGCAGTCCGGTATGTCCGTTTTCGATCATATAGGGGACCCCGCCCACCTTGCTTGAGATGACAAGTAGCCCTGCATTCATGGCCTCCAGCACGGAAACGGGCATGTTGTCCACGGTCGGAGAGGACAGCAAGATGTCCGATTTGTCCAGGTAATCGTAAATCTCACGATTGGGCACCCGGCCGGTAAACCTGACATTCTCAAGACCCATGCTTGAGGCTTGTGAAACAAGCATATCATGCAAGGATCCGTCTCCGACGAGGGTGAGCGTCGCATGGGGAATCTTCTCCTGAACTCGTTTGAATGCCCGGAAAATGCAGGGGATATTGTAAATTTCCTCATGAGATCGGATGCAAATGAAATCCGGCTTCACCGTGAGGCGTTTCCTGTAGAGTGTCTCATCCAGTTCAATGATGTTGGGGATGATGGAATAAGGAATCCGGTATTTGTCAAACACATCCCCCAAAAAGCCCGAAAGAACGATATTGGCGTCCGTTCGCATCAGATAATGCTTGACAAGCCTTTGATGCTTGGCGAAGAAAGAAGATCCTCCCCCTCCATGATAGGTAAGGATTACCCGCTTTCCGGCGAGTTTTGCGATTCCAACCCCGAGTACGGCAGGTAAAAAACCCCAGCCGGAGCAGCAGTGAATATGTGCCAAATCGTATTGCCGGACCTTTCGGAACAGACTGAACGGCATGAACAGACGTTTCAGGACCGAGCCCCTGCAGGAGAAAACATCTGCAGTAAACCCTTCTTCCACCAAGTGTCTTTGCAGCGCTTCGACCTGTCCGGAAATACCTCCGACACCAGGTTTGAAGTTACAAATAAACAGAACTCTTTTCATATTCACGATGTCGCCCTATCGGTGACTGATAAGCCTTTGTTTGATTCTCGATCCTGTCTTCAGGAATCTGCGACGGAGTTTGAGCAGCCATACCGGAGATCTGTAAAGAGATCTGGTTTTTCGTGGTTGCTTACTCCAATCGACTTTTGCCAACTCTTGTTTTGCGGCTTTACGGTATCGCTCTGACAGATAATAAGGTAGCAGACTATATGTCCTCAGATTGTCTATCAGTTGCTTATAGTCTGGATTCTTCTTTTCTTCCTCGGAAAGGTTATCCAGATTCCAAAGCATATGCACCTTGGGATCGGTCAAATGTCCAGTGCCTCTCCACGTAGGATTCGAATCCTGGAAGTAATAAGCCAAAGGCTCATCCAGAAAGGCCACCTTATGAGAGAGCGCAATCCTGATCCACAGGTCGAAATCTTCCCCGAGTCTCAGATGCGGTTTGAATCCACCAGAATTTCGGAAAACATCCTTGGGAATAGCGACACTGATTGACGTCAACGGCATCTGCAATTTCTCCGCATAGGTCCGGCAGTAATTGATATAGCCCGTTTTGGCAGTGGTCACGCAAATCCTTTGCCGGCCATTTTTGACGTAATAATAGTTCGTGCCATAGATTCCGGCATCGGGATATTCATGGATGAGCCAGTCCATCCTTTCAAGGAAAGTCGGCGCCCACCAATCGTCCGCATCGAGAAAGCAAATATAGTCTCCCAATGCCGCCAAAACGCCATTATTGCGTGTTGTGCCCACGCCGGCATTCTCATGATGAATCAGTTGGTGTTCAACGTCTACGTTCTTGAGGACGGATTGTGCTACCTGGAACGAGTCATCTGTACTGCCGTCATCCACCACGATCAGTTCAAAGTCCCGGAAGGTCTGTTCCAGGACACTAGCAAGTGCTTTGCTGATATAAAGACCCTTGTTATAGAGTGGTATGATAACGGAAAACCTCATTACCCTCTATTTCTTGACGAGGACAAGAGCCCGTTTGACAACGTTCTTCACATTCTGCAGCGCCATCTCCTTGCACCAAGCCAACCCGAAAGGATTCCAGCGCTGGGGATGCACCGTCACCATCAGATTCTTGGGAATAACACCCCGTCGGAGGCCGTCGATGATATCATCCGTCGTATGGAAAGTCAAACCTTTGGCCGTCCACTCATCCTGATACTGAGGGATCTTGTCACGAACGCTAACCTTGTAACCGTCCCAGCGACGGCCGGTGTCGGTCAGGTAGAAGACCTTCGAGAAATCCGTATCCAGATAAGGCTCATTTTCAATTCCAAGAGCCTTGTAATCATACTTCTTCCAAATATCCTTGCTGTCATACGGAGAGCGAGGGCTCCCGTGCATGCAGATGCTCCGAACCGGCACCAGCTTCCGCAAGGCATTCAGATTCTTGCAGAAATCCGCATAGGCCTTATCAACATCGCCGTCACAAGTAGTCAAGGATTCATAGTGATACCCGACTTCGTGGCCCAACGATGCGATTTCCCGAATGATTCCCTCGTCCCAACTTTCCGGAACCGCCCGGAAATAGTAGATGCCAAACATGTCCTTCTCCGCCTCCAGACGCGCTGTCCGCAAGGAATTCCCGGGCAATAAATCCACGTCATGACGTAGGACCAATGACTCGAAGCCATAGGCTTTCAAGGCATCCAGTAACGCAGCGTATTTCTCCAGCGTGAAATCCATACAGATTCTCATCCCTTACTCTTCAAACTTTCTGATTACCTTGGCCGGAACACCGACCGCCACACAATAGGGCGGAATATCCTTTGTCACGACGGATCCGGCCCCGATGACCGCTCCTTTGCCGATGGTGACGCCCGGCATGATGATGCTGCCGATTCCGATATGGGCCCCATCTTCAATGACAATGGGGGCATATTTCAGGGGGAGGTCCATCACTGGCACGCCCACCTTATACTCCGACAAATCCCGCTGGTGGCAGAGCAGCTGGCACCCGGCCGTTACCCAGACATTCTTCCCGATGGTGACCAGGTCCGGGCGGGAATCGTCAATAAGCACACTCCGGGCGATTCTCGATCCTTTCCCGACATGCACTCCCCGAAGCCGATGAATCGCAGTCGTCACATGCGCCGGGAAAGTAAAAGGGGCGATGACCGACCAGAAACGGATCCAGACGCCCTTGATGACATTGCCTACCGTCCTGTGATTGTTGGCCATAACTACCTGTGCTGGAAATCGATAATTCTCTGATCCAGGATCTCGCCCTTGCAGAAACAGTTCGCTTTCTGAAGGACCTCCCCCGGCTTCCCCTCAATCAGTTCGTCGATAAACCGAACAAACACTTTGCTGAGACTGTCGGAGGTCGTTTTCCAGAACAGTGCGGGCGTATGGTCCACCACATAGTGGACAATCCCGTCCACCACATAGGTCGGATTGTCGATGGTGGTCGGGACACTTGTCTCTATGCCCCCACAGCGGTCGCAACTGATGTCGATGAGTAGGCTGCCGCGTTTCATCCGCTTCAGGTCCTCCCGATAGATAATGTGGTCCTTCCGGGTGGTATCCCAAAGAACCGCGTTGACAACCACATCATATTGGGGTAATTCAGACCGGAACAAATGCTCGGTCCTGCGGTCGTACATAGTGGTCTCGGCTCCCATATAATTAAGTGCCTTTGCGGCACCGCGCGCGGTATTTCCCCGCCCCAGGACTGCCGCCTTAGAGCCATACGGGAACACTCCGTGGCACATATAGGCATGATACACTAATTTTATCCACCTCGAAGACGGTAAGCCGGCTTTTGATGATGGCATCCGTGATATCCCGGTTCTGCACGGCGTGCATCCATCCGAAAACAACCTGGCCGTTCAACTTGTCCAGATACTCGGCGTCTCCCGCTTTGGGATCGCAGATGATATCCTTGGAGAGAGCCTCTTCGCGGCTGCATACCTGAACACCGGCTTTCAGATAATCCTCATCCGAAAAGCCGAGAACATCGCCATAACCGGATTCGATGAATATCATTTCCGGATGCTGGATCTGACAGATATCTTGCGGAACGAGCGCCCTTCTGCGCTCGTTCTCCTTATGTGAGATGGGAAGGCCTACGGTATTCATATCTTACAAAGATAACACTTATTCCCAACTAATTGAAATCGTATACGGCACACCGTTCAAAACCTCGGTCTTGCCGCTGTATGCTTGCCCATAGTCCGTTTCTGTGACAGTGACAGTAGTCAGACACTGCACAGCGATGAACCAAAGCCCTTCCCGAATGGTAGGAAATGATAGCTTTTGATTAGCCCCAGGGACGGCAGAACGATATTCGGCCACGTCGGCGAAGGCGAAGGAGTCCTGGCTCATCATCAAAGCGAGGTCACAATCGCTGGAACTCTTCAATTCCACCCGAACATTCTTGGCATCCGAAGGGATATATGCGGCAAAATGATGCGTCTGAAGATCCCCTATACGGGTATAGTCCGGTTTATTGTCCGTGGATTTCTTGTTCATCACCCTCTCTTTTCCATTCTTCAAATACCCTTTAAAAGTAGTCACTCCGACACCATCCAACGCATAGAGAAATAGCGCTGCCGTCAAATCCTGCTGCTCACCGTACTTGACAACCTCGGGATGAGAGCCCTCCATAATGACCCGACCAGATTTCGCAGATTTCTTATAAGCCCATATCCCTGGCTGCATATGGACAATTTCTTTTTTAGGATAATTATAACGAGCCAAAACCTCCGTCCCTGGAGGAAGAGACTGAGGATACGGACCATTATTATGTCGAATACTATCCACGTAATGATCGCCGCCAAAATCATAATACCGCAGCAAGGGGCTATCCTCTTCGATAAACATTCCCATACGTGGAAGAGTCAAACTAGTATGATTTGCAATGCCTGGCCAAACCGAGAGATAATAACGATAGTTCGCATTACCATCATAGCCATTGGCCGCCAGGAAAGCACCAGCACATGTCCCGACATAACTGCCACCATTCTCCACAAAAGAACGCATATTCCCTACTCCTCCCACACCCAAATAACTGCCATGAGAAGTGGATGTCCCCCCATTAACAAAGAGAACTCTGTATCTGGGTTGGCCGTCAGGATATAATAAACGCCCATTCATATCTACCGGCTCACCAGTAATGATTGCTGTTTGCAATGCTTTGTCTTCTGCACTTGGATTGGAATATGGCAAACTAATACATTCAGATGACAGATTAAGATACCCTATTGCCGGAAGGGTTTTATTTGAAGAAAGCACGATTCCCGAATCTATAAAAACATCCTTATAGAAGGACCGGTTCAACACTTTTTCTTCCATTTGATGGAACATAGAGGCGGTAGGAAGTGAAGTCGTATAACCTGAAGAAAGATGGCAGATGTATTCCCGTTTATCAAAATCATAATCAAAAGCGACATCCCTCGCCAAATAATCTGCCCTTGTTACAGGAAACTCTCCCACAACGGTTTTTCTGACCCGGCAGAGAATCGATTCCCCATGCAATATAAAGGATATCGGTTTAGCCGGATCCGTCACCCTGATTCGGTCCCCTTTCGAGTCCTTCAGGAAAGCACCATTTACCGTCCAATAAAACTCATTCCCTTCCCGTTTCATCGAGAGTTCGGGAACTTGCATCTCCTCGGAAACGATTTCACTGTACAACTCGATATCTCCCCCCGCTTTCATGCTCAACCAATAAAGGACGCTCCCGTCATCATTGTATTCAATATTGAATACTGCTATGCTGTCTGCTTTTATGAGGGCATTGGCTAAATCACGGAGACCACTCACATTCTTGTTCAATTTCACCACCGTAGTCGAGGGAGTTCCGTCATCTTCCGGTTTAAGTTCAATAGCAGAACTCGAACAAGCAGAAAAGACGGAAACGGAAAACCCCAACACAAGGAGAATACGGACAAGGTCTCTATATAGAGCACTCATGGATTTCAACTTTTTCTTAATGTATTTCCCATCTGATGTATTTGTTGTTCCGAACAAAGCTAACCGGACAAGTAACACTGGAGAAGATGGATATTACCGCCTAAAATATCTATGGAAAATGCTCTTATCCAAAGTATCTATTTGTAGCATATCTTCATGGGATAATTCAAAATCCAACACATCGATGTTCTCCCGAAGATGTTCTTTACTACTGGCTTTAGGGATTACTGAGATTCCTTGTTCCAAAACCCACCTGAGAATAACTTGTGATGAACTCTTATTGTACTTCCTAGATAAGTCCAAGATGATCTCATTTTCAAGTAAGTCTTTTGCTGCTTCCGGTTTCTTTTTGGTAGTGCCAAATGTAGCAAAAGCTTCCACCTGAACTTTTTTTTCTTTGCAGAAAGAGATAATCTCTTTGTTCGTGTTGTATGGACTGATTTCTATTTGATTCATCATAGGCACAAATCCCAATTCTGCTTCAAATAATTCAAAATCATGTTTGGAAAATGAGCATACACCAATGCTCTTGATATAACCTTCTTTGTATAGTTTTCCGACCTCATTACCCCAATATTTATAATACTTAGGAATCGCGGCATGTAGCATATACATATCCACATAATTAGTATGAAGCCGTTCTAGTTGCCGAAAAAAAGCATTCCGGAGACTTTCCTTCCTGATTGGCAGTTTTTTTCGATGTCCCATAAAGCTCAATGTATAGTACAGGAACTCAACATCCATTTTTGTTGAAATGAAGAGTTCCTCGCGGGGAACTCCGGAAAGCGCCAAATAACGTCCTATGGCATCTTCATTACCATAATACCTAGCGGTATCTATTTTACGATAGCCGAAAGCCAAAGCACTCTCCAGTACATCCGGAATCTTGTCAATAGGAATCTTATAGGTTCCCAGTCCCACTAATGGCATTCTTACGCCATTGGCCAAGGTGCCGTAGATCATAAAAAACTGCGCTAATAAATTACATTCTTCGTTTCAATCTCCTAAACTCTTCGCGAACACCTTGTCCCGTAACCATTGGAGAAAGAATCCCCGGAGACGTGTTTGCTTCAACAAGGATCCATCCTTTATCCGTAAATGCCAGGTCCCAGCCAACAAAGCGCAAATCGCCAACTTTGGTTGCGAGACTCCGAACCATTTCGCAAGCTTTTTCCCAATCTGGCACTTTAAATCCCGTAAGAGCAACTCCGGTATCGGGATGAGTCACATAGGTATGTCGATGGACATCACCTGCTGCAATAGCGACACCATTATCGTCAATAACCGAGAACAATCCACCAAAATGAGCGTTGTCTACTATGTTATTATTCCTTCCGTATCGTAATATTGCCCACACTACTTCAACGGAATCTTTGCACCGAATAGTGTTAAGACGGAGCGTATTAACAGACTGAGGATGAAAACGTGCCAATTCATTGCTTTGCCGGATCAACTCCTCAGCAATAAAAGGATAGCTCGGAAGTTCATCTCCATAATTATAGAGCCTTACCCCTTTGCCACTGTCATTATACAATGGCTTGATGATGATTCTTTTTTGTGTGTTTACAAAAGATTCAAACTCATCTTTTCGTGCTTTATCATTGACCAGTATACACTCTCGGCCATAGTATTCTTTAAGCCTTTCATAGCACTCGTACTTGTTTCCGATAATATGGATATCTTTCTTAGGATTATACTGCTTATCAAAAAGAGCAAGTTCTCTTTGTGGTAACATGCTCAACTTAGCATCTTTTGAAAGGCAATCAAAACGCTGTTCCCAATACTGTTTGGGAGAAATACCTCTTCTGAGATACCAATACATCATGTCTTTCGCTATTCGATCCTTCTCTCCATCATTCTTATCCTGGTAGAGCGATTGACATTCTCCAACAACTTCTTTCTTTTTACGATGAAAAACGAAAACACGATATAAAAGAGCGAGGAAGCGATTACTCTGAAGGAACTGTTTCATAAGCATAATTACGAGAAAAAACATGTTTACACATAGGCAAATAATCGAGAGTCAATCCCAAAAGATTGATATGCTATACGGAATTCCATTTAATACCTCTGTATGACCGCTATAAGCCTGGCCATATTCGGTTTCTACAACAGTTACCGTTGTTAAACACTTCACTCCAATGAACCAAAATCCTTCTTTAAGGGAAGGGAAGAAGAGATGCTGTGTCGCCCCTGTATCAGTAGAACAAAACTCGGCATTATCTGAAAAAGCATAGGATCCCTGATTCATCATCAAGGAAAAATCACAACTACTGTCGCTACTAACCTCAACCCGTATATTTTTTGCTCCAGAGGGAATATAAGTCGCAAAATGATGGGTTTGAAGGTCACCGATTTGGGTATAGTCCGGGTTATTGTCTTCCGTTTTCTTATCCATCTTCCGAATCCTGCCGTTTATCAAACACCCCTTCAAAGAGACTGTCCCAATACCATCCATCGCATAGAGCATCATTGCGGCAGTAAGGTCTCTCCGTTCCCCATCAAGGACCTCTTCTGGATGAGAGCCCTCCATGACAATTCGTCCGGATTGAGGAGATCGTTTATATGCCCATATGCTGGGTTTTCGATGGATAGAACCCTGCTGAGGAAAATCGTACCGAGCCAATATCTCGGTGAATAAAGGGAAATCAACTGGATACCCACCTTCATTATGCCGAATACTGTCAACATAATGATCGCCACCGAAATCATAATACTTTAGAAGGGGGCTATTTGATTCTATAATCATTCCCGTTTGGGAATTCTTCAAATATGTATACTTCATCATTCCCGGCCATATGGATAGGTAATAAGGATAGCTCTTTTTTCCATTATACCCATTTGCAGCCAAAAAAGCGCCCGCACACGTTCCGACGTAACACCCTCCATTATTTACGAAAGAGCGCATTCTTTCCAATCCTTTTTCGCCTAAAGATTGTCCATGATCAGAAGAAAGCCCGCCATTCACAAAAAGCAACTTATAACGGGGCTGACCATCTGGAAACAGCAATCGACCGTTAATGTCATTATTGTCTCCAGAAATGATTGCTTTCTGCAAAGTCGCATCCTTCGAATCAGGACTCCAACTACTGAAACAAATACCTTCCAATGAAAGCCCAAGATACTCGGACGCAGCCAAAGAACGACGAGAAGTAAGTGCTACCCCCGCGTCCAAAAAGACATCCTTATAAAACGACTTATTCTGCACATCTTGGCTGAGTATGGAATAATCCTTTATCGTAGGAATAATTGTCCTATATCCAGAAGATAAACTTAGAATAAAACCTTGTTTATCCATGTCGTATTCAAAAGAGACATCCTTGGATTGATAATCAGCTTTCGTAAACGGATACTCTCCCACTATTGAATCATTGACTTTACAATAAATTGATTTATCTTGGAGAAGGAAAGAGACCGGTTTGTTCAAGTCTGTCACAACTACATTGTCCCCTTCGGAATCAAGTAGCGGGATGCCATCAACGGTCCAGAAAAAAACATCATCCTCTTCTTCCATCGAAAGCTCCGGAACCCTTACCAAATCCGAGATTATCTCACTATACAACTCAATACTATCACCTTCTTTCATCCCCAGCAAATAACAGACACTCTCATCTGCATTGTACTCAATACTGAAAACCGCGATACTATCCTCAGCCATGCAAGCAGACGCCAGATTCCTGAGCCCATCAACATTCTTGTTGAGTTTCAATACGATATCAATAGGAGTACCTTCTTCTGGATGTTCGACGGGGTCCTTGACAAGGCAAGCTGATAGCAGAGACAAAACGATAATCCCGAACAAAGGAATACGGATAATACTTGAAATGAACGGTTTTATTGATCTCTTATTCCTCATCTACAATCAATTTAAGATAATCAATATTTGGAAAAAAGCCGAATAAGCTTTTTATCCGAGAGCGGCAATCTCAATTCCCCAGTAGAATAGTTTTTCCCTGTTTCTTTCCATGCAAGATAGCAGTCCCTGATTTCCTTTCTCCACCCTTTCTTGATAAAGAACTGCCCGGTACGATCCCAAAAGTCATTAACCTCGATGATAACAGGGCCTTCATCCGTAATGGCAATATCCCAACCTGCCGCCTTGCAATAGGGAAAAGCCTGCTGGAATTTGATCACCTCCGCCTTGATTGCATCCCAATGTTCTATTACAACACCGTTGAGCAGACTGCCGCTATCCGGATGTCGGTCGATAGCCTTTGTTCTTCTCCATCCGTCAAATTGGACAACATTATAGATTTTCCCTGTTTCTGAATCAACGCCGGCATCAACATTTCCTCCGCTCCCGGCATTGTCCACACATTTTCCTGCCCGTCCGACTTTAAACCATGTGGCGATGACTCTAGCTGTTCCGTCCGGCCAAAGAGTAGTCATGAAACGGACTGTATTAACAGAAGACTCATTAAAGTCGGCAAACTGTTTTGTTTGTGAAACGATGCTCTCAAAGATCAATGCATCCTCTCCGAGGATTGACGACAACACTACCTCCTCGCCGTTGAAACAAGTCAAAACGGCATCTTGTTCTTGATAAGAAATGTTTAATTCATAATCTTCCGCTAAAATGTGAAATGGTTTTTCAATTGTGTAATTAAAGAAATTTAAATCATCTAATAATTCTTTTAACATCGCATTTTCTTTAGATGCTAAATTAACTTCATTGTTTTTTTCTTTGTAAGCTAAGTAAGCTGCTCTTTTAATTGAAAGTTGCTCTAAAATATTTTTTAAATTACTATTATTTTTCATTTGTTTATATTGAGCATTTAACAATTCTTTTATTTTTAGAAAAAGCTGTTCATTGTCATATTCTAATTTTTCAAGCTGTTGGTTTTGGTTTGTAGCAGTGTTTTGAGTTTGCACAACCTCCTGTTTTGGTTTTATTTTTTCATTAATATTAGATTTCATAGTGTTTTTCATCCTTTCTTTTTGTAAAATATAATTTTTTTAATTTTACAAAATTATTAAAATCAATTCCGTATTTTATTTTTGTTGGTCTATTAAATACGAATATATTTCTTCATATTTTTTTAAACATAAATCCATTATTTTAAAATTTAATTTTTCTTTAGAATAATAGTCTCCATTTATTAATTCTATTAATCCATTCCATAAATCTGTTAAATAATCAAACTGCTT
>CACZZF010000035.1 GCA_902785575.1 uncultured Bacteroidia bacterium | reverse complement strand
GGAAAAGGTCGTTATTCTTTCCGTAAGCCCTCAGTTTGAAACTGACATTTCTCTTGATCTTCATGGCGTCTCCTTGTTAAAAATCGTGGCCCAAAAATGGCCCAAAAACGCTCAAAGGTGAGCGAACCCGTTTGCAAAGATACGCAATAGAAAGCACTCCTGCAAGGGTTTACGAAGGGTGTTGTACTTGGTTTACGATTCTCGTCCTCTCCGCCACAATTTTGGCAAAACCCCTTCTGAACACTCTCAGAGGGGGTTTTTCTTGTTTTTGGGGTCCCAAAAAATGCACCCAAAATGCACCAAAGTGTGACAAGATCCTATTTGGGTAGGTTCTATGGAGAGGTTATTTGTGCTTTTTGGTGTCTTTAATTATTTTATACTGGGATGCAGCAGTAAGAGCCATGGCAGCCAAACCCAGCCGCCCGGTTAAAGGGTCAAGAGAGGTCTTGGTGGTATAATCATGAATCAAGATGATACCAAAAGCCACCATCAAAACCAGAGAACACCAGAAAAGGAGTTTGTGAGTTTTCAACTTTTCCATACCCAATCATAATCTATTGTTCCTTGTTCTGCATCTTGACGGTAGAATAAGCAAGGCCAATTAAGGCAAGGAGGTTCAGAATACCCACTGTTCTATTCACAGATAACCCTGAATGTTTTGATGCCTTTATTCTTTTCCATGGCAAGGATACTCTTGATTTCAATACCAAAGATAGTGATTATCTTCCAATTAGTTTAGAAAAAAGGGACCACAGGAGCTTAAGGCGCATTTGTCAGGCATCGTCAATGAAGCAATGTTCATGTCTCGCTTGTGCACATGGATGCACTTTGGGCTGCGGTTTTCTGTTCAAGTCTTTCGGAATCGGGTCGATAATCGAACAACGGAAAAAAAACAGGACCTCCAGTCAGGGGGTCCTGCGTTGTGGATCAAGGATTCTCTTGTTTATTCCGCTTTCGAATAGAACATGGTCCAGTTCAGTTCCGAGCCGAAGGTTAGTCCATAGAAATGTCCTTCCGGAAGATCGACGGCAGAGAGGGCATAGAACGGCTTGTCAGGATGCTTTTCAGCATATCTTTCCTTATCGGCCATGACGGATTCCGGAAGCGGCGTATTGATATCGAGCGGATAGCTCGTCGAGGTCCACACGAAGCCATCTCCACGGTTTTTGGTCGTCACGGTCTTCACGATCCCTTCATCCCGGACGAAAAGGACATTGTTGCCGGCATCGTTCACTGCACCGAGAATGGTAGCGCCCGGATACTTGTTCCGTACGGCATCCATGGAAGTCGTGATATCATACCACCAGATGGAAGGGTTGAAGACATCATGGGCACAAGTCAGCAAGGTACCGTCCTCGTCAATGATGATATCGTAAACCAAGTTCTCCGCCGTATCATATCCGTCATCGAACGGAGCGGTGCAAAGGAACTCATACTGTTTCTTGGCAATCCCGCGCCGCGCAATTTCATGGACATAATACCAATCGCTGCCCCGGTGGTAGACCTCGTTCTCGATGCCCGTACCGATATAGGTCCTGGCAACCTTCCTCGGAATGGCATAGAGGAAATCCTCGACATCATAGTTCTTCTCGGTAATCATCCACATTCCGTTTTTGTAGACGGAAAAACCCTGTATGCCGTTCCCGTCAACGAAATGGATGTCTGTAACGGTCTTCCCATCTTTCGAATCTTCGTATTCCGAAAAATCGGTAAGGGAGACACCCGGGTAACGGGAAAAGAAATCCAACTCAATATAATGGTCCAGAGCGCGTTGGGGACGGACCGGAGTCTCTTTCTCACAGGACATTATTACGAGTGCGCTCAGCGCACATACAAGCAAATTGACAATCGTTCTCTTCATAATCAATTCTCTGTTATAGTTTTGGGGCCGCAAATTTATAAAAAATTTTCAAAATGTCCATCATGTGACCTCCTTCCGCCTGTTTTCGGCATGTATCATGATTATACCCGCACCATCAACACCCTATACCTGCGCCAGGAATGAAGGCAGGGCACAGGTGCGCGGAGATTAAAAAAATACTATATTTAAGTCCGTTAATTGTTGAAACCGTGAAAGAGCAGACAGACTAAAAACTGTAAACAAAAAACAGGACGGGTCAATGACTGATCCGGGTCCGCCACAAACCCCTTCTGAACACATTCAGAGGGGGTTTTTCTTGTTTTTGGGGTCCTAAAAAATGCACCAAAGTTGCACCAAAGTGTGACAAGACCCTATTTCTTCCTGTATTTACTCTTCTTGCAGAACACCAAGAGCACAAACCAATAGACAATAGGTGCTCCCACAATTCCCACACAAAGAGCTTTAGTCAGAACAGGATGTTTCCCAATGGTCAGGCCAATTAGGAAAAGACAGACAGCCTCAAAGAGAAGAAGGGTTGTATTGGCAGACCTTATCTTTTTTTGGTTGTACTTGGAGTAGTCAATACCAAGCATGTTTCTGTCGGCCTTTAACCAATTCACCCACCTCTTTTCAGGCATCCGCCAACTCAAAATGCCAAACACCAAAAACATCAATGACAATCCAAACAATATGATGATAGGGTTCATATGCAATCAAATTGGGAGCAAAGATAGTAATTCTCCCAATAGTATAGAAAAAGGGAAACAGCATTGGAGCCATTTCCCTTTCAACTCATCTTTGTCATATCATCAGAAGTTTGTTTCCATCATCTTCTTCCCGGTCTTGTCCGTGATGGCGATATCGGATTTCAGGGCCTGTTCGACCATTTGTCCCGTCGAACACAAGTTATTGACATACAACAAATTACGCATTTATGTCCGCTCCAAATTGACCGGTCAACTTCTCGCAACCATCTATCTGTCAATAACTTCCATTCAACGTACCGGACGGCAAGTTCAACTCAACGGCGCCTTTTCGTGGACTTCTTTCAAGGTCATCTTGATAGGTCGAGGGGGCACTTTTTTTGCATTGATAGACGTAAATTGTTTGATTTCGATCTTCTACTATGAAACGCATACTTCTATGTCTTCTGTGTTTTATGAGTCTGTCCGCATATGCACAGCATACTGTTATCGTCAATCCTGACGGGACTCACTCAACTGGCATACAGACCGGTAGCAGCACAACGATAGTCAATCCTGACGGACTCACACTACCGTCATAGAGAACGGCAGCAACAATATAACCGCCCTGAACAGGGACTTCCTCGACAGGGTCGTGGTCCGCGCCATTTGTGCCGAACCCGCAAACATCATCAGGGACATCCCGCAGCAAGTCGAGTATATCACAGTTTATACGCAATATAGGAAACCCAGATCGACCGTGGAGAAGGCTGTTTATGGAGAAGGCCCTTATCTGTGTCCTTATGTCATCCGCTTTCAAGATTCGACGGCCCTTACTATCCCGGAAAAACAAATGAAGAAGGTGATCAAAAGGCTCAAGAGAATCCCTGTCGAACAGATAGAGTTCGTGGGTTTTGAATTGGAGCACATCGGCAATATGCTGGATGATATCGGCGCCCAAAGGGCCTCTGCAACAGTTGCAGGCTATGGGCTTCACGATTATGCGAAACGGGATACGCCTGTATATTACTACAGACGTAAGTAAACACCTATTTATCAAAGCATTTCGCCAGGCGCGGAATTGATGTCTGTCCGAAGTAAAAATGCACCAAAGCTGCACCAATGTGTGACAAGAGGGAGAGTATCAGTGGAAAGAATCTGTCGGATCGTGTTCTTCCAGCCAGGATTCCAGGATGCGGCAGTAGTCTTCGTGGCGGTCCACGAAGCACATATGGCGGGCGCCTTCCATCAGTTCCCAGCGGCTGTCGGGGATTCCCTCGTACATGGAGCGGGCGACCGCAGGTGTGCACAGGTCCTCTGTGCCGCTGAAGAGCAGGCAAGGGCAGTGAATCTCGCCCAGGCGGTCGATGTATTCAAAATCTCCGAGGCTGCCGGTGGGCACATATTCGTTCGGCCCCCAGCCGTAAAGATACGCTTCATAGCCGAAACGCTTGGGGCGGGTCAGGCATTCGGGGCTGTTTTCGTCCGTGCTGGCGCAGTGCAGGGTCATGAACCGGTCATTCGCGCGGAGGTAGGCGGGGTCGTCAAAATTGCCCGTCTGCTCGGCGTGGCGGATGGCCTCCTGGTCCTCTTCAGGCATCAGGCCGATCATCCGGTGCTGTTCGCTGGCCCAGAGGCTGGAGGAGGCGTGGCCGCTGGAAATGATGGCCGAGCAGATGCCGTGGGGTTTCTTCTCGATGAGGTAGGCGATGATGAGCATGCCGCCCCAGGACTGCCCCAGGATGTGGAGCCGGTCGAGATGCAGGTACTCCCGCAGGGCGATGAGTTCGTTCATCCACGTATCCTGTGTCCACAGTTCCGGATGCCCGTCCACGAAGGAATTGCCGCATCCGATCTGGTCGTAGGAGATCACCTGGCGCCCCGTTTCCTCCGCCACGCGGTCGAGTACTTCAAAATAATTGTGGGTGCTGCCGGGCCCACCGTGTAAAAGCAGCAGCGGCATCTTGTCCTTGGAAGCCGTTCCTACAATCCGGTAGTACGTCTTGTAGCCCAGAAAGGGCATGTATCCCTCTTCGATTTTCATATCAGTTGTTTATGTGTGTCAAGATATAGACGTTAGGATCCGTGATGCGAAGAATGTACTTCATAGCGGAAATAAAGGTAATTATTTTTGGCCTCGATTCAAAATTACTCCGATCTTGGTAAACATTCTGGAGATTCCTGCGCAAAGTGACCCGGCCGTCACGATAGGGTACTTTCGAGCTCTTATGCAAGTGCGACGCATTCATACAGCGTTTCAACGTCCCTCAGTTCACCGGCGTCATGACGCGGGAAGCCTTCCGAGACAACGCCCCCGGCGCCTGATTAAAAATGCACCATAACTGCTCCAAATGACCAGGGGCAAATCCTCAAAAAGGAAGGACCGGTAAACTGCTTACAAGTTGTAAGCACCTGAAATTGATTGGATAAGCCTCCCCCGTCATTCCCGGCCCCGACCGGGAATCCGTGTCGCAAATTGTTTGCAGAATCGGGAAAATGTATTACCTTTGCATCAGCGATTCTACGGATTCGCTAATCTCTGGGCTGACGATTGCTACGTCAGCCCTCCGTATTATAATATTGCGGTCTTACTTCTCTGCCGTTGAAAATCCATACTGTTGTTACGAGGATGCCGTTCCGTATCTTCTTCATCGGCTGCAAAGCACATATGAACAAGAGGGTTATTGCGCACCGCTTCCAACTGTCTTAATCTAATTCAAATTGGTCTTTCTGATGTGCTCTATATCTCCTCAATCTTCAACTCCTTAAACAACTCATACGTCCCATCATAAAACTCTGGTAATCTTGTAGCGTCTTCCGGATTACCTTCGGGGACGCAGATGACCATGCCTTGGCGAGCGCGAGTGAGGAGGACACGGTAGGCGTTAAGCTGGTAGGCACGGCCTTCGGCAATATTGATATTTTGCCAGCGGTCGGAACGGAAGTTGAAGTGCTGCCAGCAATGGCGGTTCGGATCGTAGCGGAAGTCGCCATCCCAAACTAGGCAAGTCCAATCCAATTCCAAGCCTTGAATATCGAATTCGGTAGCAACATCCTCGAGGAAAAGGGAGGAGCGAATGTCAGTGATTGGATTGAGGAACCAGGGAACAATATCGGCTTGGGAACGGATATCAATCGCCAAGGGTTTCAAGCGGAAAGCCTTAGAAGATACCAGCATTCCGTATCGCTCAGAGCCTCGAGCATGAGAACGGAGCCATGCCTTAGCCTTGGCAAGATCCCGAGTCAAGACTATGGGATAGCGGTCTTGAATATCAGCAAGTGTCGCGCGGGCTGCGGCAATATCTAAATCCAGAAATTGATGGACAAACAGGGATAGCGTCTCCGCGCGAAATGAACGCTGAGATACCGCCAAATGAAGGTCTGGACGCATGTGAACGTTCGGATTCTCGGCCAAAAGGGCGCTGACATTTCCTTCGGCGTATTCCTTCTCTGTCAATTGGTTAGAGATATAAATCTGCCAGTCCGGGAACTGCTGATTCAGTGCATCAATCCACAAACCAATACCGCCTTCGCCCGAATTGATTTCTTGTCCTCCACCCACAAGACAGACGATAGTCGCCCAGTCTTTATGCTGGTCCAAAGACCAGATCAGGAACTCCCCTTCTGACATCGGGAAATCGCTCAGGCCTTTCTTCCGGGCAAGCCAAGCACTCAAATGACGCATGTCCCACATACGCTGGGCTTCGTCGAAGATCGCCACGTTTTCCACTTCCGCAGCGCTCTTCCCTGCCGCCTTGGATATCTTTTTTGGATCCAGCTCGATCTTGCTATCAAGAATGGGAACTTTCAGCTTCCCGAGCATGTTATCCCGGTAGCGGTGAATAATCTGGATGAACCGGCTTACCTGGCGTTCAGCCTCAGTCTTTGTGCAACGATGTCCGCGATCTCTCTCCTTCTGGACTTTGTCGCGGGCCAAGGCCTCAGTAAGCACTTTCACAAGCGGACCGTTTCCGGACAGATAGACCGCAAGGTCGCCTTCTTCCTGCTGAATCGCAACGTTCAAACCTACGAGCGTTTTTCCTGCGCCGGGAACTCCTGTCACGAAGCAAATGCTCTTCTGATGGTTCTCCTTGGATTGCTTGATAATATCCAGAATGAAGGCCGTGCAGCTATCAATTCCAGCCTTATCGGCCTCATGCTTGGTGATGTCCTCTACGCTATGATTCATGTATAGCGCGGACGCCGCCTGGATGATTGTGGGCGTCGGACTATATCGGCTGAACGTCCATTCGTGAGCATCCAATTCCGGCTGAGGAGGGACCTCTTCTAGAATTCTTTTGAGGATGGGTAACAGCGTATCCGCATTGCTGAAAAGCGGATAGTAAACCTGGTCGTCGTAGTAGCTGAAGATCGCTTGCCCAAGAGAACAATCCTTATTCGGGGCCTCAGTAGCAACCAGAATCGGAACGATGATTCGATCCCGACTCTCCTCGTGGAAGTTCTTCAGATCCAACGCATAATCCCAAACTTGCTCCTTGTCATTGACAAGAAACGCATCGGCCCCGACCTTGAATTCAATGGCAAAGACAACGCCCTTCATGAGGAGGACCACATCGACTCGTTTGCCCAAACGTGGGATGGTGTATTCGAACAGTATTTGACCGTCCTCCTTCAATTCGGACAGCACGTGTTTCATGATTTCATACTCCTCTAACCACGCCCCGCGCTGATCCATCGTCAAGTCGAACTCGTTCACCTGATCCATGCAGCCCAGTATAGACTCCGCCGGCCGAGCAAGAAACTCGGCTATTGACTCGCTATAATAGAAACGCTGCATAAGTGGTTCCGCAAATGTAAAGAAAAAGAATGATAAAACCTTCGTGGACATAAAGCTACCACGCGGTTTCCAGATCATCCTCTTTCACAATGCCGAAAGCTAATCCGGCACTACAAGGAGAACTATTAGAATTACGATGAACTTCTTCTCGTTTGCAAAGAATTCGTAATCAATACTTTTGACCGCCTCTACAGATTGATTGTCAAGTTGAACGGAGAACTTCATCCCTTCAAGTTTATCCAAGAGTTCCAACGAGCCCTCCAAGTGGCCGGAAATGCTTACCTTTGTATTCGAGAAATCGAGCTTTGCATGGAACGAATAACCATCTTTTTATTAGCAGTAGTCGCCGTTATGAGTTGTGGAAACAACACGAAAACCAGTTCTGTCAAACAAACGGAATCCATCACGATGAACCTGTATTATACTGGCGTAGATGGTAATGCCCGTAAGTTTGTGGAAGAGATGGAAAGCAGCGGGACGGCCGAAGCCATCCGGGCGGAAGAAGGCAACCTGCGGTATGACTATTTCTTCTCGGCCGAAGATCCGGAGACGGTTCTTTTGATCGACAGTTGGGCAAACCAGGAAGCTATCGACGCTCATCACGCTACTCCAATGATGCAGACCATTGCGGCGCTCAGGGAGAAGTATGACCTGCATATGTCGGCCGAACGCTACTATAGAGCCGAGGAAGATGTGCCGGCAACGGATAAAACGTTCATTAGGAAATAACTATATTCAGATTTATCGGTGCCAATAATATGGATTTGGAACAAACGAACGTCAAGTTGATTCCCTTGCAGCCCGACGACCGGGAGCAGTTCATCCTGGACAACCAGTGGGCGTTCAAGTATGGCGCCCAGCAAGAGTTCGGGATGCGGGACGAGCGTTGCGAAGAAGGCGAGGAAGTGATTTCCCGCAAGACCATCGAGCGTTCCATCGACGGCGAGAACGCCGAGACCTACCGGATTGTCCTGGACGGGCAGAAGGTCGGCGGCGTTGTGCTTCAAATCGACAAGGAAGCGGCGAAAGGCGAGCTGGAACTGCTGTACGTCCTACCGGAGTGCCACAGCAAAGGCATCGGCCAGGCGGCATGGAAGGCCGTGGAGGCGTTGCATCCGGAGATCCGCATCTGGGAAACCATCACCCCTTACTTTGAGAAGCGCAACATCCACTTCTACGT
>CACZZF010000034.1 GCA_902785575.1 uncultured Bacteroidia bacterium | reverse complement strand
GGTCTTGTTGCCGTCAGCCGTCGTCACGGTGATGGTGGCCGTTCCGGCTTTCACAGCGGTGACCTGTCCGCCGTTTACTGTGGCGACTCCGGTGTTGGAAGATGACCAGCTGACACCCGTGTTGGTGGCGTTTGAAGGGGCCACCGTGGCGGTGAGGGTCTCGCTCCCACCCTCAGTGAGGGTCATGGAACTCTTGTTGAGGCTTACTCCCGTGACTGCTACAGTAGTCGGAGTGGGAGGAGTCGGATTGTCGGGCTCGTCAGGGCCGCAACCGGCAAAGAATGTGGCCATGGCCACCAAAGCGATGGCCATGAGGGTCTTAGTAATAGGCGTTTTCATGGTTTTATGTATTAAAGTGATTGTCTTGAATAGTCTTTCCCCTCTTTTCTTCGAGAACAAATATAATAAAAATCTAGAAAACTAGTTTATAAAAGAAGCATTTGCTATTTCTTGACAAACAAGACCGCATCCGCATGAAGGTCAGGCTCTTCAGAAATAAAGCGGATCTGCCCCCCAATTCCTTTGCTCAAGGTGTGTGTACCAAGGCTCACCCATTCTCCTTGTGTCTGGCCTTCGACGATGAGACTGGCTCTGTCAAAAGAAACAGTCTTGACATTGTCCCCTAATGTGATTTCGAATACGGTTTCCTTGCAGCCGTTCCCTTGCTGGAAAGCATAGACTTCGTACTCACCATCGAGATTGGCGGGTATGTTGTATCTCAAGTGGTTATCAATAGGGTTGCCATTGTATTTGAGATAAGACCTTCCATAAGAGCCATTGCCGCCGCGAGACCAGCCACTTGCCCCATGCCCATAAACACGGGTTCCATCCTAATGGAACCGTAGGCGATGTGGGATGCGGAGAGGCACACAGGAACCAGCAGATTGACACACTCTTCCCTTTTCGGGGTCATATCTCTCCGGCTTTCCGATAGGTATCATGTTGTCCGGCTGGTCTGTAAGGCAAATCCTGTAATTGTATGCCTGGACGCGGTTGTCACCGGTGCCTTTCTCTTTCTCTTTGGCATCACTAATCCCCCAGAGCAGTTTGCTTTCAGGGTTGCCAGGCTCGACAAATGGATCAATCCCGTCCGGGAACTGATGCAAGTCTAGGAGTTCGAACCCGTTCCAGGTTTCCCCATATTCGCCGTTGTCCTCACGCCCGACTCGGTAGCTCACTCCAGCCGCGGCCATCAAGTCACCCTCGTAAGAACAATCGATGAACTGTTTGGCTTTGATGTGTGGTATTGCTGTTTCTGTCAGTGCAAGTAATTGATTTTATTCTGTTTCCGTCTTTCTCTACGGAGTCCGGATACCAGCCCTGCATGAGTTTGATTTCTGGTGTGTCGAGATATTCCATGAGAATCTCCTCGGCCACATGAGGCTCAAAGAGCCATTGCTCCAGCTTGCCGTAATGAGTGCCCAACTTGCGATAGAATTGCCTCGCGACGCCGATAACGGCCTGCTTGTTCCCGATGTCGGTCTGTCCCAGTCCTCCGGTTGTCATGCCACCGATGGTTTTGTCCGGACATATAATCACAACCTTGCAGCCTTCGTGAGCGGCCGAATATGCGGCGGTCACGCACGCTGAGCTACCACCATAGATGCAGACATCAGTGCCCCTCTCGCAAGACAGCAGGGACAAAGAAATAGTCAGCAGGAGAAATTAGTTGGTCCTCATGATCGGAAGTTCATGACACTCAAAACTTTCATGGACTCATCCGCGGCGGTGAGGTAGGTGATGGAATAGTCCTTGCCGCCTTTAGGAACGTCCAGGACGATATGTCCTCCGTCGAAAGAGTCCTTGTGGATGATGTCCAGCCATTCCTTGCCGGCATCCTCCTCACGTCTTTCTTTCGGGAATACTCCAGGGCAGACGATTCTGTCTCCCGGGTAGATGGTCTTGTCGGCAATCCTTTCCATCACCGGGGCCACGTTGTGGAGCTGATCCCAAACGCAGCTGACGTAGACCCTCGCCTGAAGCGTCTCCAGCAGCTTCCGGGTCATGGAATAGTGACCATGGTGGTTGATCTTCGCCACGTTCACTTTCTCGCACACTTCAGCGATATCATCCTCTATCTCATGGACCGTCCCATCCGGCAACTTCCAGCTGTCAGAGAAGTCTCCGGCTGTGAAAAACTTGAAGGGGCCGTAAGAAATGATCATTCCTAGGCTCATGCCGTTCTCGTTGAGATACTGTGGATTATCTTTCTTTCGCTCCGCATAGAGGTCTATGATTCTTCCGTCCTTGTCGGCTATCCTTCCGTTAGCGCAAATGTTCCTGACAGAGAAGCCAGGATACTTTTCCGGCGATCGCAGCATCTTGATTTGGTCGATTGCTCCAACCTTGAACTTCTCAATCTGAAGACCCCTGTTCTTGGACATATATTCATAGAACATCTTCATATGCGCGACGCAGTCAGCGGATTTGTCGATCAGCGGAATCGGGTCATCATATCCCGGCCAGCAACGGTCAAACGCTTTGCCGAATGAAAGCCACTCCGCCGCTTGGGAGAACCCGCTGAGAGGATAATCTTTACCATCCCTTTTCACAACTCCCGCATTGAATGAGGTGGAACCCCCGTGGTCGTTATGATAATGGGAAAGCATCATATAGTCAACCTTATTACCCTTAGGATTGACTCTTTGGACATATCTCGCTATCCATTCCCCGGAATGCCTGTCAGGGGAGGGAAGCACCGGCACAGCCAACTTGCCGCGTCCGATGGCGTTGTGGTCTCCGCAGTCGAGCAGCATGGTTGTCCCGTCTGGGAATATCATAAACATGGATTCTCCGACTCCGGTGTAGATGAAATGCACCTGGAAATGGCCTTTCTTCCAGCCTTTCCATGCCTTGCCGGCTTCGGGAGCCTTGGCTCCCAAGGCGAAAGCCTCTTCCCAGTCCAGCATCAGCGCCGCCGTCGCCAGCGCCGAGCTCTTAATGAAATCTCGTCTGTCCATAATAAATAATCCTTGACAAGTCAAGATAGTCATTTCTCGTGAAAGAAACAAGTTTGGCGGAGACGAATCACTTTTGACAGTCAATTACTTATGCGAAATCCCCCGGTCGAGGAACGCCGGGGGATTTCATGCAACTTATTGATAATCTTTTATGCGTCAGCCAGAATAGAGGCAATGTCTTCATCTGAAAAGCCTTTATCCTTCAGAGCCTTTGTGACAAGTCTTATTGCTTCCGCTCTACCTTCCGCCCTGCCTTTCGCTCTACCTTCCGCCCTGCCTTCTTCACGTCCATAGGCAATCTGGTTGCGTATGTCTCTCTCTGTAGTCATATCATATTCATATTTGATTTTCTCTTCGGGTGTGAATTTAGCTATTTCAGCGGAATTAAACAATAGTTCGAAGATCTCGGCTTGCATCTGCGGCGGTCGGGATTTCATCGCAGTCATATTGTGGAGAGCATAACAGAGTTTCTCAAGATTGGTTGAATCGTTGGCTATTGATTTGACCTTTGGCAACTCCAGAAAGGTGTAGCTGATCCTGTCTGTCATTAACTCTCCTGTCTCGAGGTCCGTGAGGCCATACCTGAAGACAAATCTATTGTCTTCCTCAGCGTGAAGCTCGAAATCCATTAGAGCGATGAAATACACAGGCTTGAACTCATATGTGTCTTCACCTCGAAGGATCTGTTTTTGGATGGCAAAGGAAGAGTAAAAGAGAACTCTCTCCTTGAACCATGATTGACGGGCGAGTTGAACTTCCACGATGAACCTTGAATTGTCGGATGACACACACTCAATGTCGAAGATCACTCCGTGGTTATCTGGGAAGGGGTTTGGATGCTCTTTGTTGCCATAGGTGATATCCTGGATATCTACATAGGGCAGTATCTCCCTTAAGGTAAGGATCATTAGTCTCTTACCGGATTCCGTCCTAAAAGACCGCTTGAACCAATAGTCCAGGAGGATATTGGCATAACGAGCCGCAGCCCCTCTCGAGGCTACGGCTCCAGTTTTTTGATCGTTTCCCATAATCTTATCATTAGGTTACTGCTGCGAAAATCTTTTTTTAATAACGAAAACAACCGGTACCGAATAAGGTGCCGGTCGTTTATTCATTATATTGATTTATAAGTATTTCTGCGACAGGGTTAACTCCGGGGGATGACGAGCACTCCGTCGGCGTGGATGTCCGGATCGTCAGACAGGAAGCGGATCTTTCCTCCGAGGCCCTTTTTCAGGCTGACGCTTCCGAGGTTGACCCATTCACCCCTTGTCTGACCCTCCACGAGCAGGCTTGCCCTGTCGAAAGGAACTGCCTTGACATCCTCTCCGACCGTGATTTCAAAGACGGTGTTCTTGCAGCCGTCACCTTGCTGGAAGGCGTAGAACTCGTATTCTCCTTCAAGGTCCGAAGGAATGGTATATTCAAGATGATTGTCCCCAGGCTCACCTTCGAACTTGAGATAGCTTTTCCCATAAGATCCGCTCCCCCAGACGACTTTCCAGTTGTCCTTCCCGACTATGTATTCAGAATCCTCGTCAATGAGAATCTCCGGTTCGCTGCCGTCGAGGTAGGGATCCTCCTTGAGAATCCGCTGGATCCTGCTGACATCAACAGTCTGGACATCACCCTTCCCGGCGAAAGCCGCCGCGAGTCCAGCCGCCTGACCCATGCCCATGAAAACAGGTTCCATCCTGATGGATCCATAAGCGATGTGTGACGCGGAAAGGCAGACCGGCACCAGCAGGTTGACGCACTCCTCACGCTTGGGAGTGAGACTGCGGTAGGAGACAGGATAAGGGTGGCTGACTCCTTTCTGGACATCCCCCTCGTTCTTGACCATCAGTTTGCCGTCCCTCTCGACAACAATCCTCTGGCAGTTATGAGAATCCATACCATAGGCCGCATAGCCGATCCCATCGGTGATCGTCGTCTTCCCTTCGCAGTCCGCCTGAGTGGCGACATATTCACCGACGAGTCTTCTCGCCTCACGGACATATATCTGCGGGCTCCAATGGCCGTTGTTCACATATTCGTCCTTCGGTAGTCCCCAGCGGCGCACCTCATTCTGGATGTTGGCCGGTACCCTCGGATCGGTCTGGTAGAAGTAGAGGAGCCCAAGGGTGTAGTCAAGGTGGTCCTGGAGTATCTTGTCACGCTCATCCCACGACGCTTCCGGGTAGGAATGGTTCATTCCTATCATGTCCGTGGAGAACGGCCCTTTATTGTTGATGTCGGTCTTGTGTCCAGGCATCCGGCTCCAGATGAAGTAGTTCCAGAGCTGTGGGTTGGGATCGGCCTCGAAGACCCTGACGAGCAGTTCGTACTTGGAGGGGTCGTAGCGCTCCGGTTTTCCGATAGGGATCATGTTGTCGGGATCGTCTGTCAGGCATATACGGTAATTGTAGGCCTGGACACAGGTGTCTCCGGCGCCTTTGTCCCTCTCGCGGGCGTCGCTTATTCCCCAAAGCAGCCCGCTCTCGGGGTTCCCTGGCTCGACGAAAGGATCGATCCCGTCGGGGAACTGGTGCTGGTCAAGCAACTCGAACCCGTTCCATGTCTCCCCGTACTCGCTGTTGTCCTCCCTCCCGACACGGTAGCTCACTCCGGTGGCCGCCATCAGGTCACCCTCGTATGAGCAGTCGATGAACTGGTCGGCCTTGATGGTGACAGACTTGCCTTTGCGGTCGACGCAAGTGATTGATTTGATTCTGTTTCCGTCCTTTTGGACAGATTCGAGATACCACCCTTGCATCAGTTTTATGCCAGGTTTGTCGAGGTATTCCATAAGGATTTCCTCCGCCACGTGGGGCTCGAAGAGCCACTGCTCAAGCTTGCCGTAGTGGGCGCCAAGCTTGCGGTAGAACTGTCTGGCAAGGCCGATGACAGCTTGCTTGTTGCCGATGTCGGTCTGTCCAAGTCCGCCGGTGGTCATTCCTCCGATGGTTTTGTCCGGGCAGATAATGACCACTTTGGATCCTTCATGAGCGGCTGAATATGCCGCGGTCACGCATGCGGAGCTGCCGCCGTAGATGCAGACATCGTTGCCCCTGCCGCAGGAGAGCAGGGACAACGACAATGTCAATAAAAGTAAAGCGTTTGGTTTCATCGTTAATAACCAGGATTTTGAATCAGGCTCGGATTGACAAGGATGTCATCGGCCGGTATAGGCCAAAGATAGTTTTTATTTTTGTCAAAACCTCGCGCGTAGAATGTCGTGATGTAACCATGCGCTTCCTGGTTGGAAAGATCCGGGAGTCCGTTCTCGTCGAACACGATATCTCCGCCGAGAGGGAAATTACCGTCATCCCAGTTCTTCAGGATAGATTTGAACTCGTCAGAGAGAGACACGTTCGAGTCTTCGACGGAACCGTTCCAATTGGCGTTACCGGACCAGGCTCTGGGAAGGTAATATTTCGGTCTCGCGAAAGCGTATTCAGCAAGTTTCCAACGGAGCATGTCCCTGTACCGGTGTCCTTCGAAGCAGAGCTCGATCCTGCGTTCGTTGCGTATGGTCTGCCGCAGCTCATCTTGGCTCGCTACGGTTATCTTCGGGTAGTCAATCCCTGTCCCAGCGTAGGCTCTGGCTCTGACAAGGTTGATTGACTTGTCAAGATCAGCCTGAGTGACAGAACCCAGCTCATTTTTAGCCTCTATGTAGGAAAGGAGGATTTCAGCATACCGCAGATAGGGATATACGTTGTCACCCACGGAATTGTACGAATTGTAGTCTGCCCATGAGTCTTTTACAAATTTTCTCAATTGCAGTCCCGTGTAGACCGAGTGCTGGTTGGAAGCCTTTGAGTCTGTGTTGACAACCAGATTCCCGCTCTTCACTTCGAAGACCCTGTTGGCGTAAGGACTGTTGTTGTACTCATAACCGAGAGTGATATAGTCCGGGAATTTTTCAGGCAAAGTACCGTCCTCCCTGGCTTGTTGGTAAGCGTCGAAGTCTTCAGAATACTTTGACATGAATGGCTGGATGGTATATGCCATTCTCGGATCGCGGTTCTTGAACGGATCCTTGGAATCGAACAAGGGAGACTTATCAATCCTGAGACCGTCTATGCAAGGGTAAGAAACAAAGAGCTCGTATGAGGGACCTTGGTTGGAATAGCCTCCTATCTTTCGGATAACCAGGTCTTTAACGTTAGTGAACTTACCAATGCCCTTCTTTTGTGTCAGGTTGCCCTGGAAGTAGAACATCAGTTCAGGCGAGGAAGTGGCGGTAAATAGATCCTTGTAGTTAGGGTGCAAGGAATATACTCCGCTATTCATGATCGTCTCGCAGGCGGCAACGGCGGTCTGCCAGTCTTGGTTTACAAGGGCAAAACGAGCCTTGAAACCAAGGGCTGCACCTGAAGTCGGTCTCTGTTGTCCTGATCTTGTGGCGGGGAGGTAGCCGGCGGCTTTGTCCAGACATTCGTAGCAGTATTTGAAAACCTCGCTTCTGGGGGACTGTTTAGCCACATAAGCTTCATCCAGGGTGATGGCCTCCTTGTTCAGGACAACATCCCCGAAGTAGGTCGCCAATTCGCCGTAAGCGAATCCTTGCATGAAGTAAGCTTCTCCCAGGTACTGCTTCACGAGAGCATCGGAAAGGCCTTTCGCGGAACCCTCCTCAAGCGCCGCGATGATCTTCTGTGAGCGAGTTATGCCTTTATACAGCGCGGTCCAACGTCCGGACGCCGTAGACCATTGGGAAGTTATGGTTCCGAGAGTGACAACGTTGGATCCGTTCCTGTTCATCCAGTCGTCATCCCAGTCAAGATCATCGATAGGGAAGAAGTCTGCCCTCCACAGGTCATTGAGCGACATTTCTATCTCGGTCGCGTCATGATACCAGTTCTCGCTTGATCCATAGGACAGCGGGTTCAGGTCAAGATTGGCGCATGAAGAGAGAACGAAGGAAATGGCGATAGCCATTAATGATATCTTTTTCATATTCATAGTGCCTTTAGAATGTGATGTTAGTTCCGAATATAAACGAAGTCATTATGAAATCGCTGTACTTGTTCCATTCGGGGTCATATCCTTTCGGATACTTTGAGAAAGCGGGCAAGTCGTTTATCGAAGCGTAGATTCTGAATCTGTTGACGCGGATCTTTCTCGAGATCTCTGACGGGACAGTGTATCCGAGAGTGATGTCCTTTATTCGCATGTAAGCTCCGTTAAACAGGTAGAAGTCACTGCCAGCGAAAATATTGGTGGTGTTGGTAGTCAGGTAGGGATACTTCGCTTTCGAATTCTGCTCATCTGACGCGGAGGGACTCCAATGACTGTCAAGCAGGGCCTGTGGAGCGGAATATGCCTGATAGAGGAATGGCGTGACACCCCATGACCAATAGCTGAGCTGATGACCTACTCCCTGGAGTGACAAGTTGAAGTCAAAGCCTTTCCAACCAGCGTTGATTGATCCTCCATACAGATATTCAGGAAGGGAATTGCCAAGCTTCACGCGATCCTGGCTCGCCGTTATCTTACCGTCACCGTCCTGGTCGACGTAGGCGAGGGCTCCAGGTTTGTCGTTGTTCGTAAGGACGGCGATCTTGGTTCCGTCCGAATTATACATGGCTTCCTCGTTGAGGATGATCCCCTTGCTCTGGTAGCCATACCATTCCTGGTAGAAGGAGCCTTCCTCTGTGAGTTTGTTGTTGGAGATGCTCTGCTTGTCAGCCATATAACCCATCCTTGACCTATAGTCTGAGATGTTGAAGCTTATTCCGTACCTGAAATCTCCGATGCTGTCATTCCATGACAGGTCGAGATCCCAGCCCTTTGTGAACATGTCCGCATTGTTGCCTTGAGGGGAATTGTAGCCGAAATATGAGGGGAAACCGACGGCGATCAGCATGTCCTCAGTCTTCTTGTAATAGGCGTCGAAGGTTGCATGCAGCCTGCTTGAGAACATGGCCAAGTCAAGACCAGCGCCGTAAGTGGTTGTGGTTTCCCATGTGATATCCTTGAAAGCATAATCGGCCTGATATGCGGTCTGTACGATGTCCGTTTCCCCTGTCGAGCTGTTTGGAATAAAACCGGTTCCGAAATTCAGAGCTGCCTGATAAGGGAACTCGGAACCGATACGCTCGTTTCCAAGCTGCCCAAGAGATCCTCTGATCTTAAGATAATTGATCGGTCCGACATTGAACCAAGGCTCTTCAGAGATAACCCAACCGGCTGATACCGAAGGGAATACTCCCCAGCGGTATTCCTTTGCGAAACGGGAAGAACCGTCGGCACGGACATTGGCCTGTAGCAAG
>CACZZF010000033.1 GCA_902785575.1 uncultured Bacteroidia bacterium | reverse complement strand
AGACAGAGTTCCCGCTCTGGATCGTATATCCACGGACCGCCACCGAAGCATCCATCTTCAGTTTGACGGTTTATCCTTTGGCTTCCAGAGCAGCGGTATACTTCTCCCAGGAGAAGGCCGACATTCCTGACAGAACCGCGAGGCAATCCTTTTTGATGCGGGCCTTGTTCTCCTCGAACCTTTCCTTCGTGCGTTTCCAGTTCCGTAGGCGGTTGACTTCCTCTGCGGCCGTCTTGGCCCGGATACCGATAAGGTGGTCGCTGTTCAGGCCGTTATCCATATCGACGCGGTTGCAGTCGAGATGGAGGTGAGGAGTTCCGGACTTGCTGTCCGTATGAAGCGTGATGATGTACTGGGACTTTGGGAGGCGGCATGGAGACCTGTAGCGTCCCTCCTCTCCGGGCAGCCGGACCCTGTCGAAAGCCTGGACGAAATCTTATTTAATCCTGTTAATTGTTTTTACAGAGTGCGGACACAGCCCCAAAAACGCCAAATGACCAAACGAAATCACGCCAAATAACCAAATGCCAGCATCCCGGACTTAGAAAAGCGTCCTTTTTGACCCCTAATAATCTTGGAAAAGCGTCCTATTTTCGGGATTCTTTCGCCAAACGCCCAAACAGAATTCCGCCAACTGTCGAATCAAAAATCGGCCAAGTGTCGAATCAGAAATTAATAGAAACACTTGATATTCAAATTAAAAACTGATATATTTGTGGCAAATATCTTGTGAAGAAAATGAAAGAATACAAGAAACGCGTTGCAGACCAGATACTTTCGGACAAGTTGGAGTCTTCTGGCGCTGTCCTCATAGAAGGTCCCAAATACTGCGGAAAGACAAGATTGGCATCGCAACAGGCTGGAAGCATCCTTTCTATGGATGATCCCGATAGACTGAGCCAGAACTTGGCATTGGCCAGGACAAATATCTCCCGTTTGCTGGCTGGTAAAACACCGAGATTGATCGATGAATGGCAAATTGCACCACAGTTTTGGGATGCTGTGAGAAACGAAGTGGATAGAAGGGATGAGGATGGACAGTTTATGCTTACCGGCTCAGCTGTCCCTCCTAAACCGAAGAAAGATGAGAACGGTAATATAATTGAGGAGGAAAAGATTTACCACACAGGAACAGGGCGGATTTCTCGCCTGAAGCTTCGTCCCATGTCACTTTGGGAATCTGAAGATTCTACCGGTGATGTCAGTTTGGGCCATTTGTTTGAGAATACGGATACGGTGGATGGCGAGAGTCACATTGACCTTGATAGACTCGCTTTTCTGACTTGCCGTGGAGGATGGCCCAAGGCAGTTTTGCGAAAAAAGGAAAAAGCCTCCTTGGCGCAGGCCTTTGATTACTTCGATTCCGTGGTCAGCACGGATATCAAGAGAGTTGATAATGTGGAGCGGGATGAAGAACTGGCCAGGCGTATCATGCGCTCCTATGCACGGAATCAAGGCTCCCAGGCAACTGTCGGCACAATCCTCGCGGACATCAAGAATAATGGCGATGAACAGATGTCTGACGCCACTGTTTACAGTTACATCAAGGCGTTGAAGGAGATTTTCGTAATAGAGGATTCTACTGCATGGAACCCTAACCTGAGAAGCAAAACGGCCATCAGGACATCCGACACCAGGTATTTCATCGATCCGTCCATTGCCACTGCCGCCCTCGGCCTGGGTCCGAAGGATTTGATCAATGATATGGAGACTTTCGGGCTGATTTTCGAAACTCTGGCCGTAAGGGACCTGAGAGTATATGCCGATGCACTTGACGGGAAAGTCTATCATTATCGTGACAAGAACAACCTTGAATGTGATGCCGTTGTTCATTTAAGGAATGGCTCATATGGGCTCGTGGAAATCAAGATCGGAGGGGCAGACCTTATCAATGCCGGGGCAGGCACTCTCACAACACTGTCCGAAAAGATTGACTCAACTAAAATGAAAGCACCCTCTTTCCTAATGGTTCTTACCGGCATCGGAGAGTATCCCTATCGCCGGGCTGAAGATGGTGTACTCGTTGTTCCGATAGGCTGTCTTAAAGATTGACGAGACCTCCTTGTCCCTTTAATTGAGGGCTTGTAAATTAGCTTGTAAAAGTGCCAACTAATTAATTATCAATAGCAAAAGTACCCCCGCCCGAGACACCGATCAGGCTTTGCAAAATGTTGATTTACAAACACTTTACAAGGCCTGATTTTTTACATCCCCCAGATTTGGTCACTTTAGGTCACCTTTTTCTTCCTGGCAGAAGAACCGTGAGACCGATAAATATGAATTCCAACGCGTCAACGATAATTCAGCAGGCTATCCAGTCGCCGGGCATAGTCTAGGTTGGAGTCGATGGATTCCTTGTCCGGGTGAGGCTTCATAAATACGGAATAATCAGGCTCGGGTTCCTCCTCGACGGCAACTTCTGCACGGGCATCTGTAAAAGCGAGCACCTCTTCTTCGGGAATTCCTATCAACTTCATATTCTTGCGGTTCATACGCCGCAAATTGTCTGAACAGTAAGCGAGCCACGCCTTATGCGAGTTAGGCATCTGCAACTGCCGCCGTAATTGCTCATCCCTGAGCAACTTCTCAGTAAAGCAAGAGCCGGGATAATCCGAATAATGATTGAAGATCCGCTCCTGATGTCCGGCATATTCGAGGGCATCCTTATTGATTTCCTCTTCGATCCAGTTCATATAGGAGAAACAGGCTCCAACGTTGTCCACGAACCGAAAACTCCCAAGATTCTTCCAAGTGTCTATGTTACTGCTGAAGATGGTTTCGGCAGTATTGTCATGACGGATGATAGGTGCTTGGAAAACCTCTTGGACAGCAGCTTCAAAGGGGTCGTCGCCAAGCCTTGCAACTTCGTCTATCGGTAGCCTGAGCAGCCAGACGGCGACACTGTCCATACGGTCCCAGTCTTTCGCCGATTCATCCAAGGTCCGGGCAAATGATTCGATGCTGCTCATAACCATAAGGGCAGTGAGTCTGCGCTCTTTCTTCTGATTGTTCCGTTCAACCAGCTTGCCCGTGCCGAAAGTCAAAACGATAGAAACGGTAGTGGCCAGGATAGCGACAACAAAATCCTTCCACCAGTTCCTGTCAAAGAATTTGTTTGGCATAGTTCATATCTCGATTTATAGAACTTTCAAAGATAACCATTTTAAGGAATTCTCCTGCATTAATTAGAAGTTTCGGAATCTTTGTCTTACCTTTGTCAGTCAATGCTATCCCGGTATTTTTCCAATTGAAGTGAAACGGTTCCTTTTACTGACGCTTTGGGTGCTGGTTTGTGCCTCTTTGTGGGCGCAGACCCCCCATCGCGACTCGCTGCTGACGCAGGCCCGTTACCTCAAGAGCATATACAAGACTGACGAAGCTATAGAGAAGCTATCGGTTTTGGTATCACCGGAAGTATTTGACGAACAGGTACTTTCGGAACTGGCAGAATGTCATTTCCAGAATGGAGATTACCAGACCGCCGTCGGAACCTATTTCCTCCTCTCCTCAAGAGTTCCGGACAACATCCTGTACAAGATCCGCAGGATGCAGGCATATTCCCGGCTCAAGGCCTGGCCTCAGAGCATCCAAGCAGGGAAGGAGGTCCTGCAACTGGATTCCATCCCGGCGGTGCTAAGCTTCGTCGGAGATTCCTTCCGCCAAATGGACCAGGCCGATTCGGCTTTATGGTATTACCGCAGGTCCCTTGTCTTCAGGCCAAGGAATGAAGGTGTAATTGCCAAGGCGGCGAACATAATGATCGGCAGCAAGGACTATGACGGGGCTCTTGCTCTGACAGGCCGGTTCCTTGAAGAGGATCCGGACAACACGACGATAGCCCCGCTCCAGGGCCTTGCATACTATCGCAAAGGAGATTACGATTCTGCCGTGGACGTGTTCCAACGGCAGGAGGACATCGGCAACGACACCTACCCTATCCACTATTACCTCGGACAGGGCTATTGGCACCAGAAGGTGATATACCGCGCGGAAAAGGAGCTTCTTGCGGCATGGCAGATCGACTCGAGCGATGTGAATCTGGCATATTCGATCGCAGCTGTCAAGATGGAAGCTTTCCGGCCGTTTGAGGAAGATGTCAAGACATGGCTGGACAAGGCCTGGGAGATGATCCAGCCGGATGCTGCCTTGATGTCCCGCCTGCACCAGCAGTACGGACTTGGTTACTATAGGCGGCAGGATTCCTGGGACAAGGCAATCGAGCATTACAAAGAAGCTTACAAGTATAATCCAAAGTTCATATCCGCACTATCCACCATTGCCTATTGCTACGAAGTCAAGAAAGAATACAGATTGGCTCTGCAGTGGTATGAAAAGTATCTCGCTGTAGCTAAGCCAGGATCTCCCGGTTATGATTTCGTCACAAAGAGCGTGGCCTACATCAAGGGAGAACTGTTTATGGAAGAAAACTAAATAAGTAACAAATAATCAAACGCTTATGAAAAGAATCCTTACTATTTTTGCAGCAGTGTTAGCTGGAGGCATGATGGCTTTCGCCCAGACTGTTGAATTCAACGAAGATGCAGACCTTTCCATCCGCAAGGGTGTTTTCTCAACCGAGTTCGTGAGCTACGAATATTTCGGAGACCACTATTTCCTCAATGCAGACCAGAGTTTCCTTGACAATAAAGGCAGGGTCAACAGCGAATTCGTGCTGAATCTCGTCGAGCTGCGCATCAACCCTTATGAGAGCGGAATGTTCTCCATCGGAGTCGATCTAGCATGGGATTACTATCGTCTCAACAAGGATCATTTCTGGCTTCCGACAAGCGATAAGACCGGAGTTGATATCGCTTCAAGGGAAGCTTCCGGCTTCAGCAAGATCAAGAGGTCCAATCTCACCGTCAGGAGCGTCTCCATCCCTGTCAGTTTCGAGCAGAACTTCGGCAAGTGCGATCTCCGCATCGGTATTGCCGGTGAATACAACTATGCAGGTGTTTCCAAGTTCAAGGCCATTGACAATAACGGGACCACCATCAAGGAAACAAAGAGCGGAGAACGCTTCTCCGACAGCATCAAAGTCAGGCCTTTTACATACAACGTATTCGGTGCCCTGTCATTCGGAGGACTTGGTCTCTATGTAAGATATAACCCTATGCCTCAGTTCGAGGAAGGTTTCGGCCCTCAGTTCGAGAAGACCTTGACCTTCGGCCTTGTCTGTGGACTCGGAATGTAGTCAATTCCTGACACCCGCATTATTCATTTATTTGTATTTAAGGAAATAATATACTATATTTCAGGTGATTACCTCTAATTCACCTGAATATGAATCGCTTTCTGACCTATTCTCTTGCCGGATTACTCCTCGTTGTTTTCGGATGCAACACGACGCCGGACCCGGTCCTGACCGTCTCGCCGGAGAACCTCGCCTTCTCAGCCGAAGGTGGGGCACAGACCGTACAGGTCAAGGCCAACAACCCTTGGACCGCCTCAGCCAGCGGCTCGGGATTATCCGTCAACCCGTCTTCCGGAGAAGGAGACGCTACGGTGACTGTCACCGCAACGGCCACCAGTTCAACCAATCCTGTCTCAGGAACCGTTGTCTTCAGGAGTGAAGGGCTATCCGCCACGGTGTCCGTAACTCAGGACGAACGAAAGGTCATCCAGGTCGGGGACGTTATGGTCATCCCTTCAGAGGGTGGTACCTTTGCGGTTGATATCCAATACAATACCGAATATACAGTAGAGGTAGAGGCTTCCGCCAAGTCCTGGATATCTTTCCTGGGCACCAGGGCGCTGCAGAGCGGAAAGCTCGAGTTCCAGTTCGCTGAGAACCAGAACACCGATCCGCGCCAGGGCAAGGTGACCGTCAAGGACAATTCCGGCAAGGCCGCTCCTGTAACACTAAACTTCGTTCAGGAAGAAAAGAAGGTCATCACAGTAGGAGACGTTATGACTATCCCTGCTGAGGGTGGTACATTCGCAGTTGATATACAATACAATACCGATTTCGACGTGGTCGTGGAGTCCGGAGCGCAGTCCTGGATCACCTTCGTGGCGACACGTGCCCTCAAGAGCGGAAAGCTCGAGTTCAGGTTTGCCGAGAACCAGAGCACCGATCCTCGTCAAGGTAAGGTAACCGTAAAGGACAAGTCAGGCAAGGTGTCAGACATCACCCTGACCTTCGTACAGGAAGAGAAGAAGGTCATTACAGTAGGTGATGTTATGACCATTCCTGCAGAGGGAGGAACTTTCTCAGTAGATGTCCAATACAATACCGACTTTGATGTCGTTGTCGAGTCCGGGGCACAGTCCTGGATTACCTTCGTGGCCACACGTGCCCTGCAGAGCGGCAAGCTGGAATTCCGGTTCGCCGAGAACCAGAGCACCGATCCGCGTCAGGGAAAGGTGACCGTAAAAGACAAGTCTGGAAAGGTGTCAGACATCACGCTGACCTTCGTCCAGGCAGAGAAGAAAGTCATCGCAGTCGGTGATGTGATGGAGATCCCTGCCGAAGGCGGAACATTTGAAGTGGATGTCCAGTACAACACCGACATGGTTGTCGAAGTCGAATCAGCTGCGCAGTCTTGGATCCATTTCGTTGCTGTCAGGGCGCTAACCAGCGGAAAACTGGAGTTCAGTTTCGATGCGAATCCGAATCCGGACGCCAGGACCGGCAAGGTCACAGTCAAGGACAAGAACGGCAAGGTCAGCCCAATTACACTGAACTTCGTACAGGCGGATAAAAAGGTCATCGCCGTAGGTGATGTTATGAAGATTCCAGCTGAAGGTGGAACCTTCTCTGTAGATGTCCAATACAATACCGATGTCGTCGTCGAGGTCGAATCAGCTGCGCAGTCTTGGATCCACTTCGTGGCTGTCAGGGCTCTCACAAGCGGCAAGCTCGAGTTCAGTTTCGATGCTAATCCGAATCCGGACGTAAGGACCGGCAAGGTCACCGTCAAGGATAAGAACGGCAAGGTCAGCCCAATAACACTCACGTTTGTCCAAGAGGAGAAGAAGGTCATATCCGTCGGAGACGTGATGGAGATTCCAGCTGAAGGTGGAACCTTCTCTGTAGATGTCCAATACAATACCGATGTCGTCGTCGAGGTCGAGTCGGCAGCGCAGTCTTGGATCCATTTCGTAGCTGTCAGGGCTCTCACCAGCGGGAAACTCGAGTTTAGCTTCGATGCCAATGACGGACCTCAACGGACCGGTAAGGTAACAATCAGAAGCAGTATTAACAGCATTGAACCTACCGAACTCATATTCACACAGTTACAAGATGAGAAGCTGTTATCCGCCCAAAGAGTCATGACAGATCTCTATGAAGCTTTGGGAGCCCGCAACTGGAACGATCCGTGGATTCCTGGAGTGACCTGGCCGGGATTCAGCTACAATAGAGAAAATGGAACCGCCAGTATAGTCATAGATGATATGGGCGCGAAGGGAACGATTCCGGAGAGCATCGGTGATTTGGGAGATCTGCTTGTTTCACTCGTTATCCAAAATGAAACAGGGATTTCCGGAACCCTTCCGGATTCATTCAGGAAACTTGTCAATCTGAAAGAGATTTACATACGGAATACCTCTATGACTTCGCTTCCCGATTTATTTGCGGATATGAAAGAGTTGGAGTCGATATCCGTATTGCTGAACAGTAAGATGACGGGTTCCTTGCCTGAAAGCCTCCACAATTGCACCAAGCTCCAAGTAGCCCATTTCGGATCGAATATGTTTACCGGAAACGTCCCGTCATCGTGGTCGCAATTCTCGGATTTCTGTTTTGTGTTCGAGAACTGTCTCTCCGGCAAACTGTCAGTTTTCTGCCATACTCCTGCTGAAATCAAATCCTTCGTGGCTAATGGCAATCTATGGCAAAGAGAAGGCTATGGCTTCGATATAAGCGACGTTGAAATTCCAAGACACTCCATGCAGCCGGAGGGCTCCATCAATGATCTGAATGGCAATCCTTTCACTTTCGAAGATGTAATCAGCCGCAACAAGTATACGGTGTATCTCATATGGGATACCTGGAGCCCATTTTCCCTGAGTATGATGCAAGAAGTGAAAGAATACTACGAAGAGTATCATAAAGATGGCTTGGAGATAATCGCTACTGTCATGCTTGGCCCTGACGGTCCGTGGAATGACCTGGAAGAACAGAAAAGAGTAGTCGCTGATAATGGTTATGGCCTATGGTATAACTTCTATTGGCCAGCTGTAAGCAGTAGTTTCCTCTCCCATACTCCTGCCGCAGAAGTTTATGATTCAAAGGGTAACATATTATTCAGTGGATTTACCGAATACCTCGATCCGGTACGGAACCGTTTCGCTAGGAATGCTAGTGAAGACCTCGTACCATTCCTGGAGACTCTATTTGGACCGATGCATACTTATACCTCTACTGATTATTCCAAGGACGGTGAGGTGACGGTATTGCAAAGCGCAAGTGTCGGAAAAGGCGTGAATATCGTATTCATGGGTGACGCTTACACCGACAAAGATATGGCTGATGGAGGGCGGTACGACAAGACGATGCGCGAGGCGATGGAAGAGTTCTTTGCCATAGAGCCGTACAAGACATTCCGCAACCGGTTCAACGTGTACGAAGTGAAGGCTGTATCTCCTAACGGCAAGGTCGGAAACCGCTATACCACTGCGCTGTCGTGCTACTACGGCGGCGGCACGACCATCCTCGGCGACCACGACAAGTGTTTCGAGTACGCCTTGAAAGTTCCTGAAATCGTGAACCAGGATAATCTGCTGATCAATGTAATGGTGAACAGCGAACGCAGTATCGGAACGACGTTTATGAGCTATATGAGGCAGTCTTGCGTGAGCTTCACAACGACAGCCCTTGATAATCGTCAATTTTACGGACCTGTCCTGCGTCACGAAGCCGGCGGCCACGGACTGGCTTTCCTCGCTGATGAATATGCCAACTATTCCGGCACGCCTCCTACCGACCACGTAAGCACTTACAATTCGAGGTTCGAGAACTATGGCTGGTACTCCAACATAGACTTCACCAACGATCGCTCAAAGATCCGCTGGAAAGCATTCCTCTCCGACAGCCGTTACAACGGCCAGGTGGGAATATTCGAGGGCGCAGCCTTGTACGAGGAGGGTGCATACCGTTCCACGGAAAAGAGCATTATGCGCTACCTTGATGAATCCGATGAATTCAACGCACCGTCACGCTGGAAGATCTACCAGCAGATAATGGATCGAAGCGGAGAGGAGTGCACCTTCCAGAAGTTCCTTGAATATGACGCCATCAACCGAGCCAAAGCCTCGCAGGCTGCCGCAAGGCCGCCTCTCAAGGCAGCGGCGAAGGTCCAAACCCACAGGCAGACCGCTCCGCCGGTGATCATCAAGTAAGGAAACGGGGTTCCCGTCCATCTGCCCTAGAAGCTGAACTTGACTCCGGCATTAACCGTGAACATAAGAGGATTCTCTGTCCGATAGGTCAATAGTTGCGTATTCTCGCTCCTGAAGAACCACGATACTTCAGGGGCGAGGAATATTCCAATATTATCGAACAAGTCATATCTTATCCCAGCGTTTGCCAGGACCGACCAGTTGAAGGTATCATCGTGGATATCCATTCCGTTTAGACGTGCGTATATGCACCGGTCGGCTTTTCCTCCTGCTCCTATCCAAGAGGAGAACCTGTCCGCCTCCCAAACAGTATACTCCAGTTTCAGTGGAATTCCGATGAACCAGGCTGTCTGTTCAATTCCCCTGGATTCGCCGACGTCGCCGGAGTAACTGAATTCGGACTTATAAACAGATGCTTCTATTCCGGATGTGAGTACAAACCTTTCCTGGATCAAGAAACCTATGTCCAACCCGAAAGTAATTGGTATAGAATGACGTATCGACGTTCCTCCATTGGCGCCCAACATATATGGTATCCCTATACCGGAACTATTTATTCCACCTATTCCGCTTGAGGCTCTGCTGCTTAATCCGCCGAGCCGCGACGATAATACTATCTTCTTTCTGTCGCGAGTGTAGATTTCCTCAGTTGAGTTATCGTAGTATGGATGCTCCTTGTTGTCAACAGGCCTTGCGATTTGAGCCTCATCCTTCTTTTCTTCGTTTATGGATCCTTCTGTTGAAGATTCGGGCTTCTCCGCAATTACTACTTGATCCGCTGTTCCTTGATCCGCAATCGTGAAATTACGTTTCCTTAGTGGATAGATGATTGTTTCCGTGGAATCATATTGAGCCAGCAATTCAGAGACAGTATCGGGTATTCCGGTATCATTGATTATGTTGATATCTGCTGACTGATAAGGCAATAAAACCGCCAGGACGGCAATGGCAGCCGCCGCAAGGGAGATGATTGATGTATAAATCCACCGGCTCCTTTTTCTGGCAAGATACTCTCTTTCCAGATTGTCCCAGTCCCCAGGAGGAAGGGTTTTCCTCTCTTCTTTGATCCTTTTCCCTATTATGTCTGTCCAGTCCTCCATATCCGTTACTTCATCTTCTCTAAGTAGTTGTTAATCATAGCAGCCAATAGTCTCTTAGCCTTAGCCAATGTCGAAGTAGATGTGTTGACAGAGATCCCCAATAATTCGGATATCTCATAGTGAGAGAATCCCTCTATACAGAATAAATTGAAAACCATTCTTTTAGACTCAGGAAGAGACGAAATCATCTTAAGCAGTTCATCCAAAGGAATCTCTTTTACTGAATCAATGTCCGGGTCTTCTGCCGCATATATATCATCGTTTAGCTGCGAGAAGCTCAAGCGACCTTCCTTGCGTATCCGTTCAATAGCCATATTCACTGCTATCTTTCTCAGCCATGCGTAGAGAGAGCCTTCTCCTCTGTAATTGAATCCACCGATCTTGTCGAAGGCTTTGATCAGGGTATCGTGCAAAAGATCCTTTCCGGCATCCGAGTCTTTGGTGTATCTGCAACAGAGTGGGTATAACCTTGCTGCATATCTGTTATACAGCACCTTTCTGGCCATATTATCTCCCTTAGCACAAGAAAGAGCCAGTTCTTTTTCACCTATTTCTTTTTCTAAATCCAATTCTCTGTAACAAAAACGTCCGCAATTCCGAAATACGGCCATAATATATCTTATTTTTTATAATTTTAGCCGTATTTTGATATTGTCTGCGTTTATTCAGTAAACAACGGACACTGATTATTATGAAAAAGATTATTACAATCGCTATTGTAGCCTTGATTGCTCTTTCTTGCGACAAGGGTGAATATCCTGGCCCTGACAACACAATTCCCGTGGATGACTTGGTTCCAAGGAAGGATATCCAGTTGACCCGGTCACAGGCCGAATATGTCAAGACGGGCGGTAATGAGTTCGCTCTGAACCTGTTCAAAGAGGTCGCCGGGGATGAGAATATGGTCATCTCCCCTCTGAGCGTAACTTTTGCCCTGGGTATGGCAGACAATGGAGCATCGGGGAATACCAAGGCGGAGATCGAGAAGGTACTGGGCTATGAGGAGGAGTCTGTAGAAGGACTGAATTCTTTCTGCAAGACCATGATGGAGAGTGCCCAGGAAATCGATCCGTCCACAAAGATTGAGTTTGCCAATGCCGCGGTCGTAAACAGTTTAAACGGTAAACTTAAGGAGGAATACAAGAATTTGATAGAG
>CACZZF010000032.1 GCA_902785575.1 uncultured Bacteroidia bacterium | reverse complement strand
TTCTGATCGCATTATAAACGGAGTCTCTTGGATTGAGGCTCCGTTTCTTCACTTTCACGCAGGATTATCAGCAAAAAGCCGTACATTTGCATACCAACATAATGTTGTATGAAAGAACTGACGATAACAGACATAGAGACCATCATCCGCCGCGATGAAAGTCGCATCCTGGAGGTTAAGAAGACAACTGCTGAAATGAGCGCCGGGATGCAGTCTGGCTGCGCTTTCCTCAATACTGAAGGCGGCTGGCTCTTTTTCGGAATACATCCCACTACCTTGAAGATTCTCGGGCAGGACGTTGTGGATAAGACCAAGCGTGATATCGCCAAGGAGATGCGCAAGTTCTCTCCGGCAATCGATCTTGCTGCTCAGTACATTGATGTCCCGGACAGGCCTGGCCAGCAGGTAATCGCCATCTGGTTCCCGGCTCCAGGCGTCTATTCTGCACCTTACACTTACGACGACAGGCCTTATTACAAAGTCGAGAACACGACATCAATCATGCCGCGCGAGATGTTTGACGAGCGCATCCGTCTGAGTGATCCTAAGAAATTCAGTTGGGAGTTGACCCCTTGCCCGTATGCTTCGCTGAAGGATATAGATGAAAAGACTTTGACTACCGCCATAAACGGGGGCATCAAGACCGGCCGCATTCCTGCAGAGGCAGCCGAAGCTACGACAACCCTCGACCGCCTGCGTCCTTTCAATGTGCTGACCCCGGAAGACGTTCTTACCAATGCGGCGGTTGCTCTGTTTGGAAAGGATCCTGTGCGTTTCTTCTCACATTGCCGCGTCCGCCTGGCTAGGTTTGAGGGTACAATCATTTTCAGCAACTTCAAGCCATTGAGGATTTTTGCCGCAAGCATATGTTCCTTTCCGGTGACCAGGACGATTTTGACAGTAAGAATGAGCTCACGGTGCCGGTCAAGGTAATAAGGGAAGCGAGCCTGAACTTGCTGGCCCATCGCACGTGGTGGTCCGAGGCAAGGACGCCAAGCGTAGCTATCTTCGATGACCGTATCGAGTTCATGAATCCCGGTGCATTCCCCATGGGCACTTCCCCTGAGGAGTTTCGGAAGCACCCTCACTCCGAACCAATCAACGAAAAGATAGCAGGTGCGCTTTTCAAAGGCGGCAAGGCAGAAGGATGGGGCCGCGGCATTCTCAATATATTCACTTATTGCAAGGAAGCAGGGCTTCCGGAACCGGAGTACGCCTTTGTGACCAATTTTGTGAGCCTTACCATCCGGTTCAAGAATCCGCTCGGACCCTATTTGACCGGCCAAGATAATAGTTCACAAAATGAGCGATTAAATGAGCGATTAAATGAGCGATTGACTCCATCTGTGCAAGCAACATTGGATATTATCAAGGCAAATCCCGGCATCCAGAGGAAGGACATAGTCACGGCTTCCGGTAAAGGCGATGCAACAATTGGACGTCATTTGCTGACCCTGATAGATAAGAAACTCATTGAACACAAGGGTTCAAAGAGAACTGGCGGCTACTTTGCCAAATAGCTCACGCTTACCATCATTCTTCCCTCACTTCCACCACTGGCTGATGGAAGTTTTTTATCGTAACCGACTACAAACCCAGATGACAATCAATTACGGTTTTACCCCACTGCTTATAGGGATATGATACCATATACAACTTTGAGTCTAAGGGGAAGGGAAGTTCGATTTCTGGTCTATTCAATCAGTTTTTCAATCTTTGAGCCTGTTCTCATAGTCCCTTGTTTCTCTCGCTTCATCATTTGATATTATTTTCAAGATAACAAAGGTTGCCACCCCCTACAATAGAATGCCTCCGTACACCTTCTCTGGGAGTCGTATGATAATACTACTCGGATTATAAACGCCGACAAAGCCGGTTCCCCCCATGACATTGGTCGGGACTGTGACTGGCTCCAAGAAATCCGACGTGTCGTAATCATTGTCGTAAAGAACATTCTGGATGCTCAAATAATCATATTCGGCTCTGTCCATGGAAATTAATGATACTTCCACGAATGGGATGACCCTTAACTTGTCGAAGTATTGTTCGGCAAACACTTGGTACAGGTCGGCATCGTCCACCGTGAACGCCAAATCAGCTCCAGATTCTGCAAACAACCTGTCTGTAAAAATGCAGTAATGGTTGGAACTGCCACCGATACCGAAGAAATCATCACCATCGCTTCCGCCAATTCTGTTATCCAGTATCGGGTCGTTAGAGTGTTCTATTACTTTTTCGTCGGAATGAGCGTACCAACGGGACCATATCCCCTCGTAATAATAAGATTGGAAAGAGCGTACTTTCAGGCGCAAGCGGTAAAAATTATTCTCTGGAGCATTGTCCAGGAATTGTGATATGAAACGCATCCCCGTCGTAGTTGAAAGAGTATCCAGACGAAGCATCCGTCCAGTAGTGTCTGGCACCGTCACTTCAGCAAAGGCGGAGAGGCCGGCCACATCTGCCGACAGTCGAATGACATCGCCAGGATGCAATTCGGCATTGAAAGAATAGCAGGATTGGATTGCGGACTCCGATGCCGTCTTGTCAAAAACGCCCCGTGAAACCTCCTCGCCGTTGACGAAACAAACGACGCTCGCATCCTCCAGTCTGTCAATCGTAGATGTCTTGCTGAGTCCAAGCCATACACAATGGCTTGATGTTGCCGCGTCAATCTGCGCATTCATTAACAGAAGATCATCCGCATTGTCCGGAATATACGGCACCTCTTTCGTACAGGCAACAATACACAGAAAAGAGCATAGTAGAATATTGGGCAATCCTTTCATAGCATCAAAAATTATAAGAATAACCCACAGATGGCAGAATCGGGAGAATCGTTACCATTTTCAAAGTGATGTCGCGATTATAGATGCGTCCCCCAGCATTCTTTTTATTTGAGGAAATGATAACAAAGTCAGCACTCCGATAGTTGTACAAGTTATATGCAGAGACAGTCCAGACACGTTCTCCCTTTTTTTTCTTCTTCCTGAAATTAACTCCGACATTGAGCCTATGACTCGCCGGAAGGCGAAAGTTTCCCCTTGTCGTGAGAAGCTCCGTCTGGTGCGTCTGTTTCCCATCAGGCGAGAGAACCACAGTTTCTCTCTCGGGGACAGTAATAACACCACCTGTCGAAAATGACCAAGTGCCGCTCAAGTCCACGCGCGGGGAAAACTTATGGTTAATGACTACGTGCAATTGATGCCTGCGGTCATATTTATATGGGAACCATTCACCTCCACTAATTGCCCCGTCCGGAAACCTGCGCTCGGATTTAGCTAAGGTATAGGCAAGCCAGCCGGAAGTATTTCCGGTGGTTTTCTGTATGAAGAATTCCGCACCATACGCTCGTCCCTCACCCATGACAACCTTGTCCTGCCAATCTGCAGAATTACCGAGGATGACCACTCCGTCCCGATATTCAAGCACATTATCCATCGACTTGTAGTACCCCTCCACGGAAAATTCCCAACCCCTTAGTCCGTCGAAATATGCTCCTACGCTGAACTGATCAGATATTACAGGCTTGATGTTTTCAGTCACAGGCACCCACAAGTCCATCGGGAGTGTAATCTGCGTTGAGGAAAGCAAATGTATGTTTTGTGCCATTCGTGAATATGCGGCCTTGAAAGCGAGTCCATTATCAAAGCCGTATCGGACCGAAAATCTTGGTTGCAGCGAATAATAGCTTCGTCCATGCACCTTGAACATATTGAAATGTAGCCCCGGGTCGATGGTCAACCGGTTACCCAAAGCGATATCGTCCTCAATATAGGCAGACCACTCCAGGCCTTTCAATATGGAACTGCCGCTCTGTGTGTAGGTCGTATCCTGTAGAGTCAAGCCATCTTCATCAATCTTTCTTAAGGCTCCTAAAGTTTCCGGATTGAACACATGATAGATGAAACCTGTTCCATAACGAATCATATGTTGTGAAGACGGCGAGAATTCAAAGTCAGCCATCAGGTCAATATCATGGATCCCAGAAAGATAGTCTATCTCTGTATGCTCTTTTATAGTTGTATATTCAGAAGATAGCTCTTCGTAATCCGTAATCGAATGCGTTTCCATCCCGTAATGGTTATATGCCAATGTCATGTTTGAGAAAACCTTGTTATTCCATACATGATTCCAACGTGTAGACGCCAGCATATTTCCCCATTGAATTCTCGTATCAGTATTCTCCCCCGAATCAATCCCATTGTAAAAGAGATGATCACTACCATTATAAACGTTGAAATACAAACGATCCCGCGCCCCAATGCGATGCGTCAGTTTTGCATTTAGGTCATAAAACCAGTAGTTATACTTGTCATCCATATCCATCCGAGCAACGAAAGGTTGCGCAAATATCGTATGCATCAGTCTTGCGCTTGCAGAGAATGTCGTCCTTCCGCCCCAAAGCGGCCCTTCCACATGCAACTTGCTGGACAGTAAACTAACTCCGACAGAGCCATGAATTTCTTCAGTATTGCCATCATTCGTTCGGACATCCAGTACGGAAGATATTCTGCCGCCGAATCTTGCCGGAAATGAACTTTTGTAGAGTGTGACTTTTTTGACGGACTCGGGCATGAAAACCGAGAACAGGCCGAGTAAATGGTCGGCATTGTAGATTGAAATGCCATCCAACATCAGCAGGTTCTCATCGGGGCCCCCACCACGAACGTAAAGACCTGTGAATCCATTTGTCCCTGATTGGACGCCGGGGAGCAACTGGAGAGTCTTCAGTATATCTGCTTCTCCTAATACGGATGGGGTCACCTTTATCTGTTCTACCGGGATATCAATCGCTCCCATGTAGGTAGACCGAATCCCCGTTTCATTCTTGGCAACAACGGTCGCCCCCGTGAGTTCGTTCTCCTGTTTCAGATAGATTGTGACCGTTGTATCGCACCTAACTTGAATCTCAAACTTCTCTGACGCATAGCCGACATATCCATACTCAAGCACCGCCGCTCCTTTGGGCAAAGATATGGAATAGAAGCCATAGTTGTTCGTCACAGTTCCTTGCGCTCCACTGTTTACGCTTGCCGCTATCAGAGGTTCGGATGAATCGGAGTCATATACGAAACCGCTTATCGTGAACTTCTGTGCAAAAAGATTCCCTCCCGACAGAAAGGCGAACACTATCGGGAGGAGGCATCTTTTCCATTTTATTCCCATTTTCATTCAAAAGAAACAGCTTTTGTCACCGAAATGACGTTTGTTCCGTCATTGAATGACACGGTCAGATTATGAGATTTGACCTCAGGCACTTCCGCAAAAATAAGAAACACACAATTCACGTTCAAAAGCAGAAGATCCTCAGGAGTCAGAGTTGTAAGTACTTTATTTACTGGATGGTTCTGCGGACGAAGAAATTCATCGGCGTTATCACCCAATAAAATTTTGTAATCCGAGGGAACCGAAGTCCAATCGTAGGTGAGTGTACCTTTGCTCAAAAGCCATTTATATGGTGACACTGCAACTATCCGTATCAGTCCGCCTAAATTATCTCCTGGTTTTACTCCATTGAAATCAGCGTCGCTCGTTACGGTAATGCCAGCGAATTCGTTCGCGAATGAAGCATAAGTTCCAGGATATAACCTCTGATTGAAATGTGTGTCATCGTATTTTTTGGTAAGAGCCTCCATTTCAGCACCGGATACCCATTGGTTTCCCTCGTCGAAAAGGTGCAGTGACATGGTTGAAGCATTGAAACTGAAGTTCAAATTAGACATTACCAAATACTTATCGATCAACTTTGAGGAGATTCCATTGCGTCCTTCGTTTTCATTTGTGATTTTGTTGCAGGCACATCCTAATACTAAAATCACGCATATGAATATGTTATGTATTCTCATATTATTTGGATTTTTTTGCAAAATTATGAAAAATCCATTATACGGGGTGCATAAATTTCTATTATGCACCCCGTAAAGTTCTAATTAGCGCGAATCCCGCAATTCATTTGAAGTTGGTACTGATAATATCCCGAGGTGCCATACGTCGTGGTTGTTACACTTCGAGTCAATACGGGGCCCTCGTTAGTGTTAAACCTGGTAGAGAGGTAGTACCCGTCATCAATTCCTCCCCAACCCCAGTTGATATGTACAAGGTTTCTGGTCTGATAATAAGTACTATTAAGTATACCATTTTTATACTCCTTCACCTGACGACGTTGTACAAGTGCCTGGTCATATACCCATGCATGTCCTTCTGAGTAGGAAGTTTTCTTATCTACCTGTATCCCGAGAACTTTATACACCTTTACGGTTTTGATAGCATTACCACGACCAAGGACAGGGCCATAAGCCAAATTTGTCTTCAAGGTGTTGAAGTTGTAATCTTCCAAAGATCCACCAGAGGAATATCCGAAGTGTAAGAATGTCCTGCCAGCGTTAGAGCTTGAAGCTCCGGAGCCTTCTCCGTCTGCAACCGCTCCATACGTCATGTCCAGATTTTCAGATAGACCAAGCGTACTAAGCAAACGCTGAACCAAATCCCAGGAATCAGAATAAGACGGCGTACTATACTTGTTAATGACCTCGTGCATTTTGGTCCAGTTCCAATAGGTATCCTTGTATGTATAGTTGAGTCCCCAATGGTACATTATCTGACCCACGGCAATCGCGACACAACCGACATAGGCCGGGCGTCCGTCAGACGTGGTGCAATTTGCATTAAAGGGCGAAGTCTGATTCCAACGGCAAGGGAGAATGGTCCCTGTTGTCGAATAGTCCTCCCAGTCTCCATACACATAAGAGTAAACTGGATTGTCGGGATCATCAGGGTCATCAGGGAGTATAGGTTCTTCTATTGTCTGGATAAGATCTTGAGAATAATCCTCTGCCGTAACTGTATTTCCTTCAGCATCTGTTACGGGCATCCCCGTCAAAAGCCTGTAATAAGTGTCGATTTCTGACAAGGCGACAAGAAGTCCCGGGTTGGCAATAACGTCATCTTGCTCAATGTTACCCTCATCCGCGAGGCACAACACTGGTGAAACTCTGCGATCGCCTGCGACAATCGCATAACCCTGATTGTCCTCGAAATTGAAGATATGGACCAATGGCGTGTCATCTTCCCCATTCTCGGACCTGGTACCGACGGCTGTACCGTTAGAATACCGGTTCGCAATTTTACGAACCGGCTCGCCCGCCCTGGTCTTAACATCTATCATGTTAAGGAGGGAAAGGACTTCTTTCTCGGCCTCATCAATTGAGACAACTTTTGACGTGATTGCGTCAATGGGCGCTTTCTCCATATCGTCGAAGGATATGGAATTCTCTTTGTTACAAGAGAATAGGAGTGCGGCTGCAAAAAGCAGCAGTAGTTTTGAGTGTTTCATCTCGATAACTGTTTTGAGATTGTGATTGTTTTTATTGATGTTAAAACATTTGTATTTAGCAAAAAGCGTATGATATCACACATACAGTTCAAATATACCTTTGGCGGAATCGATTTCTCTCCTTTGATATGAGCTGGCGTGAGCACTATAAGAGATGCGTTCACTTCTATTAAGAAAGTTATCAAGGTTGGGCATCCCTCTACCTCCACGGTCGTGCACAATGCATGCTCCTCCATCCCGAATTTCCTATAGCTCCATTGGCCAAGTTCATTGTTTCCAAGAGCAGAGTATGCGATTGCTTTCAAACGTGATAAATCATTCGCCGTATGTGTTTGAATTTGAATTTCCATGGAAATGGTTGTTTTGTTGTCATTTCCGTTGACCGATTTGTCTCCGACAAGCAGTCTTATTCCAATTCAAATTCTCCGTAGTATTCCGCGCCGCTGGATAGTACAAAATGGATGTTATAGTATCCTGTGGCTGACGAAATTGAAATTATTGCGGGAGCCCCGTAAGCATTGATGGTCCCCTCAAGAAAGTCCCCGGTGGACGTATTGGTAACGTTCACGTCCACATCACCTATATCGTAGATAAATGATACGATGATTGAGGATGTGAAGCTGTCGTAGTACGCCGTAATTGGGACGCGCACAGGAGCCCTATTAGGAGTAGTTGTTTCCGCCAGACAAGCCGGTTTGATTACAACGACCTTTTCCCCCTCCTCTGCATAAAGTCCTTGCAAGGAGAACAGCGATAAAAGAGCTGACATGAGAATGTTTTTAATTTTTTTCATAAAGCAATTGAATTTTATGTTAAACAATCAATTTTTCCGGTTGCAAAGTTACTATGAATAGATGCGGAGCACCAAATAATCGGTCAGTTTATGTCTAACATGTAACTGTTCCAAAAACGGCCTCTCACACGTGTGAAAAGCCGTTTTTGAAACAGTTGTTAGACTCGCATTCTAACGCCCAACGTTCGAAACTACGTAACTAATTGATAATCAATACCCCCCCCTGAATGCAAATTAATTTGAGCCGTTAGACATTTTTTTTGTTCTGCTGATAATCAATAAGTTAGCCTATCATTACGAGATAATCCTGCTTAAATTTTGCTGAAGATTCCTGAATCGTTCTCTTTAGACGTGATTTTTTCATATACACGGCAGGGACGGATGGCATGCGAAAGATGATGCACAATGTCGTTGCATCAAAGCCGACAAAGATGTAACTGATGAATCTATAGTCTTCTTCCGAATAATTAGGAAACTCCTCGCGAAAATGCTTCATCAAATTATCCAAACTTTTATCAATCATATGCTCAAAGCGTCGTTGTCCCGCATGATCCCCGCTAATATTCTGAATCATGTCTTGAACTTTCTCATAAACTATTCGTTGAGAATCTTTTTTCTCACTTGCCAATAAAAATGTTTCGCACAAATCCCCAAGGTATTTGAATTGAGCTTTGTACATATGCGCATACTCTGAACGCAATTGTTGTACTATTTTCTCCCGGGATTCAATCTCGTTTTGAAGAGATTGAATCTGTGTGTTCTTACTATCCACCAAACCTTCCAAATTTACTTTTTCTAATAGACGCCCTTCCTCAGATTCTTTCAAGCGTATCTTCATAGTCTCGGCAATATCGGCTATCTCTATCCGCTCATGTTTCAGCTTCTCATTTCGGTGACGGTAAATGAAATACACCGCCAATAAAACGATGGCAAGTATGACAATTACAAAATACAGCCTCATTTGTTGATTCTTATCTTGCAATTGTATTTGGCTGTTCTTAAGTGCCAAATAATCCTTTTGAGCCCGCGCCATCGTCTGGAGCAGGGAAATATTCAACAAAGAGTCCTGGTAGGTCAATGAATTCTCTAAAAGCGAAAACGCATCTTTATAGTCTCCAGAATTCTCACATGCCGCCGATTTCCAAATGTCTATAATGGGCTTATCCGTATCAAACACCGTGTAGAGTTGGTCAAACACGCCGTCGGCTTCAGATTGATATTGACACACAGAAAGAGCGTATGCGTACGATGCCCATAAATTAATGTTACGCAGTCCATTCCCGTCAGCAAGGACATCATCAAAAAACTTCAATGCCATGGCGGCATTGTCATTTCGCTTTGGGCGTGATAAAAGTAATAAGGCATAGTCCTCTTTAGTTGAACGGATGATAGATTCAGGCGTTTCGGAATCCTCTAACAGATTCAAGAACACCCGTTCCGCATCATCATATCTTCGCAGGTTCATCAAAGCTTGTCCCTTTCGGCTAAGAGTCGAATGGTAGTATCGCGATGCTCCGCCTTTTTTGAAAGTTTCTTCTGCAAGAGAGATATATCGATATTCTTCTTCTGCATTATGTACTCTATTATAGGTGTCAGACATCCTCGAATATAACAAGCCTATCGACAAAAAGTCAACAGATTCTGGGACCAACTCCTCTGCACGAGTAAAGGAAACGATAGCATTGTCATATTCCTCGCCATTATAAAATAACACTCCCTGATAGAAAAAAGCTTTCAGCCTCTTGTCCGGATTGCCATGGCTCCTGCCATAATAATCAATGGCAGGTTGAATAATCCGCACATCGGAAGTATCAACATAGTTTTTATCCAATGCTGCTGCAAGGAGAAGAGAATAGTCAGCCAGAAGGACTTTCGTGTTCAGACTGCGCTCATCAATGTTTCTAAGAACAGTTAGAGCGCTATCCGGTGCATCTTGGATATACGATGTGACATCATCCAGAGTAGCTCTGGTACCCTGATTCTTGCAAGAAAGGACGAACGAACATACACAACAGTATATTGTAAGTAATCGAATCGACTTCATCTTTATAATCATTTTAGGGCACAAAGATACAGATTATCGACGATGGTAACAAACCACTATTATAAATCAGTGGATTATAGACATCCCTTATACATCAAATCTGTAGCTAAGTTGCCCAGTAAAGCGGGGTAAAAGGCTTTACGTTCTAAGGGCGATAAAGGGGAAGCGGTACTCGCTCGTCAGGCCGGCAAAGCCGTCCAGACCAGCGACCTCTATTGCCACCCGTCGCTGTGAGTTTGTGCCGGGACAAGCCCGCCACAAACTCACGGCCGCCCTTCCCGCAGTTAAAGGGAAAAATGTCACGGTCGGTTCCCTCGTAAACTCGGTCACCCACCGTGCTGGTCCGTCACCCCCGACCCCTCAAGGGGAGGATAAACGCCCGGACCTCCCTCCGAATCACCGCCGGTGCAAAGGGGCCACAACTTAGACATAATTATTTTTGTATAACCCGCCGGACCAGCAGTATACCTTCGAGCGAGCGACAGAATCCCGGCGCTTTATACAAAAGCGCTTAATTATGTTAAGTTGTTCCAACAGAAGCACTTATCACCGTTATCCCTTGTCCGGGCGTAGTCGGCGGCAGGAAGGGGTTTCGCTCCTGGGCCATCCCCGGCCCTGGCCCGTCGCGAAAACCCCGCATCTTGCGGGTCCCCGCCCACAAGATGCACGCCCTGCACAGCGTTAGTGAAAAAAGGAACCAGCACCACCCGCCTCCATCGCCGCTCCTGCCGCCTCCCGCAGCTCCGCTGCTGGGTCGTTCCGGGCCGTGACTCCTCTTCCTCCACTGCGCTACGCTCCGTTCCGTCAGAAGAGTCCCGTCCCTCCACTCCAAGGTAAGCCCTGTCGGGCTTGGTCATCCCTGCCTGCAATTCCTCCAGGGACTGCAAGGCTCCCGCTGCGTCCGGGTTCCGCCTGATCCGCCCAGCTTCGCCGGGCGGCGGCTACACCCTCCCTTGCCTACGTCCTTGCAGACCCTTCCGGGCAGCCAGGGGGCAGCCGTTCCGGCTGCTGGCGCAGACATTGTCGGCCATCGCGGTGACTGGCCCACACACGTCGGCCACCCGCACCGCCGCGCTGTCCGCCAAAGACTGCGCCGGTCCGCCCGCATCACCTTCGTAGCCGTTTTTACCAATATCGTAGGAAAGTGCAAGGGCGCGAGAGACCGTTATCTCCCGCATCAACCGCAGTGCGTCGCGCCCAATGATGGGCCGTTCCGGCCCAGGTTCCGGAGGCCGTCTGCCCACCGCACGGTGTCGGTCTCCTCCGTTCCGCTGCTCCGCCCTGTCGGGCTCGCACTGCTCCACTCCGGAGCCCGCCTCCTTCCCACACTTCCAGACCGCCACCGGAACCACCGCTCCACTTCGTTCCGCGTCCTTGGTCACTGTGAGACTTACAGGGGGCCTCCCGCATCAAGGCCGGTGCCAACTCCAACGACATCACCCGCGCCACCATACCCCCTGCAAGACTCCCAGCAACCAAGGCTTACCCAGCATCCCACGCCCCAACTTCAGTGCTAATGCGACCGGCATCACCCGCTTGAAGGGAGTCAAAAATACGACTTCCACATCCGGCACCATCTTTTTGATTTCACCCGCCCAGTATAGCCCCTCATTGCCCGTATTGATGTTTGTGTAGAAGTTCATATCCAGCAGCACAACGTCCGGCCGGAACTGCTCAAGTGTCGAGACGAGCGTGGACGGCGAAGGGATCGTCTTCACCTCGGCAAAGTGAAGGGGTAACAAAATCTCCAGAGTCCGGCGAATGCCCTGATTATCATCTACGACCAGTATTTTCCCAATCTTGGAAGCCATTGTCAAATCAGTCTTTTACGCATGAACACGAGTCAAATTCCATTCCAAATAGCGCAACATCCGCATAGTCAGCCATTTGCATTCCAATCGCCCTGTGTAAAGCCGTAAAGCCTCCTTACAAAACTGTAAAGAGAACTGCACGTTGACTTCACCAACTCCGACAAGACAGCCTGGGCCCGGCTCATCCACTTCATTTCCGGCCACAGCGAAGAGAACCTGCGCAAATACCTCAACATAGACTTCGACAAGAAGTCCGTCCAGAAAGACCTCGGGATTGTACAGGGCGCACTGCAGGAACTCTTCCCGTCCATTGCCCAAAAGATAGAAAAAGACAAACAAGGATAAATATGGGGTAACCCCTACTACTCCCGGCACTTACCCCGGCACATAAAACCATATTCATTTTTGCCAGCGAATAAACCGTCGCTGGCTTTTTTGCTCTCAACAGGCACCACCGGGCAGGAAGGGCAGCGGCATAACACAAAAAAGCCATGCCTAAAAGAAAACCGTCCGACCTGGTCTTCGACCAGGCAAAACTCCAGGCTACACAGCCTGCCAAGAGCCTTGAACAGCAGCTCGAAGAGGAACTCGTCACCCTCCGCCCCATCCCGGAGGAAGAGGTTCCATCCGTTCTTGCGGCAACAAATCTGTTCGTCCGTTACATCTGGGATGCACTCAAACGCCTCAAGCCGGGCGATCTCAACCCGGACCAGGAAATGACCGTGGAGGAGCTGTCCGACTTCCTCCCCGAAAAACCCGCCGTACAGACCATCTACGGTTGGGTATCCGAAGAAAGGATTCCCTATATCAAGCGCGGCAAACGCTTGTTCTTCGTCAGGCGCGCCATCATCCGCTGGAACCGGGAAGGCCGCCCCGTCAACCCGGACAACATTCAGGAACTGGCCGAAAGCTTCGTGGCCAACCATCATCCGGGACGAAACAAGCGATAGCCATGTACCAAGAAGAGCCCCATTTTTCCTTCTTCCGTGCTCCCGTACGCAACGTCATCCCTTACAAGCAGATATCCCTGCTGGACACCTGGCGCTACATTACCGGCCACTACGCCCGCCGCCGCACCGAAGAACTCCGGCAAATCCGAGACCCAAAGTACGCCCGGATGTACAAAGCCGCCAAGTTCGACTACTGCACCTTCTCCGGCACCTTCTCCGTCCGCCGCGAAGACAAACTCATCCGGCACTCCGGCCTCCTGTGTCTGGACTTCGACCACCTTCCCGATGTTGAAGGTCTCTTCCCAGAACTCCTGCAGGACGAGTATTTCGACACCATGCTCCTTTTCCGCAGCCCATCCGGCGACGGCCTAAAATGGATTATCCCCACCGACCTTACCGAATGCAGCCATGCCGACTTCTTCCGCTCCGTCTCCGCCTATATCGCCGAGACTTACCGTGTCAGCGTAGATTCCTCAGGCAAAGACGTGTGCCGTGCCTGCTTCCTCCCGTATGACCCCGGAGCCTACCTGAGCCCCGACTTCAGCCAAGCCCTATGACCAAAAAGAAATTCAACCCCGGCGAATGGAAAGACAAAGGACCGGCAAAAGCGCCGGACCGGAAGCCGGAACAGCCACAGTGCCCGCAGCGTCTGTCTGCTGCCAACCCCTCCTACACCCTGGCACTTGAAGACCAGATTGAGCGCCTGACCGCAAGGATAGAAGCCACCGGCACCGACATCACCGCCGGATACGACCGGTGGCGCGACCTCGGCTTTGCACTCACAGACGCCCTGGGAGAAAACGGTCGCAGCTACTTCCACCGCCTCAGCCGTTTCTATCCGGGTTACGATGAGAAAGAAGCGGACAACCAGTACGACAAGTGCATGAGGGCCCACGGCCACGGCATCACCATCCGTACCCTCTTCCACCTGGCCAAAGAGAACGGCATATCCGTCAGCTTCCCGGCCGAAAAACCGCAGCAGAACTTTCCATCA
>CACZZF010000031.1 GCA_902785575.1 uncultured Bacteroidia bacterium | reverse complement strand
GATGCGTATTATCAATGTCATAGAGCAGTGCAACCGGAATCTGGGTGAGTCCTGGACTCCGTTGCTTGAGCATTCCGAAACCTTTGTCCGGCGTATGCCTGGGAGGGAGGATTCGGATGCTTTCTGCTATAGCATTGGGAAAGGGATCGAGGGGTATTCCGTTAAGACCAGTTACTTTGTCGGCGTGGATTGGGTAACAAATGATGTAGCCGTCCAGGTCCGGCCCAAGGTTGAAGGAGAAGAAGATTACATCGACTACCTCCGGATGCTGACAGAGGCGCTTAAGGAACCCGATAATACCGAGCATCTGGATGGACTTCTCACCATCGATTTTAATGCAAAGCCGATCCCGTTGGAGGAGAAGGAAGACATGCTTTCTCCATTCATCGTCGCCCAGTTCCTGATGGCACTGAAGAAGGCTGTCCGGAAGGGCCTCCGGCAGTCCTATTACCTTGTCACTGCCAATCTCAATTCCAAGATCAAGGGCAAGATTCTGGTGGGCAAGAATGTCTGCAAGAACTTGAGCATCGGCAACCGGGTAGACCATTTCTGCCAGTATCAGGAATACGGCATCAACTCTGAGGAGAACAAAATCCTGAGGAAAGCTCTGTCTCTCTCCAGCCATATCCTTTCTACGTATCGGGGCGGTTTGGATGTGAGCGCTCTTAAAAAGACGATCGCTCACATTTACCCTTATTTCCGCAGTGTTGACGATGACTGCGACCTTTCCAAGGTTGACATCTTCAAGGCCAACCCTATCTTCAAGGACTACTACAAGGCACTTGAGTATGGAATCCTTATCCTGAAGCGCTCCGCCTACGGATTCAACAGGAGTTCCAAGCACATTGATTCCACGCCGCCATATTGGATCGATATGAGTAAGCTCTTCGAGTTGTATGTTTACCGGGAGCTTCGACGCCTGTATCCGATTCCCGGAGAGGTCCATTATCATATGCATCTCCGCTGGCGTGAACTGGATTATCTGCTGGCTCCTCAGAACGGTACTCCGATGGTCATCGACGCGAAGTACAAGCCTCGCTATCACTACAGTGAACCTGACATCGAGGATATCCGGCAAGTATCCGCCTATGCCCGTATGGAGGGCGTCTATAAGAAACTCAACCTGCCAGAGGATCGGATTATCAACTGCCTGATTGTTTATGCTAACCAGGAGTGCCCTCCTGCCATCCCGGACAAGTTTGACGCAATAGATATGGCAAAAGTCAACGGCTACGCCAAATTCCGGAAAATCGGTATTAGCTTGCCTGTAAGGTCGTGAATAGACAAGACTACTAATGGGCCTTTTTCGAGCACAAACTAGTCCTGTTTTTACTCTCCCTCCCCCTAAATGCTTTTTATTTTAAGCGGTAGATTATAAATTTATTGTGCCGTTTCCCTTGCTTGTGGCATCAATTATTTTCCAACCACATTCTTGCATTTTAAATAATCTATCTTTAGGCCACAAAGATTTCCAACTTGCATAGCAAAGCAATTGACGTGGCCTAGAAAAGCCCACATATATCATCTTCATGGCTTTCCTTGCCCCTTCTGTGTGCGGATCAACGAAATCACCAAAAAAAGGGGATTTATCAAGACGCTCCGGCAATCGCTTTGTGGCTTTCTTATTTGTTATGAGCCACTCGGATTCAAACTTATCGCGATATGATGTCTCTACATACATTGTAGCGCAATGTGTTTGGCCCTTGGCGGCATGAACTGTAGAAATAGTTATAGGCATATCGCCAATTTCATATCGTGGAGAGAAATCGCCTCTATCAGCATTATCCAGGTAGCTTTCTCCGATGAATGATTTTAATTGTTGATTGGGATTTACCCCCAACAACTCAATAGCAGGCCCTTCAATGTATTCTTTTAAAATTGCAAATGACTCAGCCTTCTTATCTTTCTGCAGATTGAACAAGGACTGATACAAAACGGTATCAAAAGCAAGCCCTGAATCTGCAGACTCTCTCGTTTTTGCCAAGAATGAGGTTGGTGAATAATGACGAGATATTTCTCCGCGGGCTGTTTTTACTGTCATTCTTGCTCCCGCTAATGAAATCGCACGACAGATTGCATTAAGCAACTCGTCTCTCATTTCTTTGGTCGTGCTCTCCTTGCTGATTGAATTTAAGTAATCGCTCAAAGTCGCTCTTGAATTCAATCTTCCAACAGACAAATGTTTGAATTCGGTAAAAATCTCTTCCAGTCTTGGTTTTCTGTCCTTTCCTGGTTCGGCAGTCGAAGAATAACTAGCATTCCAGCCGATAATATGAAATCCGTATCGAGCATCAGGGTGATATAAGAGTTCATGCTTGACAATAAGACTAGAAAAAGTGCTCTTAAGTGATTCAGAATCTCCAGCATCATACAGCAAGAGGTAGGGAGGGATATTCAGGGGTTTCGGCTGATTTCCATTTACGAAGACTTCTTCTCCATCAGAAGAAACGCGATTCAACATGAATGGATTCACCTTGCTTGCAATCATCGGACTCAAACGTAAAGAGTTTTTTAGCGTCAGTTGATTCTGGGGGCGCCATTCACAATCGCCCTCGTTCCCATTAGAGAAGATAGCTTGATTATGGTCTCCAATCCTTTGAATGATAACCTCATGGTTATCAAACAATTGAGAGATAATATCTAACTGATACTGCTTTAGATCCTGTGTCTCGTCCACAAACACATAAGGAAATCTCTTTCTCAAATATGTCTTAACTTCTGGATGCTTAGACAGATAAACAGAAGCCAAAAAGTAACAGTCATCATAATTAAGGATTCCAGCCTTCATTATGGAGGCCTTCATCTTATGAATAACTTCCCTAATATGTGCCTCTTTTTCTCCCGCAGTCCTCTTCCAATTATCTGGAAGAGTAATTTTCAGTTCACTATATGCCACAGAGCCAGAAAGAACCGATTTCCCTTGAGTGGTGTCATAATAAAATCTTGCTGTATAGAAAGGATTGTTTTCTGGCCGTGATAAGTTCCATATAATTCTTGCATAATCTGTTCTATCCACTCGATTCATATAGCGCTCTATAGCCTCGATGTATCTTGCGCCATCTATAGCGATAATCGGCACTCTGTATATGTTAGTGTAAAATGGAAGCGCTAAAAACCTATCAACAAACTCCTGTACTGTAATCACCGCGCTGGGGTAGGAGAATAATTGAGGCGCGACAAATGCCAATTTACTTTTCACCTCCTCTACTGCAGCATTTGTATGTGACAATACAAGTATTCCAGCTCCGCTATCAAAAGGCAAGGACTTTGATAAACAGTACAATTTTGCTTGTAATGCTGTTGTCTTTCCACTTCCCGGCACCGCCACCAAATCATGAGATGAAAAATTGACAATGAAGTCACGCCTTTCATCATCAAAATGGGAACCTACCGGAAGAAGAATCTTCTCCGCCTCGTCAATCAGTTCTTTTCTAATCTCCATCTGACACTGTTAAGCAAACATGATTAATAGCCTTGACTAAATATGAAATGTACTCATCACTCACGGAGAGATCAAGGATAACATCATTGGCTGAAATAAGTCGAGCAAAAGCGTGCGCTACTCGAACCTTGTCTAAAGGCGAATTACTGGCGGGAGACAGTTTCTCTTTAAGTTTCGAAGTAAAGGCGGCATCATTATACTCACTACCCTTTTGTTCATCAATTTGTGTTTTTTTGAACTCTTCGGTCTTATAATGGACCGAGGATACTGCATCCATAAAATACGAACGAGTAGCCGGCGACATGAACAGGCACCACTCCAATGTCCAATGATTTGCAACAAACAACTTAACCTCTTCATTCGAAGCAGAAAAAGCCTCTTCCTTTCTTTGTCTCTTCTTGGCCTCCTCTGCTTCATCAAACCCCATGTCTGAAGGCAACACGTCCAAATCCGTGATTGCCGCCACGCGCACGCCCATCTTCATCTTAGATTCGGGCATAAAGATATGGGCAAATCTTAAATAAGCTGTAGAACCAACATTGATAATGGATATCTCCTCTTTAGTAAAATCATGCCCCATCTTCTTCGCAAGAACTGGGAGAATAATGTCCTCCGCCCAACCCTCGACAAGAATAAGCCTCTTCGAAAAGAATAGATTGGACCGCGTTACATCCAAAAACGTTTCTAAATATGCATAATCATCCTTTGTCAGTTTGGTATGCCCTGGAGATAACGGAAAAACAGAATCCACCTTACACAAAAGAAGATTAACATCCGGGTCCGTAAGATGTAGCTTCGAAGTAATATTAGGACTATGTGTTGTAAGTATGAACTGCACGCCCTTTTGAGTTTGAAGGGCTGAAATGACCTTAAGTTGAGATTGTGGATGTAGATGAGCCTCCAATTCTTCAATAAGACACAAATTTAGTTGTTCCCTAAGAGGCTGTTTGAGATGCAGTAATTCTGCAGCCATATACAACCGATTCATAGTACCCAATCCCAGATGTCGATCCTCGCGAATACCTAAAGACATTTTTTCCAGGATAGTTTTGATTTCAGGGTCGACAAGAGTAACATCCGATGAATAGTCCGTATTAATGAAATCATGGATGAAGCCGTCAATAACATCTATTATCTGCTTTTTGCTACTATTCTCACCATCTTTCTCAGACATGAACCACTCTTGCATCGATTTATTAGCGTTTTCAGCTATTGCCTCAAGTGCATGGGGTTCATCTTCATTTTTTTGAAGTAATCTATGCCCTTCTAGTATTTGAGAAATACGTGAATTACGTCCTGCTGTGAGTTCATTGTTTGCATCGCGCAAAGGTCGCAGATATGTTGTCCTCAAATAAACCTTCGCTTCGGACGACAATTGAATCCCGTCCTCACTCTGTCCGGCCTTTACATCTGACGTTACGATTGATCCATCTTTGAGCCGCGCCTGATAAATTAGCCTCAAATATGGTTCATCTTCTTCCCAACCAAGCCACTCGACGAAATGAGAAGCCTCGCTCTCACTCATACCAGAGATTGTCAACTCAATTCTAAACGTAGACGCCCCTTTATAAAAATCATCAATAGATGGTCTAATCCAATCAATCGCATGTGTCTTGAGAACAAGTTTAATCGAATCAATGATTGCAGTCTTACCGGAATCGTTTTCGCCAACGAGGACATTAAGTCCGGGCGTGAACAATACGCATAGATGAGGAGCCTGAATATCAATTTCTCCAGGCCTTCCGTACTTTCTAAAATTCCAGAGTTTGAGTGATGAAAGATACATTATAATACTACAATAAATTGTTTTATCACGGGTTAAGTTGGCAAAAATGAGAATTCAAGTCAAGCCGAATGAAAAAAGGTGACCATAGAGAACTCTTGGAACAGGCTGTATATCTTGGTGTTCTTCTATTGGGTTGGGGATCTGAAAAACTCAATATAATCATGTAAATAACAAAGTATAATGCATAATTAATAATATTTCAGCCAATTAGAAGAGCGATGACCCAATCCTTCTTGCTCTTATAACGGAAATAACCTTTAAAATGACCACCCCGTCCTACCATCCAACCTCAGTCTTTAAGTCGTATTCTAAAGTAGCAACATCTTTCATGATACTTGCCATATATGGTTTAAACTTAGTCGGATCATGAACAACAATATTCCGGATCCTATTAGTATTAAGTAATCGCTTTCTAAGAGATTCAGTGAGCGGAACTTCTTTAATGATATTGGAGATTGGCGTCTTTGTATCATTTTGTTTGCCACTCACTGCCCTAAGCACATTTTCTATTGTAATCCAATGCGAGATAAATGACATAAACTCTGGCGTGGAAATATAATCTGAAATGTTGTGCTCCCCGGAATGAGTAAACACTCGATTGACTTCCTCGCGAATCCTGTTACAGACGTTTTCTACCACGTCGTTTTCAGGATATAAAACGGACTTTTTCATTTTGCTCTCAATATTCCAAAATGAGTCATTTTTTGGAATTGTGAATTTTGCGACCAGTCTATTGTTCAAATCAAGTTCTTCCTTAGCTACATAATCTTTTTGAATAAAGTCTTCTCCGACAAGAAAACCTTCTTGGTGATATGGCCGGCGAGCTTCAGGTGGTGCAACACTCAAGAGACGGATAGTAGTGAGATACTCTTCCGAATCAATAGAGATACGATGATTAACATACGGGAGAGCAAAAGCATACACATAGGCACGATCCTCTCCTTCTCCAACCGGATTATCCATCAAAGCGAAAGAACAGGCAACTCTCAAGGATTGGGTTACATCTATCAATGGCGTTGGAACTACCTCATAATGCTGGAGGATACTCCACTGAAGCAAATTTTTGCGCTCTATTAGTTTTAGCGATGATTTCAGGTTTGCGCTCGGGAGGTACTCGACGAGCTTTTTTGAGGCATAATCTAGTTGATGCCATCTTCTCTCTTTCTCATCAGACGTCAATCTTCCTCGATATATCGTAGGATAAAAGGATGATTTTTTACTGCCTTCTGCTTTATAATCACGTTTCTGCCCTCTATAATACAGAACGGAGCTTTTGTTCAAGCAGGACAATCTGGCCATCTGCTCTTGCAATTCGCTGAAAGTGTTAACCGGGAAGCCTTCATGGGAGGCTATACTTCCGGTTCCGAAGAAATCATTCAACTCGTCAGTTAGCTCGCCTATATAAAATTTCATTTTTGAGTAATTTAAGATGATGTGGTTTATGACGAAAAAAAGAAAACGTCTACCTTTTACAGATTCAGGATTTCTTTCGCTAGAGCATTCACGGCATTCACATCAATGGGCTCGAGAATGATTTCTTCAGGCTCAAGATCCAGGAGGAACTGCATATAGGAAGGGAGTGTGAACAATTGACCTTCCCGGCCAACATTATAGTCGCCGAATTTAATGATTTGCTTTACCCCATATTTCTCCGGATGCTTTAAGACGGTCTGTGCACTTTTTGCCTTAGCGTTTTTGGCTTTTACTTCAATCGGAACGCATTCACCTTTCATTCGGACAAGGAACTCCAGTTCAAGACCAGAATCCTTCTGGAAATAGTATAAGTTCTGATGTTTCTTATGGAGGGTGTCGGCCATGAGGTTCTCGAAGATGGCGCCTTTGAAGCCCCCAAGATTGCCTTGAAGGATGTCTGCCCGTGTTCCTGGAGTGAGCATCGCAATCAGAAGTCCTATATCAGACGTGTATACCTTGAAGACATTGTCCTTTGCGTTCCCTTCCATTGGAAGACCGGTGATGTCGGTATTATAGCAGCGACAGATAATACCAGCATCTTCTAGCCATTGGAGAGATCCGGCATATGCTTCTCCCCGTCCGCCAGGCTTAACCTTGCTGTATTGGAATTTCTTATTCTCTTTTGCGAGCTGTTTGGGGATGGAGTTGAAACACTCCCGGATGTGTGGTTTGTCCTTGTCTGGAGCATATTTGACCATATCGTCGCGGTATTCCTCCAAGATGGCTTGGTACTCTTCGCTTACAGCATTCATATTGTTGGTGGCCAGGAAAGCGTTGACAGGAGCGGGAAGACCGCCAATAGCAACATATAAATTCAAGTAATTCTTCATGGCCACATGTATCCCGGCGGGAACTGGCGTCTCTTCCTTATAAAACTTCCGGAGAGCCTCAATGACATCTTGATTCAGTCCATTTGCCCAAAGGAACTCTTCGAAATCCAACGGATACATCTCGATAATCTCTTCGCTTCCAACAGGGACAGAGTTGATCCCTAAATCTTCTTTGAGGATTAATTTACGACGTCTTTCCCTAAGTTCATCTCCATAGCCCTGGACTCCCAGAAGTGAACCGGTAGCAATCACATCAAAACGACCGTCCTCCTTGAAAAACTTGAGAGACGTTCTAGCTTCAGGGCATTCTTGGATTTCATCAAAGATGAAACAGGTTTCCCCAGGAACAAACTTGACTCCTTGAATCTGGGCAGAGAGATTAAGCAGGATATTGTCTACCTCCTTTGATCCGACAAATGCGTTTATTCGCTCCGGCTCTTTGATGAAGTTCATATAGATGACATTCTTGTAGTTCTCCGCAGCAAAGTGCTGCGCGATGAATGTCTTTCCACACTGGCGGATGCCCATTATCACTAGGGGCTTGTGTCCTGACCTATTTTTCCACTCAACAAGTGTGTTTTCAATCTTCCTTTTCAGCATAATCTGAGGTATTCTTTAGCACAAAGATACATTTTTTCCAACGAATAATCGCTAGCCCGCCGTAATTTTTCCAATGAATCTTGGGTGTTTTGTCGCATTTTTTGGAACGAATCTCTCGGGGGGCACTATGTCTAAGCCTTGGTTTCGTGTAAAAAAGCGAGTCTGTAAAGCTTGATTTCGTGTAGACAATTTCCACGCTTGTCAGTAGAACTCGCTTTTCAGAGTGCTATTCGGTGTTTATTCCTCTTTCTCAGGGTTATATTGGAAGTTCGATGGCTTATCTAGGAAGCTATTACGCTTATCCAGGAAGCAAGACTCATTAACTTGGAAGTAATCATGTTCCTCTTTCTTTTGAATAGTGGCAGAAAACAAGTAAAAAGGGCGACTGGATAAAGAAAGAAAACGAGTATATCGCTGATTATCAGGCTCTTTCTTTCTTATTTAGATTACGATGCGAGTAAAAAGACGAACAATTACTCCATTTTACTAGCATTTTACTTACTCGAGGAGGATCAAAACGGCTTTCTACGGCCATAGAACTGATTTTTTGCGAGTAAAACTTACTCGCATTTACTAGCAAATTGAACTGATAGAGCCCTTCACCGAAGATACGGTGAGCTGGGATTACATCTGGGCCAATTCTGTGGCCTAGCGAGCTACTCCAAGTTTAGAGTTATTATGCCTCAAGACTCCCCACAGAGGGATGCCTCCCGAATCGCAGATACCACGGTGACCAAATGGATTGCCTCAGTGCTTAATATGTGTCAGTATTTAGGTACGTAGTTAGCCTCGCCGCCCAGGGCATCTTCAAGAATTGCCTCCACGAAGTCATCCGCCGCAAGGTTCAAGGTTGTTTCCTGGATCTTACTTTCGTATTCAAACTTCACCTCACGGATCTTGACCGGCCCCCAGTACCGGGACTCCACCCAGCCATCCTCGAAAGGAAAGATTATCTCTGTGCCTGGCTCTGGATTCTCCGGAAGCTGCTTTTCGAGCTCTTCAAGGGAGGATATCTTCTTTCCCTTAGCGTTTTTGATGAAGTGATCCATTGTCTCTATGGGGAGGTGGGTAGCTTCTTTCCAGTAATCTGCTTTTTCAAACTGGAAATTCGCATAGAACCTGCGTATCTTGTCCAGATCGAAATTGTGTTCTTCAACCCATTCGTCATCAAAGAGGAAAAGAGTATTCCTGATATCGGCATGGACGGCGGTTGTGATTGAGCCAATAATCTCATTCCATCCCGGTCGGCGTAACTCCTTCAAAGAAATGCCGTATTCGGCTGCATATCTCTTAGCACCTTCCTGGAATCCCTTTTTGGAAACCATAATGCCATTGACATTGTATAGATCAGATAGAACGCCTTGGAAATCGCGCACTTTGCCCACAGGAACCAGCGAATCATAGTTCTTGCACTCAATGGCCACCCGGTGCATATTGCCGGCAATCTCATATTCCCAGTAAACATCAATCTGATGCTCGCAACCAGACTTTCCTTTCAACTTCACATTATGCTGCACCGTTGTTGGCTTGAGGACATCATTATCCACAAGCTTTTGATAAATTCTTTGGGTGAAAAGTTCGAAGTCCGTGTTCGGGTTCATAATTAAGCCTCATTAATTTGACAGCCAAAGTTAGGAATAAGTCATATCATCACGAAATTGAGTCACTATTTACAATAATACCTTGCAGAGTGTTCTACAAGACATTTCGGAGAGTTACTATATCTTTGGGAGCAACAGGTCTTCTATCTGGAAGTGGGCAAGAACATTGATCTCAAGGTGGAAGACCATACCAAGGTCGGAAAAATGGAGCCATAGAGTTTACCATAACTGTCATGACTCGGGCTCTGCCAGAATTGAAGAGTAGCGCATTCATCCGGACAACAAACTATTCTGGCAGTTTTGTATCATGCAAAGAATTCGTACATTTGAATTCAGAACCTTTTCGAGATTCTTTGATTATAATGGCGAAGTTCAACATAGGAGATAACGTCCAATCAGTTAACACGCGTGAGAACGGTGTAATTGTCCAGGTCTACCCCAAAAGGCCCGGAAAACAATTATACGACGTCGTCTTCGAGAACGGCCAGCGCAAACCCGCTTTGGAGTCAACACTCATTCCGGTCACAGACTATAGCGATCCATTTGACTGCTGCGCCAAGGGTATCTATGGATCGAATTCTGATTTCGCCTGCATCAATACTTCCTATAAGATCCGGAATACCAGCAACAACACGATATCGTCTCTGAAGGCCTCCAAGACCATCTTCAAGGCTTATCAGTTCAAGCCACTGCTGAAGTTCCTGAACTCCCGGAACCACCGCGTCCTAATCGCTGATGAAGTGGGTCTCGGTAAGACCATCGAGGCCGGACACATCATGCTGGAGCTTTCAGCAAGACGAGAATTGAACAATGCTCTGATTGTCTGCCCGAAGTCCCTGATGGAGAAGTGGCAGATGGAGTTGAAGGAGAAGTTCGGGTTCAATTTCGAGATATACACCAAGGACCGGCTGGTCTATGACATCCGGAACAAAGAAGGATATGTCCGGGGCATCGTCAACTATGAGAAAATCCGGCTGTCGGAAGACAACGAGATCTTCGAGGCTCTGGAGAACTCCTACAAGAAGTTCGATTTCATACTTTGCGATGAGGCCCACCGCCTGCGCAACAACGAGACGCTGGCCCATCGTGGAATGGCCAGACTGCTCGAAACACCGGCAGCAGCTGTCTTCCTGACCGCCACCCCGGTTATGACGAAGGAGGAGAACCTGTTCAACCTGTTGTCTCTTCTCGATCCTGAGCAGTACAGTGATTATTCCGTGTTCCTGAACACCCTGTCCATCAATCAGCCCTTCATCAAAGCCATCTCTGCGCTGAATGCGAATGAGGATTTCAAAGCCATCCGGGAAGATTTGGCGAGCGCACAGGTCGGGACATACTATACCATCGGTGAGGACGAATACCAGCATCGTTACTACAAGGATGCGACCATCGACGAGCGGTTCAAGGACTCTCCCCTGTACCAGCGTATCATCCGGCAGCTGAGCGGCGACAAGGATGATAACGAGACCAAGGTCAACATCCAGTTCGACCTGTCTGCCATGAGTCCGATGAACAACGTCTTCTCCAGGACCCGCAAGCGTGAAATCACCACCGACTGGACCCAGGCAGAGCGTGATACCCATACGAGCATCATCCATCTCTATCCGGATGAACTGGAGGAGTATACGACAGTCATTGAGGACTACATCGATACTGAGGAGGAGTTCGCCACCCGCGGATACGCGTTGGGCCTGATTCAGAGGAAACGTCAGATATCCAGCAGCGTCTACGGCTATCTCAACGACTCTCAGGCGCTGATAGATGGATTCGACGACTACGCCGACAAGCCGGACGCCAAGGTGGACGAACTGGTCCGCATCATCAATGCCATGAAGACGGAAGGCCGGAAGCATCTGATCGTATTCGCCGTATTCAAGGATACCCTTAGATACCTGGCGATCCGGTTGAGCAAGCTCGGATACAACACTATCCAGATCCATGGTGATGTCAAGTCCGAAGAAAGGGTAACACGGCTCCAGCAGTTCCGCGATACAACCGCATTCTCGATCCTTCTCTCTTCCGAGGTGGGTAGCGAAGGTCTTGACATGCAGTTCTGCGACGCCATGGTCAACTATGACCTCCCCTGGAATCCGATGGTCGTCGAGCAGCGAATAGGCCGTATCGACCGCTTCGGCCAGAAGTCTCCGAAGGTCCATATCTATAACCTGGTCGTCGAAGATTCCATCCAGGTAGACATTTACGAGCGCCTACTGGACAGGATCGGCATCTTCAAGAACTGTATCGGAGACCTCGAAGCGATTCTCGACAAGGACCTTGAGAATAACGGCATGCGTAATATCCAGGAATGGTTCCAGTCCCTGGAGAAAGAACTGTACTGTAACAAGCTTACAGAGGAGGAACGGCGTGAGAAGATCGACGCCATCGCTAAGGCAATAGAAATCGAAGACCGTAACATAGAGGACATTTCGACTGGACTGACCAACACTCTTACGAACGACACGTATTTCAGGAAAGCGATCGGCGCTATCGACAAATATCGGCAGTATGTCACTTCTGAAGAAGTGCTCAATTACGTTCGCCTGCTGATCGAGAAGCGGCTGCCGTCCTGCGTGTTGACTCAGGATCCTCACAATGCCAAGGTTTACAACCTTTCCATTCCCTTGTCTCAGCCGAAACTGCTCACCAGCTTCCTTGAAGAGAACCTCCCTGTCGGAAAGGGATTTGATCTTGAGCAACTTAACCGGCAGTTCAAGTCTAAGGTGACGGGAGTGTCGTCTATCGCGATGACCTTCGATCAGGATACGGCGTACGAGCACGCAGAGTATGAGTTCGTCAATGCCTATCACCCGCTTGTAACAGCGGCCTATGTCTATTTCGAGAAGAACAAGGCGAATCTTGACAAGACGTTCAGCCTAGAGATTGACCGCAGCAATTTGCAGGACATAGAAGGCCCTGTTACCGGAGAGTATTTCCTTGGGCTTTTCGTCCTTCAATCTGAGAAGCATCTATATGGAAGCGTCACCAGTACTGAGATCTTGACCCCGGTTCTTTTTGACATCAAGAGTGAGTCGATGGTGGATGACGAGAATCTCGTCAAGACCATTTATGCTCAAGCACAGGATTCGGGCGCACTTTCCCGTAAAGCCAATGAACTTACTGACAGTGATCTGATCCTTTCCATGAAGATAGCTATGGAGGAGAAAATCAACCAGATTCGTTCCGAGTACATCGAGAATGAATCCATCCTCATCGAGTCTAACAAGTTTACTATGGTGAATCAGTATACCCAGTACTATGATTCCCGTATAGAGCATCTCCAGAGTGCCCTCCTGAGACACGAGATAGACGCCAGTTGGGGTGACGAAAAGCATCGTTCCCAGATGCAAAGAGTCGTTGTAATGGACCGGAAAAATATCGAGAACATGAGGCTCGAGAAGGAAGAGAAGTTGGCTGCGATCCAGGATGCTGGGATTGTCGAAAAGGAGCACAAGCTGATATCCTTAAGTCGAATCTCAATTGTGAACTAAGCAATGGACATTACTTTGGGATTGGATTTCGGGACGCATCAGTCCAAGCTCTGCATGAGCTACATGCCGAATAATGAGACGATCTTTGAGTTCGTCGAATTCAACATGCCCGACGGCAAGAAGAGTGTCCTTTTCCCTTCTGTAATCCAGATCAACAAAGATAATACGATTCGAATAGGCTCCGTGGATTATGATAGTTGTGCTACTCATCCTATCCCACCGCCAAGGAAACCCGAACTTCCCAAACGACCTGACATAGTCTTCCCGGAGGAGCCAGACCAGATACTGCCTCCTGAACCTAAGTTGGAGGAACCGGCTCCGGTGATTGAGAATGGTGCCGACTGGAAGGACGCCCTTAAATCCATCAAGACTTCAATGGTGGAGAATCAGAAGAAAGATAAGGGTGGCTTCAAGAAGGAGCATAAGATCTGGGCAAAGAAATGCCAGAGGATTCGGGAGAGACATCAGGAATGGGAGAAGACCTGTCGGGTCCTGAACTATAAACTGAAGCTCTGGCAAAAAGAGGTGGATGAGATAAACGCTGAATACGAAGAGGAGTATTCCTATTGGGAGCAGCACAATACCGAGTACCGAGTTCTGCGTTACTTCAAGCAAGCAGCCTTCACTTCGACTCTCCAATGGCCGAAGGATGAGATTCCTGCGGATACCCTGTCCATCTGGTATTTGACATACCTCCTTCTCTACATGAAGCGGTATGTGAAGGAGAGATTCAACGAGGTTTTCGAAGAGAGCGTTTCTGTCCAGATGGGCGTTCCTTCCGGATTGAACGATGGCATATCAAGGGCGATCCACTACCGTGGCCAACGTTTTCTTGTGGCCGCACGCCACCTCATGGAGTTGTTCGAGGCTCCGGAAGAGATGTGTACGCTCCCCTATCAGGATCTGATCGAGATGACCAAGTGCTCGGCAGGAAATGTTGTGGAAGAGGCTGAGATGTATGGTTTCGTGATTATTCCAGAAGCCTATGCCGGTCTTCAGTCACTGACATATAGCCGTCGTCTTTCCAGAGGCAACATGCATCTTCTCGTGGATATCGGTGGCGGTACCACGGATATCGCTTTCTTCACGATAGATGAATCTTTGATGCCTTCG
>CACZZF010000030.1 GCA_902785575.1 uncultured Bacteroidia bacterium | reverse complement strand
AGTAAAACCATTAACAAGAGTATCGAAATGAAAAGACATTTGATAATCCTATCCGTCCTCTGCCTGGCGGCCATGACGCTCCGGGCACAGGACACGACGGCGGTCCGGCAGGATGTCCGGATCCGCCAGAACTGCGACTGCGGATGCCACCGGCACCCTGTCAACGACTACGACGGACTGAACTCGCTCCGCCAGAGACTTGCCAACCCCTCCTGGGACGGGTATTCATCCCTGTTTGAATCCATCGGCACAGGATTGAAGGTCGAGGATGGCAAGATCGTCCCGCTGTCAAAGAAATCCGAATCCACAGATACGGCTTCTCCGGAAACGTCTTCCGCGACTTCTGTACAGGAAAGTGCCAGCCCGCTGAAGCCTTATCTACAACAGCTGGAGAGAGGAGAAGTGCCAATAGGTGCTCCGGTCTTCATCTTCTTCCGTCTTGCCGGGACGTACGTCACGGACTCCCCGCAACTACTCAGCGTGAACGCTGCTGCGGATCTGGCCATCGCGCAGAACCTGCGCGTACGTATAACAGGTGCAGCTGATTCAGCGACGGGATCGGCCGAGAAGAACGAGGCACTCGCGAAAGCCAGGGCCGAGCATGTGGCGACACTTATGAAGAAAAGGGGAGTGCCGGATGACCAGATAGAGATACTGTCCCAGGGTGGGACAGCCTCATACGAGCCCCTGGCCGCCAACCGGAACTGCCGGATAGAACTGTACGCCGAATAAAGGAACGCCCCCATCGTAAGCTGCGGTGGGGGTGTCTGTTATTTCACCACATTAAGAGCAGAGGGCACTGCGAACTCGACATCATTGAGGATTTCCTCCGTGACTTGGGAAAGATCCCAAAGTGCATCTTTCTTGGAATCTCCTTTCTTCCAGTCGCAGTACTCCAACTTGTCGTAGGGGAAAGTCATCACCTGGCCGTCAGCGAAGCAAAGGGAAAGATGGAAGAACTCGTTCTCGCCGTCATAGAGCAGGGAGAAGAACTCCATCGTTTCCACGATGCCCATCATGCAGGCGTTTTCCTTGCCCTCGATGGCTTTGGCGATAAAGCATCTGATATCGCCCCTCAAGACGTCGTATCGGTTGTATGTCGGGATCTGGACTACCTTGGTCGCCGGTTTGGATATCTGATAGGTCTGACCATCGATAATGACGAGACCCTGGGCCGCTTCGGGACGACCGGTGAGCAGCTCGGAAATGCCTACCTGCAACGCATCGGCGAGGCCCTCAAGTTTCGAGACAGTGGGATTGCCCTTGACGCTGGTGAGAAGGTTACTGACCGTTGTCCCCATACGGTTAGCAATGTCTGAGAGTCGCAGGCCCTTGGCCTTGACGATCTCCCGCAGGTTCTGTTCTATGTTTGCCATGTGATTTTGAATTCCGATGGCAAGATAGAGATAAATAATATATTATCCAAATATTTTTGATTTTGAATAATAAATTATTCTTATTGAGGCATATTATTATGGCACCCAGACGAACAGACCTTCGGACTGGGCGAGCTGGTGAACCAGACGAAGCAATTCCCGATCCGGTTCGTAGAGAGTCAGGTAATGCTCGTCGCCGGCATAGGCGAACAGGGCGTCCGTATGGTTGACACGGATATAAAGGGGGTAGGGGGAGGCGTTGGTCTCTAGAAGGAAACACTCCAGGTCCTCGGGGGCGAAGTCCCCGCTGAACGTCTCGCAGTCCCGGCTGACCTCCAACTCGCAGTAGCAGTTGAGCTTGAGCAGGAAGTCGGCGAACTTCCTGATGATCTTGTCCAGGCGCGACCGGAAATACCGCTCTACCTCGAAATAGCGGCCGGGGGAGTCCGACGGGACCTGCTCAGGCAGGATATCGATGATGCAGTAGGGTTTGTCCTCGGTATCGATCATGGCGCTACAGGATTACGATGAGCCCGGCGACGAGGGCGGCCGGGATGGCCAGCACCATGCCGAGCAGGGAGCCTTTGATATGGAACCAGTAGTCGTGATAGGCCTCGGTCATGTCCTCCGTCCCCTTAATCACGAAATGCTTGTCGTGGCAGAACCACAGGCAGTCCAGAACGAAGGCGTCGAACCAGTCCACTACGCACCAGAGGGCGTAGGCCGTGAGGGCCCCGCGCCAGAACGTCGTGCAGCCGTTGACATACTTTACCAGAAGGCCCAGCAGCACGCCGAAGATGGCCATCGCAACGATCTTCTTCGCATAAAAGGCCGGTCCGCCGGGACGGTTGCTGTCATCCACCAGCCCCAGGGCCTTGCAGCGCTCGATGATGGCCGGGGGATAGTTGAAGATGGTCTTCACCGGGTCCCGGGACATCAGGAACACGAACAGCGTGAAGAGCGCGCAGGCTATGAGGGATTCTAACAGGAAAACCATGACTAAACAGCAGCAATGTCCTCGCTATCCTCAATCAGTTTTTCAGACTTGGGAATGAGTTCAAACTCAAGATCCGAGGGGTTAATCTCAAGTTGACTGAAGATATAATTAAGGACTGTGCACTTGGTTTTTGTGCTGCACGATGAATACACATAGCAGTTATCCGTAATCCGGCTTCTGTCTTCGCTATCGGTGAGATGGAGCCAATAATCACTGACGGCTAGACTATTCATCTGGATGGGATACTCGGCGTAAATCAACTTGCAGACTTTCTCAAGCATTTGCTTCCAATTGTAGACCTGATAACGCTGGCCTTTGTATGAGAAAGCACTGATGTAACGTCCGGTCAATTCGAGTTCATCGTCATTGAACGAAACGATATCAGCCTCGTTCTCCAGAGGTGTGTAATTAGTGGTGGCCATCGGCCAAAGACCAAAAAACTTATTGAGCAGGATCTTCTCGCGTTCTGTCAGCTCTTCTAAAGTCCATTTGTCGCATGTCTTGAGATAATTGCTGAGCCTGAAAGCGGAATCCTTGAACCCGAATATCTGTTTTCCCTTATGGTCGACATAGCCTTCCTTTTTCTCCTGAAAAGTATGGTTTCCATAGGAAGAGTTATAGCCGGTGAGGGTGAGATTCGCGAAGGTGTGGAGATACGTATTATAAACCTCCTCCCAGTTCTCGCCCAGATCCTCCTTCCATTTGAGTGTGAGCGTCTGAGGCATGATATGCTCAATCGTGATCTGGTTGTCCTTCATCTTCTGGACAATCAGGTCATTCGCTTCCTTACTATTCTCATTTTCCATACGCTCGAACAGGAAGTATCTGTAATCGATGGGGATCTTGTATATCTGCCGCGTATGGAACTCGTTCTCAACCTGAGTGTCAGTAGGGAAGACCGCATTGCCTTGTTTCCTTAGCAGGACAAATTTCAGGAGTTCGGAATACGTTGAAGTAAGTTCAACTCCCCGACGCTGATGCTCACGCATGATCCTCAAGATATCGCTATGAATGATGGCGAAGGTCTTGCTCATTACGTTTGCCGGATACCCACAGATAATTCTCCGTGCCCAGTAGTTCTCGACGACATCGAAAACGCTGTAGATTTCATCTTCATCCAGGGAAGTCTGAGCCGCAAAATCAAGGAACTGGATATAGAAGGGCATACATACAGTAGAACCCAAGTTCGCTAACTGACGAAGAGTCTTGTTGACCTTAGGGCAGGGAGTTGCGCCCTTTGAAGCTTGATAATAATACTCTGCATACTTCAGCATTTCGGCAAGAAGCTCTTCACGAGGTTTTCCATAGGCCTCGTCAAACCTCTTGAAGTCGAAATACAACTCCGTCATGCTGCTGATGACCTTGGTCTTGACAGTCAGGAAATCACGTATGAACATTGTCGGCTCGTCATCCGTGAAATGCTCTATTTTGGACCAGTACCGGTAGTAGTAGTCTTCCTGTTCTGCCGATGTGAGAGACATTAGCAAGTAGTTCCTTACCTTGTCAGCCTCTTCCAGATCCTTTCCACAAGAATTCAAGCTCTCGAAAATCATCTGGGGCTTATCTCCGGAATCCAGTCGTATATCAATGATGATTAGTTTCTCAATTGCCTCGATGAGGTCATCAAACGAGATATTCGATATCTTAATCAAATCATAAAACAACTGATAATTCTTCGTGATGCCGGACTCCGTTGCCGGGATGAAGTAATCCGGATCTCCGGCCATGATGGCGTCATAAGCAATACGGTCCTTGTCAATGGGGCGAAGCTTGATCTGACGGTCGCCTTTACGATATTTCGCTCTCAGATACTTATTCTTCGTATCCGTGATATATTCCTCACCCTTCTCACAAGTCATATTCCCATCATGGACCGCCTGTATAGCCGCCAGAATCAGGAGAGAGATGGTTGTGATACGCTGCTGACCATCAATGACCAGAAGATCATCCTCCGTCTCGCTCGCCTTTATCGTAACAATGCTCCCGAAGAAATGGCTCTGCCTTCCCTCAGATTTGACCTTGAGGAGATCAGCAAACAATCTCTCGCAATGTTTTCTTTTCCATGCGTACTTGCGCTGATATAAAGGGATCAAAAACAACGTTTTGTCGCCGGTAAAATATACGTCGAGTTTTGTTGCGTCTCTCATTTGAGTATCTCATTATATGGAACATATTGATGCATATGCAAATTTAACGATTTTGTATGAATTGTGCTCCAGGCATTGAACCTCTAGAGCAAAACAGATCACTTTAAATGAATTCAGAGAAAGGTTATACCAGAGTTATTCGTTTAAAATTATTAACTTTGTGATTATGTTCGGATAATAGTGATGTTATCTGAATTAGGAGAAAGCATAACCCCTAGGTTTTTCATAAGATGGCAGATAAAAAGCAGTTGTCTGAGGAGGACATAAAACTGCAATACATTACTCCTGCACTTGAAAGTGCCGGATGGGATAAGCAGCATATCCGCATGGAGTATGCCTTCACGGACGGCCGCATAATCTTCCAGGGCCAAACTTCACATGCCCGAAAGGCGAAGAAGTTTGCGGATTATCTGCTTCAGGCGGAGCCGAACAAATTTCCCATTGCCGTTGTAGAAGCGAAGGACAACAATCATCCCATTAGTGGCGGAATTGGTCAGGCCAAGACCTACGCTGAAATCCTTGACCTAAAGTTTGCTTTTAGCTCCAATGGTGACGGCTTCACCGAATACGACTTCACTACAGGAATCGAGAAGAATATCGGATTGGATGAGTTCCCGACACCCGAACAGCTCAAGGAACGTTTGCTGAAGTATAAGGGTTATACGCCGGAGGAGCGGAAGATTGTTGAGCAGCCCTATTACTATGACATCGATTCCCACGAACCCCGGTATTATCAAAGAATAGCCATAGACCGCACTGTGGAGGCCATTGCTAAGGGGCAGGACAGAATCCTCATCGTCATGGCCACCGGTACTGGAAAGACCTTCACTTCCTTCCAGATTATCCATAGGCTGACGAAATCCGGTGCGAAGAAGAAAGTACTCTATCTCGCAGACAGAAACGTCCTGATAGACCAGACAATGACACAGGACTTCCGCCCTTTCAAGGGACGGATGACGAAGATCCAAAACCGCACGATGGATTCTTCGTATGAGATTTATATGGCTCTCTATCAGCAGCTTGTGTCGCCAGAAGAAGACAAGCCTAATCCCTACACGGAGTTCCAGCCATCATTCTTCGACCTAATAATCGTGGACGAGTGTCATAGAGGCTCCGCCAAGGACGACTCCCAATGGAAGGAGATCCTCAAGTATTTCTCGTCGGCCACCCAAATCGGTATGACGGCGACCCCCAAAGCCGTCGATGGCGCCAACAACCTGGACTATTTCGGCAATCCAATCTACACATATTCTCTGAAGCAGGGTATTGAGGATGGCTTTTTGGCACCCTATCGCGTTACTAACTCCTTCTTGAGTGTGGACCTTACAGGGTATATCCCAGAAGAAGGAGAAGCAGATCTTAACGGGAAACTGATTGAACCGGAATATTTCAGCCGAAAGGAGTTTGGTAGAGAACTAGCGATAAACAAGAGAAGAGAAATAGTTGCTTGGCGGATTACTAAGATGCTGAAGCAGATTGGCCGTATGACAAAGACAATAATCTTCTGTCCGGACATCGAGGAAGCGGAGGCTATGAGACAACTTCTCACCAACTTCAATGCGGACCTTTGTCAGAAGGACCATCGCTATGTGATGAAGATTACCGGAGACGATTACGAGGGGAAAAAGCAACTGGACAACTTCATCGATGTTGACCAGCAATACCCGACCGTCGTGACCACCTCCGAAATGCTTTCTACCGGTGTCGACTGTAAGACCTGTGGCCTTATCGTCATAGACAAGGAAATCCAGTCAATGACGGAATTCAAGCAGATTGTCGGACGCGGTACCAGGATTCGGGAAGACAAGGGCAAATGGCATTTTGAGATTCTCGACTTCCGCGATGCCACCAAACTCTTCCATGACCCTGATTTTGACGGAGATCCTGAACCTCCTACTGGAGGTGGGGGAGGCGGGAGCAATCCGCCCAAACCTCCGAAGCCGAAGACTCCCGGAGAGCCTCATGAGAAATACCACGTTGATGGAGTTGACATTCAGATTGATAAGGAATATGTCTCATTTCTTGATGCCAACGGAAAACTCACCAAGGAGTCCTATACCGACTTCACAAGGAAACGCATCCTAGGCAAGTACCCGTCGCTTAACGACTTTCTCCAGAAGTGGTCGGAGGCCGAACGCAAGGAAGTAATCGTCAAGGAGCTTAAGGAGTACGATGTTCTCATCGATGCCATTCGTGAGCAGAATCCCACGTTGGCAGAAGCCGACATATTCGATATTATTTGTCATGTCGCGTTTGACCAGAAGCCTATGACTCGCAAGGAAAGGGCGAACAAGGTCAAGAAGAGTGATTACTTCGCTCAGTATGGGGAACAAGCCCGCAAGGTTCTGGAAATCCTGCTTGATAAGTATGCCGATACCGGCATCCTTGAATTGGAGAACATCGCAATCCTGCTAACGCCCCAGTTGGCCCAATTCGGAAGGCCTCAAAAGATAATGAAATACTTCGGCGGAATGGAAGGGTATATGTCCGCCGTCAAGAATATGGAATCAAGACTATACGCAGCATAGGATATGGCAGTAAACAACATCATCAAGCGCCTTCAGAATATAATGAGACAGGACGCCGGCATCAATGGCGATGCACAGCGTATCGAACAGATGGTCTGGCTCTTCTTCCTGAAAGTGTATGACACGCAGGAAGAGACGTGGGAATTCAAGGCAATGTCCGACGGGAAGACCTTTGAGTCCATTATCCCGGACAAGTTTCGCTGGCGGAACTGGGCTGTTGACGAGAAGGATGGAAAAGCGCTCACAGGAGATGCACTACTTGAGTTTATCAATGGAACAGAAGGGCTCTTCCAGACGCTAAAGAATCTGCCAATCACACCTGACACACCGAGAGGAAAAGCCATAGTCAAGGAGGTCTTTTCGGATCTGAACCAGTACATGAAGAATGGCATCCTGCTGCGACAAGTTATCAACGTCATCGACGAGATTGACTTTTCGGACGCGGAGGACCGCCACACTTTCGGTGACATCTATGAGGGAATCTTGAAGGACCTTCAGTCCGCAGGAAACGCGGGAGAGTTTTATACGCCTCGTGCTCTCACTGATTTCATGGTGAGGACACTTAAGCCTAAGCTCGGGGAAAAGTTCGGCGATTTCACTTCGGGTACCGGAGGGTTCCTCACATCTGCCCTGAATTATCTCAATCAGCAGGTCAAGACAACGGATGACTTCAACAAGTTCCAGAATTCCGTGTATGGCCAAGAGTGGAAACCTCTACCTTACCTGCTATCTATCACGAACTTACTTGTCCACGATATCGAGGCTCCCAACATCCGTCACTGTGATTCCCTTGCCACGAAGATGAGCGATTTCAAGGAATCTGACAAGGTTGACGTGGTGGCGATGAATCCTCCATACGGCGGCAGCACGGAAGCAAGTGTAAAGGGCAACTTTCCGATGGATATGCGTTCCAGCGAGACCGCTGACCTATTCATGGTGCTGATCATGTACCGTCTGAAGAAAGACGGCCGCGCCGCCGTTATCGTTCCTGATGGTTTCCTCTTTGGTGTCGATGGTGCCAAACTGGCCATCAAGACCAAGATGCTGCGCGAATTCAATCTACACACCATAATTAGACTGCCGGGCAGTATCTTTTCGCCGTACACCTCCATTGCGACAAACATCCTTTTCTTCAATAACGAACGCGCTACTGGATCATCTGAGAAATACGCAACCAAGGAGACATGGTTCTACCGTCTTGATATGCCGGAAGGCTACAAGCATTTCTCCAAGACAAAACCAATGAAGCTCGAGCATTGCAAGCCCATCGAGGACTGGTGGAACGACAGGAAAGAAATCATAGTTGAGGAAAGTAATGAGAAGTCTCGCAAATTCACTGCGGAGGAGTTGATTGCTATGGACTGCAACTTTGACCAGTGCAAGTTCCCGAAGGATGATGAAGAAGTCTTGCCGCCGGCAGAGCTGCTTGCTGACTACTTCAAGAAGCGCAAAGCGCTAGACCATGAAATAGACCGAACACTGGCGGAGATTCAGAAGATCCTCGGAATCGAAATCAAGATTGACGACTAGACCATGAACGGAAAGCAACTAAAGAACAGCATCCTTCAGTGGGCTATTCAAGGAAAGTTGGTGCCTCAGGACCCAAATGACGAACCGGCTTCGGTTTTATTAGAGCGCATCCGTGCCGAGAAAAAACGCCTTATTAAGGAAGGTAAGATAAAGAAAGACAAGAACGAATCAATCATCTTCCGTGGTGAGGACAATTCTTACTATGAGAAGTTCGATAATGGAGATGTTCGCTGCATTGATGATGAGATTCCATTTGATTTACCTATAGGATGGGCATGGTGCCGTATTTCAAACCTATTTCTTCATTCTAGTGGAAAACAACAGAGTAGTAATAATTCTCATAAGGGTACCCTTCAAAAATTTATTACTACATCAAACCTCTATTGGGGGCATTTTGTCTTGGACAAGGTGAAGGAAATGTATTTCTCTGATGAAGAACTGGTTACATGTTCGGCCACTAAAGGAGACCTACTGGTATGCGAAGGTGGTGCTGGCTATGGCCGTTCTGCAATATGGGAGAACGACTACGATATTTGCCTTCAGAATCATATCCATCGGCTACGCCCCATTATTGATGGCATCTGTGAATATGTCATGTATTACTTGTACTTCCTCAAAGAGACAAATCAACTTGCCTCCGTTGGGACAGCGATGCCTGGCCTTTCCGCAAATAGGTTAAAAGGATTGACAATACCTCTTCCGCCACTACAAGAGCAGCAAAGAATTGTTCAGAGAGTACGTAGTGTCATGCCCGTCGTAGACAAGTACGGGCATTCTCAAGCATCTCTGGATGCCCTTAATGACGATATAAAGGAGAAACTAAAAAAGTCTATTCTTCAAGAAGCGATTCAGGGAAGGCTGGTTTCACAGGATTCTAATGAAGAACCAGCATCAATGCTTTTGAACCGCATTGCGATAGAGAAACAGAAGTTATTGAAAGAAGGAAAGTTAAAGAAGAAAGACGTCATCGAATCGGTTATCTTCAAAGGAGATGATAACAAGTATTATGAGACCATAGAGGGGCAAAAGGTCGAAGTTGATCTTCCATGTGACTATCCAGAATCATGGCAGATTGTCCGTCTTCAGACAATTTGTTTCTTATTGGACGGAGAAAAGAAGATTGGCGATGCTATTTGCCTTGATGCAAAATACCTCAGAGGGAAATCCTCTGGAGTTCATATCAAAACCGGAAAATATGTTCGTAAAGGTGATAACATTATACTTGTAGATGGCGAGAACTCCGGTGAAGTATTTCCCGTACCGATTGATGGATACATGGGCAGCACTTTTAAGCAGTTATGGATTAGTGGTTCTCTACATGAACCATATGTACTTGAAAGCATTAGGTTTTACAAAGATGAGTTGAGGAACTCAAAAAAAGGTGCGGCGATTCCGCACCTCAATAAAGATATTTTCAGAAACCTCATAATAGGCATCCCTCCCATTCAAGAACAACAGCGCATAGTCCAGAGGCTCATGGATTTATATCGAAGCCTATAGCTTTTGATACAACACTTTTATTCGCTCAACAATTCTTTTCTGCTCGTTAATCGGAGGAATAGGAATCAATAAATTGTTAATACTGTTCCTGTTAAGCGTTCTCCCCTTGATAGCATCTTTAGAGTTGCCAAGGTTGGCAAGTAACGGAAGAGTAAAAAACAAATATGGTGTGCTTTCTCCCGCATAGAGGAAAGGCCAAATAGAAATGATGGCCTCGTTATGATACGCATCAATGTCGAGTATTGATGTCCTCCCAACGGTCAATTTGAAACTCATTAGTAAAGTCCCTTGGGGGGATACCCGTCCCAAAAGGTGTGCGGCTCGTTCGGTTATATTTTCTTTTGTATGCCGGATAGTCCCGTATTCTTTCATGTCGGAAATTGATACCCAAGGATAAGTACCAGCCTCCCAGAAAACCGTCTCACCCCGAGCGGGGGTTTTCCCAATGCGATAATTAACGATTGAAGCGAACCTCGACCACTGCCAACTACCCGGTAAGTCAAAGGGAATCTCCTCGCTGATATCCAACATCTTACCGTTTACGTTCTCATAGTACTTGTTATGATTAAGTTCAAGCGATCCATTATTCTTCGATATTCCCCTAAAGGAGGAAGACATATCAGCATATTTGGAATATCAGAAAGGTTTATTTTGTAGGTGTGTGTTCCTCCGCCGACTTTTATCTTCTGGATCCACTGATATCCTATAGGAGAATTAATGTATAGGACAATGTAGTCGGCTATTTCTGGCAGAACAGGTCTTAGCAGGCCAAGACTCACAAAAATACTAAAATCAAAATCCCAATATACTTTGAGCGCCTTTCCCAGTGTTCCTATTCTACATAAAAGGATATCACCTTTCTGCGGGGAGACACGAGCACATAGTAATCTATGCTCCTTACTTGAAATATACTTTAATTCTGTAGTATCCAGGACACCAGAAGAAATATTCTGAACTGAAAGGAACGGTACTCCTTTATCAACATATGATGGAGTTTTATGAGTCCCATCACTTATAACAGAAAGCAGTGATCTGAGACGGCACCACGACCATCCATCGGGGACGTCAAAGGGTACTTCCTCGCTGATATCCAACATCTTACCGTTTACGTTCTCATAGTACTTGTTATCATCTCCTTTGAAGATAACCGATTCGATGACGTCTTTCTTCTTTAACTTCCCTTCCTTTAGCAGTTTTTGTTTTTCTGCCCTAATCCGTTCCAACAAGGCAATTGCTGGTTCGTCATTCGGGTCCTGTGATACCAGTTTTCCTTGTATAGCCTCTTGAAGGATAGATTTTCGAAGGCGTTCGATAATACCATGATTAAGAGTGGTCAAAGCATGTTGTTGTTCGCCGAACCTCTTTGAAAGAGAAGATAACAGCAAAACTTTATCAAGTATTCTCTCCTGTTCCTTAAAAGGTGGAACAGGTAGTAAAAACGTCAATACTGCCTCACGTGCAATTCCCGGTATAACGCCATTCGCCTGTTGGGTTATTTCGTGAAGTCTACACTCTAGAGCGATTCGAACAAATCTAGAATCAACATCCTGAGACATCGGGATAATAGCTTGTAACTGTCTGGCAATATGAGCCTTTGGCAAGTTCATAAAACACATCTTCCCGACTCCAGAACCTTTGCAGACTAGTAGAAGGCTCCCAAAAGGAGCAATTACCGACGGTGTGTCAGTCCATCTATTTTCAACTATCCTTTCCCCGTCAATATTACTTGCCCCTGTTAGATAAAGTGTTCCTCCTGGGTTGGCCGAGTACTTCTCTGGAGGAAAGTCCTGCCCGGATTTCAACTGAATAACAACTCCTAACCGAGTCCATTCCCATGTCTGAGGGATGTTGAATGGTATCTCCGCATCGATACATTTGATGGCCCCATTGGCGAACTTCTCATAGTAAGAATTCGCCACACAGCCTTGTGCTTTTACATTATTAAGATGGCAACCTCAGAAGTCACAAGATAAAGAATTGATTATGGCAGAACTAGACAAATTCGAAACTTTTCTCCGACACGAGAATATGTCAGAGAACACCGTATCGGCATACCATTTTGCAGTCGAAGATTTTTTCAAACGTAAAAAGGAGCTTACAAAGAAGAATCTCTTATCATATAAAACATACATGATGGAGAGTTTTAGACCCAAGACAGTGAACTTGAGAATTCAAGGACTTAACAAGTATCTCGAGTTCACAAAGCACCCTCGCTTACGCCTAAAATCGGTCAAGGTACAGCAGAAGTCCTATTTGGAGAATGTGATTAGCAATGAGGACTATACTTTTTTCAAGAATAAGTTGAAGAAGGAGCATAACCTTGAATGGTATTTTGTGGTCCGATACTTAGCCGCAACTGGAGCCAGGGTAAGTGAACTCATCCAGATAAAAATAGAGCACGTCAAGGTCGGTTTCATTGACATTTATGGTAAGGGTGGCAAATACCGCAGGATCTTTATTCCAAAGAAACTTCGAGATGATACTAACGAGTGGATTACTCAGAATAGTCGCGCTGAAGGATATCTATTCCTGAATAGGTTCGGGGATAGAATCACAACAAGAGGAGTTTCTCAACAACTAAAAAACTATGCGAAGAAGTATGGGTTGAACACAAAAGTAGTATACCCACATTCTTTCAGACATCGCTTTGCAAAGAACTTTCTCGAGAAGTACAATGACATAGCGCTCCTCGCGGATCTTATGGGACACGAGAGTATTGAGACAACACGAATTTATTTGAGAAAGAGTAGCTTAGAGCAGCAATCAATCGTCGATAAAGTCGTGACCTGGTAAACATTGATTATGAGGTTGTCAAAACATAGGGCCTTCTTCCAATAGAATTGAAGATGGCCCATTTTGACTTTATATAGTATCAGTATAGCAATGAAACTCCTTGATGTCCGAAGTTATGGTTCTCGTATGAAACCCTTGAGTTCCTAATAATATTTTCTCCATACAAATTACCCATGGCGTTTTCTTCTAGACACGAGACAAATTCCCTCAAATATGATATGCGTGTGCACTTGAGATGGCCATGTTTTATATTACAAGTTTTAATTAAAACTGTTAAGGTGTCGATTCTGTCCTAATTTTTAGTAATTTTGTACGTTATACCCATCATTAAGTACCACTCTAACTCATGACGCAAATGAGAACAAATTGGATTACATCAATCGTGGCCTTCTTGATTTGTGCTGTCTGCGCAACATCATGTATCAATGGCTCGCCTGGAAAAAGTGGCAACAGTACAGTTGCTAAACAAACAACGGGCACGACGGCCACAGCCAATGAGAGTGCTGCACCTGAGCTGGCTGCAACTGAACCTGAGGTAAGCGTTTATCCGACTTCAGCTCATCCTACCATAAATGTATACCTTGAGATTTCGGGTAGCATGAACGGTTATGTCAACGGGGGAACATCTGTTTTCCAACAGGTGGTCAAAGAGTATCTCTCCGGTATCAACAATGCAGGATTTGCCTCATCTGTCAACTACTTTTATATCAGCAACCAAATAACCCCTAAGGGCACTGATCTCGACGGATTCATCACGAAGCTTACTCCGAGTTCATTCAAGGCATCAGGTGGCGGCGCCACGACTGATATAGGCGGTCTTTTCAAGACCATTTTGGGGAAAACGGATAACAATACCATCTCCATCTTCATTTCTGACTGCATCATCTCCCCGGGAAGCAACAAGGATACCGGTGCGTATGCACGTGGGCAGATGACAGATGTCAGAGACGCTATCGTCGGGTACACTAACCAGTATCAAGACCTGGCCTGCTTAGTATACCAGTTTGATTCAGGGTTCAGCGGTCGATATTTTGACTATGAGAACAGAGCCCGGAATGTAAATATGCAACGGCCTTTCTATATTTGGGTGTTTGGACATACTGCTCCTGTGGCGATGCTCAAGCTTCAATATGTCCCCGATAGAGATTTCAAGGTCGCTCCAATCAGGAATCAGTGGTTTATTCTTAATACTCCTCTTGCCGCCATCCAAGACAGCAACAAATATGGTTTGCTTCTCTCTAATACGGTTAAGAACGGAAAATATACCCGCGTGGATGCTACTACTATGCGAGGCGTGCAGAAAGCGGATGAGAAATATCGCTTCTCGTTTGGCGCATACTTGATGACCGCACAATTACTGATGGGCGACGATTATGTGGAAGACACCGCGAACTACAATCACATAGTCAACAAAGCTGCCAAGGAAGAATTCTACGGGAGCATAGAGAAAGACTATACTGTTTCATCCCCTTACACGGAAATCTTCCGCGTGGAATCAGATTCGCCTTTCCAAAAGGGCACTTTCACCCTGGCTTTTATTCCAAAGGTTCCCCAATGGGCTTTCGAGTGTTCCGACAATGATGACAGGACCTTCACAGGATCTAACGACAATAAGACGTATGGGTTGGAGTATATCTTCAGGGGCGTTTATAATGGCTTTAACAATGGAGGGAACGACAACATCCTCGCCCAGTTTGATTTTGAAATAAAATAAAGCGCAGATATGGAATTCTTCTCGTTATTCTATCAAGTCGGTGTCTACGGACAGGATTTGTTCTACCATCTGAAAGGATGGGACAATGGGATGCAAGACTTTGTGGCCGCGAACAATCAGTTCCCGACCATTTGTCTCATTACATTCCTTTCCACGGCTCTTGTATTCGTGGTCTATTACTACATTCTGAATCATCCCCGATTCAATAAGTTTTGGCATTGGCTCATCGCCATGGCAATTCTTTTTCTGGGAATCTTCTTGTATTCAAGAGGACTTGTGATTTCCGACCTGACAGGAGTATCGGAGCATCCTATCGATCCTGCCCTGAATGTCAGCACAGACAATGCGACGATGTTCGGCGTCTACAATGGTGTTCTCTCATGCATACTCTTTTTTGTTTTGTCCCTCTGTTTCCGTTTCGGGAGCAAAAACTGCAAGAACACTCCATTCAAGTCTCTTATTAACAGGAAATAGTTATGGCTAAGTTATACGTTTTCGGAATAGGTGGCACTGGATCTCGCACACTCCGTGCCCTCACAATGTTGCTGGCTAGTGGCGTTGAATGCAAGTTCGACACAGTTGTTCCTGTTATCATAGACCCTGATACTTCCGCTGCGGATATGAGCCGCACGGTGGATGCCATGACAAGGTATATGGCTATCAGGAAGTCCCTGAACTTTAATTCGGCTAATGAGAACCGTTTTTTCAAGACGGAGATTTGCCCGATACAGGACATGGACACTTTCAAGCTGACGCTTGAGAATACCGAGAATGTCACGTTCCGCGATTATATGCGCACCAATCAGATGGATGCCCCCAGCAAGGCGCTCATCAATATGCTTTTCTCCCAGGCGAACCTCGATTCCGACATGGTTGTAGGTTTCAAGGGAAATCCCAACATCGGCAGCGTAGTCCTCAAT
>CACZZF010000029.1 GCA_902785575.1 uncultured Bacteroidia bacterium | reverse complement strand
ACAACAATCCAATAAAACGTACAAGATCATGATTAAGAGCAAAGTAACCGTCATCGGAAACGTGACCCGTTCCGCTGACATCAAGAACGGCCGTGACGGACAGCCGTTCATCACCTTCGGGATGCGCGTCCGTATGGAGGACGACGAGGCATCCGCGGAAATCGACATCAGCGTGGCCTACGACGGCGAGGACGAGGACGTCCTGTTCACCAACAAGGGCGACCGCGTCAAGGTGCAGGGCGTGATGACATTCAAGAAGATGGGCGACACGACCTATTACAACCTCTCCGCCGAGAAGGTCAAGAAAGCCGGGGATGGCGAGGACGACTCCATCAGCGGAACACTCCAGTTCCGTGGGACGCTCGGCTCCAAGGGCGTGATCCAGCACCAGGGCAAGAAGGGCGCATTCCGCCACTTCGACGCGTACAGCGCGGAGAAGGTCGGCGATGACCAGTTCTCCTACATCTGGGTGCATTTCGTGGACTTCGGGGACGACCAGCGCGTCTGGCTGAAGCCGAAGACCCGGATCAAGGCCGAGGGTGAGCTGGAACTTCAGGTCTTCAAGGACAGGGTCAGCGTCAACTGCCGTGTCGATGACCTCTCCAAGTGGGTTAAAGAGGAATCCAAACAGTAATGGCCATGGCGGACAAGAAATACAACAACGACGGTCCGTCTGCGGCCGACAAGGCCCTCGAACGGTTCACGGAGCTGATGATCGAGAAGATCCAGACGCTGCAGGGAGACTGGAAGAAGCCCTGGTTCACGCCCGGCGCCACCCAGCCTCCCCAGAACCTGTCCGGGCGTCACTACAACGGTGGCAACTCCTTGATGCTGATGCTTCAGGCAGAGAAGATGGGGTACGACATCCCCGTGTGGGGAACTTTCGACCGCATCACGAACCTGAACTACGTCAAGGACAAGAACGGCAATGTTTTCCAGGCCCGAGACAAGCATGGGAACAAACTTCCCATGGTGACCGTCAACAAGGGCGAGAAGTCCTTCCCGGTCTTCCTCACGACCTTCACCGTCGTGAATCCGGAGACGAAGGAGCGCATCCCCTACGATGACTACCGGAACCTGTCTAAGGAGGACCAGGCAAAGTACAAGGTCTATCCGAAACTCCAGGTCTTCAACGTGTTCAACGTCGCGGCCCAGACGAACCTCGAACTGACCCGTCCGGAGATGTACGAGAAGCTCAAGGCTCAGGCGGCCGGGCAGATGCAGCAGCAGGGCGATCTCAAGAGCCATCCGGCCATCGACCTGATGATCGACGAGAACCTCTTCTTCTGCCCCATCAACCAGGTCAAGGGCGACAAGGCCTACTACTCCCCTGCCAATGACCACATCGTCGTCCCGAAACGTGAGCAGTTCGTCGACGGCGAGGCCTTCGCCACAAACACGCTCCACGAGTGCGCCCACGCCACCGGTGCGGACAGCCGATTGGCCCGTCATCTGGGCGGGAATCCCTTCGGCTCTCCGGAGTACGCACGGGAGGAACTGATTGCGGAGCTGTCTGCGGCAGTAATCTCCAGCCAGTACGGGATGAGCAAGCACATCAAAAACGATAGCGCCCAGTACCTGAAGTCCTGGCTCGGTTCCCTCCAGCAGGGTCCGGAGTATCTTAAGAGCGTCCTTGGCGACGTCCGGCGCAGTTCCGGCTTGATCACCCAGCGTCTCGAAGCTATCCAGCAGGAGATGGCCCGGGGCGAGGAGGCGGACTACGGGAAGTTCCGTTCAGCGAAGGTAGAGAGCCAGCAGCCTGCTCAGGAGCACCAGGTCCAGGCCGCCAAGGAAGCCCAGCCTGTCGAGCAGGAGGAGCAGCACCACTACCACGGCCGATCGAGATGACCCCATAACGACAGCATTATGGGCAGGAAGAAGAAACGAAAGGACAATGGAGCGCTGGAATATGTCTCCGTGAAGAGCAGGAAGAATGTGAAGGCGCTCATCCGCGAACTGGGATTGGAGTTGGTCTCCGTCGAGAGGATCCCTGATGATTGTGACGACCCCGGCAAATGAAACGCCGGGGTTGTTGCTTTTTTACGGATTATTTTTGATACTGTATCACGATTTGGCACAATCCGTCGCTATAATTGCACGCGAAATAGTATTATTCATAGCTTAATAATCATTTTGTTATGTTTTTGAAATGCAAAATGAAGTACCTTTGTTTTTAGAAGGATGGACGTAAGTATTTTCAAACAACTTCATTCGTCAATTCCACAAAGGACTCCTTTCGAGAAGATTGTGGAAATGATTAAAACAAGTCGGCTTCTTAAAGAATATACAGAGGAAGCCAGGGATTTGTATGCCGCTGGAGACAAAGAGAAGGGTGATTCTATCAAGAAAAACCTGCTTCCCGCATTTGCTCCAGCCGGTTTTCTTCTTGATGGGAAAGGGCGTGAAAACCTAATCGGATTAACCGGTATCTGCTTCATTGATATTGACCATGTGACGGAAGAACAGGTGGATGCTTCAATGGACATTCTACGGTCTGATAAGAATGTAATCCTGGCAGCCAGGTCTATCTCAGGCAAGGGTCTTCATATTCTCATTCCATATTCCTTATGGCGCAAAGATTCGTTTGAGCAATTACCTGCTACTCCCGGGAGAATGAACCAAATCTATGGTTCTGTTTTTAAGTCTACTGCCGCTCATTACAGCGAGATACTGGGGGTTCAGATTGACAAATCCGCCGAAAACGCTGAACGCCTATGTCTTGTCTCCTATGACGCAAATGCCTGGTACAATCCTTCGGCAAAGCCGATTATTTATTGTTATGAGCATCAGAAATCTGGGAGGAAACCTAAACGGTTCAGCGTGTATGAGGACTGTTCAGATATACACGAATAAGGAAGATTCTTCGGAAATGCATATCAAGGATACGTATCCATCAGCCTTTTCTGAGTGCCCGGTGACGGAGTGTCGCAAAAAATAGTAACTTTGTATACTGTAGAGTAATTCCACAATCGAGGTTTTTGTGCTGTTGTCATGGAGAGTAGCTAAGCTATTCTTTCTTGTGGGGTTATTATGGGTAATAACTGAAACAAAAGCCAGTATATGTTTATACAGAACACTCTTATCGATAACTCCGAGCATTTTATGCTATCGGAGTATCTCAGAGAAATGCTCTGCAAAGAAGAGTATCGGAGGCTTCGAATAGCTACCGGATTTTGGGATTTGGCTGGAATGAAGCTGCTTCAGGACGAATTTGAGGCCTATTTTGAGAGAGGTGGCATCTTGGATCTCCTTATCGGACAAGAGCCCCAATTGAGGTCATATCAGATGCGTCCTGACCTAACGAAAGAAGAAAGGTTCCCTGATTTCTATATCCAGAGGGACATTGAAAAGCTTTCGGAGGATTATCAGCCCATCGTCCGAATGCTCCTGAAATACACAAATCCCGATGACGATCAGCAATCAAAGATCCGTATTCGTGTCTATGGACAAGATGGAGAGGAGAAACGTTTTCTTCATGCCAAATGCTACATTTTCAGTGGTTACGGTGTCGCTCACGGTATTATTGGCAGCTCCAATTTTACCGAAAAAGGTCTCAGAGGTAATGCTGAACTGAACTATCTGGAAACGAACCCTCGCATTGTTGATGGTCTTGTCGATGAATATGGCAAATCGCACATCGCCTGGTTTACCGAGATGTGGGAACAAAGCGTTCCTTGGACTGGAAAGTTCATCAAGGAGATTTTGGCGCCTTCCCCAGTCGGAAAGATAGTTAAGAAGGTTATTGAAAAGGAGCAGGATAAAGTGTTGACTCCTTATGAGGTTTATATTAAGTACCTCCAGGAACAGCTTGGAGATATCGCCGATCCTAGTTCGAGTGTAGTGCTCAAGTCGTATCTTCCTGCCGACTATTCTTCCTTGTCATACCAATTGGATGCTGTGCAGCAGTGTTTCTTCATCATGAAGAACCATGGTGGTTTTATACTAGGAGATGTCGTCGGACTTGGAAAAACAGTTGTTGGCCTTCTTATTATAAAGAAATTCCTCGCAGAAGCCTCTACTCTTGGCCGAGAACGGAAAGTTTTAATCATCACACCTCCTGCTATCAAGAAAGCTTGGGAAAAGACTATTGTTGATTTTGACAGGGACGCAGTAGATAAAGTTGGTGACTGTGTGCGTTTTATTACGACCGGCAGTCTTGGTAAACTCATTGACGAGGCTGATGCCGCGGCGGAGGCTGAGGTCAGTGAAGAATTCGACGGTTCTCTTGGCTATGACAATTACGGCCTCATCATGATTGATGAGAGTCATAATTTCAGAAACAACCAGACTCAGAAGTATCAGGATTTGGATACCCTGATCGGAGATATCCAACTCCGCACGGGTAAAGCCCCTTTTGTCGGCCTTCTCTCCGCTACTCCTCAGAACAACTCCCCTGTTGACCTTCGCAATCAGATCTATCTTTTCCAGCGCGAGCCCAATAAGAGTACTCTTCCGAATGTTTTGGGAGGGAAATTGGATTCTTTCTTCAGCCGCATGATTAAGGATTTCAATGATTCCAGAAAAGACAGCTCTCCCGAAGGGAAACGTATGCTTCAGTATGTGGCCAGCGAAATTCGTGAAAGGGTTCTCAACGATCTGGTTGTCAGAAGGACGAGAACGGATATTCGCAAGCACTATGCTGAAGACAGCGCACAGCTAAAGTTCCCATTGGTCAAGGAGCCGCACAAGCTCGAATATGAGTTGGATGATGAACTTTGCCAACTCTTCTTCGATACCATTTCTGCCATCGTCAAGGATGAGTACCAGCCGTTCGATCCTGAAAAGAATCTTGGTTTTTATCGGTATACGGCTATTTCATACTTCAAGTCTCCGGAAAACAAACGCAAATATGAGGGCCGCAACATCAGTGCAGACCGTGTTTCTAGGCAGCTCTCTAATATTATGCGTATTCTCCTTGTCAAAAGACTGGAAAGCAGTTTCAGTGCATTCAAGACATCCCTGCATAATCTGGAACGTTATACGCAGAACATGATTGACATGCTTGAGAACGATACGGTCTATATTTGCCCGGATGTCGATGTCAACCATGTTATCGTAGCGGAGGGAGGCTTGAAGAAGGCCATCCGTAAATTGGATGAGTTGGTTGAAAGGAAGGGAAAGAACAACCTCAAGTTTAAGAGGGAAGATTTTTCCGACAAGTATATTGATGATCTCCGTCAGGACCTGAAGTTGATCAAGAATCTTTGCGCACGTTGGGACAAGAACGACCTCGACCCGAAGATGGACGCCTTTAAGTTACATCTAATGACGGATCTCTTCGACAAGGATATCAACAATCCTCATGGATACGACAAACCCCGTCTGGTCATATTCACCGAGGCAATTGATACGCTTGACTCCCTCGTCCGCTACATCAACTCCACTGGCAAGCATAAAGCCCTTAAGATTTCAGCAAATAACCGTGATGAAATGCACCAGGCCATTGTGGCTAATTTCGACGCTAATGCGAAGGAAGAAGACAGGAGAGATGATTACGACGTCCTCGTCACCACGGAAGTCCTTGCTGAAGGTGTCAACCTACACCGCTCGAACGTTATTCTGAACTACGATACCCCTTGGAACGCAACGAGGTTGATGCAGCGGATTGGCCGCGTGAACCGAATCGGGTCAAAAGAGGATTACGTTCATGTCTTCAACTTCTACCCCACCACACAAAGCAACCAGCAAATACGCCTGATAGAGATTGCTTATGCAAAATTACAGGCTTTCCACACAATGTTTGGTGAGGATAACAAGATCTTCAGCGAATTGGAGGAACTCTCTGAAGCCGACTTCAATAAGCTTATCGATGACGAGGAATCTCCTTTCGGCAAGTATATCTCTGACCTGAAAGGGTTCCAGAAAGCCCATCCGGACAGATACGCATTTTTGTCAAACCTGCCCTTTGAATCCCTGGGAGGTGTCTTGCGCAATACTGAAGCAGGAAAGACCGTTGCCGTGATTACTGCTATCAACCGTGGGCTTACAAACATCCTCGCTTCCGGAGAAGAGGTGAAGACTATCTCGCCATTAGAGTGTATGGCTGAACTGAAATGTAAGGAAAATGATCTCTTTGACTCGCCAGAGAATGCTATCAGTGATGAAGTCAAGCAAGCCATTCTGAATTGCTATCAGATGCATGTTACCCAGATGGCTACAGCACGAGATTCTTCCGGAACGATTCGTGCTGCTAATCTTTTCCTGCATTCTTTGGAATCTGAACTGACTACACCTGAAGCAAAGAAAGCGTGGAAAGCCGCTAATCGCGCCTTGCGCAACAATAATACTACCGTTGCCCGCAGGTTGCTCAAATACAAAGAAGAAAGGGACCAGCAAGGAGATTCCCTATTTGGGGTCAATGAGGATGTCAGTATCTGGATAACCTCCGCATTCTCAACGATTGCCGAGAAAGCGACGGTCAGATACGGCGATCCAGTCTTTGCCCTCTGCGAGGAAAAACAATAATGCGCTAATATCATAGGACCATGCGAGACGTTCTTAAAAGTATATTTGATAACGACTATCCCGGCTATCCGGTATTTCTTGACAAGGTGCTCCGGCCTATTTTCGGCGAGGAGCTTGAGGTCTTACCCGTCAAAGAAGACATCACGTCCGACATTGACAGAGAAGCTCTGAAAAAGGCAAACATCAAGAGTATCTACCGAGTTGCTCAGATTGATTCGGATACCGACGTTGACATTGTGGAAGTATTCGATGTTACCTTGAAGGATAATGCGATTATCTCCCGGTCACGTGTGGGCATACAGCGTATCATCAGAAGCAGGGTATTCCAATTTACCCACGCCTTCATGCTTTTCCATTATGACAATCCTGAAGGTCGGAACTGGCGTTTCTCTTATGCATATAAACGAGGAACACAGTCTGATACGACTGAAGCAAAGAGGTATACTTATCTATTTGGGAAAAATCTCCATTGCCGGACCGCTATTGATCGGTTTGTTTCGTTGGCTGCAAGCAAAAAGGATAACAAGGCACTTCTTGAGGCTTTTTCTGTCGAAGCTCTTTCGGATGAATTCTTTGACACATATCGGAAGCAGTATGCTAAGTTTGTCCGCTATATCACAGGGAAGGAGTATGTCAAGGAAGGTAGCAAATGGGTAGAAAAGTTGACCGGAAAACCCAATGAGGTGATTTACACTGCCTTTTGCAATAACGAGAAGAAAGTCCGCGATTACGTCAAGAAACTGATGGGGCGAATCACATTCCTTCATTTCCTGCAAAGGAAAGGTTGGATGTGTGGAGATTATAATTTCATGCTCAATCTTTTCCGCAATTCGGACAAACAGGATGATTACCTTAATTCCGTCCTTGAACCTCTATTCTTCGGGATACTCAATACTAAGCCTGAAAACCGAATAGCCCTGTTCGAGGAACAGGAGTGGGATAGTTCTCTTCTGAAGGGATGGTCCTCTATCCCCTATCTTAATGGTGGTCTTTTTGAAGCAGACGAGGAGGATTATCTTTCCATTGTATTTCCCAAGGAGTATTTCTCGGAATTATTTGAATTCTATTCGGAGTACAACTTCACTGTTGATGAAAACGATCCGGATGACGCAGAGGTAGGTGTTGACCCTGAAATGCTGGGCAAGATTTTCGAGAATCTGCTTGAAGATAATAAGGACAAGGGGGCTTTTTACACGCCCAAGGAGATTGTCCGATACATGTGCCAGGAATCGCTCATCGCCTATCTTGTAGAGAAAGCTGGGATTATTGAAGGACAGGTCAGAGCCTTTGTGACCAATCCTTACGAAGAAGCAGAAAAGCTGAATGACGATGAGATTGACAAGCTCTTTGATGCATTGGTTGCCGTAAAGATTTGCGATCCAGCAATCGGTTCAGGTGCTTTCCCGATGGGTCTCCTCAACGAGCTTGTCAGATGTGAAGAGGCGTTGGTTCTCGGAAAAGAGGAGAACCGGGACAGGGCACAACTCAAACGTGAAATAATCAAGAACAACATTTACGGCGTTGACATAGAGAAAGGAGCCATTGATATTGCTCGTCTGCGTTTTTGGCTTTCTCTTGTTGTAGATGAGGATACACCTTCTCCCCTCCCTAACCTTGACTATAAGATTATGCAGGGTAACTCGCTGCTTGAGAGCTATAAAGGAGTAGACCTTAGCCGTTTGACAGAGCAAACAGGAGAGCTCGATATTTTTTCTTCAAGCGAAGCGGTAGAAGGTATTCAAAAGTCTCTAAGGAAGAAACTGAGTTCATATTACAGTTGTACAAATCATACCAAGAAACAACAGCTACAAAACGAGATTAAATCACTGATAAAGAGCCAGGTCAGCATCTCCTATCCGCAGTTGGATTTATCAGACATCGATGTTGCCGGTAATCAAGATTTTTTCCTCTGGCACACTTGGTTCTCTGATGTTTTCAATCGACCGTCTGATTGCAACGGTCAATCTGGCTTTGACATTGTTATCGGGAATCCGCCATATGTCAGTGTCCGGACTAAGAACTTTGATGTGTCGCTAAAGCCAACTTACAAAAAGAATTACGAGTTGGCCGTTGGACAATACGATTTGTATGTTCTTTTCATTGAGCAGGCATATCGGCTACTAAATAAAAAAGGAACACTCAGTTTTATCGTTCCAACACGCCTCCTCTCTAACGAGAACTTTATGCCCGCCAGATTGTTCTTAAAAGAGAAACTCTTTATTAATCGTTATGTTAATGCCGAGGCTCCCTTCGAAACAGCATCTGTAGAGGCGAATATTATGGTCTGTTCGAAGGGACGAAAAGATGAGAAAGTTGCATCGTATCGATTCAATAACGAGACAAAGACTTTTGATTTATTGGTTCTTGCAGAAAGAGGGGTTGTCGAGTCGATGCCATTCTCCATTTTTCCTTTTGTTTACACAAACGAGACAATCGAACTTTTCTCAAAGATCCAAAGTGCTAAAACAAAACCGCTCGGTAGTTATCTTGAAATCACAAGGGGCCTTGAATGCGGATATAAAGATGAGTGCATAACAACCTCGCCAACGCCATACCCGTTAATGAAATCCGAGCAGATTAAGCCGTTCTTTATAGAAGGTCGAGCTTCCTTATATTGCAATCCGGATTTTTCAAATCCGTCCAAGTTCAAAACGCGGGAAGTGTTTGAAAACAAACCAAAACTCGTCACAAAATTCTGCAGCGGAGAGATTCAGTTTGCATTAGATGAGGTAGGTTATTACAATACCAACTCGGTTTATAATTGTGCGGCTCCAGATCAAGATACGGCCTGCTTCTTAATGGGGGTATTAAACAGCCCTGTATGTACTTTTTGGTTTAATGTTGCATATATGAACATTGATGGCCTGTTCCCCCATATCCAGAAGAATCAATTGGAAAGCCTACCCATTCCTATCATGCCCGTGAATGACGAGAAAACAATCATCGCTCTGGTAAAGAGTCATTTGCAAAAACCGAGTCCTTCTACTCTGGAGGAAATCAATAGAGTGGTATACTCTTTTTATGGCCTTTCGCCAGATGAGATTACTGTGATTGAACAATCCTGATCATATCTGGAGACAGATCATATAGTTTATAGACCACATCATCAATGGCCTTCTCTATACTATTATAGTTTGACGAAGCCGAGGTCAATCTTTGTTTTACCAATAAAACAACCTGCTGATACATATCAGCCGAGATGCTGTTTGGTAGTGGGAGGGCCTTTATGTTTTCAAGTATTATTCTCTTAAATGTCTGTTTGTCGCCAGAAATCATTCTATAGATAAAGTCGAAGAGAGATGAATTCAACAATCCGAGATAAAAGAAGAGGTTATCTTTCTTGTTATCTGATGGCAAAACTGAATAAACAGATTGGGTGGTTACCATTCCATATTTATCGATTGTAGCATTAATTCTATCTCCCAGTTGTCTAATAAGGATTTTCTTTTCCGAATATGGGGCATCCTTGGCGATGTCCCCCTGGCGAATCCATTTTGTCGGTAGAGGATTTTCGTATCTATGAACATCTTCTCCAGAAAGAATGGGAGCAGCTCCTTTGTGTATTGAATGAATAATCACATCTGCCCCCTTCCCAAGTTCTTCACCTCTCCATAAAGTACAGTTGGCTTCGAATGTAGGGAAGGATCTCAGATGGCTGAGCACCAGCAGCTTATCCGGCTCTGCAAAAAGAATTTTTGAAGATTCTGAATTAAGAGCGTTAAGAGAATCTATCACAATACTACGGATAATCCCATTTTGCCAAGAGGGGACATCTGTCGCTTTCTGATATACAAAGCATGACCCCTCGTTGTGCCTCTTCTTGCAGACATAGATTAGACTTGCCACATTTGCGGCCTCAAATACATCATTGATATGCAACCATTTCATAATAATAGTTCCGGTTAGCAATATCTTTCGAGTCCCCTCAAAGTTTGAACGGCCGATCAATGAATCTGGTACAATAAACGAATGGACTCCGTTCTCCTTGGAAAGCCTTAAAGCCAACTCAATGAAAACCGAGTATAAGTCGTATTGCTTTTTAGTGGTTTGAAACGCTCTATTATAAAGGGCCTTTTGCTCCTCTGGTATGGCCTTAGATGATAGATATGGCGGATTTCCGATAACAATGTCAAAGCCGGATTGGCCGTTGCAATCAGACGGTCATCAATTGCTCTCAATAATTGATATCTCTGCAGAATCCAATCCGTAGAGCTCATATACGATTCTATCGATCTGCTTTTCAAGTTCCAAAGTATTGAACTCCGGATCCCGTCTCTTCCCATCTATAATGGCCGACACCTTGCTCGCAATAGACTCTTGTTCTGACTCAGGACTCGGAAGAGGTATCATTATAAGAGGCTCCTTGTCTACTTGATAATTATCTCCCTGCATTTTCCCCTTCTTCTTGAGCCAGTAAGCGATCATCTTGGAATTAAGCAAACCCGTAAGGAAACGCAAATCCCACCGGGAGGTCTGTATTACAAAGAAAGTTTGAGTGACATAGCAGTCAAAATCTGAATAAGAAAAGCATGGCATACCTACGCACTTGCGAAGAGACACGATTTTTTCTCCCTTAAAGAAGTGTTCTTTTCTTGCTCGATGTAAACCATAGGGCTTATTGCTGGATGTGATTACGGATTGGAATTGATCCAGATGTGCTTTAAGGGTGGGACAATTGTCCAAGCTCCGAGGATCACTAAATGTAGAATCTGTGTAAATTAACCACTTATGGTTGTTCGGCTCTGTATAATACCGTCTTATCTCAGCTGTTGTATAGTACGGCTTAATAAGAGCCTTTTCCGTATCATTCAAACTAAGCGAGCGATACTCTTCCATCGATAGGCCGAATATGCCATCACCAATGGCATGGGATCCTAATTTCGATTGTCCTCTCTTGTCCAGAAAATCTTGCGGAAAGACGATACCTTGGGCCACCTCGTCATCCATTAGGAAGACCTTATTGCGCTTAATCTTGCTGAGCAAATCTTCATCCCCAGAGAATGTTAATGGATTATCGGATGGCTGCGCTTCAAAGATAATCTCTTTATAATCTGTGTGTTGCGTGCTATTCTTATTGAGCAGGGCAATCATATCATCCTTTGTGGCTCCCGGCAGCAAAGTGCGTAAATCTATCTGATGCATTGCCCTTGAGGTATTTCTGCTGAATATCATAACCATTGTTTGTATTCCAGCTTCCGAGAATACCATATATGTGTTAAAATCCAGAAGCTGAGAGATTCGCGTATCTTTTAAGACCTTGTATCTCAACTTCTTTGCACCAGAACTTGTTGTCCAGTTGTTTTGCGCAATAAAACAAACGACTCCCCGCTGATTCAATAAATCGATAGAATGACATGCGAACCCGTACCAGATGTCCATCTTGCCCATATAATAAGGGCTTGCTTCTCTAAATCCATTAAAAGCATCACGATTTGTATACTCTTTTATGTATGGTGGGTTCCCGATAACGATATCAAATCCGTTGCAGCCTTGCGGTCGCTATTCTGAATCAACCAATTCCTGTCTAAGATATCGATATAACGTACATCGATGAACTTTAAGCTTCCGTGCTATTGCGGCCTTTGAATATCCCTTCTGAAGTAGCCGACTAATCGTTGCCCCCTGGCCATCTAATTTATGCTTATTATTCTTACTTCCCTCCACTCTACCTAGTTTTGCCCCTTCTGCCTTCTTTCTGGCAAGAGCCTCCTTGGTACGTTGGCTAATCAGATTCCTCTCTATCTCCGCAGAGAGGCCAAATGCAAAAGCCAGGACCTTGCTTTGAATGTCTTCACCAAGCCGGTAGTTATCCTTAATTGTCCATACGCGGCATTCCTTACTCATGCAGATGTTCAAGATTTCCATAATCATGAATAGACTCCGACCCAAACGGGACAATTCGGCACAGATGATTAGATCATCCTTTTGAACTCGCTTCAGAAGCTTACCCAGTTGGCGCTTATTGTAGTTTTTCGTTCCACTGATTGTTTCTTCAATCCATCCGTCAATGTGGATGGATTCCTTGATGCAGAAGTTGTTTATTTCAAATCTCTGATTCTCGACAGTTTGTTTGTCGCTACTTACTCTAATATAACCGTAATTCATACAATACTTTTTTTAATTGCGCCTATTCTTAGAAAGTTGGCTATCTTTGTATATGTGTGTTATGCATTAGCCAAGCAGTCTTTTTGTCCTTGATATGAAGATTCTAACTCTCAATCTCAAACGTCAGTATTTCAACGAGATTCTCGCCGGAACGAAGACCCACGAATACCGAGATTTGTTTCCGGAGAATAATGACAAGTTCATTCGTTACATCCTGAATGGAAAAGAATACAAGGTCAACGAAATACCTTCGGAAGAAGATGAACCTGGAGAGATTACACCTGTTCCGATCAAGTACGATGCTATAAAATTCCTAACAGGAGCTTATAAAGGTACCCGTCCATACATTATAGTGGAGGAGCTCTCTGCTAATATCCTTATCCCTAAAGACGATCAGGGCAACGAGATCATAATCTACGACGAAGCATCTGACATCGAATTCATAATGGCGCAGATGGACTATACTCTGGGCCGAATCCTAGAGAAATCGGAAGGCATTTCTTAACCATCCAAGCAGATCATGGTCGGCAAGTTCAAAGTCATAACCCTCTGCGGCAGCACGCGCTTCAAGGACGATTTCCTTGAGGCCCAGAAGCGTCTCACCCTCGAAGGCAACATCGTCATCAGTGTCGGCCTCTTCGGCCATTCCGGTGATGAAGAGGTTTGGACTCCCGGGACCAAGGAGATGCTGGACAACATGCACAAGCGCAAGATAGACATGGCCGATGCCATCTATGTCATCAATGTCGGTGGCTATATCGGTGAGAGCACGCGCTCCGAGATCGAATACGCGACGAAACAAGGAAAAACCGTTATGTACCTTGAAAAACCTTAACATTATGACTAAATACCCCTGCGAGAACTGCAAGCTCCGCGCCCACTACGACAGGAGACCGAAGTCGCCTCTCGGCCACCTCTGGCGCTGGCACATCAACTTCTGCCCCGGCTGGAAGGCCTACTTCACCCATCAGGACGAGAAGACCAAGGCCGAACTGAGGGGAAAGTACAATTTCCACAAGTATCAGTAGCCGCTGTCCCGGAATTGGACCGGAAACCCCATGAAAGAGAATAACCAACACATCAACATCTTACAGTCATGACCAAAGCAGAACTTGTAGCCTCCGTGGCCCAGTCCACTGGCATTGAGAAGGTGGCCGTCGTCGCCGTCGTCGAAAGCGTGATGGAGACTATCAAGGGTTCCATCATCCAGGGTGAGCCCGTCTACCTCCGCGGCTTCGGCACCTTCGGCATCAAGCACCGCGCCGCCAAGTCGGCCCGCAACATCACGGCCAATACCACCATGCAGATTCCCGAGAGGGACATCCCTTCCTTCAAGCCCGCCCAGGAATTCAAGGCGGCGTTGAAGAAATAGCCGATGAAACGCGTCTCACTCCTTGTCGCGACCCTGTTCCTGCTGGCTGCCTGCAACGGGATCAAGATCACCAAGACGATGCTCAAGATGATGGTCTCTGCCTATTCGAAGCCATCATCTGAACATTTCTATGCTGATTCCTGCGAGAACAGGGTCGGCATCCCTTATGTTGAAAACGGTGATCCGGCTCAGGTGCTGGACGTCTACTATGCGGACAAGGCGGTCCGCAAGGACGCCGTCCTCATCGACATCCACGGAGGGTTCTACATCGCGGGCAAGCGGGAGAACAACCGCCGTTTCGCCTCTGTCTTCCTGAAGGAGGGTTACGACGTGGTGCTGCTTGAATACCGGCTGAACGACGGGAAGAGGGACGTCTACGACCAGCTCTCCGACTGCGCTGCCGGACTCGACTACCTTGCCACCCACGCCGAAGAGCTTGGACTCAACAGGGACTGGATGTTCCTCACGGGCGATTCCGCCGGAGGGCACCTTGCCCTGTATATGGCGGAGGGGACGCGGAACTGGACGCTTCCGGTGCGTCCTAGGGAGTTCAAGACGGCGGGCGTCCTGCTCAATTGCCCCGCCTATGACTTCGCGACCTTCGGGGAGTCCGACTCTTTCGCCAGGAGCGCCCTGGAGTGGTTCCTCGGTCCCCGGTACCAGGACAAGGAATGGATGAAGTCCATGTCTCCGAGAACCCATATCGAGAGCTACTTCGGCCCGCTTTTCGTCTCCACCTGCACCAACGACTTCATCCGCTCGCAGTCCCTCATCCTGAAGGCCGACTGCGACTCCCTGGGGCACTGGGGTCACCTCTCTCCTGATTCATCGGCTCCCAAGGCTCCCTTCGAGTTCGTGGAGATCGCCTCGGACGACAAGCAGGTGGACCACGTACACAACGTCACCAGGCCGGACCTTCCCGAATCGCGCGAGGTCAACCGGAAGATGGTCGCCTTCATGGACGGCTGCCTGAAAGAAACACCGTGATGATTTCCTGATAGGATTCTTATCCTTTTCCCTTTATTCCCATAACGCATAAACGCAAGCATAACTGACAATGGCCATACATACACGAATCATCGATGTGACCCGCAAACCGGTCAAGTGCCCGGTCTGTGGCGGAGAGGTCGTAGATATCATCTACGGAACCGGCGACATGACCGAGACAGAATTCTTCCTGGAGTACCGCAAACAGGCGGTCATGGGTGGCGACACCATCCCCCGCCGTCCCCCTGTCTGGGCCTGCAACCTGGGATGCAAGCGCTTCCGCAAGGTCAACTACGACGGCACGGACGCCCCGGTGCGGGTCAAGCTGCTGAAGAATGTCCGTCCTGCTCCCTCGACCGTCATCAACTGGCAGTCCAGCACTGTGGCGGAGGCCCTGGAATCCGGCGAGGGTGACATGGTCCGCACGTATCTTGTGGATTTCGTGAGCGAGTTCGGGGAGAAGGAGACCTTCAGGTGTACCGCCACCAGCAGGGAGGATGCGGCCGAGACAATCCGGCAGGTCGTGGCTCACGGAAGGACTGGCCTTGTGAGTCCGTTCATTGAAGTGACCAATATAAGAGAGGAACAATAGCCATGGATCAGAAAGCAAGAATTGAAAGGATCTCCCTGATGGAGGACCGCTATGATGAGGTGACTCGTGTACTGGCCGCTCTGGAAGAGGCCGTCGACGAATATGAGGATTTCAAGAGCGAGATCGACGCACTTAAGGAATACATGGCCTCCGGACAGTGGAAGGAGGACTACGAGGCGGACGAGGCCGGGCAACTACCCTCCGGTCTCAAGCGTGGCGTCCTTTCGCAGGACGCACTCTACAACCTGCTGAACGACGCGGACCAGATCGTCGCCCGCGCCCGGAAGGTTCTGGGAGAATAATCCCTCTGGGTGTCACGTTTTGGCACAATCCTTTGCTATCTTTGTTCCTATGATTCCTCATCCGATAACAGACAGTGACTCGCTGGAGCTGGCTTTCGCAGGCACTGTAAAGGCAGGATTCCCTTCTCCCGCCGAGGAGGTGAGGGAGAAGTTGGACCTCGTGAAGCTGCTGGTGCAGCACAGCGCCTCAACCTTCTTCTTCCGCATCGATGGCATCTCGATGGTGGACGCCGACATGGACGAGGGCGACATCATCATCGTAGACCGCAGCGTGGATCCGCACAACGGCTGCAAGGCCGTCTGTTTCATCGACGGCGAGTACACGGTCAAGAGGGTGGAGATCCACGAGGGAGGGGCGGTCCTTCTGCCCTGCAACGAGAACAACACCAAGTACAAGCCCATTCCCGTCGGCCCGGACAACGACTTCCTCATCTGGGGCGTCGTCACTTGGGTCATCAAGAAGGTGTGACGTTACGTCCCCTGCGACGAAAGGTCACACCAGATGCGAAGAAACTTCGCAACCAGATGCGAAGAAAGTTCACATCTCCCCTGCGAAGAAACTTCGCAAC
>CACZZF010000028.1 GCA_902785575.1 uncultured Bacteroidia bacterium | reverse complement strand
GATAAAGTTACGACGGGCAATCTCCTGCTCTTCCAAGGTAAAGCCCGATATAGCACAGACCATTCAGGCGCGATGGCAAGTGATGAGTATATTGCTGTCCTAGGAAATGAAATATGGCAGCATTTTACCGTCATTATTGACTTAAGCAATTCTATGTTATTCTTGAAGGAGAACCTGTAAATTAGGATTTAGCGTCATGAACCAGGCTGCCAGATTTCTTAGGCTTTTGATGCCGATTCTTTCGGCAGCCTACGACATAGCGATAATCTACGTGACGGCTCTGCCCCTTTCTGGTGATTATCCCGGCTTCGGATGCGAGTTGTTGACGTGGCTGATCACATTGGCAGGAATCACACTGTCTTTATACCTCGTGCATCGCGTTGAACCGAAAGTGTTTCCCTCTGCAAGGGATTTTTCGCTGAAGTTGCCTCCGATGTATGTGTTCGTAGGATTGCTGTTGATAGCGCCTCTATGGCTTGTCACTGAAGAATATCTCGTGTATGGCATCACATCACTGTTTCACACGGTAGAGTTGGAGCCGCTGACCTACACGACAGATGAACTGCGAAAAGACCTTCTTTCAAGCGTACATGCCGTACTGCTTGCGCCCATACTCGAGGAGTTGTGCTTCAGGCAGATGGCCATATCCCCTTTCCGTCGCCGACGGGTACAGATTGTTGTCTGTGTGGTTATGGCCCTTTTGTTCGGAGTACTCCACGTGCGTAACTTCCCAGGCGCCTTCTTCAGCGCTATGGTTTACGGCATGGTATTTATCTGGTCAGGAAGTATCTGGTGCAGTGTCGCGCTCCATGCCGGAAGAAACCTCACCGCAACTCTTCTTGCCGTTTACAGCTGGCTGCAACTTGGCGACATGCGGATGACGGAAATACCTGTCATCATCCTGCCGGACATTAAGGTAGTCATCGTGAGTTTATTATTAGCCATTGTTGGCGGATACTTACTGATAAAGAAAAGATAGATTCCAGGTTTATAGCTTGCAATTCTGACTTCGTACAATACATCATCGACTAGTACTCAGGCGCCGGTGATATTGCCGTGAAGAAAATGATGGGAGACTACCGCATCTACCGCGACGGGATCCTGTTCGGTTTGATTTGTGATAACAGTCTGTATATCAAGCCCACGTCTCAGGGCGCGGCTCAGTTGAAAGAGTTGGTGATGCGCTTTCCTTACCAGGGAGCCAAGGAGCATTTCCTGATTACCGACGTGGATGACAGGGACTATCTGGTAGCCATCATAAAAGCGACCGTACCCGCCCTTCCGAGGCCGAGGCCGAAAAGGAATCCGATGACAGAAAGCAAAAAGCCAATGTAGATTCTTACTGCACTGGCGACCGTGCAGCGCAATAGTCTGGTATTCAACATCTTATACATATATCCCCTTGCTTTTTCCGCATGGGACAATCGTCTAATTTATTAGTAATCAACCGGTTCCGTATCACGCAAAACCGAAGGCGAAAAAGATGTTTGCTGACCGGTTTGGAATCACATTTCCGGGCATTTCAAAATGTGTCCAAAATGTGTCCAAATTTAGTGAATGCAAAAACAGACCTTATAAAGTGTTTGTAAATCAACATTTTACAAGGGCTGATTAGTGCCCCGGACGGGCGGCAAAATTATTATAAATCTTGTCAATTATTTGAATTATTGACGGAAAATATATAGTTTTGCATCGGAATGACTACGAAAGAGATCATAAGATGCTATGCTAGTTTACAGCCAGAGCAGAGATTTTCGCGAAAAGATCTTCTATCTTGGATGCGGGAGGTCGGATTGTTCCGTGATGGCTCAGAGGCGGCAATCACTCTGTCCTTAAGCCTGATGCTGAAAAACGGCGAGTTGATTAAGGAGTCTTGGGGCATCTATCTTTTACCTATACAAAAGAAGCGTCTTTTTGTACCGGTTCCAAACAAGGAAATCAGAGACATTAGTCGGTTATTGAAAGAAGAGTTTCCATACACTAACATTTGCGTTTGGGATCCTCAGATTATTGTCCCTTTCATGCAGCACATTCCTAATCTTAATCTGCTGATTGTTGAGATTGAGAGGATAGGCATGGAACCAGCTTTCAATCTTTTGCAGGAGAAAGTAAGTGAGCGGAGAGTAATCTTTAATCCTTCTCCTAAGGATTATGCCCGTTATGTCTCCGGCTTTCCCAGCATCATTGTCAAGCCCTTGATTTCGCAATCACCGCTGGTTGATTTTGGCGGCATTAATATGCCAAAGCTGGAGAAGGTGATGGTGGATATTTCCGGTGATGTGGAATTCAGCTTTGCTCAGGGAGCAGAGCTTTATACAATCTTTGATAATCTGTTGTCGTCCTTTGTCGTTAACTTGAAATCTCTCTACCGGTATGCCGATCGACGAGCACGGAGGAGTCTAGTTGAGAATATTGTAAAAACCTGTGAGCCATGATATTGAAAGAAAGCAGAGAGTTGGAATGGATTCAGCAACTTCGTATACGCTATCCTTCTACGAATCCAACTCTGATTGAGAAAGCCATCCGTGCATTTTCATTGTTGGAGGCTCTTGCTGTATCCGGGTGTCCGTTTGTCTTCAAAGGCGGAACGGCGCTAATGCTACATATGAACAGCGCAAAGCGAATTTCAATAGACGTCGATATTATCTGCGAGCCGGGGACAGACGTGATTGGTTATCTGAATAAGACAGCACAGGAATATGGTTTCGGGGAAGTTATTTCTGGCGAGAGAGTCTCCAGGACGAATGTCCCCAAGACACACGCCAAGTGCTATTATTCTGTGTCCTACCGTACGAATCCGTTATTGTTGGCGGGAGAAGAGGAAGAAAAGATTCTCTTGGATGTCTTATTCGATGAAGTTGAGTACCAAGAGTTGGTAAAAAAGCCGATAGAGAGTCCCTTCCTTCTGAGTGATGGCAATCCAGTCTTAGTGAATATGCCCAGTCTGATGGATATTCTCGGAGACAAAATGACTGCGTTTGCCCCGAATACCACGGGAATCCCTTACTTTAAGGCTGAGAAGCGCTGCTCAATGGAAATCATCAAGCAGTTGTTTGATGTTGCTTCCATCTTTGATCAAACGACGGATCTGGAAGTCGCCAGGAATACGTTCTCCCGTATCGTCCCCGTTGAATTGGCGTATCGTGACAAGCAGATGTTGAATGAGACGGATGTTCTGAACGATATTATGAATGTCTCCAGGATTATCTGTACATGGGGCTACGATGATGCTTTCCAATATGGCGAACTTTCTGATGGTGTCGGACGTGTTAGGGATTTCATTCATAGCGAACGGTATAACTATGATGGTGCCGTAGTGAATGCATCCAAGGCCGCATATCTTGCCGCCTTAACCCTAACAGGTAAGAATGACGTACTTCATTTCGACCCTCAAATGAATCTGTCTGGAGTTACCCTCTCTAACGCAGTGGATCCCAAATTGAAGCGATTGAAGAAGTATCGGCCAGAGGCTTTCTTCTATTGGAGTCAAGTTGACACTCTTTTGAAACAATAAGGAATCCGAAGGCTGGACCCTGGAAGACTGGAAGAGGCTGGCCGAAGATTTCGTCCAGGATTTCGACAGGATCCGGCTGCCCGGAGAGGAAAAGCTCCGCAGGTCTCCCTGTCGTCTCCCCAACTCCCAGTACATCATCACGCTCCACAAGGACAGCGAGTCCGGTATCCCTCATCTCCACCTCGACTGCAACCGCGTCGATATGGACAACTGCCTAAACAGCGACCACCGGATCGGCATCAGGGCCAAGACCGCCGCCGAGGAAGTCAACCGCCTGCGCGGCTGGAAACGCACGGAAGACAGATTCGAGGAGAACAGAGCCCGCATCAAGAAGGATTGCTTATCGGTCTTGGCTGGACTGAAAAACTTCTCCTGGGAGAAGTACACTGCAGCGCTGGAAGCCAAAGGATATACCGTCAAGCTGAAGTTAGATGCCTCTGTGACTGTCCGGGGATACACAATCCTGAGTGGAAACTCCGCCTATAAATCCTCCATCATCAGCCGTGACCTGACGCCGGCGAAGATTCAGGAGACCTGGGAGAAGATGCGTCCGGAGAATAGATATGGGCAAATGACCTATGAGGAGCGCCTCGCTTTTGCCACGTCTGATGAAGGGAAGGATTATCTCTTCCCCTTAGGTATTACCTTGGATGGGAAAAGATATGAGACAAAAGCTTCTGGCGGAGCAGTGAAGGCCTTTCATAAAGAGAGCAGAGCGATCGAGCGAACCCATTCGCCGGAAGAGTCTGGCAATATCTTTCGGACTGCCTTCCTTCTGTTCGTCGGGCAAGTCAATGCCGCTACCACCTTCGCACAAAACTGCGGAGGCGGCGGATCCGCTCCCGACCCCAACTGGGGCCGCGACCAGAATGAGGACGACATCCTATGGGCCCGTCGCTGCTTCCGCAAGGCACGAGAGATGGTTACTACGCCGGTGATAAGACGGGGGATGAGAAGGTAGAATCCTTTATCCAAACCGAAGGGCATTGAATACCAACAAAAAAACTTAAATTTGTATTTAATTAGGAGCATTATTCCCTTATGCCTACATTTATTGATTTTTTCGCTGGTGCCGGCGGGTTGTCTGAAGGCTTTATAAAAGCCGGATACGTTCCGATCGCTCACGTGGAGATGAAAAAGGATGCTTGTGACACGCTTAAAACACGGGCAGCCTACCATTATCTGCGTGAGCACAACCAGCTTGATATATACGAGAACTACCTTCGAAACAAACGTGAAGGAACTGACGGCTCTGAGCTCTGGCGCCAAGTACCTGTAGAAGTGACCAACCGAGTTATACAGGCTACGATTGGCGATAAGACAATGAAGCCGCTCAAGCAGCAGTTAGACCAACTTGCCGGAGGTAAACCCATAGATATTATAATTGGTGGCCCGCCCTGTCAAGCTTACTCCATCGCTGGACGCGCCCGCTTGGGCGAATCTGTAAAGGACGATCCTCGCAACTACTTATACAAGTACTATCTGCGTTTCATACGGCATTTTAAGCCGAAGATGTTTGTGTTTGAGAATGTTGTAGGCATCAAAACTGCTAAAACCAGCGAAGACATCCGTCCCTTTGAGGATCTTCGCCGCCTTGCTTGGAGATTCGGTTACGATCTCGGTTTCAGCGAGCAGGTTGCCTCTGATTTTGAAGTCTTGCAGCACCGTCACCGTATGATCATTGTCGGATGGCGTCGCCTGAATGCTAACAAACAGCCGACTGGTTTCCATTATCCAGAACTGCATAGAATTCCAAATCCATATCATACCCGGGAATCAATATTTGCGGATCTTCCTACTCGTATTAGCAATGATGGCCACTTATGCGAAGTGGTTCACTATACGAAGCCTTTGGAGGAAATGCAATACCTGCGCGAGACAGGTATTCGCGGTACTTTCAATTTCACCACACAGCACGTCACTCGCAAACAGAATGTCAGTGATCGGGAGGTGTATTGTTTGGCCATCAAGGCTCTTCAGAAGGGCATTCGTCTTAATTACAACCAAATCCCAGACCGATTGAAGACTCATAAAAACCGTAAATCATTCTTGAATCGGTTCTTCGTGGTTAATCCTGACGATTGCAGCCATACTGTAGTTGCTCATATTGCAATGGATGGTCATTACTACATTTTCCCGAATGAGCATCCTACTATAGAGAATTCGCGTTCCATTTCAGTAAGAGAAGCGGCGAGACTTCAGTCTTTTCCTGACGATTACTTTTTCGAGGGTAGTCGAACATCTGTCTATATGCAGATTGGTAACGCCGTCCCTGTAATGATGGCATATCATATCGCCTTGGCTCTTTTGCCCCAACTTCAACAAGCATAGCCTATGGACTACAGCAATATGAGAACAGCCTCCGCAGAACCCCTTGCCTCTGCGATGATTGAAACCTTTCGGGCGATTGGTTATAGCTTGGAAACGGCTGTGGCAGATATTATTGACAATTCTATCTCGGCAGGAGCAAAGAATATCTGGGTGGATCGGATTTGGGATGGTGGGCGATCTGTCATAACGATCAAAGATGACGGACGAGGAATGAACGATGAGGAAATCCGGCATGCCTTACGTCCTGGCTACCAAAATCCTAATGATGAAAGAGACATCAGGGATCTTGGTCGGTTTGGGCTTGGTCTCAAAACAGCATCTTTCTCCCAATGTCGGAAGGTCTCTGTATTAAGCAAAAGGAAGGATAATAGTCCGGAGTATTGGTCTTGGGACTTGGATTATGTTGCTGAAACAAACAAATGGAATCTGATTCACTGGATCCCGGATGGGTACGAGAATGCAATAGATGATCTTAAAAGCGGGACCATAGTGATTTGGACGGATCTTGACCGTGTAGTTAGTCCAGATACAATAACGGGGGATGAATTCTCTCATGAGAAGTTCTCAGGTGATTTAGACAAAGTGAAACGTCACCTTGAGATGACATTCCACCGGTTTATTGAAGACGGAGATTTCAGGCTGTGGTGGTGCGGAAACCCCGTTAAACCATGGGACCCCTTTTGCACAAGCGAGACATGTACCCAACCCCTTCCGGATGATCATATTCAGGGAGGTATTACCGTGAAGGGATATGTTCTTCCACATCAGAAAAGTTTCTCAACTGAGCAAGCCTTTAAGGCAGCAGAGGGTATTCAAGGTTGGTCCGCTCAGCAAGGTTTCTACGTGTATCGTGGAAAACGTTTGCTACTTGCCGGAAACTGGCTCAAACTGTTTAAGAAAGAGGAACCATATAAGCTTGTTCGCATCCGCATAGACATTCCTAATACGCAGGACAAAAACTGGAAAATAGACATAAAGAAATCACAAGCATATCCTCCGGCAAAATGCAGGGAACAGTTATTCTCCTATGCACAACGGGTGCGCGTTACAGGATTGGAGGTCTATAAGCACCGGGGGCGTGTAATCCGTGAAAGGTCAGGCACCGACTGGCAGCCCCTATGGCTGGAGCGCAGAAAAGACAACCAGTGGTTTTTTGAAATCAATCGCGATAACGAGCTGGTAAAATCCTTGAAGGAGATGGCCAGGAACAATCCAGACAAGGCATTCAACTTGTTGCTGAAACTGATTGAAGAATCCATACCAGTATCATCTATCTATGCCAAAGAGTCCTCCTCTGAAGAGCCCATGAAGGAGCCCTTTGGAGGCATTGAGAGAGATAATCTTGTTCCTATTGCCAAGGCAATTTATCAGAATTATGTCACTGGCGGGATGTCGGCCAACAGCGCTAAAGAGCTGTTGTTATCTCAAGAACCTTTCAATATGTACGAAGATATAATTGACGCACTTTAACTATGCCTGACGATCTTACAAGAGCCTTGAATATGGCTAAAGCATTCATCGGAATCCGCAGTGATGTTTCCGACGATGATATTCTGAATGCTGTCAATGCTGTGCATTCTGCTATGCCGGGTGTTGATTCAGCAATGGTGCGAGATCTACTGCTGGAATGCTATACGACAAGGATTACCGATTACAAAATACTTGACAGGAAGGAAAGTCGGAAACCTTGGCTAAAAGACTTCAAGGCTTCCTCGCAATCAGCATGGCCATTCTGGCAGCGTTATAAGTATTATCTTGAGCAGAAAAAAAACTTTTCTGCCGCTGTTATTGAACATATAGACACCTTAACCGACGATATTCTCGATCATTTGTTTTACCCAGGAAATCCCCGGGTTGTGGTCGATAAGAAAGGTTTGGTTGTCGGGCAGGTCCAGTCAGGAAAGACGGCCAACTATACGGCACTAATCTGCAAAGCGGTGGATGCTGGATTCAACTTTATCATTGTTTTGGCGGGTATCCATAATAATTTGAGAAGTCAAACTCAGGACCGTCTAGATGAAGGCTTTCTTGGGTTTGACACCCACTTCGGCCGCAAATTTGAAGAAGGCCGTTCAACTAAAATAGGCGTTGGTCTTATTCCAGGTTTCCAAGGAGCAATTGCCCACTCTTTGACGACAAGTGATGAAAGAGGCGATTTTACCAAGAGGGGAGCGGACTCTCTCGGCATTAATTTCGACACATCGACTCCTATTTTAATGGTTGTCAAAAAGAATGCAAACGTTCTCAAACGTCTAAATTCTTGGCTCCAAGCATATGCAGGCAACGACAAGATTCGTAACAAGGCCGTTTTAATCATAGATGATGAAGCAGACCACGCTTCCATTAACACTAATCGCCGCGAATTCGATCCTACGCGAATCAATGGTTTTATCCGTACAATTATCGGTCAGTTTTCTAGGACCGCCTATGTTGGTTATACTGCCACGCCTTATGCTAATATCTTCATCCCGTTAGATGACAGTGACCTTTTCCCTCGGGACTTTATCATTAATCTTCCTGCCCCTGACAACTACATCGGACCAGAAAAGGTCTTTGGCATCTCTGCTGTTCCGGATGAACAAAATGAAGATGTGTTGCCCATAGTCAATGTTGTGGATGACTACTCCCATTTCGTTCCCACTGGCCACAAGAAAGATGACCAGCTTCCGGTTTATGATGACATCCCGGAATCTCTAAAGACTGCCGTAAAGTGCTTTATTATTACTTGCGCCATTCGTATTGTTCGTGGTCAAGGTAACAAGCATAACTCCATGCTCATTCACATAACGCGCTACCAGCGCTGGCAGAATGAAATCAAAGCCTTGATAGAACGTCTGTTCAACTACTACAAGAACGAGATTGTTGCGAAGGATCCTACCGTTCTGGAAGAATTCAGACGAATTCTGGAAGAAGATACGCCTAAATACAAGTCATACAAGACGGTCTCGAGCGAGATACTGAATTCATCACTGAAGGATGTTGACAAGCACATTAAGGTACATTCTTGGGATGAAGTCAAAGACAAATTGTATGCGGCCGTTCAAAAGATAGAGGTAAAGTCTATTAACGGTAGTTCGGGCGACGTTCTGTCATACTATGAGAACGAGGAAACCGGCATTTCGATAATTGCTATTGGTGGAGATAAACTTTCCCGAGGATTAACTCTTGAAGGACTGTCTGTCAGTTATTTCCTCCGTGCATCCAAAATGTACGACACGCTAATGCAGATGGGACGCTGGTTCGGATACCGCCCTGGTTACGTTGACTTGTGCCGTCTGTACACCAGCGATGAACTTGACATCTGGTTCCGTCATATCACTATCGCCAGCGAGGAACTTCGCGAAGAATTCAATTATCTCGCAGAAATCGGTAGTACGCCGGACAATTATGTGCTAAAGGTACGTTCTCATCCCGGGACTTTGCAGGTCACGTCTCTTGCAAAGATGCGCTACACCAAGCAGATTCAGGTTTCTTGGGCCACTCGCTTGGTTGAGACGTATCAACTCCAGCTCGATAAGGATGTCAAGACAGATAACCTGATCAACACGGAAGATTTCCTTAACGGATTGGATAATTACGAGCCAAAAACGGAGAATCAGGCTTTCTACTTATGGAAGAACATTGCACCAGAGCAAATTTGCGACTACTTGGAAAAATTCAAGGTGGGCAAAGAACTTAAGAAAGTTGACTTTGAGCTGATTTGTAAGTACATAAGGGAGCTTAACTTATCTGGCGAACTGACTTCCTGGAATGTGGGGTTAATGTCCCGCGACCATTGCGAGAATGGCTCAGAGTATACTTTCTCCAACGGGCTCCATGTCAACAATTATACCCGTTCCAACTCCAGACCAGACAACAAAGAAACTTATTTTATCATCAAGAATCACATTGTCGGTAACCGTACTGACGAGTTTATTGATATCGATGATGAGATAAAGGCACGCGCTCTTGCTCAGACAATAGCTTTAAAGCAGAACTCTAAACGACCGTGGACGCATCCTTATCCGGCTCCGGATGTGGTTCGTGCAGAATTCCGTGATCCTACTCATCCTCTCCTGCTGATCTATCCATTAAACCCTGCTTTTGCAAGCAAAGAATTGTATACCTCTACTGACAGTCCGTTTATTGGTCTTGTAATCGCATTCCCTCGCACGAACAGGGATGACATAGCATGCTCTTATATCTGCAATCAGGTAGAAGAATTCGAACAGGACGAAGAGACTTTTGAAAACGAAAACGACAATACCTATGGCCGTGACTAATCATATGCTTGAGCTCTGGAACACGCTCGAGGTTTCCCAGAATATGGGAATTGAAAAACGTTTGTACAGCAGTCAACTTCCTTTCCATATCTTCGCTACGTGGACTTATGACGATAAGGAATATGGCATAGCTTTCTCGTATCCCGATCGCATCAATGTGGATGTTAACCTGTTCCAGACACTGAAGAAACTCCGCGTTGATCTATACGATGACCGGACATTGAAGCATTATAAGTTACTGGTCATCCAGCTTTTGGAACCAACTCTCAAGGAATCCTTCTCTTGGCTTTGTGAGAGTCTTATTGCCATAATCAAGAATTTTGATAATGAGGATGATATGGTCCGAACGGTTCTCGGCCATATTGAAGAGTGGCGCAACTTATTTGAAAAACACGCTCCTGGCGGGCTATCCTCAGCTTTACAACAAGGGCTTTACGGTGAGCTTGGATTTCTTAAGACTTTGTTGACCAAGAGCACTTTCTCGGTATCTGATGCCGTAGAGTATTGGGTCGGTTCAGAGCCCGCATTACGTGATTTTCAAGGAGATTCTTGGGCGGTAGAAGTTAAAACATCTGCTAGTAATAATCCCCAAGGAGTCATTATAAGCAGCGAACGCCAGTTAGATGAAACACTATTTAACAATCTCTTCCTGCTACACATCTCCTTGGAGAAATCTCGCCGGAACGGAGAATCTTTGCCAGAAAGGGTTTCATCAATACGGTCTTTACTTGATAACGATCCCTCTGCCTTGTCTTCCTTCAATGCTAAGCTTGTGAAGGCTGGTTATTTCAACGAAGAAGAAGGTTTATACCTAACAAATAAATACAAGACTCGTGACAGCCGTTTTTATCGTATAGAGAAGGACTTCCCGAGAATTAAGGAACAAGAGCTTCGGGAAGGCGTGGGCGAAATCACATATAAGATAGTCCTTTCTGCCTGTACTGATTATAGGAAACCGGAAACAGAAGTCCTTCGTACCATCCAAGAGAATGACTGAACTAGAGAAATATTACCAGCGGCTAAATCAGGAAGTGTACGCTGTTCAGACAACCAGCGAAGACGGCGATACGCAAGAACAAGCTTTTACCGGCTGCTGCATAGACCTTCTTTCCGATTCAGGAGAGACGGAGAACCCCGCCCTTGCATACGATGAGAGGGATTTACGCACTCGCAAGCAGCACAAGGTGAATGGTTATGCTATTTCAGAAAACTATGAAACAGTTGATTTATTCATCTCCTTGTATAAGCCTGAAGAAGAGGTCTGGTCGGTTTACAAAGAGGAGATAACCCAAGCGGCAAAACGTCTAACCAATTTCTTCATCAAGGCTTTCGATGGAGGTTATGAGAATGTTGTTGCCGAATCTTCGGATGTTTTTGTGCTAGCGCACACTCTCGGTTCTTTTGCAGAGCTCAGGGAAAAACTAGTTCGCGTCAATGCCTTTATCCTTACTAACGGAGAGTATAAAGGAGAGGTCCCTTCCCGCACAGAAGTATGCGGGCGGGCGATGATTTACAACGTTATTGATATTAGGTCTCTGTTCCAGATGGATCAGTCTTCTCGGCTATCCATAGAAATCGACTTCAAAGAACAGGGGTTTAGAATACCTTGCATGCCTTCAGGCGCTGATAATGGCGAGTATACTGCTTATATCGCTGTTATGCCCGGCGAGTGTCTTGCGAAACTCTACGAAAGCTTCGGTGCTCGCTTGCTGGAGCAGAACGTGCGTTCTTTCCTCCAGTTTGGAGGAAACATAAACAAAGGTATGCGAGATACCATTCGTAATGCTCCTGATATGTTTTTTGCATATAACAATGGCATTGCCGCGACAGCTGATGACATACAACTGGACTATTCTGGCAAATACATAACCAAGATTAACAATTTCCAGATCGTCAATGGCGGCCAGACTACAGCTTCGATTTTTTATACCAAGAAGAAATTCAAGGCTGATATTTCAAAAGTAGCGGTTCAAGTTAAGATTTCTGTAGTCAAAGATAAGGACCACTACAGCGATATTGTTGCTAGCATTTCTCGATATGCCAATACACAGAACAAGGTCAACAGCGCAGACTTCACGGCCAATAATCCTGTTCTGGTTCGCTTTGAGATACTATCCCGTCATATAATGACTCCTCTAACCGCAGATAGCTCACTTCAGACATATTGGTTCTTTGAGCGTGCTAGGGGTCAATATCAAACTCTCAAACAACAGGCTGGTTCTAGCAAAAAAGCCAAAGATATTTTCGAAAAAACTCATCCAAACAAGCAGAAAATCACTAAGACAGAGCTTGCCAAGTACATTAACTCCTGGGATGAATTTACATGGCACCAGAAATTGGTTGTCGGACCACATATCGTTGCCTTGGGAAATGAGAAGAACTACGCCAGATTCATCTCCCATAGTATGCCGAAAGACATCAAGGAAGTTAACAATATCTATTTTGAGGATACTGTGGCCAAGGCTATTCTATTCAGGGATGCGGATAAACGCTACGGAACCAAGAAGAGTGGCAATCCAATTGGCGAGTTGAAGAATGTTGTTGTTCCTTATACATTGTCCTTACTCAACCGGATTACAGAGGGTCGTCTGGATTTGTACAAAATCTGGAAAGCGCAAAAGCCGTCACCGGCACTCTCTAACTTTATTTATCGGTTGATGATACAAGTTAATGCGTTCATAATAGAGTGTGCTGAAGGCACTCACTATATCGAGTGGGCGAAACGAGAAGAGTGCTGGGATAAGGTTAAAGCCCATCAGTTTGAATACAACCTGGATGAAATTGCGGCGGATTTATTTGACCCTGCGAATCCTCCATCCAGACGTGTTATAGCCATTTCGGACGATGTTACTGAAGAAACGACACCCGAGGAACAGGTTATAAGCGCCATAACACCTGACTCGTGGGAAAAGATTTCTACATGGGGCCGAGAATCCGGTTATTTGGATATTCAGCTTCAAAACACGGCCCGTGAGATAGCAAGAAAGATGAAGAAGGCAAAAAAACCCACGTCGTCTGAGCTTGAGCGTGCTTCTGCTATACTTGGAACTGTCCGTGAACATAACCCGGGTCTTTTGGAAGAATAATAAGATGCCTGATGTAATGACGCCCAAGCAGCGGCATAACTGCATGTCGCATATCCGGTCCAAAAACACAAAGCCGGAACAGCTTGTACGTCAGGCACTCTGGCATCATGGTTACCGTTACCGACTTCATGCCAAAGACCTCCCAGGGAAGCCCGACATTGTTCTGCCGAAATACAAGTCCGTCATCTTCATTAACGGTTGCTTCTGGCATGGCCATGATGGGTGCAAGGATTTTGTCATTCCTAAGACTAATACCAGCTTTTGGCTCGATAAAATTAGCAAGAATAAAGCGAGAGATGCCCGCGACGAAGCAGCACTCAGCCTGGCCGGTTGGAAAGTCATTACAATCTGGGAGTGCGAGCTTAAGAAGTCAATTATTGACGAAACCCTAGTGCGTTTGTTCTCAGAATTGATTATTCCTGATTGAATGCTGCACCCTCTTCATTTACACCCTGTGATCAACTATGAAGATTTTGGGGTCCGCCACGAGTTTCTTCCTTGGCAATTAAATGATCTATGTCCATACTGTGGAGTTTCACTTGATTCCACAAATAAAACAGTGGACCATATCCCATCCAAGACTCTTCTGAACAGACCATTCCCTGCGAATCTGGCAGCTATCCCTTGCTGTCTACATTGTAACCAGGGCTTTTCTTCAGATGAAGAGTACTTTGCGGTTCTGCTTGAGTGTGTAAAACACCAAACATTCGACAAACGAAAGCTGACTCGAGATTCGGTTTTAAAAACAGTTACACATACTCCCGCCATACTTGAAACAATCAAGAATAGTGTAGTTTATGACTCCCCAACTCATTTTACTATTGCACCTGATGACCGTAGAGTAAAAGCTGTTCTTTTGAAATTGGTGAAAGCCCATCTATGCTTCGAAAACTCTCATTACATGATAAATGATAATGAATTATTGCTGTCAATTTCTACATTGGACAATATGTCCGTAACTGACTGTTCCCTTTTTGCTGAACCCTTCAACTCTAGTCTGCTCCCGGAAGTTGGATCTAGGGCTTTAAATAGTGTTATGATAATTCAAGATGAAAATGCTCGAATGATAGGGAGTTGTTCCCCTTGGATTGACTACCAAAAAGAGACATACTCGTTTTGTGTTGCAACAACTGGCGACAAGGTTAAGATACTGCTTCATGAGTTTCTTTGTGTATATGCCGAATTGATTGTTTGAGCTTTCAGATTTCTCTATTTGTGAGCATCTATAGCAACTATATAGCTGAGGGGAGAGAACTCTTTTCTAAGAAAAATGAAGGTCAAAAAGGACGCTTTTCCAAGTTTTCTAGACGACTTCGGGGCTCCATAGGTGGGACCAAGTCAGGGACCAAGTCGCCAAAAACGCCCATAAATCGGCAAAAAGTCGGCAAAAATAGAGACGTAAAAAGAGCTAACTACTGAAAATCAGCCAGTTAGCTCTATTTAAAGTGCCCCGGGCGGGAGCACTTTTGTATGTTCATTATCAATGTATTACAAAATTTCCAAGCTAAAACGCAAGCTATATTTAGGCATCACAATTCTTGGGTGGTTGCTCTGAATAATAACACTATCAAAATGTTTATTTTTAGCGGAATCTTATCTATTTTGGCGTATTCCGCTAATTATAGCTATACGAACATCTGATCAATGGTGATTTCAGACTGGATGGTATCATAATACACATTATGTTTTACGCCGAATGTGGTTATCATCGTAAGCATGATAGCGCTCTTGGTTCCGGTCTGATATTGAAAGACTTCTACTTTGTTCCTCAGTTCGGCATCATCTTTCTTTGTTATGGTGAACTCTCCGGATGACCATTTCATCTCGCAAATGTTGATAACACCATCTCCGCGCTCAATCAGGAGATCAATTTGGGCGCCATCCTCATCTTCCGTACGTTTCTTCTTAGAGTCTGACCGCCAAGCATACTCTGTGGATGCAACTGCGGCAATTCCCATGGCCTGCTTTAGCTGAGGGATATGCTGCATGCAGACACGCTCAAAAGCAAGCCCAGACCAAATTCTGATGCTATCGGGATCTATCGGCTTAGTCCAAAAGTGTTCTGTTTTCTCGTTGTCCTTGACATACTTGAAGTAGAATATGGTGTAGTTATCGATGAGTTTGTAGGTAGTATCCTTTCTGGCCTTATGGAAACTGCGGCTTGAGATGATGAAACCGCATTCCTCCAATTCCCGGAGCCGGTCGGAGAGGACTCCTCCATCTGAAATCTTTCCCTCCTTTCTAATCTCGGTCTTGGTCATGCCATCCATTTTTTTACTCAGCGCCGTGATGATCTTCTTATAAGGTTCGGGCTTCTTGAATAAAGCATCGTATAGTTCGTTGAACTCACCCTTCAACTGCGCATTCTTACCAAAGAACAAGGCGTCTATATTCTGTGAAACGGAAAGGCCTTTTTCAAGCAAGCTCCAATAAAGAGCTACTCCACCCATCACCATGTATAAGCTCACTATCTGGTGACGAGGCAGGCGAAGACCCTTCTTGGACGCATATTCCTCACACTCTTTCAACGTAAATGGGGCAAGCGGAATCTTACGTGTTACGCGATTATGCAACCCGCCACGGTCTTTGAGAATATTCTTCACAATCCAGGATGTAGCCGATGCGCAAATGATAAGAAGAACATCTTTCCGGTTGCTGGCTACGGCATTCCAGAAGTTTTCCAAGGCTGACACAAAGTTCGATTTTGGCGTCTCTATCCAGGCGGCTTCGTCCAGGAAAATAACCTTCTTCTTACTTTTTGATTGGTTCAGAAGCACTTCCAAGGCATCAAACGCCTCATACCAATCAGAAAACACAGGACAGTCCGCATAGCCTTGTTTTATCAGCGAGGCACGGAAGCGCGTAAGCTGAATCTTGAGCGGTTTTTTGGAAATACCCGAATGCTGGAAAGTGAACTTATAATCGAACACTTCTCGCACAAGGAAAGTCTTACCCACCCGGCGGCGACCGTAAATGGCCACAAACTCTGATTGCTCGGATGAGAACGCTTCCTTCAGTCTTCTGATTTCGTCTTTTCTGCCTATCAACATGAGTTGTTACATTTGTTGGGTAAATGTATTTATTTTTAGCGGAATCTGCAAATATTTCGGCGATTCCGCTAAAAATAGACCCCCATTCTACCGCTCTTCTCAGGCGGTTCTTGGTCGGCGGAGGAGCAAAAACTTGATGCGTTCGTACGGTCATTTGGCGGTTTTGAGGCCGTGCCCGCACTCTGTAAAAACAATTAACAGGATTAAATAAAGGGAAAGGAAAGATGGCGCAACGAGTTGATTATCATCGTTGTGCAAAATCCCGTGCAAGTCTGTGCAAAGTCTTTCCCTGAAAAATGGCTTATCCTTGCGGAAAACAACCGCATCCGGGCCCGGACGCATTAAAAACACGTATCACCATATGACAAAATCTAGCACTACTCCAATTGTGATGCTGACGCTCCAGGATCTTCGCGATGTCATTCGCGAAGAGATGGGCAGCAGCGTCAATGTAACGCACGAGAGCGAGACGCCCTCT
>CACZZF010000027.1 GCA_902785575.1 uncultured Bacteroidia bacterium | reverse complement strand
CATGCCATCGATAACCGAGCGCTGGGCGGGCGGTATGCTTACCAACTTCCCGACCATCCGCAAGGCTGTCAAGAAGATGAACACCATCGACAAGATGAAAGAGGACGGCACATTCGAGAAGCTCGCCAAGAGGGAGCGTCTGCAGATCAACCGTCAGAGGGAGAAACTTGAGAAGAACCTCGGTTCCATCAGGGACATGAGCCGTCTTCCTTCCGCCCTTTTCGTTGTCGATATCCAGAAGGAGGCCAACGCCGTCAAGGAGGCCAACCGTCTCAACATCCCGGTATTCGCAATGGTTGACACTTGTTGCGATCCCACGCCCATTGATTATGTGATACCGGCCAATGATGACGCCACAAAGTCCATCGAGCTCGTCCTGAACATTCTTTGCCAGGCTATCGAGGAAGGACTTAGCGAGCGTAAGCTTGAGAAGGATAAGGAGGTCACTGAGGAGACCAACGAGGGAGAGGCCCTTTCCAATCCCACCGGCAAGAGGCTCCGCGCCCGCAAGAGCGCCAAGCCCGTCTCAGTTGAGGAGGTCGCTCCCGCCGCTGAGCCCGTCGAGGTCGCCGAGGTTGCTGAACCCGTTGAACCCAAGGCTGAATAATCTTTAAAAATCAACGACTTATGGCTATTACCGCACAAGACGTTATGAAATTGCGGAAGATGACCTCCGCTGGTATGATGGATTGCAAGAACGCCCTTAACGAGGCTAACGGCAATTTCGAGGAGGCTATTAAAATCATCCGTGAGAAAGGTAAGCTCGTGGCTGCCAAGAGGGCTGACCGCGAGACCACCGAGGGCGCTGTCCTTGTCCGCACCAATGGTGACAAGGCCGTCATCGTCTGCCTTGGTTGCGAGACCGACTTCGTCTCCGCCACTCCTGATTTCAAGGCTCTCGCCAATGAGATCGCCGACACCGCTATCGCCGCTTTCCCGGCTGATGCTGAGGCTCTCAAGGCCAGTGTCTGCTCCAACGGCCACACTGTCGAGGAGGAGATCTCCGCTCAGACAGGTAAGACCGGTGAGAAGCATGTTCTCGCCTATTATGCCGCTCTTGAGGCTCCGTTCGTGGGACAGTATGTCCACTTCAACGGCAAGCTCGGCGCTATTGTCTCGTTCAACAAGGAGGTTCCCGAGGATCTCGGTAGGGCTGTCGCCCAGCAGATCACCGCTATGAACCCTGTCTCTGTCTCTGAGGCTGACTGCCCTAAGGAGGTCATCGACAACGAGCGCGCCGTCGCTATCCAGAAGACCAAGGATGAGCAGGTCCAGAAGGCTGTTGACGCCGCCCTTAAGAAGGTCGGTATCAATCCCGCCCATGTGGACAGCGAGGATCACATCGAGTCCAACACTGCGAAGGGATGGATCACTCCTGAGCAGGCTGCCCAGGCCCGCGAGATTATCGCCAAGGTCGGTGCCGAGAAGGCTGCCAACCTCCCTGAGCAGATGATCCAGAATATCGCCAACGGTCGTGTCCAGAAGTTCCTCAAGGAGAACACCTTGGAGAATCAGGATTTCGTACAGTCCGACGAGAAGATCTCTGTCGCCGACTACATTAAGTCGATTGACAAGGACGCTAAGGTCGTCGCCTTCCGTCGTTATTCACTGAACGACTAAGATCAGCGCTTAAATGCTATAATCCCGACTCTCAAATGAGGGCCGGGATTTTTAATTTGGTCTCTTGCTTGCATATAAAATGCGAAACACCGCATGCTTCGCAGCAGGCGGTGTTCATTCTAACCTAAAACTTAACCTATGAAAAAACTATTCGATTACAAATATAGCAAATTTTACACCATATTATATCTTTGCGGACATTTTTTTTAAAAAAGTTTAACGACCGGAAAGTTTGATGGTTTTAATCTGTACAGGCATCAAAGGGCGGTCCCTGTTGTCAGTCGCCACGGCTGCGATCCTGTCAATTATGTCAAGCCCTTTGACAGTCTCTCCGAAGACAGTGTAGCCTCCGTCAAGCTGAGCGCAAGCGGCCGCATCCTGGACAATGTAGAACTGTGAGCCGGAGGATTCCTTCATCGGGTTAGCCACATCACCCTTGCGGGCCGCGGCGAGGGCGCCCTTCTTGTGCTTATATTCAGGGACGAACTCCGCGGGAATGGTGTAGCCGGGACCTCCCTGGCCATATTTGGCGACAGCGGTGGCGGATGTGTCCTTTGTGAAAGGATCTCCTCCCTGGATCATAAATCCGTTGATCACTCTGTGGAACAGAAGACCGTCATAATAGCCGGTAAGCGCCAGTTTCTCGAAGTTTTCCCTGTGCTTCGGGGTCTTGCTGTAAAGCTTGATGGTTATTGTGCCGAGATTGGTCACAATGTCGAATTCCGGCTCTTCCGGAAGGGTTTTCATTATCTCCATGGCGGATTTTTCTTTTGCTACCTTATTGGCGGCCGCGATTGAGTCCTGACGGGCCTGCTCAGCGGCGGCTTCGGCCGCGGCCTTCTTCGCCGCATTGTTGCAACCGAAGATGAGCGTGGTGGCGGCAGCCACGATTAATGCTTTGAATAACAGATTCTTCATAACTTATCTGAAATTAAAATTTCCTGTAGTTGTAGCCCAGAGTGTCAAAAATCTTGAACGACTCGGCCCTCATAGATGCGGAGAACCTGTCGAAATTCTTGTCCTTGCTAGCGCACCACTGAATCTCGGAAAGGGCGCACATTCTCGGAAGGAGCATGTACTCGAGATATTCGTTGGTGGCGATATATTCTGTCCAAAGATTGGCCTGGACTCCAAGGATATGCTTCTGCTGGCTGGCATTGAGGCCTTCGAAAGGCTCATAGCTATAGACTTTCTCAACCGGCAGGTTGCCACCAATGGCGAGGGGCTCCTGATTATGATCCTCACTCTGGTAATAATCGAAATAGCAGTAAGTGTTCGGAGTCATGATGACATCGAATCCCAATGCTGAAGCCTGGATTCCGCCATCCACACCTCTCCAAGACATCACTGTGGCACCAGGAGCGAGTTCTCCTTCAAGAACCTCGTCCCAGCCGATAATCTTACGGCCCTTGTCGTTGAGGAACTTCTGCACACGGGCGGTGACATAGCTCTGGAGATATTGCTCCGCGGTGTGCTTACTGTCAGCTTTTATCCCAAGAGCCTTGATCCTGGCTTGGCAATCAGGACATTTCTCCCATTCAGTCTTGGGGCACTCATCTCCACCGATGTGGATGTATTCTGACGGGAAAAGATCCAATAGTTCAGTGAAGACATCCTCAAGGAAAGTGAACATCGCTTCTTTTCCAGGACACATCACTTCTTCAGAGACTCCCCATCTGGTCCAAACCTCATAAGGACCTCCTGTGCAACCGAGTTCAGGATAGGCCGCGAGGGCTCCGAGCATGTGACCCGGAAGGTCGATCTCTGGGATCACGGTGATGCCAAGTGAGGAGGCGTATGCGACCACGTCGCGGATCTGATCCTGAGTGTAATAACCACCATAGCGGATGCCGTCATTGGACTTGAAGTCCTTGCCGACCATTGTTCCGTTGCGGAATGCTCCGATCTGGGTCAGCTTCGGATATTTCTTGATCTCAATCCTCCAACCCTGGTCCTCGGTGAGGTGCCAGTGGAGACGATTGAGTTTGTAGGTGGCCATGATGTCGAGGTATTTCTTCACCTCCTCGACGGAGAAGAAATGCCTGGCGCAGTCAAGATGCATGCCCCTGTAGGCGAATCTGGGCTTGTCCTTGATAGATACGGCGGGGAAATAGAACTTCTGTGAAGGGTCCACTTTCCCGGAGAAGATAGCCACATCCGTCAACTGCTTGAGCGTCTGGATGGCATAAAGGAAGCCATTGTATGCGGAAGCCTTGACGAGGCAGGTTTTCTTCTTGATGTCAATTGAATATTCCTCCGGGCCCATCGATCCATCCTTCAGGAACACGAAACCTTTCATCTTTCCTTCGGCGGCGGCTTTGTCCAGGCCGATAGGAGTGGCCACAGAGTTGGTCCTGCCGCTGACAAAGGTGATCTTGTCGGCGAAATCCCTGATTATCCTGGCGCTCTGGGCGTCAATGGCCGGGTCGCAGTTGAAGTTGGCTCCGGCACCTTTGAAAACGCCTTTGCCTATTGTAACACTTTGGGGATAGGGAATCACATTAATGACAGTCTCGACCTTCTTGGCGGAAAGGACTCCGGGAATCAAGACGAGAGCTACAGCGAGTATTCTGAAAAGATGTCTCATTATAGATGTGGTTTTAGTTATTAACGGTATATCGTAGCTAAATTACAAAAATCCTAATAAATGAGCAACCCAAGCACCCCTCCGGCGATAATAATTGGGATTGGCCCTATTTTGAAAAACAGCGACGCCACGGCTGCGGCGGCGAATAATACCCAGCTGATCCAGTCGGGGAAATTATCCCTGACAAGTTCCACGGCAGGTCTGGCTGAGGACCAGTCGACCTTGAACATCAGTATGATAGCGGCGGCTCCGATCAGGCCGATCGCAGCGGGCCTGATCCAACTGAGTACTCCTTCGAAAAGCCTGTTTCCTTTGAATTTGGTGTAGAACCGGACTATTGTCAAGACAATCAGGAAAGAGGGAAGTACGATGGCAAAGGTCGCTGTCAATGATCCGAGAATACCAATCAGATGACTTCCTCCGGCACCATGGACGACCTCGTAGCCGACATAAGTGGCGCAGTTGATTCCTATCGGTCCCGGAGTCATCTGGGATATGGCCACAATGTCAGTGAAAGCGCTTTCAGTGAGCCATGAGTGAGCGGTCACGACCTGAGTCTGGATGAGAGACAGCATGGCGTAACCCCCGCCGATGGTGAATATTCCAATGACGAAGAACACCCAGAAAAGTTGGAGGAATAATCCAGGATCAACCATCACCAGTCCTCCTTTCTTTATAAAGGTGATAAAGAGTCGCCATGACGATCACGACCAGCAGGATGTAGATAGGAGAGAAGTTCAGGAAGACGACCATGATCAGAGTCAGCGCGCTGATCGCCCAAGCCCACCAGGTCTTGTTGCCTTTCCTGGCCATTTTGATCATGGGGACCAGAATCAGCGAGACCACCACCGGCCTTATACCCTTGAATATCTTAATAACGACCGGATTGTCCTTATATCCGGCGAATAGCATCGCTATAAGCAGGATGATCAGGAAAGATGGCAGCACGGATCCGAGGGTCGCCGCTATACTACCTTTCACACCCCTTATCTTGTATCCGGTGAATATGGCCATATTGACTGCCAGAACTCCTGGAGCGGATTGGGCCAAGGCTATAATATCTGGCAGATCTTCTTCAGGAAGCCATTTCCTCTTGATGATTTCATCGCTGATCAAGGGAATCATGGCGTAACCTCCTCCGATCGTGAAAGATCCGATCTTGGCGAAAACCAGGAATATCTGCCAAAGCGAAGCCATCGCCGGAAGTTATTGTTTCTCAATAATATGTACCATGTCAGAGACAACGCTCCGATCAGTCCTGCCATCAGGACCATGAGAAGAGGAATGGAACTCGGAGATACCGGTTAAAGCCTCCAAGGAGGCGATATTGCCAGGCCTTACTCCGGAACCTGCCATAATCACTATCCTGCCAGCGGCTTTGTCCTGGAGTTCTTTTAGCGTCTCCGCCCCGTCATTGACATTTGCCGCATGGCCTGCGGTAAGCAGCCTTCCGCACCCTAAACTGATAATATCTTCGAGCGCCTTGAAGGGTTCGGAACACTCGTCAAAGGCCCTGTGGAAGGTTATCTTCATATCTCCAGCGGCGGCGATTAGACGGCGCATGATGTCCATATCAACCGAACCATCTTTCTTCAAAGCTCCTATCACGACTCCGTTGACGCCAAGCTCTCCACACATCTTGATCGCCGCGATCATTGACTCGACTTCGGCTTCGTCGTAAACGAAATCCCCACCTCTGGGTCTCACAAGCACGTTTACGGGAATACTCACGGAAGCGAGCGTGGCTTCGATATTCTTCTTTGATGGGGTAACACCTCCGCAAGGAAGATCCTCGCAGAGTTCTATCCTGCTTGCCCCTCCTGTTTGAGCCTCAGCGGCCTCTTCGGAATCAGCGCAGCAGCACTCCAGGAATCGGCTGATCGTCCCGGTCCCCTCGATCTCGAGGAGAAGCTCCGGGCGGCAGATGTCCGCTATCATAAAATGCATGGGGATTGTTCCCCAATGGGATTTCAGCGTGCTGATTATGGCGTCAGCGTCCTTCTCCCGCTTGATGTAGACCCTAAGCGAATTGAACCTGAATCGCTTGTTCCCGGGGAATATATTGCCCGGAGCCACCAGGCTTTCCACAACCTCGATCGCGGCTTTGGTCTGGAGCGAAGGGTCAGAGAACATCTCGCTGTTCTCCCCCTTGATAGCGGCTGTTCCGGAAACCAGGACTGATTCTCCAAGCAACCTGGCCCTCTCGAATTTCGGGGTTGTTTTCTGTGCTTCTTTGCCCGCCACCAGGACTTTGCCTGAATACTTGTGGGCCGGAACCTGCAATGGGTTATCAATAGGATGACTAAGTCTCAAGGCGCCTTTTACGGCATAGACCGAAACCGCGACACCACCAGAGGCGCAACCGATTCCGGTGGCCGCGGGATATCCTCCCGGCCAATCCGTCCTTGAATAAAAGGCACTCCTTGCGTCATTGAACATCTGGTAGTTCTGGATCCCGCCATTTACGAGAGTGATTCCCTCGATGTAGTTCCATTGGCGGACAATCTCATCGATTCCGAATCCTTCCGAATCAAGAATCTCTCCGATTCTTGAGAATACGGCATTCGCCTGAGAGCCGGAGTCTCCAGCTGAAAGGAAGCGTATTCCTTTGGAAATAAGCTCTTTCTGCCTTCCGTTACGGATCACGAGATAGTCATCATTGTATTCAATCGTGCCGTCACCGGAGAGGTAGAGCACTTCGGAAGTCAAAGTGGAACCGATGGGTTTCTGGGCCACGCAGGTCACCATCGGCATGGCTTTGCCGAAGAACGCGCGGCACTCTTTAAGAATCTCGTTTTCAGCGGAAATGAATGACTCGGAATCAGGTGCGTCGATGAAGAAGACGATGCTTAACGCGATCCGGCCTTTCCCGACCTGGGCAAGGATGGCCCGGCATCGCTCCGCGAGAGTCCCTTCCCGGCAAGTCGATATTATTTTTAAACACTTCTCAGAAATCATGTCCCGCGAATTTCGTCATTTTTCTGGAATATAAATACCAATTAATGAGGATTGGCGTGAAAAGTATTTATGACTAATTTTGCGGTAGATGAAACTATCGGATCTGAAGACAGGGGATACTGGCGTCGTGATAAAGGTTGGCGGCCAGGGTAATTTCCGGAAAAGGCTCATAGAGATGGGCTTTATTCCGGGGAAAAAGGTGTCCGCCGTTATGAATGCCCCTCTGAAAGATCCTATTGAATATGAGATACTGGGCTATAAAGTCTCTCTTCGTCGAGCGGAGGCGGCCCTGATTGATATTTCTTCCGAGGAAGACTATAATTCCGAGAATGCCGGTACCATACGTGTCGCCCTAGTAGGGAATCCCAATTGCGGCAAGACATCCCTTTTCAATATGGCCTCCGGCAGCCACGAGCATGTGGGCAATTACAGTGGGGTGACGGTAGACGCCAAAGAAGGCCATTTCACTTGGAAAGGGCGAAGGCTCATTTTTGTCGATCTTCCCGGAACATATTCATTGTCAGCATTTTCGCCTGAGGAAAAGTACGTCAGGGAGAATCTCGTCGCCAATGTCCCGGATGTCGTGATCAATGTTGTGGACGCATCTAATATTGAGCGGAACCTTTATCTCACGACTCAGGTCAAGGACATGAACCTTAAGGTCGTGATGGCTCTCAACATGTATGACGAGCTCAAGAAGAGGGGAGACCGGCTTGATACTAAATTGCTCGGAAAACTTCTTGGAACGCCTGTCTGCCCGACTGTCTGCAGGACAGGAGAAGGGGTTCCGGAGCTTTTGGATACTGTATTGGAAGTCGCTGACAGCGAGTCGTCTGACGAGCCTGTCTCGGTAGATAAGATTATCGCCTCCGAAGATTCAGAGGAAATAGAAAACAGGTATCAGTTTATCCATGACACTCTCTCCAGGACTTATGTCCGTCATTTTGAACCTGTCGGTGAAAAGTCATGGACAGAGAAGATTGACTCGGTGGTGACAAACCGTTGGGCCGCCTTCCCTATATTCATACTGCTGCTGTACATTATCTTCCAGGCCACATTCTCGCTCGGGGAGTATCCTATGAACTGGATCGACTGGCTGGTGGCGAAATTCGGAGGTTTCGTCGGTGACTTCATGAAAGAGGGCTGGCTCAAGGACGTGATTGTGGACGGGATTATCGCTGGAGTGGGAAGCGTCCTTGTGTTCCTGCCTAACATATTGATACTGTATTTATTCCTGTCCATTATGGAGGACACGGGCTATATGGCCCGGGCGGCTTTCATCATGGACAAGCTGATGCATAGGATAGGCCTTCACGGCAAGTCGTTCATCCCTATGGTCATGGGATTCGGCTGCAACGTGCCGGCCATCATGGCGACAAGAGCGATTGAGAGTCGTAAGAGCCGGCTGATCACGATAGCCATAATACCATTCATGTCGTGTGCCGGCCGGCTCCCGATTTTCGTGCTTCTGGCAGGGGCGTTTTTCCCTCACCATTCCGCCCTGGCGTTGCTGGGCATCTATTTTATCGGAGTGCTGCTTGCTATATTCTCAGCCTTGATACTCAGTCGTTTCATCAAAGATGACGACCTTCCGTTCGTGATGGAACTTCCGCCATATCGTGTTCCCACGGCCAAGGCGACTTGGAGACATACTTGGGAAAAGGGCAAGCAGTACCTCGAGAAAATGGCCACAACAATCCTGATCGGTTCAGTGGTTATATGGTGTCTGGGATATTTCCCTCGTTCTCATAAGGATGCGGAATACCAGCAGGAGCATTCTTATATCGGCCAGATAGGAAAGGCGGTGTCCCCGGCCCTTGAGCCACTCGGTTTCAACTGGAAGATGGACATAAGCCTGCTTTCTGGAGTCGTGGCCAAGGAATTGGTGGTCAGCACCTTGGGTGTGATGTATTCGTCGGAAGAAGCATCCGATGATCCGGATAACACCCAGTTGCAAGGCGCTCTCGCCGGGTCGGTAAGCCTTCCAGCCGCCGTCGCATTTATGTTGTTCATTCTCTTGTACTTCCCTTGCATAGCCACCTTTGTGGCCATAAAGAACGAGACCGGAAAATGGAAATGGGCGATAGCCATCTGCGCCTACACCATGGTAGTGGCCTGGGTGTGCGCTTTCATCGGCTTCCATATTACCGCCTTGCTGATTTAATTGTTATCTTCGCGTCATGAGAGAAATTTTTTCCCCCGACATGAGATTGTCGGATATGTTGGAAATGAACTACAGTCTGGTGCAGGTGATTTCCCGTATGGGAATTGATTTGAAACACGCCGGGCTGAAAGTAGTTGACGCATGCGCCTTCGCCGGCATCGATCCGGCGACTTTTATCCTGATCAGCAACGTCTTTTCGTTCCCGGGTTATTCCCCGTCACCAAGCGAGGTCGCTTCCGCTGATATTCGTGACATCATCAGATATCTTCATGGCTCCCACACCTACTATACAGGTATCGCGTTGAAGAACCTGGAGTCGTCATTCGATCTTCTTGTCAAACCTTGCGATAACAACCAGAAGAAAGTGATACTCAAGTTCTTTGAGGACTATAAGGCTGAACTGGAGAAGCATTTCGCGCGGGAGGAGGAGACGGTTTTCCCTTATGTGGAGTCTCTTCTGGCCGGGAATCACCCGGAGGGATATTCAATCTCTGATTTCGAGGAGCATCATGAGAGCGTGGACGAGAAGATGGAGGACATGAAAAGTATCGTGATGAAATACCTCCCGGATGTCTGCGATGAGAACACAAAGATGTGGGTGCTTCTCTCTATTTATCGTCTGCGGGATGATCTGAGGCGTCATACTTATGTTGAGGACAATATCCTTGTGCCGACCGTGAAAAACATCGAGAAAGATGGGAGGTAAGAAATCAGTTGTCTTGGTCGCCCCTTCCGACAGTGTCGCGCGGGACATGAAGACCATTCTGGAGGACAGTGGGGAGTTTGTGGTCTCGGAAGTATTCCATGACCTTCCGACACTTGCCGAGGCAAGGCTTGGTAACGATGAGCCTGATCTGGTCGTGATAGACCAGTCCTCTATGGAGTCAAGGCAAGCGGAGTCCTCTTCAGAAGGTGGCGAATTGTCCGCCAGGGAGAAAGAGATCCTGGTCTGTGTGGCAAAGGGGATGCTCAATAAGGAAATCGCTGATAAACTGTGCCTTTCGATCTACACAGTTATAACCCACCGGAAAAACATCACCCGTAAGATCGGCATCAAGACTGTCGCCGGTCTGACCGTTTACGCCCTGCTCAACGGACTGATAGATATGTCTACAGTGCAATAGCGATTGCCTGGAAGCTTAGAAGTTGATCTCCGCGATGACGGGGTAGTGGTCGGAGTATTTGAGCCTAGGGATGCTGTTCGAGACGGCCTTGAAATGGCTCGGGTAAAGGATATAGTCGATTCTGATAAATGGCCATAGGGCCGAGTAAGTGGCACCGAATCCCTTTCCGGACTCCACGAAAGTGTCTTTTCGTCCTTTCATCAGCCGGTGGTAGGTGTAGGACATGGGATTGTCGTTGAAGTCTCCGACTACTATCGCCTCAACTGAACAGCCTTCAATGTCAGACATCACCTGCTCCACCTGTTCCCTCCGGCGTATTATCGAACGCCTCATCTTCTCCTCGGTGTCCCTGACAATAGTGCTGTCGCGATGACTGATGGACTTGGCCAGGCCTGTGATGGATATGTTATAACTCTCAAAATGGCAGTTATAAACTCTTATCGTCGTACCGTCATTAACTTTCAAATCGGTGTAGATGGCCTGGTTGGCGCTTTTCTCGAACTGGAGTTTACCTTTATTCGAAATCGGGAACCGGCTCAGGGTGACATTGCCGTACGTGCCCTCAGAGTTGACGAACATGAAGTATCCGGACTCATATTCAGGGAAATGGCTTCGTATGAACTTGTTAACGTCATATTCTCCTGTCAGGTCAACTTCCTGAAGGCAGATTATGTCGGCATCTGTGCCCTTTATAAACCTTAGCACCGAATCCATGCAGGCTTTGCTGCCGCCAGGTTCCTTGAACTCCGGCTTGCGGCCAAGGATGAAATGGCCCACATTGTAGGAGACTATCTTAACGGTGTTGTCGCTCCGCTGCTCCCCGCCAGAGGAGAACTGGAGATATTTCCCGATTAATACCAAGGAAGGAAGCAGGGCCAGAAGCGGAATCCAGAAGGCTCTGGAGCGCATTCTGATTGCCCAGAACAACAGAAGAAGGTTGAGGACCGCGATGGGGACGAAAAGAAGTCCCATGGTGGTCATGTACCAAGCCTTGGCGGGATTGACCAGCATAGAGGCGTAGGACAAAAGCAATATGCCTCCGGCGAGAATCATCACGAGTCTCGCTATTATCTCAGTCAACCAGCCGGCTTTCCCTTTTCTCATCTTCTCCAAAGCTTACCGCTCTTTTTCCAATAGAATATAAGCAGGAAGCCGAACAAGGCTCCTCCGAGGTGGGCGAAATGAGCGATGCCGTCCATTGTGCCCGTGATGCCGGTGAACAGTTCGATACCCATGAATATCAACACGAACCACTTGGCTTTCAATGTCACAGGCGGGAATATGAGGGTCCACAGGTCATTCGGATAGAGCATGGCATAACCGACCTGGACTCCGTAGATGGCTCCGGAGGCTCCGAGAGTCGGGGTCCTGAGGATGTCGATGTATGCCTGGCTCATCTGCGTTCCGTCCACCAGCAGGGACTTCGCCTGGATGTCCTGAACCAGGAAATGGATGAGTAAAGCTCCAAGCCCGGCGACGAAATAGAACAGAAGATATTTCTTAGGGCCGATGGTTCTCTCCAAGGCTGATCCGAACATCAGCAAGCACCACATGTTGACGAACAGATGCCAGAAATTGCCATGCATGAACATGTAGGTCACCGGCTGCCAGATGCGGAAGAAGGGGGATTTCGGATAGAAAACCGCGAAGGTCTCTACCATGAAATTCTGGTTGATAAGGGTGGCGATAAACATCAACACATTGATAAGGAATAAGTTCCTTGTCACAGTGGGCATATTCCCGAAAAGCCTTTCAAGGAATCCGCCGGAGTTGTTGTCGTAGCCGTAATATTGTGCCATGTCTTTATATTCAGAATAATTTGTCGATTTGGGCCATCGTCAAGACGGCCATTGTCTTCTTTCCTGAAATTGTCAGTTCCGGGTTGGCGCTGGAAAGCAGCGAGTCCATCAACGCCCTGGCTTCCATCGGAGAGGATAGGGGATCGCAGGAAGATGCTCCAAGCAACGCGATCTTCTCCGCCATGGCTGATTCCATTACTCCTGGCAAGGACACGCTGTCGTCGGCCAGGATAAGGAGGAGGTCCTGGACCATTGTCTCGACCTTTCCTGGCTGGCCGGAAAAGCCTTCCGGAACTCCGTTCACCACAATAGTGTCGGTCCCGAAAGGAGATATGTCAAAGCCGAGGGAGGACAACAAGGGGGCTTTGGAATCGAAAACCAGCCTGTTGGCCGCGCCGACCTGAACCTTGACGGGGAACATGTTAGTCTGTGTGACATGTCCCCCTTTGGTCAGAGCGGCTAAAGCCCTGTCGTAAAGGACCCTTTCCCTGGCCCTTCTGACGTTGACCACCATCATCCCGTCCTTTGACGGGGTGACAATGTACCTGCCTCCGAGAATAAGTGTCTGGCTGACAGGTAAAGCCTTGTCCTCGAATAGTTTCCCGTAATCCTCACGGTGGTCGACGTACTTGCTTTCGGGATATTTGGCCGGAGCGTGGTCCTCACCTTGGAACATGGGCTTGAAGGGATCATAGCCAGAGTCAAGATCCAACTGAGGAACAGTGTCGGGCTTATATTCATTGAAATGCCTGCCCAGCACCGGCATCTCGTTCGCTTCCGGATTCGAGAAGTCGATATCTCCAGCGAATGAGTTCTTCCCCAAGGTTTCCTTTATCGCCGCGTAAACCACCTGGAACACCAGGGAATCATCCTCGAACTTCACTTCAGACTTGGTCGGGCTTATATTGACGTCCACCGATCCGGGGTCTGTCTCAATGTAAAGGAAATATGCGGGGGTCACTCCTTCAGGGATCAATCCCTCATATGCCCTCATCACGGCTTTGTGGAGGTAAGGGCTGCGGAAATACCTTCCATTGACAAAGAAGAACTGGTTGCCAAGTGTCTTTTTGGCCGTGTCAGGCCTTCCGGCAAAACCCTGCAGGCTGATTAGTGAAGTCTCGGCGGAAAGGTCGACAAGGTCTGAGGCCACAGAGGTCCCGAGAAGATCCATAATCCTGTATTTCAAGGACTTCGCTGGTCTCAGGACAAAGATGTCTTTCCCGTTGTGGGAGAGTGAGAAACCGATTCCGGGACGGGTTAGAGCGACTCTTGTGAACTCCTCGGTGATATGCTTTAACTCTACATTGTCCGACTTCAGGAATTTCCTCCTCGCTGGAATATTATAGAACAGGTTCCTGACCGCGATATTTGTTCCTACCGGAGTGGATACCTCGGTTGTGGAGACGTGGCTGGATCCGGCCATCTCGACTTGGCATCCGGTCTCGCAGGCGGCGGTCCTGGTCTTAAGAGTGACCTCAGCCACGGCGGCGATAGAGGCCAGGGCCTCGCCCCTGAAACCGAAGGTCATAATCTCCTGCAGATCCTCGGCGGTGGCTATCTTGGAAGTGGCGTGGCGTTCAAAACAGAGGACGGCGTCATCCGGAGACATACCGCAGCCGTCGTCGATCACCTGGATGAGGGTCCTGCCCGAGTCACCGATAATTACAGTGACCTGGCTGGCCCCGGCGTCCACCGAGTTCTCCATCAATTCCTTCACAACGGAAGCCGGCCGCTGGACGACTTCTCCGGCGGCGATCATGTTCGCTATGTTCCCAGGAAGTATCCTCAGCTCCATCTTACAGCAAAAGGAAGAATTTGCAGAAATAGATAAGGGCGACCGCAAGAAGGAGCAGACCGACAATGCCGATTATCTTAGTGGCCGCTGAGGCCGCGTCTCCTCTCCTGGCATAATTGCCATCCCTGAAAGCTCCCCGGATGTAAGAGCCGGCTTTATATTCCCCGTTCTCTTTCTCCTTGGCTTTCTCGGCGTCAAGCCTGCCATCGACCTTTCCGAACACCTGGCGGCGTTCTTCCTCGTCTTTATCGTAATATATAGGCCTGTAGTTGAACTTCCTGTGCTCCTGCTGGCCTGGAAATGTGAAAAAGCCCATGTCGCAAGTCTTTAATGGTAGAAAACAAATATAATTAAAATTCTTAAATTAGCGGACTTTTATATCCGCACTATCATGAGACATCAAGGAATAGTCATCCTCACAGCCATCTTTGCGATGGTTTGCGGATGCGCGACAGAAAGTTCCTCGAATGAGGATTTCACTGAATATGTCAACGTAAAGATCGGTTCCGGCGGCCACGGGCATGTGTTCGTGGGTGCCAGCGTTCCTTTCGGCGCCGTCCAGCTCGGCCCGACCAGCATCCCGCAGACCTGGGATTGGTGCTCGGGCTACCATGACAGCGACGCCACGGTGATCGGTTTCTCCCACACCCACTTGAGCGGAACCGGTATTGGAGACCTTTTTGATGTCACCTTGATGCCTGTGACAGGTGAGGTCACCTATGCCCGTGGTAAAGAGGACGACAAGGCTTCCGGACTCTGGTCCTATGCCGACCGGACAAAGGAGGTCGCCAAGCCAGGGTATTACAGCGTCCCTCTGACCCGTTACGGGATCACCGCCGAGATGACGGCTACTTGCAGGGTGGGATTGAGCCGTTACACTTTCCCCGCCTCAGACGAGGCCGCGATCATCATCGACCTCGAGAATGGAGGTTGCTGGGACAGAGCCTATGATACTGGATTGGAAATTATTGATAACAAAACAATTAAAGGTCATCGTTTCTCTAACGGCTGGGCCAAGAACCAAAAGCTGTTTTTCTATGCGGAATTCAGTGAGCCGTTCGAGTCATTGGATATTATTCCTAATTATGGCCGGGCAAACTTCAAGACAGCCGAAGGCGACCAGGTGATGGTCAAAGTGGCGATCTCCGCCGTAAGCGAGGAGAACGCCAGGATGAATATGGAGGCCGAGCTTCCAGGCTGGGATTTCGAGGCTACGGTTGAGGACGCCAAGACCGCATGGAACCAGGAGCTTTCCAAAGCAAAGGTGAGTGGAAGTGATGAGGACACCAAGACTGTCTTCTATACCGCTTTATATCACACTATGATAGAGCCTTCGGTATTCAGCGATGTCAATGGTGAGTACAGGGGAGCTGATGGGGAGATCCACCCCGCGGTGCCACACGCTACCTACACAACCTTCTCATTATGGGATACTTACCGTGCTCAGATGCCATTGATGACTATCCTTCATCCTGAGCGGGAGTCGGATATGGTGAACACGATGATCAATATTCAAAAAGAGCAGGGAAGGCTTCCGGTATGGCATCTGATGGCCAACGAGACTGACTGCATGGTCGGAAACCCCGGAATCATAGCCGTCGCCGACGCCGTGGTCAAGAATATCGGTGGTTTCGACAAGAATCAAGCATGGGAGGCCATCAGGACTACTGCCATGTGTGAGGACAGAGGCCTTAACTTCCGTAAACAATATGGGTTCATTCCCTCCGACCTCTACAACCAGTCCGTCGCCTGCGATATGGAGTATGCGATTGCCGACGCTGCTGTAGCGGCCGCCGCTACCAGCCTGGGAAAGAATGATGACGCGAGTTTCTTCACAGAGAGGAGCCATTCCTATCGTAATTATATGGATAAGGAGACTCTCCAGGCCAGGGGCAGACTCTCTGACGGAAGTTGGAGGACTCCTTTCAGCCCTTATCATTCAGCCCATGAGGTCACTGATTATTGCGAGGGTACCGCTTGGCAGTACACGTGGCTGGTTCCTCACGATTATGATGGACTAGTGGATTTCTATGGATCCAAGGAGGTATTCCTTGAGAGGCTTGACTCTCTCTTCCTGGCTGATTCCCATCTGGAGGGCGACAATGTCTCTAGTGACATCACTGGCTTGATTGGCCAATATGTCCACGGAAACGAGCCTAGCCATCATATTATTTATTTCTACACTATGGCTGGACAACCATGGAAGGCCGCTGATCTCGTGAGGCAGGTTTACGCCGAGTTCTACCAGAACAATCCCGAGGGTCTGGCCGGAAACGAGGATGCGGGACAGATGTCCGCCTGGTTCGTGCTGTCAGCCCTGGGTTTCTATGAGATGGAACCTGCGTCGACCCGTTACTGGTTTGGCGCTCCCGCCTTTGAGAAGGCTGAAATCAAGGTCCCCGGTGGCGTGTTTAAGGTTAAGGCGGAAGGCTTGAGTCCTGAGAATAAATACATTCAGAGTGTCTCCCTGAACGGGAAGAAACTCGACAGGGGATATGTCGAGTACTCCGAGATTATGGCCGGTGGAGACCTTGTTTTTGCCATGGGGCCGGATCAGACCTCTTGGTATTAGATTCTTTTTCAAAAAAATCCACAAAAAATTTGTGGAGTAAGAAAAAGTTGTTACCTTTGCAGCCCGCTTCTGATTGGAAGCACTACGTTCTTTGAAGATTCCTCCCGCAGGGCCGGCTGTGCCGGCGCGCCGCAAGGCGCCGATCGTCCCCCTTGGGGGATTGAGGGGGATGGGATTTTCAAAGATCGCAGATCTTTGAAAATACTGAAAGATTAGTACAAGCAAGTACCGAGAATAATTTGAATCGAGAGCGTTAATTTCTTTAGAGAAGCTGTCGGGGTCGGACTAAGATTTATAGTGTATATACAAAGAAGAGTTTGATCCTGGCTCAGGATGAACGCTAGCGGCAGGCTTAACACATGCAAGTCGAGGGGCAGCGGGTCCAGCAATGG
>CACZZF010000026.1 GCA_902785575.1 uncultured Bacteroidia bacterium | reverse complement strand
GCAGGTCACAGTCTTTCCACCGTCGGCGGTAGTGGCTATAATCGTCGCGGTTCCGGGTGCGACTGCAGTCACAACACCGTCAGCCACAGTGGCGACTTCGGCGCTGGATGTTGTCCAGTTGACCTGGTCTTGTTGCCGTCAGCCGTCGTCACGGTGATGGTGGCCGTTCCGGCTTTCACAGCGGTGACCTGTCCGCCGTTTACTGTGGCGACTCCGGTGTTGGAGGATGACCAGCTGACACCCGTGTTGGTGGCGTTTGAAGGGGCCACCGTGGCGGTGAGGGTCTCGCTCCCACCCTCAGTGATGGTCATGGAACTCTTGTTGAGGCTTACTCCAGTGACTGCGACAGTCGTCGGAGTGGGGGGAGTCGGATTGTCGGGCTCGTCAGGGCCGCAACCGGCAAAGAATGTGGCCATGGCCGTCAGAGCGAGGGCCATAATAGTCTTTGTTACAGTTGTTTTCATGGTTTTATGTGTTAAAATGATAGTATTGAATAGTCTATGGTCAACAATATTCCCATCAAATATAACAAATAAAAACCGGAAACTATTAACTCCTACTGCCGAAAATCGCAGTTCCGATACGGACTATTGTGGCCCCGTGCTTCACAGCGAGAGGCCAGTCGTGAGACATTCCGATTGAAAGCTCCGTGAAGTCAGGAAGTCCATATTCTTGGTTAAGTTTATTCTTCAAGGCTTCAATCCGGGCGAAGTCAGCCTCAACAACAGATTGGTCATCAGTGTTGGTCGCCATGCCCATAAGGCCACGGAAACGCACATGCCGGTACGACGACCTTCGGTCTGGACGAAAGATGTCTAATATCTCCTCTTCTGTGAAGCCTCCTTTTGTCTCCTCAGCACCAAGGTGAAGCTCGAGAAGAACGTCTATGACTTTGTCATGCTCACTCCCCCACTTCTCAATCGCATCCAGAAGTCGCTGGGAATCAACGGATTCTACGAGAGAAGCGTACGGCAAGACCAACTTTAATTTATTGGTTTGGAGATGACCGATAAAATGCCACTCTATATCACCTGGCAATCCAGCCACTTTGGCGGCGAATTCCTGTGGCCTATTCTCCCCGAATCTTCTCTGTCCGGCATTGTAGGCCTCAAGAATATCCTCAGCTGGGTGGAATTTGGAAACTGCCACCAGTTTAACCTCTGGAGGCAGTTTCGAAAGAACACTCTTTAAATTATCGGCGACCATTTTTCTTGGCTTGCTCCCTTTGCATCTGGGCTTGCATCCTTTGGGCTTCCTCAAGACGCTGCTGCCATTTGCTCTTAGGTTGTTTCTTACCCTCAGTGGCCTTCAGTCTCGCCTGGATCTCCTCGGGATTAACGAACCACTTCTTGATAACCCATGTCTCCAACATGGTGATCAAGTTGGAAAGGAGGTAATAGTAGCTCAATCCGGAGGACAGGCTATTACAGATGAAGTACATCATGATCGGCATCATCCACACGCTCATGAACCTCATCGAAGCCATTTGCGGATCGTCACTTCCAGGCTGCGAAGCGGTTGTCAGCTTCGAATAGAAGAACATCGAGATCGCCATCAGAAGAGCGAACAAGGAGATATGGTCACCAAGCAGGGGCACTCTGGTGCCGAAGTTGATGATAGAGTCGTAAGCGCTCAAATCCTCGGCCCAAAGGAAGGGCTGCTGCCTAAGTTCGATAGACGCCGGGAAGAACCGGAACATCGCCCACAAGATCGGGAACTGGAGGAGCATAGGAAGGCATCCTCCCATCGGGCTGATTCCCGCCCGTTTGTAGAGATCCATCTGGGCCTGCTGCTTCTTCATCGCATCCTCCTGCTTGGGATACTTAGCGTTGAGCTTGTCGATCTCAGGCTTGATCGCCTGCATCTTGGCTGATGAAGAATAGGTCTTGAAGGCGAAAGGAAGCACGACCAACTTGATCAGGAGCGTCATGATAAGGATGATGATCCCGAAGTTGGAGATGAACTTGCGGAGGAAATCAAAGGTGGGGATGATCACGTACTTCGTGAACAGTCCGACCACGCTACCTCCCAAAGGAATGATCTTCTCAAACTTGTGGTCGTAAGACTTGAGAGTCTTGTAGTGGTTGGGTCCGAAATAGAACTCGAACGGGATAACCGTCTCTCTCTGACCGGGTTGGAAGTCTCCCCTCATCCTCGCCTGACAAGCCATCAGGTTGTTGTCGGCATCGTCCTCAGGGAAGAACTTGATGTCAAACTCAGCTGATGAATATTCCTTCGGAGCCCTGAATATAGCGGAGAAGAACTGCTGCTGGAAAGCGAACCAAGCGACCTTGTTGTCCACCCTCTTGGAAGCCGAACGGGCGCGACCGATACTCTCCGGCTTCTTCTCACCAGAGAAGTACCAGTTGAGTTTGGAATACTGCGTCTCATTCTTATAGCCCTTCTCCATCCGGGGAATAGTCATCATATAATCCAGGTCATAGGAGAACACATTCTTCGGAATCACGTTCTCCATACCCATGAATGATAAGGAGTTAGACACAAGATACTCCCCTTCCCTAATCGAATATTTCTGCTCTATGTATCCTCCGCCGGCGAAGGGCAGCCGCATCACAATTGAAGTGTCGGTCTTCTCAGCCACGGAGAATATGAAATCAGAAGTGTTGACCATCTCCCCGGCGTAGATCTGGACATCCAGGTGGCTGTCACCGGGTTTGAAAAGATACAGATCATCTCCGCCGTAAGTCTTATAGTCTTTGAGGAGAGCCGAATACGGCTGGGCTCCCTTGGTCGTGAAAGCGACCTCGAACTTGTCGTTGGAAAGAGTTATTATCTCCTCCTGACCAGAGTGGGCAGCCTCAAGAAGGGAATCCTTATAAACAGAAACCGCCTGGCTTATAGCCACTTGGCCTGCTTCTTGGCCCTGAAGGGCAAGGTCTCTAAGGCGGGCAGTATCCCTCAAAGCGTCAGCGGCAGCCGCAGAGTCCGCCCTATAGCGCTCCACAGCCGCTATCGAGTCGAGCTGAGCCTGATAGGCGGCTCGTTTCTGATATTGCTTGTTCTGAAAGAAGACAAAGCCGAACAGGATCAATCCCATCAGGACAATGCCTGTGATACTATTCTTATCCATCCTTTACTTCTCTTCCTCCCCTTCCTGAGCCTTGATAATCTTGGCCTCAAGTTCCTTGAGCTCCAGCTTCGCGGCGTCGATACGCTCCTGCATCTGCTTGATGAGCGGCTCGGAATTCTTCGAGGCGGAGAAGAAGCCAATGTTGTTCTCGTAAGTGACGATGTCCTGCTGGAGTTTGTTATATTCCTGGACAAGACGGTCCTTCTCGCTCACAGGCTTGCGGGCGGGAGCGGCACCACGAGCGGCAGACCTGGCGGTCCTCGGTGAATAATCCGGGAACTTGGCCTGGATGGCCTCTGAATATGCCTTCTGGATACTCTCCTTCTCCTTATAAGGGACGAAACCTATATTCCGCCATTTCTCCGCGAACTCCTGAGCGGCGGCACGGTCGGCCTCAGCGTCCTTGGGCTCATAGGCGTTAATCTCATCGATAAGGGCTTTCTTGGCCCTGAGGTTGCCGTAATAGTCATTCTCAGGCTTGGAATTCTTATCCCTCTCAGCGAAGAACTCGTCACAAGCGGCGCGGAACCTCTTCCACAACTGCTCTGACTTCTTGCGAGGCACGGCGCCGATCTCTTTCCACTCTTTCTGGAGAGCTATGATGGCCTCGGTAGTCTTCTTCCACTCCTTGCTGTCCTTCAATGCCTCAACTTTCTCAATAATAGAGAGTTTCTTCTCCATATTCTCGTTCATAGAGTCCTTGAACTGGGAATAATACTCCCTCTTGCGGGCGAAGAACTTGTCGCAAGCCGCACGGAAGCGGTCATATATCTTCTGGTTCTCCTTCTTTGTGGCGAACCCGATAGTCCTCCACTTCTTCTGGATATCCTCGATCTCTGTGGACAACTGGTTCCACTCACCAGAGGACTTGACCTCTTTCTCAGCTATGGCCTCAACCTGCTCGCAGAGCTTGGTCTTCTCCTCGAGGTTCTCCTGCTGCTTCTCCTTCTGTCCCTCGAAATGAGCCTGATACTTCTTGTTGATCACAGCTGTGGCGGCCTTGAAGCGATCCCATATAGAATCCCTGTACTCCTTGGCGACCGGGCCGTACTCCTTCCACTGCTCATGAAGCTTCTGGAGCTCGCGGAAAGCCTCGACCACATTATCATCTTCAGCCAGCTTCTCAGCAGCCTCGCAGAACTCCTGCTTCGCCTCGAGATTCTTCTTGAAATCAAGATCCCTCAAATCCCTGTTGATCTTGACCATGTCGTAGAACTTCTCGACATAGAACTGATATGTGTCGTTCAGGTCACGGAACTTGGTGGCGGGAACGGGACCGATCTCCCTCCAACGGTTCTGGAGCTCACGGAAAGCCGGGAACGTGGAGCTCACATCCTCCTGCTTCTCAACAAGAGCCTTAAGATCCTCTATCACAGCCTGTTTGGCCACGAAGTTATCCTCTCTCTGGGCATCCTGCTGGCGGTTAAATTCCGCACGTTCTCTCTTATAATTGGCATAGACACCCTTGAAAGCGGTCTCCATAGCCTCAAAAGGATTATCTTCCTTGACCTCCTCGGACTGGGGGGCCGGGGTCACGTCCTCGATCACGTCCTCCCTTGAAGAAGGCTCATCGACCTTTGAACCGAGTCCGGCCTCAGCCTTTTCTTTGGAAAGCCTCTTATAGAAAGCCGACTTGATAGCCTCGGCCTCCTTATATCTTTTCATCCTGTTCTCATCCTGCGATAGCTTGTCGAACATGTCGGACAACTCGGCCAACGTCAAGCTGCCAAGGTCGACAGTCTCCTCGACCATCTCATCCTTTTCCTCCTCTTCCTCAACGACTTCCTCAACCTTGTCGTCATCCTTCGACACAGCGTCCTTAACCGCCTCTACCGTTTCCTTGAGTGTCTCCTTAACACCCGCGGCAACTTCAGACACGGCATCACCTACCAGGTCGCCAGCCTTTGCGGCAAGTTCAGAAACATTCTCCACAACTGTCTTCAGAGGACTCTTGGTCTCTTCTACATCTGGGGTATTGTTCACCTCAGGAACAAAATCTTCACTCATACTTCAATTATTTAGAGTTACACACATTCATGCCATAATCAGCATTTTACAAATATACTCAAAAAAACCGAATAAAAAAGTTATTTTCGCGAAAGGAAACTTATCCTCATATGCGCATAGACATCCTCACAGTAGTACCCGAACTCTTGGAAAGCCCGCTGGGGCACTCTATAGTAGGCAGGGCCATAAAAAAAGGCCTCGTGGAAATCCATGTCCACAATCTGAGAAAATATGGTATCGGTCCCCGGGCCAATGTCGATGATTACTGCTATGGTGGTGACGCCGGTATGGTCATGATGGTCGAGCCGGTCGACAAGATGATATCGGAACTCAAATCCGAGCGGGACTACGACGAGGTCATTTATCTGTCGCCTGACGGGGAGATACTGACCCAGGCGATCTCAAACGAGTTATCCCTCAAGGAGAACCTGATCCTCCTTTGCGGCCATTATAAAGGCATAGACCATCGGATCCGGGAGCACCTTGTCACAAGGGAGATATCAGTCGGGGATTATGTGGTCAGTGGCGGTGAGATCCCGGCCGCGTTACTGGCGGATTCGATAGTCAGGCTGATTCCCGGCGCGCTAACAGACGAGACCTCAGCCTTGAGCGACAGTTTCCAGGACGGGCTGCTCTCCCCTCCTGTCTACACGAGGCCGGCCGATTACAAAGGTTGGAAAGTTCCTGATGTTTTACTGAGCGGGAACCCGAAACTGATCCAGGCGTGGCAGGATGAGCAGGCTCTCGAGCGCACAAAGCTCCTGCGCCCGAATCTTCTTGAGAATTCTTCTAATTGACGTTCCGTCCGTGGCAGAGGCGGTAAGACAGTCCGCTTCCGCAAGGGCAAGGCTCATCCCCCGGAACTGGAGGAACATACAAGCTCATATACGGATTCTTCCGGATTATATCCATAATCGGGTCATCCTCGCTTTGGAGAATGACTTTCAAGCAATTAGCCTCATTTGACGAATGGCCTCCAAGGAGCCATTTAGGGAGGCTGTTGGCATAGGCCGCCACAATCTCCATGCAATCGTTATAATCCTCGAAAGTCTCGATGTCGTCCTCTCTGTCAGACACGCAGCCGAATATCTCCTCAGTGGCGTCATCTCCCCAAACCATCTGGGAATTCATCCAGATGTCGTGTTCCTCAAGGACCAGGTCATTGCCTGAATATCCCAGGTTCAGCAGCATCTCAACCAGCTTCTTCCCCTCAGGCGAGCCCAATCCGAAAACGAATTCAGGAGCGCCTGAGCCAGCCTCGATCGCCTGTTCCGGGGTGAAAGCGCGGAGACCGCCCAAATCCGGAAAGTCTTTTCTTCCCGACAATATTTTGGCAGGCTCGTATATGCCCGGAGCGCTCATGTGAGGCTCTCCCCCGAGATCTATCCTGCAGAGTTTGAAAACCGGACTCTCGACAAGCCGGGATGTGAAAGCCTCAACACTCCAACGCCCCGCCCAATCATTATATTCCAGCATCTTCTCATAGAACTCATCCACAGTCAGGACCCCATAAAGATTGAGGTAACCGAAAGCGGCCCTCTCCATCTCGAAAGTTCCGTCGGTCTCTCCCCTGGAGATCGCCTCACGGATATGCGGAGCCACAATATCATAGACTTCCTTCGGGATCCAGATCTCTTTGAAATCTTTCTCCGACACATCAACTCTCAGCAGACCGACAGTCTCCAAGACGGTAGGATAATCGGGATATTCTTGAACCACAGGTACTTCCGGTCCTGCCTCGACAAGGGTCAAAAGAAGCCTTAAATCCCTTTCGAGCATATTCCCGAGCCATTCCTGGGGTCTTTCCACTATGAAGGCACCGAGCCTTTGGACAAACTCGTTCTTGCGGACATGAGAAGGAACATCCGCCCCGAAAAAGTGGCGGATGTCCTCCAGGTCGACCTTGTGGAAGGCGCCAAGAGCTGAGATTATGATGTCCTTATTCAAATCAGACCAAATACTTTTTCCAGAAGCCTGTCATGTCCTCCAAAGTCTTTCCCTTGGTCTCCGGGACCAGCTTCCAGACGAAGAGAGCGGCAATAAGACAGATCACACCGTAAAGGGCGTAAGCGAAGAAATGGCTCCAGTTGTACATCGGCACGAAAGTGCTGGACACTATAAAGTTGAATATCCACTGGAAGGCCACAGCGATGGCTGTCGCCTCGGAGCGTATCGTGTTCGGGAAGAGTTCGGCGATATACACCCAGCAGATCGGGCCCCAGCTGAACATGAAGCACGCGCTGTAGATCATTATGCTTAGCACAGGAATGAAAGCGGGAAGGTTCACGACGTTGCTCAAGGCCACTCCAAAAGCGCCCAGAGCCATTCCGAGAGAACCGGTGATCAACAGGGGCTTCCTTCCGATCTTTTCCACGGTGAACACCGCCACCAAAGTGAAGCTGATATTGATGACTCCCATGATGACAGTGAAGAGCATGTTATTCGACACACCCATCGACTCGAAGATTCTCGGAGCGAAATACAGCACGGCGTTGATGCCTATAACTTGCTGGAACACGCTGAGCATGCAGCCGATGAAGACGACCATCAAACCGTAAGCGAGGATATTCTCCTTCTTCTCCACCGCGGTATCCTTTATCTCAGAGATAATCTCCCTGGCCTTGGCCTCGCCATTTATATTGGACAGCACAGTAAGGGCCTCATCGTCACGATGGTTGAGCACAAGGAAACGAGGAGTCTCGGGAACCAGGAGGATCAGCAAGGCGAAAAGACCAGCCGGAACCGCCTCGGAAAGGAACATCACCCTCCAGCCGACAGCGTTTGTCCACTCGACGACAGCGGGATCGTTTGCATGGGAACGGATAATCAAGTAGTTGACAAAATAGACTACCAACTGACCGAATATGATGGCGAACTGGTTCCAAGAGACCAGCTTACCTTTCTTTGACGCGGGAGCGACCTCGGCGATATACATCGGGCAGAGGGCAGAGGCCAGACCGACTCCGACACCACCCAGGATGCGGTAGCAGTTGAAAGCCACAAGCAATCCCTTTGTGGCGACTCCTTTCTGGAAGAACAGGAACTCCGGGAAATATGACCCGAGAGCTGACAGAAGGAACAGGACACCCGCCACGAAAAGGGTCTTCTTACGGCCGAGATTCGAGGCAAGAATACCCGAAATGAAGGCTCCTATAATACAGCCGATCAACGCGCTGGAGCTCGTGAAACCGTGGAGTCCGTCAGTATAGTTGAAATCTGACGCTCCCTTGAAAAACGCCTGGAGTCCTTTCTCAGCACCTGAAATTACAGCCGTGTCATATCCGAACAGCAGTCCCCCGATGACCGCCACAAGGACTATTGAGAATAGATAAACGGGGCTTCCTTTCTGTCTGTACATATTCCATCAAATTGTCCCGCGAATATAAAAAAAAGTATTTGGAAAAATGTACGTCACTATCAGCGAGACCGCTTAGAACGCCATATTCCAAGCGGCGTTCTGAGCTCTCTGACTGTTGACGGCATTCATCTTGCCGAAGTTCCACTTGACCCCGAAAAGAATGTAACGTCCCATAACCAGAGTGTAGGAGTCCTGCTCGTAGTTGGCTGTGACAGTGTGGTTCAAGTTACGGGTCTGGTCAAGGAGATCATGGATATGCAAGCTGAAGGTGTAAGCCTTGACATTCTTCGAAATCTCAATGTTCCATCTCCATTCCGGATCGCCATACCCCTCAGCGAATCCCCGGTACCAGTGATATGTGAGATCAGTGTCAAACTCAAACTCATGTTTTGTCCGGTAGTTGCCGGATAACCCGACGGAAGAGTCCAAGGTGTTCATGTTGAGATTCTTATTCAAGGAATAGCGGGCGATTTCCCGTGAAGCCGATGAGAAAGCTCTCCATATGAAGCCTCCGGAGCTATATCTCAAAGTGACGTTGGGAGCGTAAATCAAGTTGGTGGTGTTACCCTCGAAGAAACCGCTCTTCCCGCTAAAGAACAGGCTACCTGTGGGGTCTCCCCAGAAAGAATCCATGAACGAGGAATAGTCAAAACTGTCCTTATCAACTCCAGGGAGAGTGCCCTTAGGCTGATAACTGGTTGAACGCATGATACTTCCGCTGACTCCAAAAGTCAGGAACCACTTTTTGCCGCTGTCAAGCGGAGTGTTGTAGCTCGAGTATAACGATGAGCTGAAAGAGTTCTTCCTTGAGTTCAACGGCACGGCATACATGATACCGTCAGAGTCGTACCAGCGGGCGTAGGTGACAGGTCTTGTGTTCACGGTGCCGTAGAAGGTCATCATAAGGTTGGAGAATCTTTTCTTGTTGTTACGGTCAAAGCTGGCGACGAATGTGGTGTATCCACCTGGTTTGAGATAGATATTTCCTATCACCGGCCTGGACGGGTTGACGATATTCATGACCGGCACCATGGCACTTCTATCGGGTTGACGCGAGGTTCCGGACGTGGACACGGAGAAACGATTGTCGCCTATCATATGTTGGAAGCGCATGGTGGGGGTCACATGCCAGTACCATTCTCCGGCGCCTGTGGTGCTTGAAACTCCATAACTCTTGGAATATGTCTCATTCAGCATTCCCGACATGCTGGCTCCCAGTGTTATCCAACTTGTATTGGTGAACTTGTATTGGGTGGTCATGTCGTAAATCTGGCTGATTGTGTGGGCATTGGACTCGGAGGAATAGTAGCCGTTGCGCCCGGCGGCGTCGAAAGCGTCACGCAGGCTGTTCTGGTTAGTGGCAGATAGGTAAGCGCTTCCTGAGAGGAGTATTTTCTCCCCGATCGGCTCAGCGTAGCGTACCCTTCCTCCGAACATACGGTACTTTGAGTCTGACTGGTACCTCAAGTCCCTACGGTCTTCTCCGGCGGCTGTTTTCACAAGGCTGATCTCATCGCTCTCTCCGTCAGTGTCGCTGACAGTGAAGCTCGCCTGGAACTCGATAAACCGGTTTTTCTTCCCCCGGAGATCCCTGAAGGTGATGGCGTTGTAGTCATATAGCCTCATGGTGGAACTTAAGCTATGGACATCACCCTTTGAACTGTTTATGAACAAGCCCTCCCTTGAGGTCTCTGATGTTGAAGTACTGAAGTCATTGTTCCGGGAATAAGAGAAACTCGGGGTTATACGTACCCTAACCTTGCCGCTCTCCTTCTTTATCTCAGCGTCAGCCGCGACAGAGTTGGAGAACCCCCTCCCGGAATTCTCCGAGGAAGAAAGGATATTCCCGTCATCTTGAAAGGTGGTCCTGAATGACTTGTTCCCGGAACGAGAGTCACCATATTTATAGTTACCTCCTATAGTCGTATCGAAGTTCTTGATTCTCTGCGTGTTGTAATTCACTCCCAACTGCCCGGCCGAGGATATCTGGCCGATATTGCTGGTCCTGGTGGTCCCGTCAGCGCTGACGGCCACGAAGACCACTCCATCCGCGTCGTTGATGTTCATCCCATTGCCGATCAAGGTCAACTGGTCTTTCTCCGAGTACGCCGCCACAAGCGCGTTACCGCTGTAAAGCAGGCCTCGGTCATCCCTCAAGGGGTTGTCCTTATCATGAGCCGCGGTGGTTCCTCCCTTCACTCCGGCATTGCCGAACCAGCCTTTCTCATATTCCTTCTTCAAGGCAACGTCGAGGACTTGCTCCCTCGCTCCGTCCTGCATGCCCGTATCCCTTGTGGATTCCGACTCCCGATCGATCACCCTTATCTTGTCCACGATCGATGCGGGCAAGTTGTTCAGGGCTGTGGACTGGTCTCCAAAGAAAAATGTCCGCCCGCCTACTGTGAGCTTGTCGATCTCCTTGCCATTGAACTTGACTTTACCCTCGTCAGTAATCTCCATTCCCGGCATGCGTTTCAGGAGATCTTTGAGCATCGCGTTAGTGCCGACCTGGAAGGACGAAGCGTTGAACTCGACGGTGTCCTGTTTCACGATAATCGGATTGCCCACATCGGTCACGACCGCCGCATTAAGGTAATTCTCATCGACCTTGAGCTTGATCGTTCCCATGTCCACCATCCTGTCCCGGAAATATTTCTCTAATACAAAAGGATGATAACCAAGCATTTCCACATGAAGGACATAGTTGCCGTAAGGGACATCCTCCAATTTGGCCTTGCCCTCGGCATCGGTGAGTGTGAAATTGCTGATCGTGGTGTCCTTGGCGGGGATGACATAGAACGAGGCGAAAGGAATCGGCTCGTTGGTGAGAGAGTCAACGACAGTGCCGCTGACTTCGGCCATCCTTCCGTCCATCAGGTTATCATTCAATATGAAGACCTGGGCTTTTGCGGAAAGGCACAGTGCCAGGATAGAAAAAGCGGTGAGAAAAGTTCGTTTCATGCGGAAAACCAATATCGTTGTATATACTTTAGACGTGTGAAGCCCTTGAAAGTTAATCACAATTTTACTTTTCTTCCATAAATAATTCTCCTTTAAGGTATTTCACATTGTCGACGGCGAACTCATAGCCGTTCGAGCCCGGACGGGCGACCTTAAGGTACTTTTCATACCAATCCAGTGCTTGCTTGTAATCTTTCTTCATCTGATAACAATAAGCGATGGTGGAGAGAGCCGAAATAAACTTCGGATTATACTTGTAGGCTTCTTTGTAATGCTCTATGGCGCTGTCCCAGGAATTCTGCATCTTATAGTATCCGAGGCCATATTGCTGATGAATACGGGACATCATGGCAGGATCCGGCTCGAGCATCTTCAGAGCTTTGTCCAGCCAAGGTTTCACATCCCCGTCAAACGGACGGTAAGCATCCATTTTCGCCGCGGCGATGGCATAAGCCAATCCCACATCGCTGGAGTCAATCTGCCATGCGGCAATGAGTTCTTTATCAGCCCGGTACAACACCAGATCGTGCCAGTAACTCTGACCCAGATAGTAGTGGATCGGGTAGGTGTCATTGCCAATATCCTCCTGACGCTGGAACACCTTGCTGGCGGTCTCATAATCGCCCTTCCGGTAATAGGCCACACCTTTCAGTGGCGCTATCGTCATATTGTCCGGGTCTTCGGCGAGGAAAGGTTCGCTAAGGGCAATCGCCCCATCGTAGTTTTCGGAATCGAGAAGAATACCCATCGCCTTTGACAGGACCGACTCGTTCATCGGCTTCAGAGCCAATGACTTCCGATAGTACCAAAAGGCCGAATCAGGCTTCTCCATCTGTTTGAAAGCGTCTCCGATGAAACTGACGACCGCGGGAATTGAGTCCCTCTGCAGGACCGCCTGCCCTGCCTGAATACTCTGAGTATATGCCTTCAGCCGATAAGAGGCTTGCATCAGACGGATCTTGTAGAGTATATTGTCCTGGGCAAATGAGGATAGCATATAATATGTTCCGAGCGCATCCTCATAGGCTCCGCTCTGAAAATGGCAGTCAGCCAGCTCAGCCAGCACACCTTCATCCATTGAACCCGGCTGTACCAATGCCGAGAGTTTCTCGATGGCATCATCGGTACGGTAAATACTCTTCAAGTAGCGCGCCTCGGCCAGCACTGAATCACGATGGGTGGTCTGAGCACCGAGCTGAACGCAGACCATCGAGACTGATAATATGAATAATAATCTTTTCATCTGAGTTGGAAAATAACAGGGAAGACAAATGTGACCGGAACGATTTCGCCGGCACTGATGCCGGGATCCCACTTCGGAGAAGCGGAGACCACACGTAACGCCTCCGTATCCAAATCTTTTCTTACTCCTTTAAGCACGACAACATCCCGGACCGTTCCATCAGTCCCAACAGTAAATTGCAAGGTCACACGGCCTTGTACACCTTCGTCTTTAGCCGTTTTAGGATAAACGAGCCGCGAATTCACCCATTTGGAGAATTCATTGGCATCACCCCCGTTAAAGGTCGGTTTCCGTTCCACAAGCCGGAAAGGGATCAACTCGGGATCCGGCTCGATTCCATCGGATTCCATGGCCGGATTGCAGGCCAACATGAAAGCGGCCAACACAGGGAGGATGGCCAGATAAGACCAACGAATCCATCGGGAGGACGACGGTTTGAGCATCATATTGATGCGGCTCTTAAGTTTGGCATGCTGGAAACCACTGGCCATCGAGAAGCGATGCTCCCCCACTGCTTTACGCACGAGAAGTAATTGATATTGAGCGGATTCGATGCCATTTTGAATAACTCGCTCATCGGCTTCATATTCATGGAGAAGGCGTAATTCCTCCCTGGCGATCCAGACCAGCGGATTCCACCAGAAAAGCAGTTGAATCGGCAGGAAGAAGATAAGGTCCAGCGAGTGCCGACACTTTACGTGCATAAGCTCATGTGTGAATATGGCTGGATTCTCTTTCAGGTCCTTCAGGCCAATCACTACTGTACGTCCCCAACTGAAAGAAGGAATATCCTCTTCCAGCGACACCAGACGGAAGCCATCTCTCTTGGTTTGTTCTCCTTTACGGATCAAGCGCCCCGTCTTCCATGCGGACACCAGGTACAGAGTCAGCGTCGCGACCCCTCCAAAGATGTAAATCGCCAATAAGATTTCCTTCCACGGGAAGGAGGATTGGAGGGCATGTTCGGCTAATCCGTTATCTGGGGATGCCCATCCGAAAACCCATACAGGGTCGACCAAAACGGTGTTTGTCGGCCGGATCCGGATAAATGGAAGAAGCAGGCAGAGATAACTTCCAACCAGGAGGAGCACCCTGTTAAGCCTGAAGAAAGTGGTCCGACGCATTACCAGCAGGTAAAACGCGTAGAACAGGCCAAGATACAGACCTCCTCGAGCTATATATAATAAAAACGGTGTCATTTCTTATTTTTTTCTATTCTAGCGATCAGGTCTTTCAGATCTTGAAGGTCCATCTTGTCTTCCTCCACGAACTGGGATACCAAGTTGAGATAGGAGTTGTCATAATAGCGGGCGACAACTTTGGAAATCGTATTCCCGCGATATTGCCGTTCACTAATCTTGACTTTGTATCGGAAGGAGTTCGCCATCGGCTCCCTCTCCACGAACCCTTTCTCCTCCAAAAACTTAACCAAAGTCGCGACAGTGTTGTAATGAGGCTTAGGTTCGGGAATAAAACTGATCAAATCTCTGATGAACAAAGGCTCATGCGCCCAGAAAATGTTCATCAACATCTCTTCTTTCGCGGTTAATGTCTGCTTCATTGTTAATCTCACATATAAGACGTTACTACGCGAATATAGTCATTTAATTTATATCTCCTAATATTCTTAGGAGATTTACGTTATTTCTTCGGAGATTCGACGCGGCTTGCTTTTTGCAAAAACGTTATAACATCACAAAAAACTTGAAGTTATGAGAAAGTTTATAATAATGATGGCTGTCCTGGCCATTTCAACAAGCCTTTCGGCTCAAGTGATCATAAGAGAAGAATCTCAACTCTTCGAGCCTGACGAGCAGATCTATGACCCATATCTTTACCTGACACCATTCAGCGACGCTGTAGGGTACTCAATCTACGGGAGTCAGTACCGAAAAGCAAGGGCAACCAGATCCTGGGGTATCAACCTGTGCCTCGTATCCGCACCCTTGTTCGCCCTATTCGCGGTCACCGGATTAGGCAATGACAGCACTGGAGCCGCATTGGTGGGTATAGCTGGTTGCGCCGGCAGTCTCGGAGCCGGAATCCCCCTCTGGAGGAAAGGTCGAAAACAACTTGATTGGATGCTGGATGACTATGTGAGGAGATACGCCCCGAAACCTCGAGCCGCCAACGTGTCAATTGGTTCCACTCCTAACGGCCTAGGCCTGGCATTGAGGTTTTAAGATCCTTTCGATAAACTGAATAACAACGAAAAAGGACTGGCTCATTTCGAGTCGGTCCTTTTTTGTGGAGCATAGGAGATTCGAAAACAAACCATAACCCCCTTTATAAACCCTTGCAGGAGTGCTTTCTATTGCGTATCTTTGCCTGTGACGTTGCTCGACTATGAGCAAAATTGGGCCATTATTGGGCCACGATTTAGCAAGGATGAACGAGCTCCGAAACATCAAAGACCAGATGGATGCTACTTTCAAGTTCTTCGAAGCGACGGACAAGATCCCGACACCGAGTGAACTTCAAAAGAAGTATGAGGACCGTTTGAATGGAACTATACCTCAACGACCGGAACCTGAACCGAAGAAAGAACGTAAGCCCAAGGCTCTGGATTTCTTTGAGGTTTACGACAAGTTCATCAAGGAGAGCGGAGAGAAGAACGCTTGGACAACGGCTACCTATGCAAAAATGGAGACGATGCGGAGAGACCTCATAGCTTTCAAGAAGAACCTTAAGTTCTCAGATCTAACTGAGTCTACCCTAGCGGAGTTTGTCGCTTATTTCCGGGATGTTAAAAGACTCAGGACTCCCCGCAAAAAGAAAGGTGATAGGGAAGAGTACGACCACGATGACATCATTGGCCTGAAGAACTCTTCCATCGAAAAGAAACTGCGCTTTTTGCGCTGGTTCCTGAACTGGGCAACCGAGAAAGGCTACAATACGAATATGGCTTACAAGTCATTCAAGCCAACCTTAAAGACCACCCAGAAGAAAGTCATTTATCTTACCAAAGAAGAGATGGGCCGCATCCGAAACCTTCGGTTATCCGAAGCCCAGGCATACCTTGATCCAATCCGTGACGTCTTCCTGCTCTGCTGCTTCTCCGGCCTTCGCCATTCAGACGCCAATAATCTGCGCAAAAGCGACATTAAAGGTGACCATATTGAAGTAACCACAGTCAAGACGGCGACAGTATATCTATCGAACTAAACGACGTCACAAAGGCCATTCTGGAAAAATACAAGGACGCACCATTCAAGGACAACAAGGCCCTGCCGAACTATACCAATCAGGCGATGAACCGTGATGTCAAGGAATTGTGCAAACTCGCCGGTATCAATGAAGAAATCCGCATCACGACCTACAAGGGAAATGTCCGAACCGACGAAATCCATCCCAAGTGGGAACTCGTCGGCACCCACACCGGACGTCGCACTTTCATCGTCACCACCCTGTCCCTGGGCATCCCGCCGAACGTCGTGATGAAATGGACAGGCCACAGCGACTATTCATCCATGAAACCTTACATTGACATCGTAGACGACATCAAGGCCACCTCGATGACGAAATTTAATGGGCTGATATCTGTTCTTCAAGACTGAAGATTTAGAAAGACGTTTTTGATAATATACTTAAATTCAATACTTTTGTAGAGATTACTAAAGATTACAATAATGATTCCCGAAACACTTATTCTATCTGCGGCAAAGCCTGCAATTGACTTAATAGTCAAAACCATTATTACACCGAAGATTCAAGAATTTGCAAAGAGTCTTAAACTTTCATATAAAGAAATAATGATTCCAAGAGGGGAGCATTTTGAAGAGTATTTTTACAGAGCATATAAGAAATATAGCATTATTAATACACTTGTTTTTAAAAACGAGCAACGATTGATTAAAGACTTATACATACCTCTTACGGTTTGGAGAGAGGATACTCATTCCCGTAAAACAGAAAACATTAAAATATCGGAGTATCCAAAGCAGAGTATAGAACTATATAAGAGAATACTAATTACTGATACTGCCGGTATGGGCAAATCGACGTTAACTAAGTTTTTGTTTCTTAATGTTATAGATAATGGATTAGGAATTCCAATTTACATAGAGATGCGTCGATTATCGAAGCAGCATACTGTTTTGGAAGAAATTAGTGATCAAATAAATTCACTAACCAAGCAGATAGATACAAGATTATTATTGGATTTTATTCAAACAGGTGGTTTTGTTTTCTTTTTTGATGGGTACGATGAGATTTCTCTTGACGACCGTGCTGCCGTAACAACAGATGTACAGGAGTTCATTTCAAAAGCGAACAATAATTGTTTTATTATGACATCTCGGCCAGAACAAGCACTATCTTGTTTTGGTGATTTTATGCAGTTCTCCATTAAAGCTTTATCAAGAAAGGAATCTTTTGAATTACTTAGACGTTATGATAATCAGGGTATTACTTCGAAGAAACTTATTGAAGAGCTTAAGACTGGTGACTATGAGATGATCTCTGAATTTCTTCAGAATCCTTTATTAGTTTCTCTATTGTTTGCGGCATATGATTTCAAGCAGACTATTCCTTTAAAAAAACACATCTTTTATCGTCAAGTTTATGACGCATATTTCGATTCGCACGATCTATCAAAGGGGGACAGCTATACACATGAGAAAAAATCACAATTAGATATTGATGATTTTGATAGAGTTCTTCGATATGTCGGTTTTAAGTGTACGAAGTGTCAGAGAATTGAGTTTGAAAAAGATGCTTTGTTGTCCATAATTGATGAGGCAAAAGATTTCTGCTCTGATTTGTCATTCAGTTCATCGGATTTTCTGTCCGATCTGTTGAGTTCTGTTCCTCTTTTCTGTAAAGATGGACAATTGTATCGTTGGGTTCATAAGTCTTTGCAAGAGTACTTTGCTGCACAATTCATTTATAAGGACTCGAAAAAGAATCAAGACGCTATCCTATGCGCACTATATAATAGTGACAATCTTGATAAATACATCAACTTACTTGACATTTACTACGATATAGACAATTGGGGATTCCGTAAGAATATAATTAAACCATTCTGTGAAACTTATGTGAAGTATTATGAGGAATCGTATTTTGTGAATCCTATGATAGAACAGTTAAAGATAATTGAACGGATAGGTCTGCTCTTTTTAAGAGATGTCTATTTAGATAATGTATCAAGAATAGAAGATGATCCTTTTTTGACCATTAGACAAAGATTACAAGAGAGCTTTAATAAAAGACTATCACTTATTACTTTTGTGTCCGAATTTGCTATTGCATCCAGCTTTGATGTTAAACGTAGATTAATACCGATAATCGCAAAACGTCGACCGGATTTGTTCATTCAACTTACAAATTATGCTCCGCCAGTGAAAGATATGAGTGGTTTTCCCGGTCAGATTTTTATAAAAATACGAACAGGGGAGAGTGATAATGAATTATATGGAACATATAACTATTTCTTGTCTTTTATTCCGAGAGAACCTCATTGCTTTTTTAGCCAAGATGCATGTAAACAAGAATTAAAGAAGATAGATACAATATGTAACAAACAAGATATCAGTTCTGACTTTACTAGTGGATTATAGCCAGTCCATTTATCATGAATGCGATATCAATTGGAATCCTACTATTCTTTGTGATAAAAAAGGACAGAGTACAACGATTATTCATTCATAAGATCTTTATTGTATCGTCGATAATATGTCGGCTTTTTAAATGACGTAGTTCAACGGTTATTTTAGTTCTTATTGCGTCCCCAAAACAGAATGTCTAAATTTGTGTCTGCCAAGAACGATACTTTATGAAAAGAATCAAAATATTCATTAGCAGCGTCCAGAGCGAGTTCTCTATGGAAAGGGCGATGTTGAGCCAGTATATTAGGACTGACGCTCTGCTTGGAAAGTTTTTTGAGACTTTCCTTTTTGAGGATGTTCCGGCAAATGAATCATCGCCTCAGCAGGTTTACTTGCGAGAGGTTGAAATGTCAGATATCTATCTGGGACTCTATGGAAACAAATATGGATATGAGGATTCCGAAGGTGTTTCGCCAACAGAGAGAGAGAGTATGACCGTGCCTCTGAATTACATAAGACCAGAATCATCTTCATCAATAGTCTAAATGAACATGAGAGGCATCCTAAGGAGATAGCTTTAATCCAGAAGGTGGAACGGGATATTGTAAGAAAGACTTTTGTGGATATGGAAGGACTCCGGACCTCTGTCTATGCTTCCCTGGTCCGGTATTTGGAGGAGAAGGAGTTTATCCGCTGGCAACCTTTTGACGCCGCATTCGATACAAGTGCGACCCTGGACGATTTGGATGAAGATAAAATGCGAGAATTCATCCTCCTCGCAAGGGCGAAAAGAGAGTTTCCCCTTCCCGAAAACACCTCACCAATCAAACTTTTGACACATCTCTCTTTGATGGATGAGAAGGGACGAATAGCCAATTCCGCCATTTTGCTTTTCGGGAGACGCCCGCAAAAGTTCTTCATTACATCGGAAGTCAAGTGCGTTCAGTTTTATGGTGATGTGGTTGAGAAACCCATGCCTGCCTATCAAATCTGTAGGGGAACCGTCTTTGAAATGATAGACCAGGCAACAGCCTTCGTTATGAGCCGTATCGACAATTGGACAGGAACGCGTTCTGAAGGTGACACTGCCTCGGTTCCTACCGATTTTGAACTCCCCTCTGATGCGGTTCGGGAAGCTATTGTCAATGCCGTTTGCCATAGGGACTATACCAGTAACGGAAGTGTACAGGTGATGCTATTTCGCAACAGGCTGGAAGTATGGAATCCAGGCCAACTCCCGTATGGGCTTACAGTGAGTAAACTCTTTGAACCTCATAAGTCGCTCCCGACCAACCCTCTTCTTGCTGACCCGATGTTCTGGACCGGATATATCGAAAAGGTGGGGACGGGCACCGAAGATATCGTGAATCTATGTAAAGCGAAAGGTCTGAAAACACCTGAGTATCATCAGGAAGAAGACTTTCGGGTTGTTATTTGGAGAAAGGGTGTTCCAGCGGTGATCCAGAGCGATCCAGAGGCGATCCAGAGTGATCCAGAGCTGATTGAAAATGTCTTTAACATCATCAAGACAAATCATAAGGTTTCTAGAAAGGAATTGGCCACAATGCTTAATACAAGTGAACGGCAAGTAAGGAAAGCCATTGATGTTTTGAAAGGGACAAGAATAAAGCGCAAAGGCGGAGATAGTGGAGAGTGGGAGATAATAGCAAAAAGCTAGAATCAGGGAGTTTATGATTTGTTGTTGATATAATATTGTTGCAATGAAAGAAAAAGGGAATACTTGTTGGCTACCACTCGTTGGATATGTGTTTGTTTCAATAGTTTCTATCTTTGCGGCTTTGCAGACAAAACAACTGGTGTTAGAACTGCTGCTTGTGTTATCAGCGGTGGTATCGCTCATCCTTGCAATAACGAGACTATCCTCTTCAAAAAAGATGATTGCAAGAATCAAAGATCTTGAAGATAATCAGTTATCTGTAGGATATGATGATGGAACCTTCATTATCGAGAAAGGTAAGACGGCGCAAAAGAGTAAAAGTGAAATATAGATTGTCCGTAATCCATGTTCATCTTTGGCACATCGTTTTATCCTATCGCAGAAACGGGAGAGGACTTTTTTGTCTAAACCAGAAATCTGAGTATCATTTCAGAGTACCATTTTGATACTCACCGGAGAAAAAACGCGGGTTTTTGCAAAAAAGGCAGTTTGGCGTTTGTTATTTCAAATACTCCTTCCTAACATGCGGACGGGTGAAGGGCCTGTCGGACAGATGTTTGGCACATTCCCTTTCCCATATTTGGCACATTCCGGCAAAACGCGCGTAGGATACTTCCTGCCGGACTGTATTTGAAGAACGTTAAACTCAATGCTATTATGAACCCGAACAATCTTATTGAAGGGCTCCTCCAGAAGCCCCTTTGGCAGATGACCGGAGAGGAATACTGCCAACTCACTCACTATGCTCTCTCCATTTCCCCGAACACGGGATCATCCCCGGCTCCGCCAGGGCAGAAGGCCCTCGGCGTTCACGCCCTGGCTGTGGAACTCGGATGCTCGGATTCCACTGTCTATGCACTGATGCGTACGCCACGCGAAGAAGATGGTTCTTCTGAAGGCGGTGGAATCCTCCGTCCTGCTGTCGTCTCCCGGATCGGGCGACGGATTGTCTTTGACGTCGACACAGCCCGCAGGCTGGCCGACGATTACCAA
>CACZZF010000025.1 GCA_902785575.1 uncultured Bacteroidia bacterium | reverse complement strand
GACCGTATAAAACTGCGCCTTAAAATGAGCCCTGTAAAGTATAGACTTACACACTTATCATCTTTCAATAACCCGTCCAACTTTTAGGGTGCACTTCAACGGAAAGGGGCTTTCCATCACTACCGGCCTCACAAGCCACTGCAGGGCATATTAATCTGCTCCCAGTTTGTAAAAACTCCGTTTTTCATTGCTCATGCTATTCGGATCGCAAGAATCCGGAATGATACTCCGCAGTTCCCAGAGGCGTTCCAAGTCCTCCAAGAACGAGTTCGAGAAAACAAGAACCTTTTCTAGGATCCGGTCGCCAGCAAAGGTTTCGTCTCCATCGGGGGCAATGCTTAGCGCTTCAATAGCGTGAAAGAGTTCGAACGGATTGTTAAGGATAGTCGCCCGAATCTGAACTTTGACCTTTCCTCAATTATCGATGATGAGGATACTTTGCCGTTCTGAAAAACTGGTAGTGCATGGGTATTGCCTGTTTTTTCCTTAGAGATACACTCAACATGCTATCATTCGATTGATATGATTGTGAGAGTCATTCCGTCTGCCAAGCTATATCTTCCTGAAAAAGACAGTGCATAAATATAACCAAAGTAATCTTCAGTGTATGTGTGGCAGATATTATCATCTAATGTGCCTTCGTCAACCCCATTCACATATTGGGGCGTTTGCCCCGTCATCCAGCAGACATACCCTTCTCCTCCGTCCCAGAGAGACATATTAGCATTTACAGTTTGGCCTGCTCGTACATTTACTTGCTCCATTGCCATAATCGCATATCCAGGGAATGGAACTGCACCAACAATCCAACCAGGATCATCAAACCCTCGTATCCTTTCGGAATAATTGCTCCAATAGTTGGAAGATTTGTATGTCTCCACCAACTCAGTATGGACATAAATTGGACAGGAGTTCGTATTGTCAAACATGTTACTGTATCCAGATACTGTCTGAGGAGAGTTGATGATTATATTCCATAAACTTGAACATCCATAAAATGCACGAGAGCCGATGCTCGTGAGACTTTCAGGCAGAGAGACTTTCTGTAAACTTGTGCAATTTTCAAAAGAGCGTTCGCCGATAGATGTAATGCCGTGGGGAAATGTTACCGAACTTAGATTACTACAACCCATGAATACGCTTCCTTCAATAGTTGTAACATTTTCAGGAATGTTTACCGAGCCAAGGTTTGAACATCCGTTGAATGCGGAATACCCGATACTTGTTACGCTATTGGGAATCGTTATGGAACTAAGAGATTGACAAAAGGCAAAAGTGAGAGGCCCAATCGAAGAAATATTTGAGGGTAATGTGATAGAAGCGAGCGACTGACAAGATCTAAAAGCACCATCGAAACACTCAATGGTATCCGGTAATGATATGGAGAGGATCGCTGATTTAATGAATGCACCTGAACCAATAGTTCTCAGATTATTCGGAATGTTGATATTGGACAGAGAAGTACAATAAGCAAAAGCATTAGTTCCTATCTCCTCTGTACTTTCCGGGATACTCACATGGGTGATTTTTCTGCAATTGGCAAAGGTATAATCTTCGATACATACAACTCCTTCAGGAATCACCAGCTCCTCAATGTATTCTCCATTATACCATAGCCCAAAATCTTGTGGATATTCACCATCATAGGTTCCCATTAAATCCCCCTTTTTTTCAACAGAACACCAATGTGCCAAATCTTCAACTTCGAATCGCTCAAGTGAGGTACATCCTCTAAAAGCATATCTTGAAATAGTTTTGAGAGAAATCGGTATATTAACGCTCCTGAGAGATTTACAAGACCAGAAAGCGGACTCACCTATTGTTTCTATTGAAGATGGAAGATGTATGGATTCAATCTGATTGTATCCGGCAAAGACTATGGATGAGACTTTTGATACTCCCTCTGGAATTATCAATGAAGTGACTTCTTCTCCATTCACTAACAATGTCGGATCTGGAGATGTTCCGTCAAACCAAAAATGCGTAAGAGATGGACAAGCAGATACTCCGTTAAAAGAAACATTACACCAAGCGGCCAAATCTGCTATCTCAATAGTTCCGACCCATCCGTTGAGGAAAGCATTCTCGCCAATGTAACTTAAACTCTTCGGGAATTTGATGTATCCAATAGCGAGATTGCCGAATGCTCTAGGACCTATAGTCGTTATTGAATCCGGCAGTATAATGCTAGTCAAATAATTATATCCACTCTGGCGGAAGGCGTCTGCTTTAATCTCTGTAACGTTTTTGAAAAAACGGAATTCATCAAAAGAACGGATGCTGCTATAGCCGACTCCTATATCTGTAACCGCTTCCGCTTCTTCATAGGATATTTCTCCATCATCATTTGTGTCGAAACGGCTAACCAAAATATTCTTTAGACCTAAGTCTGCGAATTCAATGAAACTACCTTGATTGGGAGCCATTATGACTTCCATCGCAGACACAGGAGTATAGTGGTTGCGGGTAATGGTCCAAGATTTCTCAGTTGTCTTTGTCCAGACATCACCATCCGCAGTAGTCACCTCAATGGAGAATCCACCCTCGAAAGTCATTGGGGGAAGGACGAACCAGAACTCCTTGTATTCTGCCGCCGTTGCGCCCAACGCTATGGGAGGGTCACAGACTAGGACAGCGTCATTGTACTTCTCTGCGTAGCGGGCAGTTGACATCTTAGTGACAGGGTCAACCCCAGGGGAGATTACCACGTCGATATCACCGGTTATCTCCTCCTCGCTGTTGCCAGCCAAACGAATGGAAGAGACGGAAACTCCTTCACCATAGAGTTTGAATACCAGATACCCTCCAATATTCTTGAATTTAAAACTATCGTCCTCCGATGATGAAACCATGAGATTCGTGCCACGGCCAAAAGAGAACTCATCATATGGCTGCTCATGAGGAAGGGTCAGTAACAAATGGCCTTGACTGTTGAAGCCGTTTAGTTCAGAGTGCGGGTAGACCGCATAATAGTAATCCAAGTCCCCACCTGTGCCGGAGCCTTCGCTAGACAATTTCGTAAGTCGGGCCCCAGTAGTTCCTGTACGGCCAGTATATTTGTATTCCTCCCAGTACTCCTTCTTCTCGAATACAGACACCCGGTCATCATTATGCCAAACAACCAAGTGCTGTTCATCTGCATACGTCTTCGTCTCGGGTTCAGAGATAATGCTCTCTAAAGAGACATCAAAACCATTGAGAGAGTCCTCTTGGTTTGACTCCTCAAACTGGCATCCTGCCAATACGGCAATGACGCCCAGCGATAAAATTACACTCTTTCTCATGGCCTACATCGGATTATCCGGGTCATCAACGATAGGTTCTGTCTGACTCTGTGCGATAGGTGCTTCAATTGAAAGAACAAACTCTTCCACCTCTGGGGTGAGGTACGCTTCTTTGCTGCTTTCCTTCTTCATATAAAGGCTTAAATATGGTTCTGGGCTCTTGGGAACCGGGCAAAACAAAAGTGTAGAGCCGTTTCGCATGCACCGAATCGAGGCTCTGGAAGGACCTTGAGAAATGAATACGACCGATACTCCACACTCGACGATATGAAGCTGGCCGTAGAACACGGCGTGCGACAATATCAAAGTCGAGCGGAATGTGCCATCGTCGCCCTTCTCAGTAAATTTTCCAGATTTTCGATTCAGGACAACGCGAAAACACTTTCGCTAATATGTACGCCTGTTGCCAGGCATTGCAAATGTAGGATTTCTTTTCGGGATTATCAAACAAAACAGCATATTACGGCTGTTGAGAGATGATGACCTTCCAGATTAAAAATCATCGGGAGATATTGCGTGATTGAAAAGTTTTTGTACCTTAGCGAAAGTCATCGAGAGTTAGAACGATAGACTAAGATATAAACAGGCATCTACCATAATAGATGCCTGTTTATTATAAGAAAAACAACCGTGGGAGGTACGAGAAGAAGGAGTCTCGCTATTTCTTTACCGGACGGGCCGGTAGAAATACCAATACTCCTTGCCGTGGCTGCCGTCGTAGGAGAAATGCTGGTAATCCTGCTCGGAAGCATACTCCTTGGCCCAGTAGTAGTCATTTTCCCAAATCTAACCGAACAATGACATAGTCAAAAAAAGGGCCGGCTGGAAGCCGGCTCTTTTAGGGTTTCGGATATGTGAAGACTTCTACTGGACAAGCTTGGAGAACTTCTCGTAGCCAGCCTGATACTTGGGATCCTCCTCGCGGAAACGATAGTAGGAATTCTTGAGGTACTCGGCAAGACTAGGCTTAATCTCCTCATTCTTGGTCATGTTGTAAGCCTTCTCGAAGGGCTCGATGCAGCTCTTCAGGTAGTTCTCAAACTTCTGGACAAGAGCCATGTACTTATTGTCATCAAGCTCAGTCTGAGCAGCTTCCTGGACCTTGATAGCCTCATTGTAGAACATGATGCCCTCACCGATGAAACCATACTCATATTCAGGATTGACCTCGACGCACTTCTCGTAAGCCTTGACAGCCTCGTCGATCTGACCGAGCTGAGCGCGGGCGTTACCCTCGACATAATAAAGGGAAGCGTTGTCAGGCTCGTTGGCCTTGGCGGCGTCAATCAAGCTGAAGAGTTTGTCAGTGTCCTGTCCGCTGGAAATGTAGTAGTTGATGAGACCAATCATCACACCCTGGCTCTGAGGGAACTTGGCGAATCCTTGCTCGAGATACTCCTTCTGGAGAGTCTTGCCGGCGGCGGTGGTGTCCAACTTGGCAACACAGTCAGCAAGCTTGGCAAAAACCTCACCATCCTTGGCGTAATAGCCAAGATTGAGGCACTTGTCAAAGTAGTTCTTCGCTTTGGCGAACTGGCCGGAGCCATAGGTCACGAAACCGGCGTTGTAGAGTGCGCTGGTATCGATAGCCTCGCTAGGCTTCTGGGAAGAGGCGTCGAAAGCTTTCGAGAAGAAAGACTCGGCCTTAGCGACATCCCCGAAAGTGTAAGCGTTGTAAGCCTCGGTGTTGTACTTGTCCACGATGCCCTTGATACCGGCGGCGATCTCCTTAGCCTTGGTGGCCTTAGGATCAACCTCAGCGGCCTTCCTGTAAGCATCGAGAGCCTTGTCGAGAGCGTTGTCCACGACAGGCTTGGTCACCTCGATTATCTCAAGCTGTCCATTGCTGTTGAGGTAGAGGTTCTTGTTTTCGAAAACCTGCTTGGTGTACTGGGCACCGCCAAGGATCACATTCTCGACAGAGATGGGCTTCTCGTTACCCATAGCGAGTTTGAGCTCATTCTCGGCAGCACCGACCCACACATTGCCTGAAGGGACATTGTAGGCGGCAATATAAGACTCCGCGAGTTTCATCCAAGTGGCGACCTTGGTCGCTTTCTTGGCGTTCTGGGTAGCTGCGAGAGCGGCGTCAACAGCCTTCTTGGCTGCGGCGGCACCTCCCTGGGCATTCGCCACCTGGACGGAAGCGAGCAATGCCAAAACAATCATTAACTTTTTCATGATTAGTGGGATTAGTTGTTAATATTTTCGTTTTCAGTATTCTCTGTTGTCTCAATACTATCACCGGTTTCAGCGGCTTCATCGTTCTTGGCGACAGTGGAAAGGGACGCTATCGAATCTCCCTCCTTGATGTTGATCAGTTTCACTCCCTGCGTTGCCCTTCCGGCGACACGGATATCCGAAACGGACATCCTGATCGTCAGACCGGACTTCTCTATGATCATAAGGTCATCATTCTCGGTCACATTCTTGATCGCGATCAGCTTTCCGGTCTTATCAGTGATATTGATGGTCTTGACACCCTTTCCGCCTCTCTTCGTAATCCTGTACTCGTCAAAATCAGTCCTCTTTCCGAATCCATTCTCACTGACTACCAAAACAGTGTGGTCTGCCGCGTCTTCCGCCGCCGGATCGTAGTTGATCGCACCTATCACCTCGTCGTCATCTTCAATATTGATGCCACGGACTCCGGTGGAAGTCCTACCCATCTCACGAGCGTCTGTCTCATTGAACCGGCAGCAACGTCCCTCGCGGGCGGCGATAAGGATCTCATCGTTTCCGCCGGTCAGCAAAGCCTCGACCAGGACATCACCCTCGCGCAGGTTGACGGCGTTGACTCCAGCAGCCCTGGGATGTGAATATGCGGAAAGAGCGGTCTTCTTGATCACACCACCCTTTGTCACGAGCGCGATGCTGTGAGACTCGACATATTCCTGATCCCTCAAGGTCTTTACGTTGATATAAGCCTTAATCTTGTCGTCAGGAATGCTGAGCACGTTCTGGATGGCCCTGCCCTTAGAGGCCCTGGATCCCTCTGGAATCTCGTAAACCTTTAACCAATAGCACCTTCCGCTCTCAGTAAAGAGCAGCATGGTGGAGTGCATATTGGCGATATAGATGTGCTCTATGAAGTCCTCGTCACGAGTCGAGCTTCCCTTCATACCGACACCGCCGCGAGCCTGAGTACGGTACTCAGTCAGAGGAGTCCTCTTGATATATCCGAGATGGGAGATAGTGATAACCACATCCTCATCAGCATAGAAGTCCTCAGGGTTGAACTCTTCCTCGGAAGGACGGATCTCGGTCCTTCTGGGATCGGCATATTTGGCCTTGATCTCAAGGGTCTCTGCCTTGACTATCTTAAGCTGTTCCTCCTCGCTTCCGAGAATCTCCTGGCAACGGGCGATGAACTTCTCCAGTTCGTCATATTCGGCCTGGAGCTTCTCTCTCTCGAGTCCTGTAAGCTGCCTCAGACGCATTTCCACGATAGCGGTGGCCTGGATCTCTGTGAAGCCGAAACGGCGGATAAGCTCAGCCTTGGCCTCGTCCACGTTCTCCGAATGGCGAATGATGTGGATGATCTCGTCAATAACGTCAATAGCTTTCAGGAGACCTTCGAGGATGTGGGCCCTCTTCTGTGCCTTGTCCAACTCGAACTTGGTCCTGCGGACAACCACCTCATGGCGGAAATCCACGAAATTGGCAATCAATTCCTTGAGGGACAATGTCTTGGGGCGACCCTTGACCAAAGCCACGTTATTGAAAGCAAAGCTGGACTGGAGCTGGGTGTACTTGAACAAGGTGTTCAGAACGACATTGGAGTTGAAGCCCTGCTTGACTCTGAGGATGACACGGACACCCTCGCGGGAAGTCTCGTCGTTGATATAGGTTATACCCTCGATCCTCTTGTCCTCGACCATCTGGCCGATCTTCTCGATCATCTCCTTCTTGTTGACCATGTAAGGGACCTCGGTCACCACAATGGTCTCACGTCCGTTATCACCGACCTCGATCTCGGTCTTGGACCTGACCACGACCCTGCCGCGGCCGGTCTCATAGGCCTCCTTGATGCCACTCATGCCCATGATGATACCTCCCGTAGGGAAGTCAGGGCCTTTGATGTAATGCATCAGGCCTTCGGTGTCAATATCGGGATTATCTATATAGGCGCAGATGGCGTCGCAGCACTCCCCGAGGTTATGGGGAGCCATGTTGGTGGCCATACCGACAGCGATACCAGCCGAACCGTTCAAAAGCAGCAGGGGCAGCTTGGTCGGAAGGACTGTGGGCTCTTTCTCAGTGTCATCGAAGTTATTCACCATGTCCACGGTGTCCTTGTCGATGTCGCCCAAGATCTCTTCCGTGATCTTCTGCAATTTCGCTTCGGTGTACCTCATAGCGGCGACAGGGTCTCCGTCCATTGAACCGAAGTTACCTTGACCGAACACGGTGGGATACCTCTGGTTCCAAGGCTGGGCGAGACGCGCCAGAGCGTCGTAAACGCTGGAGTCACCGTGCGGATGATACTTTCCAAGCACCTCTCCGACAATCTTCGCGCATTTGCGGGTCGGACCGGAAGATGACAGGCCAAGCCCGTCCATTCCATACAAGACCCTTCTCTGAACCGGCTTGAGACCGTCCCTCACATCCGGGAGGGCACGGGACACGATAACGGACATCGAATAGTCGATGTACGCCGAGCGCATTTCCTGGTCGATCTCAACCGGTTCGATGACGCCTGTCTGTCCTTCTACTATCTTTTCCTCACTATCCATAAAAGCTCAAAAAATTACCTTATTACTTAAACATGCAAAAATAATAAAAAAATACGATTCCGGCAATAGTGACAAAGTGTCAGTCAATATAGCTCGCATGGATGTTGCATAAGTGGGCGATAATTGTTATTATTGCCATATTCCCGGATTAAGAAAACATGGAAATCAAGATATCTGACGAACTCAACAGCATCATCCGCTACGCCCGTGAGGAGGCGATGCGGACCGGCAGCTACGGCATCGGACCGGACCACCTGTTCCTTGGAATGATGCGCCAGGGGGACAACGACGCTTGCAGGACACTTGCCGCTTTGGGAGTGGACATCGACGCCTTCAAGCGTTTCATTGACAGCCATATATTCACGAACGAGTCGATCCCCTATTCAGAGGCCGACAAGATCTCGTTCTCCCGTTATGCGCAGAACGTGCTGAGTATCACGGTAATGGAAGCCTCGAAGATGAACTCCGCGGAGGCCACCTCGCTTCATCTGCTCCTTGCCCTCTGCCGCACGACAGAGAACTACGGCCAGGCTTACCTGCGCCAGCATGGAGTGGATTACGGAAGGCTTCTTGCCCACATGCGGGACGAGGGTCTGCTCGGTCAGCAGCAGGCTCCCCAGAACCACCAGGACGCTACTCCGCAGGGAAACGATGACCAAGAAGAGGATGGTGAGCCGGGCCAGGGCAACAATCCGTCCGGCAAGGTCAATCTCGAGGACTTCGGTTTCGACCTGACCAAGGCCGCGGCTGAAGGAAAACTTGATCCTGTAGTTGGAAGGGATGTCGAGATAGCGAGGGTCATCGAGATCCTCGGAAGGCGCAAGAAAAACAACCCGATGCTGATCGGTGAGCCCGGAGTCGGGAAGTCCGCGATTGTCGAGGGCATAGCCCAGAGGATCGCCGGAGGCAGCATATCCCCTGTTCTTGCCAAGAAGAAGCTCATTTCGTTGGATATAGCTTCCGTCGTTGCCGGCACCAAGTACCGTGGCGACTTCGAGAAGAGGCTCAAGGCCATAATCAAGGAGGCCAGCACTAACCCCGACATAATCCTGTTCATCGATGAGTTCCATACTATTGTGGGAGCCGGAGGTGCTCAGGGCAGTCTGGATGCCGCCAATATGCTCAAGCCCGCTCTCGCCAGAGGCGAGCTGCAGTGCATCGGAGCCACCACTATGGATGAGTTCGCCAAGATCGTGGAGAAGGATGGTGCTCTCGACAGGAGGTTCCAGAAGATAGTCGTGGAGCCGACGGACATCAAGCAGTCGATATCGATCCTGAACAACATAAAGGCCAATTACGAGGAGTTCCACAGCGTGACCTACAACGAGGAGGCAATCGAGGCTTGCGCTCGCCTCACTGACCGTTACGTCACCGATAAGTTCCTGCCGGACAAGGCCATAGACGCCATGGACGAGGCCGGATCAATGGTCCGCTTGAGCCTTACCAAGGACAAGAAGACCGGTAATGTCGTGGACGCCGAAGATATCGCCACGGTGGTCTCCAAGATGACGGGCATTCCTGTCAACAAGGTGGCCGAAAGTGAGGGCAACAGGATCATGAAAATGAAAGAGCGTCTCCAAGGCAGGATCATAGGCCAGGACGAGGCTATCGACAAGGTTGTAAGAGCGATTCAGCGCAACCGTGCCGGTTTGAAAGACCCTAACCGCCCTATCGGCACCTTCCTTTTCTTCGGCCCGACTGGTGTCGGCAAGACCCAGCTGGCCAAGTGCCTGGCTGAATATCTATTTGATTCTGAGGAGAATATGGTGCGCATCGACATGAGCGAGTACATGGAAAAATTCACGGTATCCCGCCTTATCGGAGCGCCTCCCGGATATGTTGGTTACGAAGAGGGTGGCCAGCTCAGCGAGCGGGTGCGCCGCAAACCCTATTGCGTGGTGCTCCTGGACGAGATCGAGAAAGCCCATCCGGACATATTCAATATCTTGCTGCAAGTGCTTGACGACGGTCACCTCACCGACAGCAATGGCCGCACAGTGAACTTCAAGAACACGATTGTGATCATGACTTCCAATGTCGGAAGCCGAGAGCTTGATGAATATGGCACCGGAGTCGGTTTCGCCACAGCCGGCAAGAACGTGGCGCAGAACCGCCAGGGCGTCCTCGAGAAAGCCATCAAGAAGAGTTTCCCGCCCGAATTCATCAACAGGGTGGACGAGCAGATATTCTTCAACTCGCTTACCAAAGAGGACATAGAGAAGATCATCGACATCGAGTTGAGAGAGCTTCGCGAAAGGGCTGAGGAATCGGGCTACAAACTGACCATCACCCCTTCCGCCAAGAAGTTCATCGCTGAAGCAGGTTATGACCCGGCGTTCGGTGCCAGGCCGCTCAAGAGAGCCGTTATGCGCTATGTGGAAGATCCTGTGTCTGAGTTCATTATCTCCGACAGAATCCTCCAGGGCAAAAACAAGAAGGGCTCAACCGAGCTCCGCACCCTCAAGGTAGGCCTCACCCCCGAGAAGGACAACACCCTGGTCTCCCTGAAGGAAGACTAGGGTGTCGCCTCCGTGGCTGAAGCCAAGCTACTCGATCACGCAGAAGGGCTGGAAGGAGACAGTACCTGAGTTATCTGTTGAATACAGATTCTTGCCATTTTTGTAAATGCGGTACAAAGAACCGTTCTCCAGCAAGGACAAATACACGTCACCGCTACCATTTACCCAGAATGGTCGTTGATCTCCTGTCGCATAATATAGGTAAACCTCCTGACTGTAATCGAGGATTTGATATTTCGTTCCGTTCTTATGAACCCGGACCTGCTTGTTGACCTCATCCTTGATGACTGTGTACACATCATTACCCACACAACGCAGGCTCGATTCCAGATTCTCAGCCACTTGGTCGATGGTCTTATAGAACTCCCCGTTCTTATAAAGACGTACCGACTCCATCCCTTCGTCGTAATTCCCAGCGAGGATATACACATCACCAGCATCGGTCACCCCGATCGTAGGTCTGGCTATAGAATTCTTCTCTATCAATTTCTCAGTGACTTTCCCGTCATCAGATAATTTGTACATGGCCAGATAGTACTGGTTAAAATTATCCCGGATACTGGCGCTGACATAAATATCTCCACTCGGAGCGACGGTTGTAGTCACTGAAGACATACTTATGGCGACACCTTTAAGCTCGTATTCAGTCACGGTACCATCTGATTTAGCCTTGACAACTTTTTTTTCGCCATCTCGATTAATATACAGGACAGCATATACACCATTCCTGCACGAGAGGCCATAAACAGTTTGTCCTTCATGACCCGCCAAACTGATTATAGGCTCCCGGTTCTTGCAAATCCATGGCTCATCTCCCGATTTATTAGTGTAAACCTCATAAGTGATAAGATCTTTCCCTTCAGCCTCAATATACTCCGAGGTGTATAACCGGAATGAGTCAGTATTGAAGATTCCACTTCTGGGATCAAGCTCTCCATTCACATAAACACTTCTGTCCGAACCTATTGAATAAATGAGCGGGCCTTCGGCCTTGCCCACTATCACCACGCACTCCGCAGTGAAGGAACCTTCTTCCGATGTCGCCGTAACAGTCGCTGTTCCCTCTTTAAGGCCGAACACTTTGCCATCACTGACAGTCACAACCGACGCATCGGATGATTTCCATGTGACATTCTTATTCGAGGCGTATTCCGGATAGAAAATTACGGTCAAGTTCCTGGAGTCACCAGCGGCGATAGTGATCTCGTCAGCGTCAAGAGAAATACCCGTCAAGGTATTGTCTTGTGTGACTGTGACATCACAGAAACCTTGTTTATCGGTAAAGGCTTTCGATCTGACGACAATGCGGACCGTACCAGGCGCGACTGCCGTCAACAGGCCATTTTGATCCACGGTCGCGATATGCGGGGACGGGGACGCCCAGTCCACTGCCTGGCTTGCATCGGCGGGACTAACAGTGGCCTTCAGTTGGAAGGTAGCCCCTTCCTTAATCTCCAAAGTGGATGGTTCGATAGCCACACCAGTGACACTTATTGTCTTCGGTGTGACTGACACGGAGCATGTAGCCGTCTTGGAGCCATCTGTAGTTGAGACTGTTATAGTAGCTGAGCCAGCCTTGACGGCAGTCACCTTACCGGTCCCGTCGACAGATGCGATCGACGCGTCGGAGGATTTCCAACTGACTGCCTTGTTGGTGGCGTTGTCAGGAGAAACGGTAGCGGTAAGTGTCTCTGAGTTGCCCTCGACCATACTTAGAGAGGTTTTGTTGAGCGTGACTCCTGTGACGGCCACAGTAGTAGGCCCAGTCGGGCCGTTATTGTCAGGCTCATCTGGCCCGCATGAGAACAATGTCATGGAAAAAAGAGCGGCAGCTATCGCCGCAATAGATGTCCTGAGTAGCTTTTCCATATCCTAACTAATTATAAATTTGCGAATTCCCCCGCTCGCAACGGCTGATAGGGGGTATTCACAAAAATAAATTATAGTTCTGAAAAAAGCAAATAAGGGACCGCCCTTCAACTATGCTCAGGGACCGCCCTTCGACTTCGCCAGGAACCGGTTTAGGAACGGGTGGCGGAATCGAGCTCGAGGCCCATGTCACCCATCATCTCGAGAAGGGTGGAAAGAGAAGACTCAGAAGAGATCATTGAAGCGAGATTGTCGGCGTTGTACTCTGTGTTCTTCATGACTATATCGTGTTTAATTCAACTTTCATTTTTTGTTTCTGGTGCAAAAATACAAGCAGCTTGTGCCATTCTAAGGCACAGGTTGTATTATTTTTATTTTTTTATTAAGTTTGTAAAGTATAGCGGATTATTCTAATCAAAAGCCTTAGCGATGAAATCCAAAAGACTAATCATCACTGCCTTGTTGCTCTCCTGCCTTTCCTGCCCTTCCGGAATAGAAGCCAGGAATCTGCCCGGGAACCTCAAATACATCAATCTTTTCATGGGCACGTCCGGTGACAACGGCCAAGTCTCCCCAGGTGCGGCTATACCGTTCGGGATGCTGTGCCTCTGCCCCGACAGCGAGCCTCATCAGCATGCCGGCTATGATTTCGCCCAGCCGGTCACTTCGGGAGTCTCCATCAACCGCCTCTCAGGAGTCGGATGCGGAGGTGTGGGAGGCAATCTCCGTATCAAGCCTTCCTCGAAGGAAACCGTCCTCAAGATTCTGAAAGACACCGAAATAGCCATACCTGGATATTACAGCACCAGCTTCGACAATGGCTCGTCAGGCGAGTTCACGGTCAGCCGGGCGGTTGCCTTCGAGCGGTGGACACTCCCGGAAAGCAAGACTATGTGCATAGACTTCAACTCCGCATTCGAGAAAAGAAAAACATCCTGCGAGTACCAGGTTGTCAACGACAAAGAAATAATCGGGAGGATCGAATCCGGAACCGCCTGCGCCAGAGGTAAATACGTTTTTTACTTCAGGCTTCGTTCAGACAAACCGTTCGAGGTTGCGGAGACGAACCCCACAGAAGCTGTCCTGAAGTTCGCCGACAATAATATTGAATTACGCATCGGTGTCTCCCCCATCAGCCAGGATGCGGCCGACAAGGAATTGGCGGCCAAAGATGATTATTCGTTTAACAAGATAAGGAAAGAGGCCTTGAGGGAGTGGAAGGGTAAGGTTGCCAAAGTCAAGGTCAAAGGAGCGAACGATGAGCAGAAACACCTGTTTTACACATCGTTATACAGGCTTTACATGAGCCCTATGGATGTCACGTCCCCGGACGGGAAATATTTGGGGACAGACGGGGTGGTCTACGATGCCGGAGGCAGGCGGGCTTTCAACAGCTGGAGCATGTGGGACACCTACAGGGCGAAATTCCCGATGCTTCTCCTTCTCGAGCCTCAGGCCTACGCCGACATGGCCGCCTCCTGTGTCAACTTGTTCAGGACAGGAAAGAAGAACTGGGCAACCGACTGTGAGAGCGCTCCGACCGTCAGGACCGAGCACATGGGACTGATGCTCCTGGACGCCTACAAGAAGGGCATCCCCGTGGATTTTCTGCCAGGATATGACGGGATGGTAAGAGAAGTCCTTACCGAGATTCCCAAAGAGTCTCCTGACCAGCTCCTTGAGCTTTGCAACGATCTTTGGGCTTTAGGTCAGATAGCGGACATCATCGGCAGCGCCGATGACGCCTCGAAGTTCACCGCCGAGGCCGACAGTATATTCGAAAAAGTCTGGAAAGATGTGTTCATGGAGGTCACTGAGGATTTCTCCCTGATGAAAGGCAACGGTCTTTATCAAGGGACCAAGTGGCAGTACAGGTGGTCCTGTCCGCAATACACCGGGAAGATGGCCGAGTGGGTCGGAGCGGACAAGCTGGCAAACGAGCTGGACACCTTCTTCACTGAAGGGATGTTCAACCAAGGCAACGAGCCGGACATCCAGACCCCGTTCATGTTCAATCGTTTCGGAAGACCGGACAAGACCTGCGAATGGGTCAGGCGCTATTTGACGGATGACAATATGGTCCATATCTACGGTGGAAACGCCGAGTATCCCGACCCCTTCGTCGGCAGGGCATTCCAGAACAAGCCGGAGGGATACGCACCGGAGATGGACGAGGATGACGGGACGATGAGCGGTTGGTACATGTTCGCCCAGTTGGGATTCTATCCCCTCGAGATCGGCACTCCCTCTTATGAGCTGTTCTCCCCTATATTTGACAGGATAACTTTCAGCTATGGCGGGAAGAAGGTGAAAATCAAGACTATAGGCCGTAAAGATTACTCGGGTCCGGTCAAGGAGATAACCGTGGACGGCAAGCCTGTCGAGGGCTGGAGACTCGACCATGAGGCCTTCAAGAAAGGCTCCACAATTGTTTTCAAATATTAAAAGAAATTTGCCATGAGTGAAGAGAGAAGTATCGATAGACTAGCGCGATATACGATTTGGGCTGTCTCGGCGGCCATAATAGTGGCTTTATGCTGGTACTTCAGGAGCGTTCTGATTTACATCATCCTGGCGGCAGTCGTGTCATTGCTCGGCAGGCCTATCATGCGGCTCCTCCGCAAATTCAAGATCAAGGGCAAGAGCGCCCCGGACTGGCTTCTGGCCATTCTGACATTGATCCTGGTTATTGGCATATTCCTCGGAATCATAACCCAGGTGATTCCTGTAGTGTCGGGAATAATACAGAGCGTCTCCAGCAACCTCCAGACGAGCTCATTCAGCACTTCGGAAATAGCCCGCTGGGCAGACAGGCTCAATGTTTGGCTGATCGACCGCTTCCCGCAGCTGGGCAGGGACTTCAAGATCCAAGAGTCACTGGCAGCCTGGCTTATGAAAACCTTCGACATCTCTTCAGTCACCTCTGTTGTAGGATCAGTCGCCTCGGCTCTTGGGGCTTTGGGCATCGGACTGTTCTGCGTTGTGTTCATCAGCTTCTTTTTCATCAAGGATGACAAGTTGTTCCGCAGGATAATCGGATCAATAGTACCGGACAGGCATGAGAAAGAGGCCATCGACGCGATCGGGGACATCGAGCATCTACTGACCAGATATTTCGGAGGTCTTTTGACAGAAATCATAGGAGTCGCCACTCTGAACTTCCTCGGGCTGTGGCTGATAGCCAAGATAGGGCTCTATCCGGCGATCGGAATAGCGTTCATGGCCGGACTTCTCAATGTGATTCCTTATGTCGGACCGTGGATTGGAGCGGCTATCGGAACCATCCTCGGACTGGTCCTGAAATATAGCAGTGCCGCGGTCCTCGGCGTATATCCCAATTTCTGGATAGCCCTGCTCACCCTGTTGGCGATATTCGCCGCGACCCAGCTTGTGGACAATTTCCTCTTCCAACCTGTTATTTATTCAAAGAGCATAAAATCAAGCCCTTTGGAGATATTCATAGTCCTGCTTATGGCCGGCCATGTCGGAGGAATCCTCGGAATGTTGGTGGCGATCCCTTCCTACACGGTGATAAGAGTGATCGCGGCACGGTTTTTCACACATTTCAAGCCGATAAGACGGCTGGTGGCAAGCACCCAAGATAATAAACCAGAACCACAAGAACTTAATGATGAATAGATTCTTATCCACTCTGAATATCCTCCTTTTATGCGCGACACTGGCGGCCCAAGAGACATACCAGCCCGCATCAACCCGTCTGTTCGCTACAAAAGACGGTCAGGAGTTATATCTAGACGCCTATAACGCCTCACCCGGAAGCGCCACTGAATTGGACGGGAAGCATAAACCGACAATCGTCTTTATGTTCGGAGGAGGCTTCATCACCGGCGCCAGAAACGACAAATACTACATGCCTTGGTTCAAGATGCTCAATGACGCCGGCTACGGAGTCGTCAGCATCGACTACAGGCTCGGGATGAAGGGAGTCAAGACCTCAGGTGGCGTCGCTTCAGCGAAAGCTTTCCGCAATGCGGCCCAGATGGCTGCCGAGGACCTTTATTCTGCCACAGCCTACTTGATAGAGCATGGCAATGAGCTGGGAATAGATCCGAATAATCTGGTGACGAGCGGTTCTTCCGCGGGAGCCATCGCTGTGCTTGAAGCCGACTGGCTCTTGAATAATGGACGGGCCGGTGATTTCCTTCCAGAGGATTTCCGCTATGCAGGCGTAATGCCCTTTGCCGGAGCGATCATCTCAATTGAGGGTACTCCATCCTATAAGACTCCCCCGGCTCCGACGGCCTTTTTCCACGGGACTGATGACAAGATTGTGAATTACAAGCAGTTCCGCTTCCTCAAATGGGGGATATTCGGTTCCCACCGCCTCGCCAAAATATTCCGGAAAAACGGATATCAGTACAACATATTCCGTTACAACGACCATTCCCATGAGATCGCCTCAACTTTCATATCCACCTTCCCGGAGCAAATCAGGTTCCTGGAGACCAACGTGATAAGAGGCCTAAACCGAATCGTGGACTCTGAAATCGACGATCCGCAAATCCCAAGGGGTGACCTGCCAACAACAAGAAAACAATTATACAACTAGATAAAACATGAAGATAGTTTTCCTTGACGCGGCGACCATGGGTTCCACGCCGCTGACTGAGATAGAGAAGCTCGGCGAGCTTACAACATATGATTCTTCCACCGCTGAGGAAGCCCGGGAGAGAGTTAAGGATGCGGACGTAGCGATCCTCAACAAAATCATAGTAAACAAAGAGTTCCTGGACTCCGCCCCAAAATTGAAGCTTATATGTGAAGCGGGAACAGGGATGAACAACATAGACCTGAGGCTCTGCCAGGAGCGAGGCGTGGCCGCTCGGAACGTGGCGGGATATTCCACGGATTCCGTAGCCCAGATCACCTGGACTCTGATCCTTGCCCTATCCGGAAGACTCTTCCATTATGACGCTTACGCCAAGGACGGCCGCTACTCGGCCGGGAAGATCCACACCGACTCGGCGCATCCCTACACTGAACTGGCCGGCAAGACCATCGGAATCGTCGGCATGGGAGCTATCGGGAGCAAGGTCGCCAAGATCGCCGAGGACTTTGGGATGAAGGTCATATATTACTCAACATCAGGTACTTCCCATTGCAAGGAATATCCTTCAGTCCCAATAGAGACCCTTTTGAGGGAGGCTGATGTCGTCAGCATCCATGCCCCATACAACGAGAGGACAGCTGGCTTGATCGACTACGAGAAAATGCTTTTGATGAAGCCCACAGCCTGGCTTGTCAATACCGGTCGGGGAGGAATCGCGGTAGAGAAAGACCTGGCAAGAATCATTGACGAAGGAAGGATCGCCGGTATCGGGCTCGATGTTTATGAGAAGGAGCCTCTTCCTCTTGACAGTCCCCTGCTCCACACCAGCCATCCGGAGAAGATAATCCTCACTCCTCACATCGCTTGGTCCAGCGTCGAGGCGCGCCAGCGTCTCGCGGACGAGATGGCCCGCAACATAAGAGAGTATTTCGGAATCAGGAAGGAAGTAATTGGAAATTAAAACTAATCGGAAATGAAAACCCGGCTCTTTTATCTTATCGCGACCCTCACAGCTATTCTTACCTTGGCAGGCTCTTGCAGTAAAGAAGAGGATAACGCCGTGACCAGTGTCTCTGTCTCTCCATACAGTCTCTCGCTGGAAGTTGGGCAAACTCAGAGCGTCACCGCCACCCTCAATCCCGCAACCGCGGTTGACCCGGTCACCTGGTCCAGCTCTGATCAGTCTGTGGCGACTGTATCAAATGGGACTGTCACTGCTGTAGGCACCGGCACGGCTATCATCACCGCCACAGCCGGCGGGAAATCGGGCTCTTGCACCGTGACTGTCACAAAATCAGTTGAATCCGTCACTCTCGATAAAACCAAGATTGAGCTAGAAGAGGAGAAAGAAGTTCAATTGACCGCCGCGATTTCCCCAAGTGATGCTTCTGAAACAAATATCTCTTGGTCTTCCAGTGATAATAATATCGCCTACGTGAAGGGTGGACTTGTCACCGGGGTTTCCGTGGGCAAGGCTACCATCACCGCTCAGATCGGGGGAAAAACCGCCACATGCGAGGTCACAGTGAAAGAACCTGCTTACAAACTAAAGGAGAGGGCAGCGCTTATAGCGTTTTACAAAGCCAACAATGGTGACAACTGGTCAGAATACCAGAAAGAAAACTGGTGCTCTGACAAACCGCTCGGAACTTGGGCTGGCGTCGCTACCACTGATGACAGAAAACATGTGAACTATCTGTCCCTTTCGGACAAAAACTTGTACGGAAAGATTCCTAAAGAAATGTGTGACCTCACGGAATTGGAAGTATTCTATATAGTTGGAAGCACAAGATCTTATTCCGGATCCGGCACCATCCCCGAGGAGATCGGTTCGCTGAAAAAACTGAAACGCCTGGGCATATATTTCTATCCTGTCAAGGGGAAAATCCCTTCAAGCGTGACTCAATTGACGAATCTTGAAAGGCTTGTTATCTCCGAAAGCAGCGACATGTCGCCGCAGGAGATTCCGTCGGGAATATCAAATCTCAAAAAACTGAAATATTTGAGTTTAACTGGAATTAACCTGAAAGGGGAAATCCCATCTGAAATAGGCTCATTGACAAATCTCGAGGAATTGTTCCTCCATAGCAATAAACTTACCGGATCAATCCCCGCTTCCTTTAGCAACCTTAATAAAGCGACTTTGATCACCCTTTACGATAACAATCTGTCCGGTGAAATTCCTTCCACTATCAACAATCTGGAGAATTTCTGGATGCTTTGGCCCCAAATGGTCATGATTAACAACTTCACCCAGGAGAACATCAGGAAAGCGAATATCCCGGCGCCGAAATCCCCCTCCATCACCTCCATTTCAGGCAAAACAATTAACGTTAATGAGATTTTTGAGCAAAACCAGTACACGGTGATCTCCAACATCAACCCTAGCAGCGGGAAGGCGGTAGAATTCCTCTCGCAATTGTCCAGTTTTTACAAAACGAACAAGTCCAAGGGGCTGGGTCTGATAACCTGCTTTGACAACAATTCACCTAATGAATCCGAAGATCTTACCCCGAGGGACGAGTTGTTCAAGAGCGTCGTGAGCAAGACCGGGATACCCGCAGAGTCGGCTTTTATACGCCACATGTATAAAGACTATCCCCAAGGCAGCGCACCTTTCTATGCCAAGACAGGATATGCTATGTACCCTGATGGATCCGAGAACGAGGTGATTATCATCGGCCCTGACAAGACCGTGGATTACGCGACCCAGACCGATAACTCCTCTGACCCCTTGGGGAACGTTCTCGAGTATCTTGCCACAGCGCTTAAAGCCACCGTCAATCACTATGAGTCAAAGAGTTACTCACAAGACGGAAAATACGAGACCCTTCAGAAAGCCACGACAGGCAAGGGTGTCAACCTGGTGATAACGGGAGACGCTTTCTCAGACAGGCTAATTACCGGAGGAACCTTCAAGAAGGCCGCGCAGCAAGCCATGAAGGATTTCTTCAGCGTCGAACCCATGAAGTCACTCAAGAGCCGGTTCAACGTGTATCTTGTGAATGCCGTTTCGAAGAACGAGGAGTATTTCAAAGGCAATTCCACCGCATACAGCGGTGTCTTCGGATTCGGTTCCGCCGTCGGTGGTGACGATGCCAAGGTCTTGCAATACGCCAAGAAAGCGATAGGGGCTGGAGACATGGACAATGTTCTCGTCCTCGTCCTGATGAACACGTTACGTTCCGGAGGCACATGCTACATGCATATCGCAGCCAACGAGAGTGTCTATGCGGCAGGTCCATCCGTCTGCTGGGTGCCATACAAGGATGTGCCTGTCTCCGGAGGCATTTCAAGCGAGTCGAGTGTCATAATCCATGAGGCAGCCGGACACGGGCTAGGAAAACTCGCTGATGAATATGGCTATTATTCTTCGGGCAAAGTTTCTGATGATGAGATCTCATATGTCAAGAATTATCAGAAGAAATATTGGTACATGAATGTGGACTTCACCTCAGATCCTTCGCAGGTCCTTTGGAGTCAGTTCATCGGAGACAGCGCCTTCGCCTCTGAGAATATCGGAGTTTACGAGGGAGGAGACACCTTCTGGAGCGGGGTATGGAGGCCCACTGAGCAGAGTGTGATGAATGACAATCACCGTCACTCCACCTTCAACGCCCCTTGCCGTTCTCAGCTTTACACGAGAATCATGAAGCTTTCCGAGGGCTCTTCCTGGAAGTACGACTACAATGCCTTCAAGACCTGGGACAAGGCACATCCCACAAAGGTCGCCACCAGGAGCATTGTGGAAGTGGATGAAAATGAGAAAGAGTATGTCCATGTCCCTCCGGTCATTGTCGAGAAGACCTGGAAGGAAGTAATTGGATATTAAGAACTTAATTTAAAATCATAAAATATGAGAAATCTTATCCTGATAGCCCTAACGGCGATTATGGCCCTCTTTGTCGCTTGCGGGCCGAAAGAGGATCCGCTTGTTGAAGTCACTTCTGTCTCTTTGAGCCAGACGACCCTTTCCATCGCGAAAGGTGGAACGACGACATTGACTGCCACGGTCGGTCCCCATAACGCCACGGACAAGACTGTGA
>CACZZF010000024.1 GCA_902785575.1 uncultured Bacteroidia bacterium | reverse complement strand
CTGGGTTCCGCAGACGACGCTCAATCCCTTGGCCTGGGCCTGCTTGGCGGTGGCCATGATGAGGCGGTAGCCCTTAGCGTCGACAGCGATAGGCTTCTCAAGGAAAGAGTGGACACCCTTCTCGGTGGCATACTGGAAATGGGTGGGACGGAACACGGGAGGAGTCGCGACCACAACCATATCCACACCAGAGTCGATAACCTTCTTGTAGGCGTCGAAACCGACGAAGCAGTTCTCATCGGGAACAACCTGGTTCCTCTGCTCCTTCAGCTTGTCTTTCAAGCTGTTGAGCCTGTCGGCGAAGGTGTCTCCAAGAGCGGTGACGGTGATTCCGTCAGCAGCGTCGAGAAGGTTCATGATAGCGCCGGAACCGCGGCCGCCGCAGCCGATCACACCAGCCTTGAGAGGCTTGCCGTCGATAGCCTTGTCAGGAAGCTCGGGAATGTAGTACTCGTCAGGTTGCCTAAGTGGAATGTAAACGGGGCCCTTGTCTTTCTTCGCACATGAGGCGAGCAGAGCTCCACCGCCAACCATGCCGACAACTCCTATCTTGGCACTGGTGCCGAGAAAGGATCTTCTGTCCATTTTGTTTTCGCTCATAATATTATCAGTATTAAGTAATTAATTTGCTTTCACATCATCTGGGACATCACAGACCACCCTGAATCCGATACCTTTAATGTCGGAGTACCACCAGATACTCTTCGGATTCTGTGGATCGGTCTTGAGCCATTTGTCATGCTCAGTGTGGCTTCTCGTGGCGCTGCGGACACCAGCCGCGTCGTCGGCGTAGCTGCCGCCTCGGACCACATGCTCTTTTCCGCTTGAGGGACCGGTCGGATCAAGAGCGCCGTCCTTGATCTTTGAATATGCGTCATCCGAGTACCAGTCGGAGCAATATTCCATGACGTTACCCAGCATATTTTTGAGTCCGAACGGATTGGCTATCACTGATTTAGGTTCCTGGGTCTTCCCGGTGCTGTTGCCGGAATATACCACATAGCGAGCTATCATCGTAGTATCGGCCCCTTTCAACTTGCCCATCAGACCGCTCCCGACGAACTTCTTCGGATTACCCTCGAAGAAATATGGAGTCTCTGTCCCACCTCTGGCGGCATATTCCCACTCGGCCTCAGTAGGGAGGCGGTAGTGGCGACCGGTCTTCAGGGAGAGCCACTGGCAGAAGGTCGTGGCCGCATAATGGGTCATCGTGATAGCCGGCCGCTCGCCCATGCCCCATCCCTGGTCAGGGAATCCGAACGGAGGAGTAGGGCCGCTTACAGCGTCGACATCAGGACGGTTATTGTTGGCGTATATCTTCTCAGGAGGGGTACGACCCTCGGACATAGTCTCGTTGTAGAAAGCCCAGAACTGGTTCCAGGAGATTTCGGTCTCAGCCATGAAGAATGGAGAGACCTTGACCTTCTTTTGAGGGCCCTCGTCTTCTTTGTGGAAAGGCTCCTTGTCGGAACTGCCCATCGTGAACTCGCCTCCGGGGATGGCTATCATCTTGATCGCGGCGGTGGTTCCAGGGACAGTCTCGGTGAAGGTCTCGAAAGAGGTGACGGTCGCTTTGGTCTCGTAAATGGGACCCTCCACGGTTTGGAACACCTTGCCTTCCAGACGTTTATGTTCGTAGCCAGGCATATAATGGCCCACGTTGAGATGGCAGCTGATGCAGTCCAGTCCGAGCTTTTTGGCGTTCTCCTCGTAGTGGAGATGGGCGGTGATGCCGTCGTCGGAGATACCTTCGGGGAAGAGGTTGACATGACATCTCTCGCAAGAAGAGTTATAGACAATCTTACGGGCGTGCTCAAGCTCTCTCTTGGCCTCCCAGTCAATCTCCTCCGGGTTCTTTGTCATCTTCGCCCAAAGATCCTTGACACCGATCTTGGACTTGGTCATGTAATACTTCAAGAGACCGTCCTCTTTGGGAGGAAGGTGGCAAGCGGCGCAGTCAGTCATCGCTCCGCTGTGGCTCAAGTAGTGGGGGGATTTCTTCCAGTCCAGGTCAGCCTGCTCGTGGGTGTGGCAGCTCATGCAATACTCATTGGATGTGGTCTTGTTCATCGTGGTGTCAAAAGCCGCGATAAGCAGCGCCCCTATAATGAAGCCCATCAGACCTATGATCCAGTATTTGCCTTTGCCTTCCGCCATCGAACGATTTTATAATAGCCTCTAAATTTACGGATAATCTTTGAGAAAACGAAATCTATTTGAGGAACACTATTATATAGTACATCATAAGGCCGCTGGCAATGAGCTTGATACCGGTGCCAAAAAAGAAGCCCAGAAGGGCCCCTACGGCCGATTTAGTGGATTCCCAACCATCTTTTCGGGAGACCAGGAACTCTGCCAGGAAGGCTCCTCCGAGAGTGCCGAGAATGATTCCCACCGGAGGCACGAACATCCCTACTATCAAACCTATGATAGCTCCCCGTCCGGCCGCCTTGCTGCCCCCCGTGATTCTGGTGAAATACGCCGGGACCACATAGTCGATAATGCAAACCACTATCGTGATGGCCAGCCAGATCAGCAGGAACTTGGTAGTCATCGGATTCCCGGCTGCATTAGTGCCGTTGCCCCAGATGTAGAGAATCAGAAGTCCGGCCCAGCTGATCGGAGGACCGGGAAGGCCGGGGAGTATGCTCCCGGCGATCCCGATGATTCCGGCCAGGACGGCCAATATGATGATAACTATTGACATTAGATTCTTCGCTTCGCTCAGAATGACATGGCGGATTCCACGTCATCGGGCTGGATAGGAAGGCGGTTCGGGCCTGTCCTACGGGCTCCGTCGGCAGTGACCAGCACGTCGTCCTCCAGACGAATTCCGCCGAAGTCGTAGTAAGACTCAAGCTTGTCGAAATTGACAAAGCCCTTGCCTGTGCCCTCTGTTTTCCACTTCTCGATCAACGCGGGAATGAAATATATTCCAGGCTCATCGGTTATCACATTGCCGGGGACGAGCCTTCGGGCCATCCTAAGGCTTCCGAGTCCAAGCTGTTTGGCTCGGGTCTGATCCGGATCATAGCCAACCAGGTTCTCACCGAGATCCTCCATGTCATGTACGTCCATTCCCATGTTGTGGCCCAGGCCGTGAGGCTGGAATAGTCCGGCGATTCCCTCAGCCACCATCACGTCGAGGTCACCCTTGACAAGTCCGAGAGCGCTTAAGCCCTCCAGCATCTTCCGGGCGGTCGCGAGGTGGACATCACGATAGGCGATTCCCGGCTTGGTCAGGCTGAAAGCCAACTCGTTACAGTCACAGACAATCTGGTATATCTCCCTCTGTTTCGTGGTGAATTTCCCGGAGGTCGGATAGGTTCTGGTGAAGTCGGAAGCGTAGTGCATGTTGTTCTCGGCGCCTGCGTCGATGACCATCAGTTTGCCCGGCTCGACAATCTTGTCGTGGAGATGGTTGTGGAGAGTCTCACCATGCTGGGTCAAAATGGTGGGGAAGGAAACGCCCCAGCCTTTCTGGAGCACCAGGCCTTCCATTTTTCCGACAATATCCTGCTCGATGACACCGATTTTGATGTTGTCACGGCCGATGGAGTGCATCTCCTGTCCCAAAGCTCCGGCATCGTCAAGTTGCTCAATCTCACAAGGTTCCTTCACGAGCCTCATGGAGATCACAGCTTTGACAAGCTCCTCGGAGGCGTGTTGCCCGCCGTTCTCGGCGATTGGGGCGACCTTCCCGACACATTCCTCCGGAATCCCTACCAGGGAGGCCAGCTTCATCGTGTTGTAATATCTCGACGGAGGGAGGAAATGAATATTCCTACCGGTCGCCAAGGCCTTTGAGACAACCACGCTCAGGGCACCGTAAGAGGCGGACTTCCCGACACCTACCGCGGCCGCCTTTGAGGCTACGGTAGGCTGCGGACCCATCCAGATGATGTCATCAATCTCGACATCATCGGCATAGATTGTCTCATCACCGTTGTCCAAGTCGATTATAGCGGCGTAACGGGGCTCGTCTAGACCGAAATAATACAGCCAGGAAGAGTCCTGCCTGAACTTATAGGCGTTGTCCTTGTACTGTGCGGCCGCCTCGACATTTCCAACGAATAGGGCTATTCCCCGCTGTCCCTCAGGCGCTGTGAGCGCCATTTTCTCGACCAATGCCCGCCTGCGGGCGATGTAGATTTCTTTTTCGAACATATCTGTGGTTTTAATTATTATCTGTCCATACAAAGATAACAATTCGGCTCGAGTATTGAAATAGTGAGGAAAATTAGTAAATTTGTGTACTATGTTAAGATTTATCTTGATTTGCGCCCTGGCGGGCGGCATCATCGGCCTGTTGTTCTCCCGTAGCGGAGAAGGAGATAGGGGATTCACAGAAGGAGCCAAGAAGGGAATCGGCTGCGGTTGCGGATGCGTGACCGTCTCTGTCCTTTTGCTTATCATCCTGTTCTTCATGATCATGGGACTTCTGGTCATTTGACGAAAGTATCATCTTTATTTAAAAGACAAACAATATGAAGAAGTTGATTTACTGGACCGGAGCGACAATCCTTGCGGCTCTTACGCTCATTAGTTGCTCCCCCAAGCAGAACACATTGACATCCAAGGAGAAAGCCGAAGGCTGGCAACTCCTTTTTGACGGCACAACCCTTAACGGCTGGAGGGATTATAACGGTACGGCCCTGACAGGTCCCTGGACTGTCGTGGACGGCACGATCCAAGCCGAGGGAGGTGGCGACGATGCTAATGGATATATCGTTACTGAGAAAGAATACACGAATTTCGACCTCAAGTGGGAGTGGAAGATCAGTAAGGGTGGCAACAGCGGTATGATGTATCATGTTGTCGAGAATCCTGTGCTTAGCGTTCCTTACGTGACTGGCCCCGAGTACCAGCTGATCGACGACGAAAACTTCACCGAGATGAACGACGGTTACGTCCTCGAGCCTTGGCAGAGGTGCGCCGTGGACTATGCCATGTACGTTCCGGATTTCGACAAGCGTGATCTCAAGCCTGCCGGAGAGTGGAACCAGAGCGAGATCATCTTCGACAACGGCCACGTCACATATTTGCTGAACGGCAAGGTCACAGTCGAGTTCGACGCGTGGAGCGCCGACTGGTTCGCCCGCAAGGCCGCCGGCAAGTGGGCTGACTGCACCGAGTACGGCATGTCCCCGACCGGTCACATCTGCCTCCAGGACCACGGTTATCCCGCTTGGTTCAGGAATGTCAAGATTAAGGAACTTCCTGATCCTGAGCCGGTTGAGAAAGATCTCTTCAACGGCAAGGATCTCACCGGATGGATCAACTACGGCACCGAGCTTTGGTATGTCGACGATGAGGGTTGCCTGGTCTGCGAGAGCGGTCCCGACAAAGCTTACGGCTATTTCGGAACTGACCAGTATTACTACAACTTCGATCTCACCCTTGAATTCCAGCAGTTCGCTGACGGCAACTCTGGAGTGTTCATCCGTTCCATCGTCCCTGAGGGCGTGAAGGTCAGCGGATGGCAGGTCGAGGTCGCTCCGCCAAACCATGACACCGGTGGAGTCTATGAGTCCTACGGCCGCGGCTGGCTCTATCAGATTCCTGACGAGAAAGAGAACATCCTTAAATACGGAGAGTGGAACACTATGCGCATTCGCCTGGAAGGCGACCATCTCCAGTCCTGGCTCAACGGTGAGCCTATGACCGACATCACCGATGAGGCGATCGGCAAGGGACGGGGCAGGATCTGTCTCCAGATCCATGATGGTGGCGGCATCAAGGTCCGTTGGCGCAACCTCCACATCAAGACGCTGTAATCATTTAAAACACAGCGCCATGACAGGAAGAACTGATATTCTGTTGAAGGAGGTCAGGGAAGTCCTCGAGTGGGACATTCTCAAGTTCTGGTCCGGTATGCAGGATCCCCGCGGCGGCTTCTATGGGAAGATCGCCGAGGGGCTTGCCGCTGACAAGGACGCCGACCGTGAGGAGCAACTTAACGCCCGCATAATCTGGGCTTTCTCCAACGCCTACAGGATATTCCACAAAAAGGAATATCTGATGCCTGCCATGAATGGCAAGGACTATTTCATCCAGCATTTCATTGACCATAAATATGGCGGGGCTTTCGTCTATGTGGATTCCTGGGGGGAGAAGAAGGACACCGACGCTCTCCTGAGCAACCAGGCCCTGGCTATCTACGCCTTGAGTGAGTTCTACGGGGCCACCAAGGATGACGAGTCCCTGAAGCAGGCAATCAATCTATACAAGATAGTCGAGAAGGAGTTTCACGATCTCAACCTTGGTGGCTACAAGGAGGTCCTTTCGAGGGACTTCACCCCTAAGGATGAGTCGAAAGTGGCTGTCTCGCATCTTTATTTGCTGGAAAGCTACTCAAACCTTTACCGGGTCTGGAAAGATCCGTCTTTACGTGGGGTGATCGCTGACCTTATCGACGTGATGGTCAGTGAGTTCTTCAATCCGACCACAGGCCATCTCGAGCCTCGTTTCGGAAAAGAGTGGAACCTGGTTCCCTCAGGATGCCTGTACGGACTTGACCTGGAGGCTTCCTGGTCGATTCTCGACGCCGCCTACGCGATCCACGACATGGATGTTATCAATCATGTGAAGGACACTTGCCTTCAGCTTTACAAGGCTGGAATGGACGGCATGTCTGGAGAAGGGTTCGTGGTCTTGAGCAAGGATGCTGATGGAGAGATTGACAATCAGATGGTTCCGTGGGTTCAGGCCGAGGCCCTGATCGCCAACCTGTGCGCCTGGAAATACCAGAGCGTTCCGGAAGGCGCGGACTATGCGATGAGGATCTGGGATTATATCAAAGAGCATCTCAACGACTCGGTAGATACCATCGCTTTCCGCATGTTCCCGATGCACGACGCACGCGCCTGCGTCCAAGTCATGAATATTTTCAGGTAGCGCTGTGATCGCCCTCTCTTTAGTGAGCTGGGCGTTTTTCGGAAGTAGCTCTTACTGAATTAATTGTATTAAGGTGCATGGTAGATTTTACCATGCACCTTTAGTTAATTGCCTATTACTTAATTACTTACAAAAAACACCCTATAGCATCTCAAGGAGGCGGGCGATGAGGAAGCCGAGATAGTTACCGACGGCATAGCCGACAACGCCGACTGAGAGACCTCCAGCGAGAACGGACTTGTTCTTCATCGCCGCTGCCATCATCGGAACGAAAGGAGGTGAGCAAATGTAGGCAACAGAGCTGACAGTCATTGTGTCGGCGTCCACCTTCAACGGTTTCGCTGCCAGAACCTCCAGAAGCAAGGAGAAGAATATCACGAAAGTCAAGTAGCCCAGCATATTCAAGCTGCCACTTATGCTAAGCGACCGCAGGTCCGCCATCGAGGCCACCACGACTGAGAAGACATAAATGCAGTACATCCCGATGTCGTAGCCATGCTTACGTTTTTTGAGCGGTTTCCAAAACGAGGCCGCTATGCCGAGAGTGGTAAGGCTCAGAATAAGAACTGTCATGAACGCACCATCTCCAGCAAGGAGGCCCAACCCGGCGGAAATACCTATGATTAAGGCATCTACGGCAAGGAGAACGCCAGCGTCACGGAGTCCCTGCTTTGTGAATAACCCCTTGAAAGGCTGCTCCTTTTCTTGTCCGTTGACCTCTTGATCATCCGTACCGGCCTCGACTGGAAGCCAGCGGCGGAACAAGCGGATTCCGACAGAGAGCAGAAAAGTCAGGTACAAGAAACTCACCGCCATATCAAATGAGTTCAATAGAATGAAAGTCTCCTCCGGAACGTCCAGCATCACTTTGAGCGACGCGAGGTTGATTGTTCCTCCTGTATAGACACCGGTCAGCATCCCGGCGATTTTCGCCCCGTCCTCCATGTGCCTTCCAAAGAGAAAAAACCCGGCGAGGACAGAAACAGTGACGGCGGCCAAGCCTAACAGGAGAGCGATCAGCTGGCTTCTTGTCTTGCTACGCTGGAAGGTGCATGAGAATAGCATCAGCGGTATGGCCAACGGAACCGTAGCACTCGACAGAACCTCCTGAACATCAGCCATTCCGGAAGGGTGAAACAGGTTTCCGAATATGATTCCCACGATATAGAGGATCAGCACCGGGCCGATCTTGTCCAGCACAGGGAAGCGCCGGCAAAGCCATAGCACGCATGCTGGGCTGAGCAGGAAAAAGAGTATGACTAGAATGTTGCCGATCATTGTTTGCCAAATATATCAATTTTTCCGTTTTCGGGAACCTTATTCAAAGACGATACATTGTGTGTTTTTTGGAAGTGATTAAGTATTAAGCAATTAACTAAAGGTGCATGGTGGTATTTTCCATGCACCTTGATGTATAATACTCATTACCAATTAGTTAGGAAAAACGCTTTGGTTGAGGTTGATATATATGCAGCAGCGTCTCCGCAATGAATAACGAGACTTGCGACCGGTTGGCTAGTTTTCTAGATAAAACACGTCTGTCTTCTTCGCTCAAATTGAGGACTTCTTTCGGATTGATGTATCCGAAATCGTTTGACAGGGAACGAATTGAACTGACATATCCTCTATAAGACTGGTCTGAGTATTCTTCCTTAAGATCATGTTCGTTCCCGGTGTTTGAGTCAAAGGCTATCAACATTTTCTCGTAAGAACCATAAAGGCGGATTGTCTCATTGTAGTCAACTACGTTGTAGGTGTTGATGATGAAATCTATTAGTTGATTGCCCTCGTCCCGCGAAAGCCTGCCAAAGCAATTTCTTAAAATGGTATAGTTGAGAAAAGCATTGTGATTGAACATGAACTTAACTTCTTGAATACATTTTCTCAGCTTGTCCGAGGCCTTTCTAACCACTAGTTTCTCCGAGAAAGGATGGTCAGATTTCGCATAGGCAAGGAAGTTCCATCTGTAACCTACCGCATTGATTGATAATTGTTTCTCGACAGGGTTATTGTACAGGTAGGCCGCTGCCTCTCTTTGCTTTTTGTCCCATTTTTTATTAGACAGACCATACCTCGGCATAAAAACAGGCCCTTTTGTCCCGGTGTCTTTGTTGAATTCCTTTGAGTAGGTTGTCTCAAGGTCACGCATAAAACAGGAGATCACTTCTTGTGATTTGGCCTTAATGAGCAGATGATAATGGTTATACATGAATACGACACCCAGAACGGTGATCTTGTACTTCTTTTTTAATACGTAAAGTAGAGTGTAGAAAACGAGGATGTCTTTGACTGAATAAAAGATAACGGACATGTTGAATCCGCGTTGATAAATGTGGGCGATTCCCCTACAGTCATATTTAATCTTCCTGGCCATAAGAAGCTTTCCATTAGTTTAGTTATAAAACAAAGATACGGATTCGGTCTGAATTAATCAAAGCTGGAGGTGGCGTTTTTCGGAAGTGACTAAGTAATAGGCAATTAACTAAAGGTGCATGGCTAAATCTACCATGCACCTTAATGTATCTTGTTTATTATTAATTAGTTAGGAAAAACGCTTAATTGTGGAGACAGGTGGATGTTCTTCCAAATTTGTCTGGTGAGCTTATTGTGAGAGTCGTAGTGTCAGGTCGATGAAGTCCTCGACGCTGAGCCGCTCTGGACGCAGGTCAAAAACCGGGTCCGAGAAGGGAGATTCTTCACTGCGTTCAGAATGACATGCACCTGATGCGACATTGTCATCCTGAGGAGGCTTAGTGCCGACGAAGGATCTGCTGGCCAGGAGTGGCTTGAGGGAGTTGCGGAGGGTTTTGCGGCGCTGGCCGAAGGCGGTCTTGACAACGGTCTTGAACAGTTTTTCGTCACAGCCCAGCGAGGTCCTGGAGTTGCGTGTCAGGCGGATCACAGCTGATTGGACCTTGGGCGGCGGGTTGAAAGCGCCGGAGCCCACAGTGAACAGATATTCAATGTCATACCAGGCCTGAAGGAAGACAGAGAGGATGCCGTAGGTCTTTGTGCCAGGCTTCTCGGCGATGCGCTCGGCGACCTCTTTCTGGATCATACACACGACTTCCGGCACGAGGTCTCGGTTGTCGATGATCTTGAAGAATATCTGGGAGGAGATGTTGTAGGGGAAGTTGCCGATGATCGAGAACTGGCCTGGGAATACGCTCCCGAGATCCATCTTGAGGAAGTCCCCTTCGATCAGCCCGTCCCCCAGCTCCGGAAAATGCTTCCTCAAATACACCACACTCTCCTTATCGATCTCGATGGCTTTCAGATCAGTATTAATCAAATACTGCGTTAACACTCCCATGCCGGGACCGACCTCGAGGACAGGGGAGCCCTGGAGGGCACCGACAATTCTGCGGGCGATATCCTGGTCTGTCAAGAAATGCTGCCCAAGGGCTTTCTTCGCTCTAACTTCCATAACGCGAAGATAACTCATTTTCTTCTATCAAAGTTGGACATAAATCGCTAAATTTGCAGGCTCGACAGATTATTCTGAATATTAACGAAACAAAATATGTATAGAGACCACACTTGCGGCGAATTGCGCATCGCCAACGTAGGACAGAAAGTGACCCTCGCAGGATGGGTCCAAAGGAGCAGGAAACTTGGAGGAATGACCTTCATCGACCTGAGGGACCGCTATGGAATCACCCAGCTCGTAGTTGAGGCTGACGCTGATCCGGCCCTTGTCGAGACCGCCACATCCCTCGGAAGAGAATTCGTGATCCAGGTCGTCGGAGAAGTCGTTGAGCGTCAGAGCAAAAACCCCAAGATGCCCACCGGAGAAATCGAGATAAAAGTTGAGTCCATCAATATTCTCAACAAGTCCGTGACCCCTCCCTTCACCATCGAAGATGAGAGCGACGGCGGCGAGGACATCAGAGCCAAGTTCCGTTATCTGGACCTCAGGAGAAACCCTCTCCAGCAGGCCTTGGCCCTTCGCCACAGGCTCGCCCATGAGGTGAGGAACTATCTCGATTCCAAGGACTTCATGGAGATTGAGACTCCTTATCTCATCAAGTCCACTCCTGAGGGCGCACGCGACTTCGTGGTCCCTTCAAGGATGAACCAGGGCCAGTTCTATGCTCTTCCGCAGTCTCCCCAGACCTTCAAGCAGCTCCTGATGGTCGCCGGCTATGACAGGTATTTCCAGATTGTCCGCTGCTTCAGGGACGAGGACCTGAGGGCCGACCGCCAGCCTGAGTTCACACAGATCGACTGCGAGATGAGCTTCGTCGAGCAGGAGGATGTCCTGAATATGTTCGAAGGAATGATGAGGACCCTGTTCAAGAATGTCATCAATGTGGATATTCCTGACCCGCTCCCTAGAATGAGCTGGTACGACGCCATGGACAATTACGGTTCCGACAAGCCGGATGTGCGCTTCGGAATGACCATCCATGAGATCACTGACAAGGTCAAAGGCAACGGCTTCTCCGTCCTTGACGACGCTGCCTATGTCGGCGCTATCGCTGTTCCCGGCGGAGCTGAATACACCCGCAAGCAGATCGACGAGATCACAGAGTGGGTCAAGAGGCCTCAGGTTGGAGCCAAGGGCTTGATCTACATCAAGTTGAACGCTGACGGAACTGTCAAGTCATCAATCGATAAGTTCTACACTCCCGAGCAGCTGCAGGCCATCGCCGAGGCTGTCGAAGCCAAGACCGGCGACATTGTGTTCGTCATGAGCGGCCCGGAGAAGCGCAAGGTCCAGACCATGCTGGGCGTCCTGCGTCTCGAGATGGGCGGAAGGCTCGGCCTCAGGGATCCCAAGGTGTTCGCGCCGCTCTGGATCGTGGACTTCCCGCTCCTCGAGTGGAACGATGAGGACGGCCGTTTCTACGCCATGCACCATCCTTTCACCGCCCCGAAACCGGAGCACATGGATCTCTTCTATTCCGATAAGAAAGAGGATCTCGAGAGGGTCTGCGCCAACGCCTATGACTTCGTCCTGAACGGCAACGAGCTCGGCGGCGGATCGATCAGAATTCACGACGCGGAGGTCCAGAAGAGGATGTTCGAGGTTCTCGGAATCGGTCCCGAGGAGGCTGAATATAAGTTCGGCTTCATCATCCATGCCTTCCAGTTCGGCGCTCCTCCTCACGGAGGTCTGGCCTTCGGATTCGACCGCGTCTGCACCCTCTTCGCCGGCAAGGAGTCCATCAGGGACTTCATCGCCTTCCCGAAGAACAACCAGGGCCGCGACGTTATGATCGACTCCCCGTCACAGATTGACCAGGCCCAGCTCGATGAGCTCGGCCTGGACATCAGACCAGTGCCTGAGAAGTAGCTAATCTACAGTCAGCGAAACCAATCTGACGAATAAACTCTTCATTATCTGGATCATAACGCGTAATGGAATCCGTCCACGACGTTCCATTCACCCCTCGTGAAGTCCGGGAAACGGACCGGCATCGAATTGTTCTCCAATGAGATGCGGCTCAGTTCCTGGACCGCTGACCATTCCGCCGCATCGTAGACATCCTCGTCAAGAGGAAGTCCGTGACGCAGGCAGTAGATCAGGCGGTAATCCATGATGTAGTCCATCCCGCCGTGGCCGCCGACAGTCTTGGCTTTCTCCTCGATGGCTTTGGCGAATTCCGGTCTGTACGCGGTCAGCAGAGAATCCATAACCTCCTGAGACACATAGGTATGGCCGTTTATACCCTTGACAGAGATTCCTTCCACAGGGTATTTGTTGGCGAATCCTTCAGTGCCGGTGAGCTGGTACATACGGCTGTAGGGGCGGTAGGCATAGACATTATGCTGCACCTCGATCAGTTTCTTCTTCTCGGTTTGGATCAAGCTGATCGTGTGGTCGCCGTCCTTGCAGTAATCCTTGTCCCTGAACTTCTTGGCGGCCACCTTGCCGTTGTAGGAAGGAGTGTCCATGGCCACTAGATAATCCATCTTGTCACCCCTGTGGATGTTCAGCACCTGGGCGATAGGGCCAAGGCCATGGGTCGGATAGTTGTCTCCGCGGTTCTCCATGTTGTAGTCAAGCCTCCAAGTCTCGCTCCTGTCCCAACCTTCTGAAAGGAAGTGAATATAAGCGCCTTCCACATGGTAGACCTCTCCGAACACACCCTGCTGGGCCATATTCAGAGCGGACATCTCAAAGAAATCGTAGCAGCAGTTCTCCAGCATCATGCAGTGTTTCCGTGTCCTCTCGCAGGCGTCCACGAGTTTCCAGCAATCGTCGATTGTCATCATCATCGGGACCTCGCAAGCCACATGGTGACCGTGCTCAAGTGCGTAAAGGGAGATCGGCACGTGGACCACCCAGTCAGTCGCGATGTAGACCAGGTCGATGTCGTCCCTGTCGCAGAGTTCCTTGTAAGCTTCGGGACCGAGATAATTGTCTGCCGGCGGCAGTCCTGCCTCTTTAAGAATATTCTGGCAGATGTCCAGACGCTCCTGATTGAGGTCGCACAGAGCCACGATTTTCACCCCTTCGATTTGGGTGTAACGGCTGACGGCGGAAGTTCCTCTGCCGCCCACTCCGACAAAGGCTATACGGACAGTCTCGATAGGATCGCATTTCAAGCCGAGAGCGCTCTTCTGGCCGGGAGCCCTGGGAGGTGTCTTGAGCTCGATCATCCCGTTTTTGATTACAGCCGGCACAGAAGCCGGAACCTTCTTCCCGCAGGAAGCCAATGCCAGCACACAAAGGCATGCCAAGAATAAAACCTTTTTCATAATCTATTTATAATCATACCATTCTCCCCAAGTCATAAGGACATAAGGAACCTGGCTTTGGTGAACTTTCTCTTGTTTGAACATGGTCATCCAGTAGGACTCCCGGTGGTCGATCCCGTGGGCGCCGATCTCGTTCTCATGTTGTGAGACGATTAGCTTGGGACTGAAAGCCGCGACATGCTCATCGTAGTCATGGATCCAGCAATCCATCGAGAGCACATCGATCTGGGGGAGGCGCGAATGAATGTCCTTCAGCCACTCCAGGTCCTTCTTCTCGTCCATCCACTGGTCACCGGTGGCGCCGACAACCTTGCCGTTCGGCATGGTCACGATCCAGATGTTGTTATGGACAGCGTCCTGATGGCCCGGAAGGGCGTTGATGGTAAGGCTTCCCTTTGGAAGGTCCACATTGAAGGTGTAGAGGTCGTCCTTTCGGATGTGGTTGACCTTCGGGTCGTCCTTGAATATCTCGTCTGTCGCGTAGATCGGCACTCCGGCCTTGTGGCAGAAGTACTGGGCACGGGTATCGAAATGGTCTTCGTGGTTATGGGTGATAAAAAGGATGTCTATATGGCCGATCAGTTTCTCCATGATCTCGTCCGGGATGAGCTTTCCTTCCCGTCCGTTTATGTCGACAGCAACAGTGAGATCCTTCGTCCGGAATAGTGTTCCGCTGTTATATAATCTATAGATTCTCAACGACTTCCGACCTTTGAGAGGCTTGTCGAGATCTTCCAGGACCCGGTTCATCCTCATGGCGAGATATTCCTGGACCGCAGGGTTGTCTATCGGGGCCGGTTCATGGGTCACGGCGTCCAGCATCAGCATCGCCATCCTGCGCTCGAGATTGATTTCCTTGGAAGGAGGGTTTGCGACCAAGGCCTTGTCAGCCAGGTCCAGCATGTAGTACGCCTGATGCTGGAGATACAGATCCGACTGGCTCCAATATTCCTTGAGATATCTTTGTCCCGGCACCGCATGGCGGCTCGGCGTCTCCTGGGCCGAGACTCCAATGGAAACTATGGCTAAAATGCCGGTAACCAATAAGTTCCTGAATATTCTCAATTCTTTCATAAGGCTGATTATTTGATTATTAGCCAGGTGTAGCCGTTGGCGGGAATGGTGACTGTGACCTCGGCGTTATATTCCCTGTCGAGCCGTACCTTGCGGGCCTTGCCGCCACGCTCTGAGATCATTGCCTTCTTGGTCAGGCCAGTGTAGTAGAGTGGCAAGCTGATAGTTCGGGTGATGTCCTCGCCTGTGGGATTGTACAGCATGGCGAAGCCTTTTTCCTCAAGGCTCGGATTGACGTGCATGATCCCGTCCCAGTCACGGCCGTCCGGCCTGCGAAGGTGAACAAGGTCGCTGCAGAGGATGTCCCTATGAGCCTTGTACCAATTGATTACCTCGATAACCGCTTCCTTTGTCCGCTCGGTGTCGTAGAGGCGGAAACCTCGGTAGCAGGACTGAACTCCGGAGCCGTAATTCTGGATCATGTGGGCCTTGTAGGCGTCAAGGTGCTCGTCAAGCGGCTCCAGGGTCGCGGCGTCCCCGCCTCCTTGGTATTGGACCAGGGGAGTGAAGGTCCAGCTTGCGGTTGGAACCTTTTTCCATGTGCCGTCGTAGATGTTCTGACGCCCGAGGATTATCTGTCTCGCCCTGGGCAACGACCAGTTGACCTCACGGTAGCCGATGAAGCCTTTGGTGGAGCCGATCAGCAGGGTGCCGTCGTCCGGGACGTTCGTGTAGATGTCCTTGGCTCTCATCCACTTGTAGAGGTCCTCAAGCATCTTCCTTTGCTTCCACTGGGAGTCTTCGAGGCCCTTGTGGAAGGCGTGCTTGGTGGAGGCGCAGGGGTCTCCGGAATATGATCCGTCATGCTCGAAGAAGTCCATTCCGGTCCTCTCGAAGAACGATTTGATCTTACGGAAATAATCGTGGCCCCATTCGCTGGAGAGGCAAGGTGAACTGCCGAAGGTCATTCCGCCCCGCTTCCCGGTCTCGGGGTTGATGATGTCCACGTCGTCGCTGATCCAGCGGCTGGCCAGCAGGGAATACCCGCCGATCTCGAGTCCTTTGGAGTGGGCGTAGTCGACATATTCTTTGTATTTGGCTATGTTTTCCTCGCTCTCGTCCTCCATGTTGAGGCCGGAGCCGAAGCTCAGGATCACCATTTCGTAGCCGGTCTCGGCGCATTGGTCGATGGCGATTTTCAGCTCTTCAGGCTTGGTCGTGGTGCAGTGGAGGAATATCGGGTTTTCAGTGGTCCAGGGGGCGAGGGTGGTACGGAAACGCTTGAGGGCCAAGCCTTTCCGCTCTCTGTCTTCGCTGTCGTAAGGCATTATCCAGTTGCGGTAGCTCTCGAAGGAGCCGCCGGGCTCGATGGTCTCGTCGGGGCCGTAGGGCAACCTTGAGACGAGCAGGCAGGGGGTTTGGAGGCCGTAGTTGACCTGGGTCGTGTAGCGGGGATCCGTTTCCCAAAACGTGGTGCCGCAGGAGACCTGGGCGAAGTCGCTCTCGACATGGATTTTCCTTTCATCCGGGGAGGCGGGAACATGATCGACATTGGTCTCATATTCAACGATTGCCAGCTCTTCCAATGTGAATTTGTCCAGATTGATCGTGGCCCCGCCTTCGTTATAGACATCCAGCCATTTTCCGATTATCGGCGCTCCGTCATAAATCTCATAATGCAACTCGACCTTGACTCCTTTCACTTCCTCAGGGCCTTCAAGGGTGAATATCAGTTCTTTGCCTTTCGGATCCCAGTCCTTGATGAGGGCCCAGCGTTTGCGGTTCCACTCCATCCTCTTTTTGAGGTCTTCGGTTCGGAAGCCGGTGACTTTAAATGAGTTAGGGATTTCTTTGAAGTTATCAAGCCACTCTGGTTTGACGTAGGCATATTCCTCTATGCCGTCGAGACCTCCGAGGGAATAGTCCTTCCCGTTGATTGTCACTGTTCCTTCGGGGCAGGCGGTGCGGACCATTGACTCGCCGGTTATGTTATTATAGATGTTCGTGGTGGCGAGGTTGGGGGTTATCCTGAACACTCTGCTGACCAGGCCGTTGGTCAGGATGACGTCCTTGCCGTCGGAAGACTGCTCAACCTTAGAGACAAAAGAACTCCCGTCAATCAGCCAGTCCTTCGACGGCCTATTGGATTCTATTGCTTGACAACTTGATAATAATATCGCCAGAGCCGCGATTACGATCAGTATTCTTCGTTCCATGTTCAAATATAGTCATTTTCCGCTTCGGATTTAGTATTTTTGTATTCAACAAAAGGGATATTATGGGTACTTACGGGCACGATTTGGATTATCTGGCTGAAAAGAATGTCGGTTTTGTGGAACTTGTCTCGAATGACGGGCAGGCAAGGGTTCTGCTGGTTCCTGCTTTTCAGGGGAGAGTGATGACTTCCACCGCTGGAGGCCTCAAGGGAGCAAGCTACGGTTGGATCAATTATAAGGCTATAGCTGATGGTTTCGCCAACCCGCGGTTCAACCCTTTCGGAGGTGAGGAGCGCTTCTGGATCGGGCCGGAGGGAGGTCCGTTCTCGTGGTATTTCAAGCCAGGTGCAGAGCAGGTCTACGCCAACTGGGACGTGCCGGCGTTCATCGACTCGGAGCAATTTGAGGTCGAGTCATCGTCGGAGTCAGAGGCTGTGTTCATCAAGGAAACGGTGTTGAAAAACGCGTCTGGAGTAGAGTTCAACATTGGAGTTCGTAGGGTGGTTAAGCTTCTGGAACGCTCTGAATCTGAGAAGGTTCTGGGGATTGAATTGCCTACTGGAGTCCGTCCGGTGGCATATAGTACCGCCAACACAATAAAGAACCTTGGCGCCAAGTCTTGGACCAAAGAGACCGGAATGCCTTCAGTCTGGCTGCTCGGGATGTATCCCCCGACCCCCTCGACGGTCGTGTTTATTCCTTATAATCAGGAGTTCGAGGGCAAGGTGGTAAAGGATGACTATTTCGGGAAGGTTCCGGCTGACAGGCTCGTGGTGAAGGATGGCTTTGTATATTTCCGGATTGACGGAAAGTACCGCGCGAAGATCGGCCTCCCCTCCGGGAGCGCCAAGGACCTCTGCGGCAGTTTCGACCCCAAGGCCGGCGTCTTGAATATTCTTAAATACACTGTCCCTCAAGGAGATAATGACTATGTCAACAGCCAGTGGGGGCCTCAGGAAAACCACTTCGGAGGCGATGTGATCAACTCCTACAACGACGGTCCCACCGAGACCGGAGTAGTGATGGGACCTTTCTACGAGATCGAGACCTCCTCGCCCGGTGCCGCCCTCGACCCCGGAGAGAGCTTAACCCACACCCAGTTCACTTTCCACCTCGAAGGGGACATTGATTCTTTGGCGCCTGTGGCCAAGGAGGTCTTTGGCGCTGACCTTGGTGTAGTTCGAACATTATTTAATCAATAAGGTTGACGACCATATCGACCTCGAGTTCGACCTCAAAGGCAACTTCCTCCGTTACGACGACTAGTCCGAACTATTGATTCGGCATTTCCTGACCGATACATTTTGCAAAATCATTTTTATTTGTATCTTTGCAGTCCCGACTTGATTGAACGGTTTGACAAAACCTTTCGGCCGAGACCACTGGAAGGGTGGGTGAGTGGCTGAAACCAACAGTTTGCTAAACTGTCGTACGGGTAACCGTACCACGAGTTCGAATCTCGTCCCTTCCGCGCTACGCAATCAACAGGGCAGACGCCGCTCCACTGGAGCGGCGTTTTTTGCATGTTCGAGAGCCACGGAAAGCTAACTTTCCAGAGCTCCCGAGCACGCAAAAAGTACCCATAGGGTACGTCTGCCCGTGTTGATTGCTCTCGGAAACTCCGAGATGTGCAAGGGAGCGTTAGCGACCGCGCAAATCTCGGTCCTTGCTCCCATAATCCCACCTTGCACGAAAGAACCTGAAATTCACCTTCCCACCGGAGGCGGGTTCCACCTCATTGTGCTGGGGGTGGGGTGGGAAGGTCAGGCGAAATTGCCTCGTCTTCCCGGCGGATATGCCCCCTGGCGCTGTCAGTGGCTGGTAGGCAGGGAAGGTGAATGTCGGGTTGGCCCTGAAAGATATTCCAGCAAGTCAGTCATCCTGGCTGGGGTGAAATCCGGATTCGAGCGCTCATGGATCATCAGAGGGACGTCATCAGTCTTTTGCGTCGCCTCCATCGAACTTCGCTGAATGGACCAGCCGCTTTTGTTGACATGCCCGCTCCAGCCACAACTCGGACACGACGCATGCAGTTCCACATTGCCTCATCCTTCATCTCAAGAGCGAACTGCTCCTGGACATGAAACCGGTCTTTTTCCATGTTACCATACTTTTTTTGATGTTGAACAATCCGCATCGCTTTGCCACCGTGGCTTCTGGCTGCTCGGTTGGCGCTCCTCCAGGGAGACTCTTGATGCTAGGGCAAAGAAAGGTTTTTTTGTGTTACAGTTCAAGATGTTTGTAATTGATAACTTTTACGTCTCCGGCGGTGTTCTCGAAATCCCCGGCGTAAACCACACCTTTCCTCCTCAAAGGTGTCTTGATCCATCCGGACAGCTTTCTCAATGTGGCCTCGAAAGACGGAGAATACGTTTGCGAGGACTTCACCTCCAAAGCTGTGATCTCCCCCTCCTCTTTGACCAGCAGGTCCACCTCGTTCTGATTGGAATCTCGGTAGAAGAACACGCCGCCGTCTTTGCCTGAATTCATCCTGTGCTTGACAGCCTCCATCACGATAAAGTTCTCGAAAATGTTACCCCGCATCTTGTCTCTGGAGAGTTGGCGCGGACTCTCGATATCCAGTAGGTGGCAAGCGAGACCGGGATCGCAGAAGTAAAGCTTCGGCGACTTCACTAGACGTTTGGAGATATTCTCGTGATATGGAGGAAGGAGATAGATGATGTATGAGGCCTGCAAGACCGACAGCCAGGACGCTATGGTCTTGCTGTCCACTCCCACCTCTCCGGAAAGCTCGGACGCGTTGAAAATGGATCCGATGCGCGCGGCGCAAAGTTTCATGAAACGCAGGAACTGCATCATGTCCTTGATGTTCAAGAGATCTCTGACATCTTTCTCCAGATAGGTCTTCACATAGGACGGATAATACAGTCTGGAGACGTTCTTCCCCGAACACACCGCAGGGTAAAACCCGTCGAACAATAGCGTGTCTAATTCTTTCACTGATGAGATTCCGGAAGTCTCGGAAAAAGACATCGGCATAAGCTCATAGACTCCGCTTCGTCCGGCCAGAGACTCCGATACACCCTTCATAACCTCGAACTGGGAACTTCCTGATAGCAGGAATTTCCTCTCCGGGCGATTGTCGACAATTCCCTGAATGTACTCAATGAGGTCGGGAGCCTTCTGGATCTCATCAATGAATAGGGGCTTGTCAGTCTGGCCGAGGAAGGCCACGGGGTCATTCAGGGCGAATTCCCGGACCTGGATGTCTTTCAAAGAATATGTGACCGCCTCGGGGAACAAGTGTTTGAGCAGGGTGCTTTTCCCCGACTGGCGCGGCCCCGTGACTGTCAAGACTGAGAAATACCGCCACGCCTCACGCAGCGTCTTCTCCATTTCTCTGTTAATATAATTCATCCGTATTTATGCAATTATGGAGTTGCACTCCAAAAATACATAATTTTAAGCGATTTTCCAAAGAGATTCTTTTTTTCGTATATTTGTTATGAATACTCAGATATTCAGATATCCATGAAAAAGTTTACGACATTTATCATTATCCTGACGGCATTATTCTCGCTTGGCGGTTGCGCCTCTGTCAAAAATGCCGCCAACGTGGATTCATTCTCACAGGAGGAACTCTGGTTCAGCAAAGGTGAGCAGAAGATATATGGAGTCCTGTACAGACCTGACGGGATCAAGAAAGCTCCTTCTCTTGTCGTGTCGCACGGCATCGGGAGCGACCACCGCTCCGGCGCCCCTTATGCCGAGGCTCTCGTCAAGCTCGGTTATGCCGTCTATTGCTATGACTTCTGCGGCGGAGGCAGGGCAAGCAAGTCCGACGGCAAGACTTCGGACATGTCGATATTCTCGGAAGAGGATGACCTTGAGGCTGTCATCGAGGGATTAAAGAATATTAAGGGAATAAAGAAGGGGAAGGTCACCTTGCTTGGAATAAGCCAAGGCGGCATGGTGTCGGCCCTTTATGCCGGTGACAATCCCGACAAAGTCGAGAAGCTCGTCCTAATCTATCCGGCCCTGTGCATCAAGGACGACTGGGTCACTAAGTACCCTAAAATCACGGATATGCCCGAGGTCGTCAATTCCTTCGGGATGCAGTTGGGAAGGGCTTATGTCGAAGGTCTGTACGACCTGGATGTCTATGGAAGGATATCCCGGTACACAGGTCCGGTTCAGATTATCCACGGCGACAGTGACCGCCTTGTGCCGATTTCTTATTCAGAGAAGGCTCACGAGGCCTACAAGAACTCCTCCTTCAAGGTGATGCCTGGCGCCGGCCACGGTTTCCGCGGCGAAGTCCAGCAAGAAGCCATCGGGATCATAAAGGAGTTTTTGGGAAGGTAGTTGGTATTCTTTTGTCATGTCCTCGGTCCCCTTGATCACGAAATGCTTGTCGTGGCAGAACCACAGACAATCCAGCACCAACGCGTCGAACCAGTCCACGACGCACCAGAGAGCGTAGGCCGTGAGTGCCCCGCACCAGAAGGTCGTACATCCGTTGACATACTTGACGAGGAGGCCAAGCAGCACGCCGAAGATGATGAGAGCGACGATTTTCTTCGCATAAAAGCCAAGACCTCCGGGACGGTTGCTGTCGTCGACCAGGCCGAGGGACTTGCAGCGCTCAATAATGGCAGGAGGATAATTGAAGATGGTCTTAACCGGGTCCCGAGACATCAGGAACACGAACAGCGTGAAGAGCGCGCAGGCGAGCAGGGATTCGAGGAGGAAGGTCATATTAGTCACAAAAAATCAGGCAGGTGGTATCGGAAGAAGGAGTTGTCAAGGCTGTACTTGACCTTGCAGGCTTCCACGAGTGCAGTCGCTTTCTCCATTAGGGCGTCGCATTCCACGACCTCATCCTCGATGTCGTCGTCCATGTGGTCGTAGGGGAGGTTGCTCTTGAGGAACTCAATGTGGTCCAGCGCGGTGTTCAGCGCCCATTCGATCTTGAACAGATTGCCGCCGTTGGCCTCAAACTCGTCGAAGTCAAGCATCCGCTGGAGGGTGGTGATGTCCTGCCGGACCTTATTTGATTCGTTCTCGAACATGATTGCTTAATCATCACTTAGGCCATAGTCCTTGGGCTCTTCCTTATGTGCCGGATATCCTCTGACATTATCGGCATGCATCTTCCAGAGCTGACGTGCGTCAATGGTCCTGATCTCTTCGAAGGTCGGGATAGACAGGCCATAAGATGTAGCCAGAATGGTGTAGAAGACGGGATCCAGGCCATGGTTCATCAAGTTGGGGATGTTCAGGGTGTCCCTGTTTATGAGACGCTTGTCGGAGAAATACTGATGAGAGATCCGCATGTCCTGGAAGACTGAACCACCGCCACAATAGACAATCGGTCTTCCCAGCATCGCTTCGAAAAGCTTTGAAGTGGTAAGCTCTGTCCCGGCGACCTCCTTCTTGAATTCAAGGGAAACAAGGTCAATGAGGTGATTGAGTTCCTTCCGGAGCTCTACGGTATATGCGGAGATTGCATGATGGAATCTCTCGATGTGAGACCGAAGCAAGTCCTGCGCCTCACCCATAGTAATGCCGGGATGCTCTTTCAGATAGTTCTCTAGGACGAAATTTAGACCCTTATGGAACGATGCAACAGTATGGATCGAAGGCATCAAAGATTCATCTATCGTGAAGAAAGCGATATCCGTGGTACCGCCACCGATATCCACGAGAAGATGCATGTTGCCTCTGGAAAGACGA
>CACZZF010000023.1 GCA_902785575.1 uncultured Bacteroidia bacterium | reverse complement strand
ATCTCCAACGGGAGAAGTACTGGTTGGGTGCTGTCAACATCCACACCGGTCAACGAGATCTGGTACAAGTCTGTGGATAATGTGGAAATTCCTTACGCGGAGGGACAAGACGCGACTGTGAACCAGCTCGTCGCGAACATTCCACCTTCAGCGGATAATGATAACTGGGGAATCATGCGCTTCGCCGCCCCTGTCACTGAAACTGACTACAGAGGTTTCAACGGGGCTCAAAGTCTTTTAAGTGTGAAACTTCCGGTGACTTTGGAGACCATCAATACGGAGTCTTTCGTTGGCTGCAACCGTTTGGAGACAATCGAGCTAGGGCCAAATCTTAAAACCATAAAAGGCAGGGCATTCATGAGTTGCAGGGGCCTGAAGAATATACATATTCCAGAATCCGTAACTTCCATCGGTTCCTTAGATGACAAGGATTATCTTATGAATCCCTTCCTGTCATGCCTTTCACTGGAATCTTTCTCCGGGAAATTTGCCTCCAGCGATGGCCGCTCACTCATCGTCGATGATCTGTTATTGAGTTTCGCCACTAGCGGAATGAGAGACGCGACATATATTGTCCCTTCTAGTGTCCGGCACATCGGGCAATATGCGTTCTACCAGGCGGATTTCAGCGGCATTTCGCTTCCGGAAGGACTGATTACCATCCAAGACTTCGCTTTCGCATACAACAGTAGACTGAAGAGTGTCGCAATTCCCTCAACATTGGAGGCGCTTTATTATGGGGCTTTCCAACGTTGCCTAAGCCTTGATTGGGTTGAGATCAAAAGAGCGGATCATGTGATGGAGCTGAGGCAAAGTGAGTCTCATGTGAACAGTAGCGGCTATAGTGTATTCTTTGGCACCAACGACTGCCCGATCTACGTTCCCTCCAACCTTCTGGATCAATACAAAACCGCTACGGATTGGAACGCGTATGCCGACAGGTACAAATCGAAGCAACCGGATTATGCCATCTGGTACACAACCACTGATGGTGCCGCTGCCTCATATACTTTGCCAGAGGCTTATCAGAGCTATGCTTCGAGTATTCAGAACATAGCGCCCAATGACAATAACAATGCTCCCGGAATCGGATGGCTGAAGTTCCCCATCAACTTAACTGAGATTCCTGAGCGCTTGTTCAAGGATTGCGCTAACCTCAAGACCGTCATGATACCTGACGGCGTGAGATATATTCAAAGCAACGCTTTCATGGGATGCGCTAATCTTGAGGATGTGAAATTTGGCGGTAAAGTGGAGGTAATTGACACCTGGGCATTTGAAGATTGTAATCTTAGTTCCGTTTATTTGCCGAACTCTTTAACTTACCTGGGACAGGCTTGCTTCAGAAATAATCCCTTGTCGACAATTCATATTCCCGAAAGCGTCACAACGATTGGTTTGAATCCTTTCTCGGATTGCGAGAATTTGGCTTCATTCACCGGGGACAACCCCATGGTTGCCGATGCGGGGAGATGCATTATAGATTCAAATGGCATGCTGATATCGTTCGCTCCAGCATCTGTCACGGGATCATATTCCATCCCCAATGGAGTAAGGATAATTGAAGACGGAGCAATCAGGAAAGCCCAGTTCCAAACAGTTACGATTCCGCTCTCTGTTGAGAGAATAGGTGGATGGAACTTCATAAATTGCCCCAATTTGACAACGGTTACTATATTTGGAGGTGAAAATCTTGAGATAGGGACCTGTGTTATAAGAAGTTGTCCTCTTCTGACCAGAATCAATATGGATTCCGCGATCCCTCCTTCCATAGAAGAAGACACCTTCTTCTATATTCCTAGTTCCGGTTCACCGGAGTTAGGTATCCCGGAGTCTTGTTTGATAGCGATTCCCGGATCTGGCCGCAAGAATTATGAAAGCGCAAATTCTTACCCACAATGGTATGCGCTCCGTGATCATTTCTTCTTTTATCAGGCTACTAATGAAATATGGTACCATTATAAGGACAACCAAGTATCGGCCACCCTTAACATAACTGCTGATTTTGGTGCCAATGGTTTGAATCAATCTGTTCTTCTCAAAGATTTGTCTAAGATTAGTCCTTTTGTCCCCATCCCGAATTCGATAGTGCCTGCTGCTAGCCCTGTGGCAATCGTGGTCGCTGCTTTCGATGGTAAGGTCACAAAGATTCCGGAAGAGGTGTTCTCTTCTTCACGTTTCGGGGGAGAAATGACGCTTGACTGGGTATCTCTTCCCAACAGTGTCAACACAATCGGTAACCGGGCTTTCAAGGGCGCCTCGAGTTTGAAGTATTTCCCTGTAGTATCCAGCTATAGTCTCACCAGCATTGGTGATGATGCTTTCCGTGGTTGCTCCGTCATGTCACCTTCGTCAGCTGCCATCTTCCTATCTACTATCTCCAGTATTGGCGATAGAGCTTTCCAAGAGTGCTCTGGAATTAATAGGATTGTTATGAAAGCCACAAGCATTGGTAAATCAGCGTTTAAGGGATGCTCTGGGCTTAAAATCGCGCAGATAAATGGGGCTATTACTGAGATCGCTGATTCGACTTTCGCAAGTTGTTCAAATCTTGAAGCTGTGCTTCTTCCCAATCCTGGTAGTATCACAACGGTAGGTGAATATGCGTTTTACCAAGATAGAAAGCTAAAGACCGTCGGTCCAGACAATGGTGTGGCAGAAGTGTATCTTCCAGGGGTCACTGAACTCAAAAAAGGGGCTTTCTTCAATTGTTCAGAACTTGAGCGTGTACGTATGCCAGAGCTTCTGACAATAGGAGAAAATGTGTTTAATTCGAATGGATATTTATCAGCTCCGGTTTCATTCTCATTACCTAAGTTGCGGACTATTCAAGGATGGTATTCATTCGGTCATTTAATTGCTGACGAGCTTTACCTTCCAAGTCTAAAGGATGCCGGAAGCGCTTCCTTTATATTTGGCTATTCCCAAATAAAGAATCTTCGTTTTGGGCCAAGTCTCGAGTCCTTGCCATATTTGAATAATACTAATGGGTACTGCTTTAACGACTCAACATCATCAATGGAAAGGAACCTGTATTTTGAGGGTTCTACTCCGCCGAGATTTGGGCCTAGAACTTTTGTCACGGACTACAACTATTCTGGCCCCAGCTCCGTTCTGTTGAATCTGAACTCCATCCATGTCCCGGCAGGTTGCAAGGAGGCCTACAAGACAGCGCTTCATAATGCCAACAGTTTGTACGACGGCTTCTTCAGCATAATAGTAGATGACTTGTGATTGTAATTATTATAAAAACTTTGCGTAGTTATTGAAAATTACTATCTTTGCAGTCCATTTTATGGCCCGGAGGCTCCGGAAGACGTACGCGGGGTCGTACGCGCCTCAGGCTGAAACTTAAATAAGTTTTGTTTTTATGTACGCAATTGTTGACATTGCAGGCCAGCAGTTCAAGGTTGAAGCCGGTAACGAGATCTTCGTGAACCGCCTCGCGGCGGCGAAGGATGAGTCCGTTGAATTCGACAAAGTCCTGCTGATTGACTCCGAAGGGCAGATCCAGCTCGGTAATCCTTACGTTCAGGGTGCCGTCGTTAAGGCCACCGTTCTCGATGACGAGGCGAAGGCTGACAAGGTGCTCGTTTTCAAGAAAATCCGTCGCAAGGGCTTCCAGAAGCTCAATGGCCATCGCCAGAAGCTTTCCAAGATCCGCATCGACGCTATCGCTTAATTTCAAAATCATCAGATTATGGCACACAAGAAAGGACAATCAAGTTCGAAGAACGGCCGTGAGTCTCAGTCCAAAAGGCTTGGTCTCAAGAAATTCGGCGGTGAGGTCGTGAAGGCCGGTAACATCATCGTAAGGCAGAGGGGTACTGTCCACAACCCTGACAAGAATGTCGGAATGGGCAAGGACCACACTCTTTACGCTCTCGTAGACGGAACTGTCAAGTTCACCAAGAAGAAGGAAGACAAATCCTACGTCTCGGTTATCCCTTTTGAGAACTAGACTCGGAGGATTGATAGAAGAAAAGAGGACTGGCTTCGAGTTATCGAATAGGTCCTCTTTTTTTATTTGAAAGATCAATTAGATAAAAGAATATGCTGACACTTAAGATGCTCCGTGATGATCCGGAGCGCGTGATAGCGAAATTGGCGGTCAAGAATTTCGACGCCAGGGAAATCGTGGGTAAGGTTCTCGAGTTGGATTCCAACCGTAGGGCTCTCCAGACTGAGAGCGATGCCTTGCTCTCAGAGCAGAAGAAACTCTCCGCCAAGATCGGAGGCCTCATGAAGGAAGGAAAGAGGGAAGAGGCCGAGGAAGTGAAGAGGGAAGTTACCGCATTGAAGAATAAATCCTCTGAACTTCTCGCGAAGGCTGACGCCAACAACAAAGAGCTGGACGAGACCATCATTCTGCTTCCGAATATTCCTTGCGACCTTGTCATTCCCGGCAAAGGCGCAGAGGACAACCAGGTTGTGAAGATGGGAGGCCCCGAGGTGCATCTGCCGCAGGATGCCCTGCCTCACTGGGAACTCGCCAAGAAATATGACATCATCGATTTCGACCTCGGCGTTAAGATCACCGGTGCCGGATTCCCTGTCTATAAAGGTAAAGGCGCCAAGCTCCAGAGGGCTCTAATCAACTATTTCCTTGATTTCAACACGGCCGCCGGTTACAAGGAGGTCGAGCCTCCGGTGGTTGTGAACGCCGCCTCCGGCTTCGGCACCGGCCAGCTTCCTGACAAGGAGTCCCAGATGTATTATGTAGGTCTGGATGACTTTTATCTTGTCCCGACAGCCGAGGTCCCCGTGACCAACATTTTCAGGGATGTAATCCTTGAGAATGAGCAGGTTCCGCAGAAGCTCACCGCCTATACTCCCTGCTTCCGCCGTGAGGCCGGATCTTACGGAAAGGATGTCAGGGGACTCAACCGTCTGCACCAGTTTGACAAAGTCGAGATCGTCAGGGTCGAGAAACCTGAGAATTCTTATGCCGCTTTGGATGAGATGGTCGCCCATGTCGAGAGGCTCGTGAACAGCCTTGGACTCAAGTACAGGATCCTTCGCCTTTGTGGCGGGGACATGAGTTTCACCTCGGCTATCACCTACGATTTCGAGCTTTGGTCAGCCGCCCAGAGACGTTGGCTTGAGATTTCCTCCGTGTCCAACTTCGAGACTTACCAGGCTAACAGGCTTCATCTGCGTTATCGTGACGAAGATGGCAAGATCCAGCTCTGCCATACTCTCAACGGCAGCTCTCTCGCCCTTCCGAGGGTTGTGGCCGCCTTGCTTGAGGATAACGAGACTGAGGACGGAGTCAATATTCCCGAAGTCTTGCGTCCTTACACCGGCTTCGACAAGATCTGCTAGTTTTCCTTCATACTGATGGAGAAACGGACTATAATCGGCATCGACCCCGGAACCAACTTGCTTGGTTTCGGGGTAATCGATGTCGTGGACGGGAAGCCGTTTTTCGTGGATATGGGCGTCCTGGATATCCGCAAGGAAAAGGATGCCTATTCCAAGTTACGTCAGATTTATGATACCGTGAGTGAGGTATGCAAGACTTACCATGGTACGGAGATGGCTCTTGAGTCGCCTTTCTACGGGAAGAATGCCCAGGTTGTCCTGAAACTCGGCAGAGCGCAGGGAGCGGCCATGATAGCTGCTATGGAGCAGGGGATAGAAGTGGTTCATGAATATGCTCCGAGAGAAGCTAAGCAGGCCATCACCGGCAACGGAGCCGCATCCAAGGAGCAGGTGGAGATGATGATCCGGAAAACCCTTGATGTCGAGATCAAGGCTGAGCATCTGGACGCCACTGACGCTCTTGCTATCGCTCTTTGTCATTATTATTCCACTTCCAGCCCACTTGCTAAAGTCAAGTCCTCCTCAAGTTGGGAGAAATTTATACAAGCGAATCCTGATAGGGTCAAATGACCTGTTCGTTTTTCTTTTTTTTGCTCTGGAATTAAACCGGAGGGCACTATTCCTGTCAAAATAGTGTTTGAATTAAATAGTTTATATGGTTTTTAAAAAGTTTATAGCGGTCCTGATCGGTGTGATGTCGGTTATTGGAGTCGCGTCAGCGCAGAGCAGCAGCACGGTCAAGGCTGTTCTTAAGGATGATAATGGTGAGCCTGTGCCTTTCGCCACTGTCTCCATATCAAAGCATGGCAGTTCAAAGCCTTATAAATATGCGCTGAGTTCCTCGGACGGAACAGTCACAATCGAGAAGGTCACCCACGGGAAATATGTCTTCAAGGCTGAGCTCCTCGGTTATAAAGAGCACACTCAGGATATTGAGGTCAAGAATTTCCTTGATCTCGGTACCATAAAGATGGAAGAGGACAAGCAGGTCCTCGACGCCGCTAGTGTGTCCGCCACAGGTAATCCTATTATAATAAAGAAAGACACTGTCGAGTATAACGCTTCTTCTTTCAAGACGACTGAGAATGACATGCTTATCGACTTGTTGAAGAAGCTCCCTGGTATTGAGGTTGAAGATGACGGAACTGTCACGGCTAACGGTGAGTCTATTTCCAAGATCACCATCGGAGGTAAGACTTTCTTCCTGGATGATCCCCAGATAGCCACCCAGAACCTTCCCGCCAAGATGATCGAGAAGATCAAGGTTGTCCGCAAGAAGTCCGAGCAGGCTGAGTTCACTGGAATCGAGGATGGCAACGAGGAGCAAATCATAGACCTTAGCGTCAAAAAGGGTATGATGAACGGCTTGGTCGGCCGCGTCTCCGCCGGAGGCGGAAAGGATTTACCCAAGACCACTACCTCGCTGGCTGAAGACAATGACTTTCGTTACCAATCCGGCGCGTTCTTAGGACGGTTTACCGAGAATAGCAATATCAGTTTCATATTCAACGGAAACAACACTAACGGTCGTGGGTCCACTGACATCTCCGGTGGCATGATGGGTGGCATGATGGGCGGCATGGGAGGCGGCGGCATGCGCGGCGGTTTTGGTGGAGGCGGCGGCTTTGGTGGAGGAAGCGGAATCACCTCCTCATGGATGGCAGGACTTAATGGCGCCTGGAACCTCTTTGATGATAAGATGAACGCCGGAGGAAACTATGTCTACAATCAATCCCAAAGGGATGTTCTGCAGAGAAGTACCCAGTACGACCGCTCCTTCCAGAATGGAGACTATCTGGTCACCAGGAATGGTGTAGATGATCCTGGAATGAACAGTACTACCTCTTATGGCCATCGTTTCGGAATGAGGATGGAACATAAGTTCTCAGAGAACACCTCTATTCTCTTCCAACCCCAGGTCAACTTCGGTACAGGCCATTATCTTCAGTTCTCTGATTTCTCGACTGAAAGATTCAATAGCTCCAACACGCTGACTAACTCCAGTGACGGTTTCTCCAACAATACCGGAGACAACAAGAACTGGCAGACCAATGGTTTCCTGCTTTTCCGCCAGAAGTTGGGAATGCCAGGACGAACCTTGTCCATCCAAGGAAACTATAATATCAGCCATAACCAGATGGATGGCTTCAACCAGTCTCTTACCAACAGCTGGAATTCCAGGGATGGAGATGCCCAGGATATAGTCAACCAGAGGATTGACCAGCTTTCCAAGAACGCTTCCCTGTCAGGAAGAGTGGTTTATACCGAGCCTCTCGGAGGCGGCTTTTACGCTTCCGCGAATTACAGCTACGCTTGGAACAGGAACACATCCCAGAAGGATGCCTATGACAGCGGATCGACTGTGATCGGTGAGAAATCATTGATTTACGATCCTAGGGGAGAGGTCAAGAACGAGACATACTCGAGCAATATCCTGAACAAGAATAATAATCAGACCGCCGGGATCGACCTCCAGTACCAAAAGGATAAGGTACATGCGCAGTTGGGTTTCTCAGTCATGCCTAATCATATGCACAACGAGACCAACAAGGAGGTATACGACACGACGGTTGTCAATATAGCTCCTACCGCGATGTTCTGGTATGACATGGGAGAGACCACCAACATGAGGATATTCTATCGCGGGCGGTCGCAACAACCTTCCACCACTCAGCTCATGAGGGTTCCGGACAACTCGAATCCTAACTCTATCTCCAGTGGTAACCCTGGTTTGATTCCTTACTTCAACCATAATATCAACACTGAGTTCAGGATGACGAACCGTAAGACGTTCACATCCTTCACCATCAACCTCAATGGTGGTATGGTCCAGAATCCGATCGTGACAGGAGTTATCAGGGACGATAAGAACAGGTCTTATTCCATTCCTTACAACGGCCCCAATTCCTACAGTGGCGGCGCCAGGATATTCTTCAATTCCCCGATCGCAAAGTCGAATTTCTCGGTATTCTCCAGCTCCAATCTCAACTACGACCAGTCAACGTCATACACAGACGCCGGCTCGAAGATCAATATGGACAAGTACCGTAACGAGGATGGCGCTTTCACCAAGTACAAGGAATTCCTCGCTGATTATCCTGATCCTGCCAAGGCATCCATATTCAAGGAGAACGTGACCCGTAGCTTCTCATTCAATCAAAGGCTTAGACTTACTTATCGTAGCGACGCGATTGAGATCATGGCGGGCGCAAGCGGCAATTACCGTCACATAACCTATTCCGTTAACCAAGGGAAGTCATCTGCCATTGGAGGTGTCAACAACACTGAGACCTGGAACAACAGTGTTGACGGTTCCATCAACTGGACCCTGCCAGCCGGCTTCAAACTCAAGACTGACGCGACTTACAACTGGTATATCAATTATACCTCGGACATAGATCCCACGATGCTTGTCAACGTTGACCTCCAGAAGCTCCTGTTCAAAGAGAGAGTGACTCTCTCACTGAAGGCCTATGACCTTCTCGATCAGGCCAGGAACATCGGAGTCAGGGAAAGCAATGGTGTGATCACGGAAAGTTGGAGCAACACCCTCGGCCGTTACGTGATAGTCTCATTGACCTATCGTTTCGGAACCTTCGGAGGCCGTAGAGGTGGTGGGATGAGAATGGGCCCTGGTGGCCCTGGTGGTGGCCCCGGAATGCCTCATGGAGGCGGCAGAGGTGGTTTTGGCGGCGGGCGTCCACCGATGTTCTAGATCCTTCGCTGGCGCTCAGGATGACAGATTGAGCTCAGGATGACAGATTGAGCTCAGGATGACACATATTTACGCCATTTGGCGATCATCGACTCCATGTCCTCCGGGATCTTGGAGTCGAATCGCATTATCTCCTTTGTGGAGGGGTGGACGAAACCCAAAGTCTTGGCGTGCAGAGCCTGCCTGGGGCATAATTCAAAACAGTTCTGGATGAACTGGCGGTATTTGGCGTAGATCGTACCTTTACGTATATCCGCACCTCCGTAACGCTCGTCATTGAACAAAGGATGACCTATGTGGCTCATGTGAACCCTTATCTGATGGGTCCTTCCGGTCTCGAGTCGGCACTGCACGACTGTCACGTAGCCGAATCTCTCAAGGACTTTGAAGTGGGTTACGGCATGCTTGGCTCTCTCATCGTCTTCTGGATAGACCTTGAACCTGAGCCTGTCGTTAGGATCCCTTCCGATAGCCCCGTCGATAGTCCCTTCGTCTTCCTTGATATTGCCCCACACGACCGCCACATAAAGCCTCTCGATACTATGCTCGAAGAATTGCTTGGCAAGATTCATCTGGGTCTCGTCATTCTTGGCCACTACCAAAAGTCCGGATGTGTCTTTGTCTATCCTATGGACCAATATGCCCATACGCTCGTCTTCCTGGTCCTTGGGTTGAGCCGAAGGGTCTATCCCCAAATGGAAAGCCAGAGCGTTGACCAGTGTGCCGTTGTAATTGCCGTGTCCCGGGTGGACGACCATACCGGCCGGTTTGTTAACTACCAGAAGATCATTATCCTCGTAAACTATGTCAAGTGGGATATCTTCCGGAAGGATCTCGGTTCCCCTGCGCCGGTATGGCATCATGAACCGTATCACATCCCCTGGCCTTACAATCAGGTTAGCCTTGGCGATTTTGTCTCCGACCCTGACATAACCCTCTTTTATGGCGCATTGGACCCTGTGACGGGAGGTGTCCTCCAAGTGAGTGGCCATGAATTTATCCACTCGCATGGGGGTCTGGCCTGGATCGACGTTGAGCCGGAAATGCTCGAACATCCCCTGTTCTCCGTCTTCAAGGAGATCAGTTTCCTCTGGATCGATAATCGGGAGGTCCTTATCCACGGCTAGTAGTTTTCCTTGATGTCCAGGGAAAGCTGTATGGTCACATCGGATCCCATCAGGATAGGACTCTTCGAGGCGGCAGGAGTCTGCTTGTACACAGTCGCGTTAAGCGAGTCAGTGTAGTTCTTCACCGTCTTGTCAAACACGACTCTGCCTATATTAAGGGAGTTGTCATGGATAGCGTCGACAGCCCTCATATATTTCATTCCCTTCACGTTAGGGACATAAGTCATGTTGTCGGACGGATTGAGTCCGACCTGTAGATCTATCGCTGAGCCGGTCTCGATCTGTACCCCAGGCCTTATCTCCCGGTTGCGGTAGATTTGGCGGAGCACGTTGTTAGTGGCTATGTCATTGACATAGATGAGTTTCCCGAGAGCCAAACCACGGGAGTTGAGCTCCGCCTTGGCTTGTCTCATTGAATATCCGACAAGATTGGGCATGCTCACTTTCTTGGCGTGTTTGGCGTTGATCGTCAGCATGATACGGCGGCCTTTCTTGACCAGAGATCCTGCTTTGGGGTTCTGGCTGTATACGGCGCCCTTCTCCATCCTGCGGACATAGATGGAGTCAGTAACCTCGACTCTAAGGTGATTCTTGGAGGCCTCTCTGGATGCCTCTTGAACGCTCATGCTGGTCAGATCAGGAACCTCGATGCTCTGGCCGTGATGGGTCACAACGCTTAGGGCAATAGTCGCCCCGATCACCAGCAACGCGAAAAAGATCACGGCGCCAAGCAGGTTCCTGACTATCCAGTTTCCTAAAATACCGGTTTTATTTTTTTTGACTTCAGATTCTTCCATGGCTATTTGGCTCTGATGAAGATTTGAACCGGGCAACCCAACAGGTCGAAATGCTCCCTGATCTTGTTCTCGAGGAATCTTTTATAAGGAGCCTTGACATATTGCGGCAGATTGCAGAAGAACGCGAACGCCGGGAATTTTGTGGGCAGCTGGGTTATGTATTTGATCTTGATGTATTTCCCCTTCCATGCGGGTGGAGGATAATTCTCGATTTCAGGAAGGAGCGCCTCGTTGAGCTTCGCGGTGGGCACCCTGCGGGAGAAATTCTCGTAGACATGAGCCGCGGCATCGAGCACGTCCATAATCCTCTGTTTGTTTATGACAGAAGTGAATATGATCGGGACATCATCAAAGGGTGCGATACGCTCACGAAGGGCCTTGGTATATTCCTTCATCGTGTTGCTGTCCTTGGTGAAGAGATCCCACTTGTTGACCACAAGCACGCATCCCTTCCGGTTACGGACAATCAGGTTGAATATGCTCATGTCCTGAGCCTCCATGCCGGCGTTGGCGTCAATCATCAGGATGCAGACGTCGGCGTGCTCGATAGCCCTGATGGCCCTCATGACAGAGTAGAACTCAAGATCCTCGTTGACCTTGGTCTTGCGCCTCATTCCGGCGGTGTCCACGAGCATGAAATCGTGTCCGAACTTGTTGTAACGAGTTGAGATAGAGTCTCTTGTGGTACCAGCCACCGGTGTGACTATATTCCTTTCCTCGCCGAGCAAGGCGTTGGTCAGAGACGATTTCCCGACATTAGGCTTTCCGACTATAGCGATATGCGGCAGTTCCGGATGGTCATCCTCGGCCTGTGTGTCCTCCGGGAGTATTCTCAAAATCTCGTCCAGAAGGTCTCCGGTTCCGCTGCCATTGGCGGCGGATATGCTCCAGACCTCTCCCAGACCCAGGCTGTAGAACTGGTAAGTGTCATACATCTTTTCGCCCGAGTCCACCTTATTGACGCAAAGTACAACGGGCTTCCCGCTGCGACGCAGCAGGTCGGCTATCTGCTCATCGTAATCTGTGATTCCGGTAGCGGCCTCGACCATGAAAAGGATCAGGTCGGCTTCCTCTATCGCTATCACTACTTGTTTGCGGATGGCGTCCTCGAAGACATCATCCGACTTGCTGGTCCATCCGCCGGTGTCTACCACGGAGAATTCTTTCCCGTTCCAGTCACATTTCCCGTAATGGCGGTCACGCGTGACTCCGGCGACCTCGTCGACTATCGCCTGACGCATGCCCACTAGGCGGTTGAAAAGGGTTGACTTGCCTACATTAGGCCGTCCCACTATCGCTACCAAGCTCATATCGTTCAGTTTTTGTATAATCCGCAGCTTTTGCAGGCTTCAGTGTAAACGCCTGTGCATGAGCTGTTTCTCTGGCGTCCCAGCCCGGAGCGTTCCTTCTCCTCCTCGTTGACACACTTGATTCCCATCTTGCGCATATTCTCATTCCTGCTGATTTCCGTCTCCGGGAAACGACCCTTAACGATAATCCCCACGCACATCAGGGCGATGGCGATGGAGAGAATCAATATGGCCGCCAGGAGTGTGCGCATCGGTCAAGGGAAGCTTTAGAAGATGAATTCCGTGCTGATCGGCTCGTAATTGTAAACCTTGTGGATGATCGAGGCGAAAGTCGAAGTCATCGAGACCACCTTGATCTTGGATTTGTCCGCGTCGCCCCTGAGAGGAATCGTGTCAGTCACATAGACTTCCGTGAGGGAAGAGGCGTTGATCCTGTCGTAGGCCGGGCCGGACAGGACCGCATGGGTCGCGCATGCCCTGACGCTGGCGGCGCCTTTCTCCATAAGGAGGTCGGCGGCCTTGGTGAGTGTGCCGGCGGTGTCGATCATGTCATCCACGATGACGATGTTCTTACCCTCGACATCACCGATAGCTGTCATGGATCCGATAACATTTGCCCTTTCGCGGGTCTTGTGGCAAATGATGACAGGGCAGGCGAGCTCCTTGGCGTAGGCGTTGGCTCTCTTGGCTCCTCCCATGTCGGGGGCGGCGATAGCCAAATTCTCAATATTCAGGGATTTAAGGTAAGGGATGAACACCCTGCTGGCGTAGATATGATCTACCGGAATATCGAAAAAGCCCTGAATCTGGTCGGCGTGAAGGTCGCAGGTCATGATCCTGTCCACTCCGGCCGCGGTGAGCAGGTTGGCCACAAGTTTGGCCCCGATAGAAACTCTCGGCTTGTCCTTGCGGTCCTGGCGGGCCCATCCGAAGTATGGCATGACGGCGATAACCTTGTCGGCGGAAGCGCGTTTAGCCGCATCGATGGTCAGAAGGAGTTCCATCAGGTTCTCTGTGGGCGGGAAAGTGGACTGGACCACGAATACAGTGGCACCCCTGACACTGTCCGTGAATGAAGGAACAAACTCTCCATCGCTGAACTGGGTCACTTCAGATTCGCCGAGATGGTATTTCTCGCCGTAACGCTCCCCGATCTTGTTCAAGCCTTCGACAACCTTGCATGCGAAGTTCTTTGATGCCCTGCATGCGAATAATTCCATTCTGTGTTCGATGTACATGGCTATATATATTGTTCAATATAATCAAGTATTTCCTCCTTTCCGGCCCCGGTCTCAGCGCTCGAGGCGAACATCGGAGGCAGTTCCTCCCATTGCTCGGAAAGAATCTGTTTGTTCTTCTCGATCTGGGCTTTGAGAGCGTTAGGTCCCATTTTGTCTCCTTTCGTGAATATGATTGCGAAAGGAATCCCGTTCTCCCCGAGCCCGTTGATGAATTCCTGATCGATTTTCTGGAGGTCATGCCTCGAGTCTATGAGGACGAAAAGAAGTGTCATCTCCTCAGAGTTGAGGATATAGTCGTTGATCATCAGCCTAAGCCCCTCCCGCTCTTTTTTTGATATCTTGGCGAATCCGTAGCCCGGAAGATCGACGATGTACCAGCTGTCATTGATGAGGAAGTGATTGATAAGCTTTGTCTTTCCGGGAGTGGAAGAGGTCTTGGCCAACTTGCTGTTGCCGCAAAGCATATTGATAAGCGATGACTTGCCGACATTAGAGCGCCCGATGAAGGCGAATTCCGGAAGTTTCCGGCTTGGTTTCATCGCCACCGTGGGGCTGCTGCCAACGAATTTTGCTTCGGAAATCCTCATAGTGCAAAGATAGTGGATTTTTGTTAATTTTGTAAGAGAGAATAGAGAGTTTGACGATGGATTTGGAATACTTGGAGCTATCGGAGCTGACCGCCATGTTGAGGGACGAGGTCGAGACCTCGTTCCCGGCACCAGTGTGGGTGAAAGCCGAGATAAGCAGCCTCAGCCATAAGCAGAACGGCCATTGTTACCTGGAACTGTCACAAAGCGAAAGGGGAGTGGTCGTGGCGAAGGTTCGGGCGACCATCTGGGCAGCCAGATGGAACTATATCAACGAGTATTTCAAGAGTGTGACCGGGTCTCCTCTAGGTGTCGGGATGGATGTCCTGTTCCGGTCCCAGGTCAATTTCCATCCAGTTTACGGTCTTTCCTTGAATATTGATGAGGTCGATCCGGATTTCACTATTGGCGCTAATGAGAGGAGGAAACGTGAGACTATCGAGAGGCTGACAAAAGAAGGGTTGATTGATCTTCAGAAAGAGTTGAGCCTGAGTTTGTTGCCATATTCATTGGCGGTGATCTCAGCTCCCGGAGCGGCAGGATTGCGGGATTTCAGGCGCCATCTGTTGGAGAATGAATATGGCTTTGTTTTCGATGTCGATTTGTTCGAGGCCCTGATGCAAGGTGACCAGGCAGCGGATTCCATGATAGTCGACCTGGAGATGATTGAGGCCTCTGAAAAACACTACGATGCCGTCCTTATCATTCGGGGAGGCGGTTCCGATCTTGATCTGGCTTGCTTCGATGATTATGATCTCGCTGCCGCTATCGCCCGTTGTCCGATCCCTGTATTCACCGCTATCGGCCACGATAAGGACTACCATGTGGCGGACATGGTGGCGAACACCTTCGTGAAGACTCCAACTGCTTTGGCTGACCTTTTCCTTGATTGCTTAATCGCTGAGGATCAAAGGATTTCGTCTTTTGAGACCAGGCTTCGTTTGGCATTTTCCGGGCGATTCTCAGCCATGCTCTCGAGGCTTGATCTTCTGGGCAAAAGTGTTCTCCATGCCGCTGACAAGCGCCTTTCAGACGCCAGCCATGCCCTGGAGATGATCGAGGCGAAGATTACCTCGGGCGATCCTAGGCGTATTCTCGATAAAGGATATGTCCTTGCCTTGGATGCCAGAGGCGTCAAACTGTCCTCCGCCTCCGGAGTCAAGCCCGGTGATGCCTTCCAGATGATGTTCTCCGACGGCACTGTCAAAGGAACCGTCACTTCTGTTGAACATGCCGCCAGACGCTGTCATCCTGAGCGAAGCGAAGGATCTGTAACGAGTAAATGATTGAAATTTAATATAAAACGAATATGCCAGAAGAGAAATTTGATTATGCGAAGGCGATGGCCGAGTTGGAAGGAATCGCCGTCAAGGTTGAGGACCCGAAGACAAGCCTCGAGGACATCGGGGCTCTAGTAAGCCGCTCCAAAACCTTGATTGAGCAGTGCAGGAACTACCTGCGTTCGGTTCGTGAATCTATAGAAGAGGAGGCCGGGAAATGAAAGAAATCTATCTTGCTGGCGGATGCTTCTGGGGTGCGGAGCATTATTTCCGGAATATTGAAGGTGTCGTGGACACCGAGGTAGGCTTCGCCAATGGTGATACACCGTCCCCGACCTATGAGCAAGTCTACACCGACACGACAGGCTATGCCGAGTCGGTCCGTGTAATCTATAACCCTGACGCCTTACCTTTGGACGAGCTCATTAAGGATTTCTTCTGCGCTATTGATCCTTTGAGCCTTAACAAGCAGGGTGAGGATGAGGGAACTCGTTATCGCACAGGGGTTTATTATTCTGATCCCGCTGACTTGGATATCGCCCGTAAGGTTTTCGACGAGATCCAAGCTGGTCTTGCTGCCCCTTTGGCCGTGGAACTGGAGCCCCTCCGGAATTTCTATCCTGCCGATGGCCGTCATCAGGACTATCTGGTCAAGAATCCTGACGGTTATTGCCACCTGCCTCTAAAGATATTCCGTTATCCGAGGCTGGTCAGTGACCTTGGCCATCTTCTAGGGGACGAGCCTGACTTCATTGCCAGGCTCTCTAATGCCGCTGCTCTCCTAAAGGAGAGAATGGGCTTTTTCTGGACCGGGTTCTATATTGTCGGAGATGTGGATCCATCAGGAGCCTCCCACGGTCACGGCGCTCCATCAGAGAATGGGAAAGAATTGATTCTTGGCCCGTTCCAAGGATCATTCGCTTGTATGCGGATAGGTTATGGATCTGGTGTCTGCGGCACGGCATGGAAGGAGAGACGTACCGTGGTAGTCCCTGATGTGGAGGAGTTTCCCGGCCACATAGCCTGCTCCTCCCTGTCAAAGTCGGAAATAGTCGTACCTGTATTCAAGGAAAACGAAATCGTCGCCGTCCTTGACATAGACAGCGACGAGCTCGCCACTTTCGACTCTGTTGACGCCTTCTGGCTCGAACGCCTCGTGAGAGTCCTTTAATCTATCTTGAATGCCGCAATCTCCTTGTTGAGGGTCTCGAGGATCGAAATCTTGGTCTGGTAGAGATCCTCGGAGATGTCGACTTTGTAGTAGTGAGGGTTGATGAGACGTCTCTCGGATGGGCTGAAATGGTTGAGAGTGTCTTTGTAGAAGGCTCTTTTCTCAGCCAGTGTGTGTCTCACGGCACAGTCTTCACCATTTTTTATTATCTGCAACTGGAGGGTGCGCCATGTATATGAGCCGGCCTTGAAAGTCTTGTGCTTGAAGCGGTCATCCTCGGCAAAAATCGTGAATTCCTCTCCGGCCTCGATTTTCTTTGCTATAGAGTCGCCCCTGAGACAGGTCACGTCAGCCTCGTTGAGCTCCCCGTGGTCAGGATCCGGCTGGATGATCCTGTAGGTGATCTGGAAACCAGGATTGATAAGCTTGATCGTGTCCTCGGAACGCTTCAGGACGGGCTCGCCACCAATCTGGACCAATTTGTAAACATTACCGAAGCAAGGAGCGGCCTTGCTTGTGGCGATAGCGTCACCGACACCATAGGCGTCGATCCGGGCCCCTTGGCGCTCAAGGTCTGTGATAAGGTATTCATCCAATGAGTTGGTGGCGAATATCTTGCACTTTTTCATCCCATGTGCGTCCAGGACTTTCCGGACTTTCTGGGAAAGATAAGCGAGGTCACCGCTGTCAAGCCGGATACCGTAGCCGGGAGCGTAATTATCATCGATTCCACACTCCTTGAAAGAACGTATGGCGTTGAGGACTCCGCACTTGAGCGTGTCGTAAGTGTCGATAAGGAGGATCAGGTTCTCTCCTTTATGAGTATCGCAATAATCCACGAAAGCCTTGTGCTCGCCCTCCACACTGCTGCCATAGGATGTCACGAAACTGTGGGCCATGGTTCCGGTTGAGGCCACATCATTCATCACTCCGGTCAAGATGTTAGAGGTGCTCGCGCATCCGGCAATGATAGCTGCTTTCGCTCCGAAGGTCGCCGCCCATGGACCGTGAGCCCTGCGTGAACCGAACTCGCTGACCGGTCGGTCAGTTGCCCTGCAGACCCTGGAAGCTTTCGTCGCGACAGCCATCTGGTGGTTCATTATGCAAAGTATCGGGGTCTCGAGCACCTGGGCTTCGATAAGCGGAGCCTCGACTGTGATTACCGGCTGGTTAGGGAATACTATCTCACCTTCTCTCATGGCCCAGACGTTACCTGTGAACTTCATGGTTGACAGGTATTTCCGGAATTCGGCATAATCATCCCCCGGAAGGAATTTCTCAAAGAATGATGGTTCGGCCTTACCTAGGTTGAGGACACATTCGATGACCTCTTCGGTGCCGCTGCACACAGCCCAGTTGTTGTTCTCCGGGGCTTTCCTGTAAAACATGTTGAAAACGGCAGTGACATCTTTGCGTCCCGTGTCATAGAAGGACTTTCCCATGGTGTACTGGTACTTGTCCGAGCAATAGGAATTGTTTAGCATTATTGTTGGTTATTGATAATCGTTTCGTAAAGCCTTTTCGCGATTGTGTCGTCCCCGGAGGCCACTATCCTTACATCCGGGAAGGACGGTCCTCCGTCCTCTCTGATCAGGCCATCTTCCGTCATGACATGAACCAGGTGTCTGGCGACAGCCGGGGCGGGATCAATGACTTGCACGTCCGGCCCGGCAATCCTCTGTATGACATCTCGCAGGAAGGGGTAATGGGTGCATCCCAAAACTATTCTGTCGGCCCCGTCGTCCAGGAGTGGCTGGAGGCTTTGACGTACGGTTTCCTCGGCTTCCGGACCATCGAGTATTCCTCTCTCGACTAGTTCGACAAAGCCCTTCCCGACTCTCTCCGAGATCTTTACGTCATCTTCGTATAACCCCCTGGTCTTGAGGTATTTGGAAGCCTTTAGAGTGCCAGCGGTAGCCAGTACTCCTATCACTCCGGTCTCGGAGCTCAGAGCGGCTGGTTTCACGGCTGGTTCCATTCCGATGAACTTGACGGCATATTCATTTCTCAAAACAGCTATAGCGGCGGCAGTGGCGGTGTTGCAGGCTACGACTATAATGTCTGCCCCCTCGCTCAGAAGATAGTCGGTGATCGCTCTTCCTCTATCCTGGATGAATTGTGGAGTCTTTTCCCCGTAAGGGCAGAAGGCGTTGTCGGCGAAGAACAAATACTTTTCCCGAGGGAGGACTTTTAAAATCTCCCTCAAGACGGAAAGACCGCCGGAACCGGAGTCGAAAATACCGATCATATCACAAAGATACTCATAATCCCGGATAAATATGTTAAATTTGCATAGTGTTTGCTCATTTGCGAGCCATAACTATAGATGGAGATAGAAAGTATGAGAAGAGTTTTCCGTTATTTCGCGATATCATTGCTCGCTTTTGCCTCGTTGATGGCCTGCGGACCAAAGGATGATCCGATCACAAATAATACCACCCCTAACAATAACGGGCAGGATCCTGTGACGCCTGTCTCGACCAAGCCTTCAAAGCAGATCCAGCAGGCTGACCAGTTTGCCATTGACGCTCTGGCCACTTATTACCTTTGGAGCAAGGAGGTTTACAACGACCTTGGGAAACTTGATCCTAATTCTTGCACCGATCCCATAACGGTTGTACATGATATCCGTTACCATGCCAACAATAAGGAGGTCGATCACTGGACACAGCTTACTGATGACTTGAAATCGATGACCAACTCCGTGGAGGGGCTTGGCTTGACGTATGGTTATGACCTCCAGGCGGGCCGGATCTCGAATAAGGAGGGGGTGTACTTCTTGATTGTCACCTATGTCACAAAGAATAGTCCCGCCGAAAAGGCCGGATTGAAAAGAGGTGACATCATAATGAAGATTGATGGCAAGGAAATCACATCAGCTAATATTTATGACGCTTTCAATTCCGCTAATGTGACCCTTGGCGTTTCCCATCTCACAGCTGATGGATACTTGGGTGATGTGGAGTATGATGTTTCCATGGCAGCTGTGGACATGTGGGAGGATCCTATCCTTGTCGACACGACCTATACGATAGGAGAGAAGACCGTGGGCTACCTTGTCTATAACTCTTTTGATGTCAAATCTATGGAGACCCTTCCTGTGGTGTTCCGGAAGTTCAAGGAAAAGGGTGTTGAGGAGCTCATCCTGGATCTCAGATATAATGGTGGCGGTTTTGTGAAGACAGAGTGCGAGCTTGCCTCTCTGATAGCTCCATATGCGAGTGTAGTCGCCGGGGATGTCTTCCAGACCGAAGTATTCAATCAAACCCTTACCACCGCATGGGCTGATGAGGACTTCAACACATATTTCTCGACCAAATTCGAATATAAGACCGAAGACTATAACATTAGCGAGGACATCTCGGACGCCAACTTGGATCTCAAGAAAATGTATGTTATAGTGACCAATGGTTCCGCGTCGGCTTCTGAGGGACTTATTGTCGGCTTGACTCCGTATGTGGATATCAAATTGATCGGTCAACAGACCTATGGGAAGTATTGTGCCGGTTACATGATGTCCCCGGACAATCTTTATCCGGCCAGCATGAATGTCGATCACTCGAAAATCAATAATTGGGGTATCTATGTGATGGTCAGCACGTTCGCGGATAAGAACGGGCATAATCAGGCTATGCCTGACGGCATTCCTGTCGACATTGAGGTTGATGATGAGGTATTTGACGGATGCCAGTTCGGTGATGAGAATGAGACAATGCTGAAAGCGGCCCTGAAGGCGGCCGGCAAGGTTTATACGAAGGCTCCTGAGCGTTCCTTCAATTCTCTGCCCACCGAGATGCTTGATCATGGGGCTCCTAGAGGAATACTTATCAATAACCAGAGAACTCTGCCCGATCTTTCTAATCTGCCGACTAGATAATGACCACTAAAGAACAGATTGAAGCCCTGCGGGAGCGCCTTGGAACTCTTGAGGCGTGCCTGGATATTCCTGGAAAGAAGAGCCAGGTGGAGTCCCTCCAGAGAAAGACGGAGTCGCCTGATTTCTGGAACGATCCCAAGGCGGCGGAGGCTTTCATGAAGAATCTTAATGGGATAAAGTCCTGGGTCAACTCTTTCGATAAGGCTTTTTCTGAGACTGAGGACCTCGAGGTGTTGTATGAGTTTGCCAAAGAGAGTTTGGACAATAACGCTGACGAGACTGACAAAACCCCTGAGTCAGAGGAACTTGATGCGGCTTATGACGTGGCTTTGAGGGACATCGAAGCCATCGAGATGCGAAATATGCTCGGCTCTGAAGGTGACAATCTAGGTGCTGTCTTGACAATCAATTCCGGCGCTGGCGGAACTGAGGCCAATGATTGGAGCGCTATGCTGATGAGAATGTACCTCCGTTGGGGCGAACGTAACGGTTACAAGACAGCCGTCACGGACATCCAAGATGGGGATGAGGCCGGTGTCAAATCAGTCACTATCGAGTTTGACGGCGATTATGCTTACGGATACCTCAAGGCCGAGAATGGAGTTCACCGGCTTGTCAGGATTTCCCCTTTCAACGCGCAAGGAAAGCGTCAGACCACGTTCTCCTCTGTATTCGTGTATCCTCTTGTGGATGATACCATTGAGGTGAATGTGGATCCTTCAAGATTGTCCTGGGACACTTTCCGGGCTGGAGGACACGGCGGTCAGAATGTCAACAAAGTTGAGTCCGGGGTGCGTCTACGGTATCTTTATCAAGACCCTGATACCGGTAAAGAAGAGGAGATTCTCATAGAGAACACCGAGACCCGCGACCAACCGAAGAACAGGGCGAAGGCTCTGCTGCTTCTCCGCTCCAGACTATATGACATAGCGATGAAAAAGCGGCAGGAGGAGAAGGACAAGATCGAGGGACAGAAGAAGAGGATCGAGTGGGGTTCCCAGATCCGGTCTTATGTGCTCCATCCCTACAAGATGGTCAATGACCTTAGGACGGGCTACAAGACCGCCGACACGCAGGGTGTGCTTGACGGGGATCTTGGTGAATTCATGCGCCGCTACCTTATGCAGGAAGGTGCCGGCGGAACCGTAGAACCCGTGGAAGATATTGATTAATTTATAAAGATACCAATACCAATAACTTAATAACTCCTCTTTATGAAAAAAATTATTATTCCACTTTTCGGAGCACTCGCATGCTTGTCATGCTTACAGTCATGTACCCCGAAGGAGGAGCCGGTCCCAACACAAAACCCAGAGCCTGTAGTCACACCCGTTAAGGTTGAGTCAATCACCTTGGATCAGACGGAAGTCGTTTTGGACGTCAACGGAGTTTCCACAGTCGCTCTCAAAGCGGCGGTCAGCCCCGCTAATGCCAACTACAATGGTCTGACCTGGTCTTCGGACAACACGAAGGTGGCGACTGTTGACGCCAAAGGGAATGTCGTGGCGGTTGGGCTTGGTAACGCTAAAGTGACGGTCAGCGTGGAGGGTGTCTCGACCACATGTTCCGTTACGGTCAAGGACGTTATCAAGACTACCTTGATTGACATTTATAATAAAATGGACGGCCCGAACTGGAAAAAGCAGAAGAACTGGTGTTCGGACGCGCCTATCTCCGAATGGGAAGGCGTGTGGATGCAGCCTGAAAGGATGGAGCTTCATGTGGTTTTCAGCGGGAAAGGACTAAAAGGTCAGCTTCCGGAGTCCTTGGGAGATCTTGGAGAATGGCTGGTCGATCTGCAAATAGGTAATGAACCTGACCTCACCGGTACCTTGCCGGAATCCTTTTCCAAGCTTGTCAGACTTTCGGATTTCCGTATAAGAAGTACCGGAATCGAATCCTTGCCGGATGTTTTCGGTGGCTTGACGGAGTTGAGCAATGTTAGTATATCCAGCAACCATAATCTGACAGGAACTATTCCAGAGAGCCTTGGTAGCTCTGACAAGATCACGGACCTTTCTATTAATAACAATTATTTCACCGGCTCCATCTATGATTCATGGGTCAAACTGGAGGATAAATTCAATATTAATAATAACTGTCTCTCCGGGACAATCCCTCCGGCGTTCCTCGACACGGATGAGCATTTGAGATGGTTTGTGGAAGGCGCCTTGGTCCAAAAAAGTGGCTATGGATTTGACATCTCGGGTATTGAGATTCCAGGCGGTAATTTCTGGCCTGAAGGTAGTGTGAAGGATCTGGAAGGGAGCCTGTTTTCTTTTGATGAGGTGATACATGACAACAAGTACACCGTTTATCTTATGTGGGCTCCCTGGTGCACCTTCTCAAAAGCATTGCTTCCCAGGCTGAAGGATTACTACAACATCTACAAGCAGGATGGCCTTGAGGTCATAGCTACGGTTCAGTTGGACATTGTATCAGGTGGGGCGGGAATGCTCTGGTCTGACTTCGCCGGTCAGAAGAAAGAGGTTGACGAAAAAGGCTACGGTATCTGGTATAACTACTATTATCCGGATTATCTTTCGTCTTTCATGATGTCATCCCCCCATGCTGAGGTTTATGACCAGAATGGCCATGTGTTGTTCAGCTCGATCGAAGACTACCCGGATCCTGTAAGAAACCGTTTCGGGAAGATCGCGTCGACAGACCTGATTCCTTTCCTTGAGACTGTGCTTGGCCCGGAAGAACCTGGCGAGGTTTATTCCTCCACTGACTTTTCGAAGGACGGTGAGGTGCTGACCCTGCAAAAGGCAGCTGTCGGCAAGGGCATCAATGTGGTATTCATGGGTGACGGCTACACTGACAAGGATATGGCGGCCGGCGGTGTTTACGAGACTTTGATGAAGACCGCTATGGAAGAGTTCTTTGAGATCGAACCTTACAAGACCTTCCGTAACCGCTTTAATGTCTATGCGGTCAAGGCCGTTTCTCTCAACAACAGGATAGGCTCCGGTTATTCCACGGCGCTTCAAACTTATTTCGGAAACGGCACATATGTGGGCGGCAACAATGAGAGATGCGAGGAGTATGCGTTGAAAGTTCCTGGGATAACGAGTGTTGACAACCTTCTGACTGTAGTGTTGATCAATTCCCGTCATCAGTCTGGAACGGCGAGCTTGTACCAGGGGACTCAGTCGGGTATAGCTTATGTTTCGGCCGAGGACAACGATCCCGAGTTCTTCGGTCCGACACTCCGCCATGAGGCGGGTGGCCACGGATTCGCTTTTCTCGCCGATGAGTATGCGTCTCACGACGAGTCGGCCCCTAAGGAGCTCGTGAATAATTACAACATGCTTTACAACACCTACGGGTGGTATTCCAATGTAGACTTCACGTCCTCGCCAACGGAGATCCGCTGGAGCGCTTTCCTATCAGATGACCGCTACAAAGATGAGGTCGGCATTCATGAGGGAGGAGCATTATATACTAAGGGAACCTACAGGCCTTCGGTCAACAGCATGATGCGGGAGAACATAGAGTTCTTCAACGCTCCTTCGCGTTGGGCGATCTACAAACAGATAATGGTCCGTAGCGGCGAGAGCGCGAGTTTCGAAAATTTCCTTGAATATGATGCGGTGAATAGGGAAGCGGCGAAGACCATGTCGAGGTCCAAGTCAAATCGCAAGTGGACGCCTACCGCCCAGCCGGTTGTTCTCCCGTAATGAATATGATTTAATTCATGACAGAGTATTACAAGATACTACAATGAAAAAGTACTTCATCTCCCTTGTGAGCCTCGTCGCTATCTGCGCTTGTGGCCCAGCAAATCAAACGCCCGTTACCTCCCGGATGGACGAAGAAGTCAACGTCGGATATGGGACCATGTCACGCAAGAGCGTTGGTTATGCCATCGATAAGGTCCAGGTCGACGAAAAGGTTATTTCGTCCTACACTAACATCGCGGATTATTTGAGAGGCCGCGTTGCCGGACTGGAAGTCAATCCAAACGGTACGATTCAGATCCGGGGCAAGAATTCCCTCAATTCTCCCACTGAAGCCCTCGTCCTCGTGGACAACACTCCCTGTTCGGACATCAACACCATCAACCCGATGGACATTCAATCCGTAGAAGTCCTCAAGGACGGAAGTGCCTCCATCTATGGGTCGCAAGGCGCCAATGGGGTCGTATTGATAACGACCAAAGGGAGCTTCGAGAAGAAACAGGCGGCAAAGGAAGCACTCGCCGCGGAGCGGAAAGCCTTGAAAGAAGCCCAAAAGGCCAAGAGGGAAGCAAAGAAAGCCACCCGGAAACAAAACCAATAGATGTAATTGTTATTATTAGATTAATAAGTTTATTATAATGTGTTCAAAGTTTAAATACGCTCCGATGTTCCAGTTGGGACCGGACACGACAGAGTATTACAAGATTCCAGGGTCGGAGAAACTTGTCAAGACCACCAAATTGGCTGATGGTAAGGTTATTCTCGAGGTTTCTCCCGAGGCGCTTACGCTTGTCGCCCAGCAGAGTTTCCACGATTGCCAGTTCATGCTTCGAAGGGCGCATAACGAGCAGGTTGCCGCGATACTGAACGATCCGGAAGCCTCCGAGAATGACAAGTATGTCGCTCTTCAGTTCCTTCGCAACGCCGAGACTTCCGTTAAGGGAGTTCTTCCTTTCTGCCAGGACACCGGTACCGCTATCATCCATGGCGAAAAGGGCCAGGGAGTCTGGACGGATTTCGAAGACGAGGAGGCTTTGAGCCTTGGAGTATTCAACACCTACACCCAGGAAAACCTCCGTTACAGCCAGAACGCTCCTCTGAACATGTACGACGAGGTCAACACCAAGTGCAACCTGCCCGCACAGATCGACATCGAGGCTGTGAGAGGCACCGAGTACCGTTTCATCATGGTCGCCAAGGGTGGCGGATCGGCCAACAAGACATATTTCTATCCGATGACGAAGGCCACCATCCAGAACGAAGGGACTCTCCTGCCGTTCCTTGTCGAGAAGATGCGCTCCCTCGGCACCGCCGCCTGCCCTCCGTATCATATCGCTTTCGTGATCGGTGGTACTTCAGCCGAGAAGAACCTGCTGACAGTCAAGCTCGCCAGCATCAAGTTCTATGACAATCTGCCCACGACAGGTGACGAGACCGGCCGGGCTTTCCGTGACATCGACCTTGAGGAAAAACTCCTTGTTGAGGCTCAGAAAATCGGTCTCGGAGCGCAGTTCGGCGGCAAGTATCTGGCACACGATATTCGTGTTATCCGTCTTCCCCGTCACGGAGCCAGCTGTCCGATCGGCATGGGAGTCAGTTGCTCGGCGGATCGTAATATCAAGAGCAAGATCAATTCCGACGGAGTTTGGATCGAGAAGATGGATTCCAATCCTTCAGAGCTTATTCCTGAAGAGTACCGTCGTCCAGGAGAAGGCCCCAAGGGTATTGTCATAGACCTGGACAAGGGTATCGATTTCGTAAGGGCCGAGCTCACCAAGTATCCGGTAGGCACCAGAGTCAACCTTAACGGCACCATCATAGTCGCGCGTGATATCGCTCACGCCAAATTGAAGGCTCGTCTGGACGCCGGTGAAGAGATGCCCGCCTATTTCAAGGATCATCCCATCCTCTACGCCGGTCCGGCCAAGACTCCCGAAGGCTATCCTTGCGGCAGTATGGGTCCCACCACGGCCAACCGTATGGATCCTTATGTGGATGAGTTCCAGGATCATGGCGCGTCCCTTGTCATGATAGCTAAGGGCAACCGCTCCAAGGTTGTCACCGACGCCTGTCTGAAGCATGGTGGATTCTATCTCGGCACTATAGGCGGTGTGGCCGCTGTGCTGTCGCAGAGCAGTATCCGCTCAATCGAGTGCGTTGAATATCCGGAACTCGGAATGGAAGCTATCTGGAAGATTACGGTCGAAGACTTCCCGGCCTTCATCCTCGTCGACGACAAAGGCAACGACTTCTTCAAGAAGTTGGGACTGTAGCGCAATCGATACACTATTTAAAATCGAGGGTGACCGCATGGCCACCCTCGATTCTTATAAATAATCTTTGAGTTATTGGACGATAATACCCAACATGCCGCTTTTCCCGGTTTCAGTGTCTCTGCAAATCAGCTGGATATTCCCTTTCTTAATGCCGAGAACCTTGCACGAATTACCCGAATAACTGACCACTTTCGCATATTCATTATTAGCGGTTCTCCATTCTAGAGTACTTTTATCCGCGGTGCTCGGGGTTATATTAGCTGAGACGTTTACTGTGGAGCCGGCTCTGACAGTGATGGCTCGGGTCCCAGTCACGGGAGAAACCGAGTAGTTTGTGAAATCAATTGACTGTATGGCGTTGGGATCGACCACAGTCACCTTCGTCGTAGCCGATGCTCCAGTCACGGGAGCGTTGCAAGTGATTGTCGCGGTACCGGCACTTAAACCGGTGACCGAAAGTTTGCCTGAACTCTGTTTTGAAATTCTTACGACACTAGTATTCGAACAACCCCACGAAAGCTCCATCACATCACCGTTGACAGGGGTGATGGTCGGGGTGATCACCTGAGTGCCCCCCTTTGTTATATTAATACTTGATGGTAAACTAATAGACTTGATATACGGAGGATTCAGGATGGCGATCTGTTTTGAGACGGTCGCGTCGCCTCTCTTGGCCTTAGCCGTCAAGATGACAGGATAGCTGGCTGTGGTAACCGCGATACCCTCTATCACGCACGTTGTTGCAGTGTAAGATTTAATTCTTGCGGATGAATTTGAGCTGAGGGACCAAGTCACTTCGTTGACGAGTGGAGTCCATCTGTCTTGCACGGACAAAGTGGCTGTGACAGTGAAGGTACCGTTGACCCTTGTCTGGAATGAACCGGTTCCTCCGCTGCTTGTGAGAGTGATTTTGTCAGCGATTCCCTCATAGATTATGAAAGTGATGGATTTGCTGACTCCGCTGCCGTCTTTGGCCGTGGCTTTGATTGTGGTTGTGCCAGGACTTTTATAAGTCGCCTTTCCGTTCTGGTCGATAGTCGCGACGGATGTATTGCTGCTTGACCATGTGACGGCCTTGTTTTGGGCGTTGGAAGGGGACACTACAGCTTTAAACTGATATGAATTGGAGGATGATCCGCCGTACCAAGTGACTCTCGGAAGTGTCAATTCTGTTCCGCTTGAGTTCGTGATTTTTATGCTCTCCACGTAACGCACCACAGTCACTGTGCAAGTGGCTGTCTTGCCGTTATGTGTCTTGGCCGTGATAGTCGCCGTTCCCGGGGCCACGCCAGTCACTTTTCCGGCCTTGTCGACAGTCGCCACAGAAGTCTTGTCGGAAGACCATGTCACTTCGTGGTTGGTCGCGTCAGAAGGCTTCACGGTCGCGGCAAGCTGCTCTGTCTTGCCTACATTCAGTTTTAAGGTAGTCTTGTTGAGAGTTACACCAGTGGCGGAGACCGGCTTGTCGGTAACGGTCACGTCGCAGGTGGCTGTCTTGCCGCCGTCCTCGGTCGTCGCGGTGACCTTCGCGGTACCTTTCTTCACGGCAGTCACCTCACCATTCTGGTCGACCTTGGCGATAGTCTCGTCGGATGAGCTCCACACGACTTTCTTGTTTGCGGCGTCCTCAGGGGATACCGTGGCGACAAGGATAGCGCCACCACCTATTGTGAGAGTAAGTGATGTCCTGTTGATTGTCACTCCTGAGACAGGAGTAGGCTTTTTCGTGACGGTAACCTCGCAAGTGGCGGTCTTGCCTCCGTCAGTGGTCGTCACTGTTATGGTGGCCGTGCCGGGCTTCACACCGGTCACGTTACCCTTTGTGTCAACCGTGGCGACGCCAGTATCTGATGATGACCATGTCACCCTCTTGTCAGAGGCGTTCTTGGGCGTAAAGGACACGTAAAGAAGCACCTTCTCACCCTCGACAACTGAGACCTGTTCCTTGGTGAATACGATTCCCTCTACTGGAACGACCTTGGGAGTGACAGTCACCTCGCAGGTGGCGGTCTTTCCTCCGTCAGCAGTGGTCACGGTTATTGTCGCCGTTCCGGGGGCAACTGCGGTGATATTGCCCTCCTCGTCAACTGTGGCGACAGTCTCGTCTGAGGAGGAGAACGTGACATCCTTCACACTGGCGTCCTCGGGAGTGACTGTTACTACAATTGCGGCTGTCTCACCCTCGACAATCTCCACTGTCTCAATCTCGACAGACACGCCCTCGACGGGTACCGGCTTGGGATTGACTGTCACGTTGCAGGATGCTGTTTTTCCACCATCAACACTAGTCGCTATTATGGTCACGGTTCCTGGCGCTACAGCTGTCACGACACCGTCAGCCACAGTGGCGACTTCAGCATTGGATGTTGTCCAGTTGACTGTCTTGTTGGTAGCGTCAGCGGGTTCCACTGTCGCCTTGAGCGTCCCGGTCTCTCCTTCAATCAGTTCCAGGGTCTCGGAATCAAGTTTGACACCTGTCACAGCGACCTTCTTGGCCTCTACGGTGACCGAGCAGGTGGCGGTCTTTCCGCCGTCAGATGTGGTCACGGTGATGGTGGCCGTTCCGGCCTTGACAGCTGTGACCTGGCCGCCGTTGACAGTGGCGACTCCGGTGTTGGAAGATGACCAGCTGACACCAGTGTTAGTGGCGTTGGAGGGTGCCACCGTTGCGGTGAGGGTCTCGCTCCCGCCCTCAGTGAGGGTCATGGAACTCTTGTTGAGGCTTACTCCCGTGACGGCGACAGTCGTCGGAGTGGGAGGAGTCGGATTGTCGGGCTCGTCAGGGCCGCAACCTGCAAAGAATGTGAACATGGCCATCATGGCGAGGGCCATAAGGGTCTTTGTAACAGTCGTTTTCATGGTTCTATGTGTTAAAGTGATTATCTTGAATAGTCTTTTCCCTCTTACATCGAAAGCGAATATAATAAAAAAAAATAATAAAAGCCTTGACAGTTTGTTTTTTCGCGTTGTTGAAAACCACAAAGCCGGCCCCGTCTAGGGGCCAGCTTTGTGATGCTGAATAGGTTAAATCGCTAATTAATCACATTGACGGTAATTAGATCAGATGTTAGCGTACCGTATACATCGTTGTATTTTATTCGGAATTGATAGAAGCCTGTTTTGTTTTGGTAATTACGTGATACCTCTATGTACATATTAGAATTCTGGCCGCTTTCAAATCCTGCCGACCTGCTAACGATGTCTTTGTTTCCAGAAACGTCTTGCCAAGTGGCACTGCTTGGAGTTCCACTATAGTAAGCCGTAGGTGTGTTGCCACCAGTGGAATTGTACCACAGGTAGAACTTCTGAGATGCAGGTGTCCCGTTCAACTTGAGCGTGAAAGCATTATTGCTGCTGGATGATACGGCAGTATAGCTGGTCCTGGAGGTCGATAGCCATAATTTGACCGCAGAATAAATTGTGACCTCCCGGCTTATCGAGTAGGTGTCGGTACCATACTTGACCGTAATTTTCGCATATGATCCAGGCTTGTTTGCACTCACAGAAATATATCTATTACCTGAATTGTATGCGATAGTACATCCGACATATGCATTCGTGCCGGTCACGGAATACAATTCGCCCGTGAGGAACTTCTTGTCGTCCTCATTATAGAGCCGTAAGTAAACTGTCTTGACATTCGGAGTATTCAAACAATTGAGAGTAAGCGATGAAGGGCAAGTCATAATAGAAGGGAAAGAAGGGCTGTTGGCAACCTTCAAAGAATAATTGGCAAGAGTGGAGTTGATTTTGAACTTATGCTCCTCCCCACCATGCTTTACGGTGACTGTGACTATGCCCGGCTTCAGTGGTCTGACTCTCCATCCGTTGCCCTCGTTCTGGACAACCGCGTACTGGGTATTTGAGACCGTGCAAGAAGACGTCGAAGTCTTGGGGACAATGGCTTTATTCCGCAAGTCATAAGGTAGGATGACAACACCGTTGGTAGCGGCAGACTCAACCTTGAATTTGAAATTCTCTGTAGCGTTCTCACTTAACACTTTATTCCCGTCGAGAGAATAAATGCCGAAAGCGAGATTTACAGTGACTGTACAGGTGGCAGTCTTGCCATTGTGGGTTTTGGCGGTTATGGTTGCCGTGCCAGCCTTAACGCCGGTCACATTGCCTGCCTTGTCGACCGTGGCGACAGAAGTGTTGGAGGAAGACCAGGTCACCTCATGATTAGTCGCATTGGAAGGGTTGACTGTCGCAGCTAGCTGGGACTTTTCGCCTGCATAGATCGACAGGGTCTTTTTGTTGAGAGTCACCCCTGTAGCGGCGACCGGCTGGTCTGTCACGGTCACGTCGCAGGTGGCGGTCTTGCCGCCGTCTTCGGTCGTCGCGGTGACCTTCGCGGTACCCTTCTTCACGGCAGTCACCTCACCATTTTCATCAACAGTGGCAACAGACTCGTCAGAGGAACTCCACACGATCTTCTGGTTGGTGGCATCCTCAGGGGAAACTGTCGCGACAAGTATCGCTCCACCGCCTACAGTGAGAGTAAGTGATGTCCTGTTGATTGTCACTCCTGAGACAGGAGTAGGCTTCTTTGTGACGGTCACAACGCAGGTCGCGGTCTTTCCGCCATCTGTCGTCTTCACGGTAATAGTGGCTGTGCCGGGTTTCACGCCGGTCACGTTGCCCTTGGAGTCAATTGTGGCGACGCCCGTATCGGATGACGACCAGGTCACCCTCTTGTCAGTGGCGTTCTTGGGAGTGAAGGACACGTAGAGCAGGACTTTCTCACCCTCGACAACTGAGACCTGATCCTTGGTGAAGGCTATTCCCTCTACGGGGACTACCTTGGGAGTGACAGTCACCTCGCAGGTGGCGGTCTTTCCTCCGTCAGCAGTGGTCACGGTTATTGTCGCCGTTCCGGGGGCAACCGCGGTGATATTGCCCTCCTCGTCAACTGTGGCTACAGCCTCGTCGGAGGAAGCGAAAGTCACATCCTTTACACTGGCGTCCTCGGGAGTGATCTTAACGACAATCGACGCATTCTCGCCTTCGGCAACCTCGATCGCCTCAACCTCGACAGAGACACCCTCGACTGGGACCGGCTTGGGATTAACTGTCACGGTGCAGGTCACAGTCTTTCCACCGTCGGCGGTAGTGGCTATAATCGTCGCGGTTCCGGGTGCGACTGCAGTCACAACACCGTCAGCCACAGTGGCGACTTC
>CACZZF010000022.1 GCA_902785575.1 uncultured Bacteroidia bacterium | reverse complement strand
GTGGGGGACCTTCCTCTCAGAACCCCTACTGATCGTCGCCTCGGTGGGCCGTTACCCCGCCGACTAGCTAATCAGACGCGAGCCAATCCGTGACCACCACGGTTTTCAATCATCCAACATGCGATGGATAATCATATGGGGGGTTAGGCGACGTTTCCATCGGTTATCCCCCGGTCACGGGCATGTCGCTCACGCGTTACGCACCCTTGCGCCGGTCGCCGGCATCCATTGCTGGACCCGCTGCCCCTCGACTTGCATGTGTTAAGCCTGCCGCTAGCGTTCATCCTGAGCCAGGATCAAACTCTTCTTTGTATATACACTTATAAATCTTAGCTTGACCCGGCAACGCTTCCTTTTAAGGAATCAACGCTCTCGATTAATTTTAAATCTCGGTACTTGCTTGTACTAATCTTTCAACCTTGTCAATGATCTAAAAAACCCGCCTTTTTTCAAAAGCGGGTGCAAAGGTAATATCTTTTCCGGAACCTGCAAATTTTTTTTGAAAAAAGTTATCAACAGGCCCGTGTTAGTCAAATAATGGCTTTTACAGGCCTGCGACAACTATCAAGGACAGACCAGCGACGAAGAACAGGAACATCAAGCCAAGCAATCCATATACCTTGTTCGGGGAGCCTTTGAATTCCTTCCATACGAATACACCCCAAATTGCGGCGATCATAGGAGCGCCCTGACCCAACGCATAAGAGATAGCTGCTCCAGCCTTTTCAGCGGAGATGTAGCTGAGGGCTGTTCCCAAGCACCAAATGCAACCTCCGAGCATGCCCACCAAATGAGTCTTGGCATTACCTTTAAAATATTCTTTATAAGAGACAGGCTCTCCGGAGACAGGCTTCTTCATCGCTATGGTGTTGAAGATAAAGTTACTCAGCAAGACACCGACCGTAAAGATGACTATCGCAGTGTAAGGGGTAACCTTGCCAGCGGCTGGAGCGGCGAAGTTCGTGAGGTCCATAGCCCTCATCACGAAAGACGAGAAGAATGACATGATGACGCCGGCGAGAATGGCCAAAATGATTCCCTTTTTCTGCCCGGCCTTGTCCATCTCAGTGCCTCCCTTCATATTCGAAGCGATACTGTTGCATATGATAGCTATCACCACAAGAGCGACTCCGGTCGCGAGAAGAGCCACATTACCTGTGCTGGCACCCTGGGCGAGGGCTACCCTATAATTGTTCAAAACACCCAAAACCAAAGCGATACCAACCCCAAGCGGGAACGCCACTGACATTCCAGCCAATGAGATAGACGCGGACAGGAGGATATTCGAAGCGTTGAATATTACGCCTCCGAGAAGAATCCAACCTATACTGGCCGCAGAGGCTTGTCCAAGGTCAGTGATGAAAGGACGCCCCTGTGAACCGATGCTGCCGAAAGTGAACGCCAGCAAAAGGGCGAACAGGACCATTCCGATGACATAATCCCAATAGAAAAGCTCATACCTCCAGCTCTTAGCGGCAAGTTTCTGGGTATTACCCCAAGAACCCCAGCAGAGCATGATCACGAAGCAGAAGAACACTGCTAAACCGTAACTGTTTACAATATACATGGCAGATTGTTTTAGTTGCGACTAATTTACGACTTTAAATCATAAAAAGAAAGAGGTGGAGCCAAAACGGCTTCACCTCTATAAATATAATGATGATAAAACTACATCATCCCTCCGGCAGGCATCGCGGGAGCAGCAGGCTCCTTCTCAGGGATGTCCACGATACCACACTCGGTTGTAAGGAACATTCCGGCGACAGAAGCGGCGTTCTCCAAGGCGACACGAGCGACCTTTGTAGGATCGATGACACCTGCCTCGAAGAGGTTCACAAACTCATCGGTACGGGCATTGTAGCCATAATCGCCCTTGTTCTCGCGGATCTTCTGGATGATGACGCTACCCTCGACACCAGCGTTCTCGGCGATCTGGCGGAGAGGCTCCTCAATCGCACGGGCGATGATGTGAATACCTGTGGTCTCGTCCTCGTTCTCACCCTTGAGGTTCTTAAGAGCCTCCGCGGCGCGGATATAAGCCACACCACCACCAGGCAGGTAACCTTCCTCGACAGCGGCGCGGGTGGCGTTAAGAGCATCCTCAACCCTGTCCTTCTTCTCCTTCATCTCGATCTCAGAACCGGCTCCGACATAAAGGACAGCGACTCCACCAGCGAGTTTGCCAAGCCTTTCCTGGAGCTTCTCCCTGTCATAGTCAGAAGTGGTGGTCTGGATCTGCTTGCGGATCTGGGCGACCCTGTCAGCGATGTCTTCCTTCACACCGGAACCACCAACGATAGTGGTGTTGTCCTTGGTGATGGTGACCTTCTCAGCCCTACCGAGCATGTCAGGAGTGGTGTTCTCAAGGGTGAATCCCCTCTCCTCCGACACCACGATAGCGCCGGTCAGGGTGGCGATATCCTGAAGCATCTCCTTGCGGCGGTCTCCGAAACCGGGAGCCTTGACGGCAGCGATCTTCAAAGTGCCACGCAGCTTGTTCACCACGAGAGTGGTAAGAGCCTCGCCATCAACATCCTCGGCGATAATGAGGAGAGCCCTTCCTTCACGAGCGATAGGCTCAAGGATAGGAAGAAGGTCCTTCATCGTGGAGATCTTCTTGTCGCAGATAAGGATGGAGCAGTCATCAAGGACGGTCTCCATCTTGTCGGGATTGGTCATGAAATAAGGAGATATGTATCCTCTGTCGAACTGCATACCCTCGACGACCTTCACCTCCGTCTCAGTACCTTTAGCCTCCTCGACAGTGATGACACCATCACCCTTGACCTTGGACATGGCATCGGCGATAAGCTTACCGATGGTGCTGTCGTTGTTGGCGGAGACTGTTCCTACCTGCTCGATCTTGGAATAGTCGTTGCCGACCTTTTTGCTCTGCTTCTTGAGGTTGGCGACAACAGCGGTGACAGCCTTGTCAATGCCCCTCTTGAGATCCATGGGGTTGGCACCGGCAGTGACGTTCTTCAAACCGACATTGATGATAGCCTGAGCAAGGACAGTGGCGGTAGTAGTACCATCACCGGCCTGTTCGTTGGTCTTGGAAGCGACCTCCTTGACCATCTGGGCGCCCATATTGGCGTACCTGTCCTCAAGCTCGACCTCCTTGGCGACGGTCACACCGTCCTTGGTCACCTGGGGCGCGCCGAACTTCTTGTCGATCACGACATTACGTCCCTTAGGACCAAGGGTGACCTTCACGGCGTCAGCCAAAGCATCCGCACCCTCCTTCATCTTGGAGCGGACATCAACGTTGAATTTTATCTCTTTTGCCATAATTGTATCCTCCTTTCATTATAGAATAGCCAGAATATCTGACTGCTTGACAATCAAGTATTTCTTTTCCTCGACGGTGACCTCTGTACCGGCATATTTGCCGTAAAGGACCTCTTCACCAACCTTGACCTCCATCGGTTCGTCCTTTTTTCCAGGACCGACGGCAATCACCTTGCCCTGTTGGGGTTTCTCTTTCGCTGTGTCAGGGATGAAAATCCCTGAAGCTGTCTTTGTCTCGGCCTCCTTGGGCTCGATCAAGACTCTGTCTGCCAATGGTTTAATCATGATATAAAGATTTATTGTTGTTTAATATCCATGCTCCGGAACCCGTCCGGAGGCATGAGATGGGAATCAAAGGCTGTGCCACCTTCTGGACGACTGACAATTTGTCACAGGACACGAGAATGTTTGAATATTCAGAAATAAATATATATATTTGAAGGTATAAACACTGTGACTTATGAAGAAAACAATTGTGGCCGTACTGGCCGTAATGTCTTTGGTCGCGATAGCGGCCATCGCTCCGTCATGCAGCAGGTTCGGTAAGAGCAAGGGGCAGAGCACGGAATTCGCCACATTCATTAAAGCTTACACAGGGGGCATCATCTCCGACAGGTCCACGATCCGCGTGGAGCTCACCTCGGACATTCCGGATGTGACTCCCGGGGCTGACATCAAGGAAGGAATCCTGACCTTCACCCCCGCTATCAAGGGAACAGCCAGGTGGCTCTCCCAGAGCACCATCGAGTTTATTCCTGAGAGCGGAGCGCTGAAACCCGGCCAGGCTTACACCGGAAAGCTTAGGCTCGACAAGATTCAGAAAGTCGGATCGTCGAAGTTCAACAAGTTCTCTTTCAACTTCCTGGTGGCGATCAAGGAGGCTGTGATGTCGCTGGATGACATCACGATCACCCCCGCCTCCCCGGACAAGGCCAGCGTCAGCGGCACCATAGCTCTGACCGAGGCTCTCCCGGTCGAGAAGGTCCGCAAGATGATAGACTACAGCTACCCTGACAAATCCGGGGAACTGACCGTCACGGCAGGCCAGGATCAGCTCAACTACCACTTCGACCTGGTTGGCTTGACGAGGAATGACAGGGATAACCTATTGAAAATCACGATGAAATCTGATGACACAGGGTTTGTGACCGATTCCAAGATCGAAACCACAATCCCTTCTATGGCAGGTTTCAGGATTGTCAGTGCCGAAAGGGTTGAGGCAGAGGACCCGTATATCAGTGTGTTCTTCTCCAATCCTATCGAGGACATCGCCGACAATTCCGGCTTGTTCAAATTGGATGGAGTCGGCAGGTATTATCTCCAGTCGGATAATGCACGAGTCAAAGTGTTTTACGAGAATCCCGAGGACGGTCCGTTGACATTGACTGTCTCCGGTGCCGTCAAGAGTTTTGACGGAGCTAAACTGGGAACGGATTTCAGCAAGTCGTTCACCGCGGCTGAGGAGAAACCGGCCGTGGAGATTCCGCTATCCGGAACCATCCTCCCCAATTCAAAAGAATTGATCCTCCCGTTCAAGGCGGTCAACCTCAACGCCGTGGACATCAAGGTCATCCAGATTTACGAGGATAATGTCCTGATGTTCCTGCAGGACAATGACTTGGATGGAGACAACTCTCTCAGACGTAGCGGAAGACTTGTATACAAGAGGTGTGTGCGACTGGATTCAGATCCTTCCAAGAACCTCCACAAATGGCAGGACTACAGCGTCGACCTGTCCGGCCTGTTCAAGCAGGAGGCAGGCGCCATCTACCGTGTGAGAATCACTTTCAAGCAGGATTACTCAGTCTACGGCAAGGCGGTTGAGTTCAAGAGCGGCACACCGACCAACGAGCTTGTCAGTCTGTCATCCGCGGATGAGGCCGACGAGGACTTCGACAACTGGGACACCCCTTCACCATGGTACTACGAGTCATTCTACGATTGGGATGAATACGAGTGGGAAGACAGGGACAACCCCATGAAGCCCACTTACTACATGGATGACGACAAGTTCCCCGCCGTCAACCTTCTGACATCCAACCTAGGAGTCATCGCCAAATACTCCGGAGGCGACAAGATCTGGGTCAGCGTCAGCGACATCATCACAGCTGAGCCGGTGTTCAACTCCGAGCTTTATGTCTACAGCTACCAGCTCAAGGAGATAGGATATGCCAAGACCGGGACTGACGGAATGGCAGAGGTGTCCCTCTCCGGGAAGCCGTTCGTGGTAGTCGCCAAAAGAGGTGGTGCCACAAGCTACCTCAAAGTCACATCAGGTGACGAGAAATCCCTGAGCCGCTTTGACGTGGGCGGAAAGGTCCTGGACAAGGGTCTCAAGGCTTTCATATATGGAGAGAGAGGCGTGTGGCGTCCTGGTGACACCCTCCATGTGAGCCTCATCCTTGAGGATAAGGAGGACAAGATTCCTGACAACCATCCGGCTGTCATGGAGCTCTACACCCCTGAGGGACGTTTCTATGCCAAGAACGTCAACGGAAACGGCAAAGACGGCTTCTACGTGTTCAATATCCCCACCAAGGATGATGACCCGACCGGGTACTGGAACGCCTACTTCAAGATCGGCGGCGCCACCTTCCACAAGTCCCTGAGCATCGAGAGTGTCAAGCCTAACAGACTCAAGATCAATCTCGATCTCGGCGAGGGAGCAATCCAGGGCGGAAGCAGACTTCCGATATTCCTCTCTTCCAACTGGCTCACCGGACCTCCCGCTTCCGGACTGACAGCCAAGGTCAACATGACCCTGAGGGCCGGATCGTCCACATTCAAGGGATATGAGGGCTATAGCTTCAGGGCACCGATGTCCAGCTTCTCAAGGAGTGAGCACGAGCTAGTCAACTATAAGCTTGACCAGAATGGTGAACTCAGGATCAACGTGGAGACACCCAAGGCAAACGGCGCTCCCGGCATGATGACAGCTGATCTTGTCACCACAGTCGAGGAGCCGGGCGGCGACATCAGTTTCAACACGATGTCAGTGCCCTATTCCCCTTACACAGCCTATGTCGGAGTCAAGACTCCAAGGGAGGGCGACAGCCACTGGCTTGAGACTGACAAGGACTATAAGATTGATGTCATCGTGGTCGACAAGGACGGCGCTTCGATCGCCGGGGATAACCTCACATATTCAGTCTACAAGATCAAATGGAGTTGGTGGTGGGAAAGCCGCAACGAGAGCCTTGATTCCTATGTCAACAGCTCTTCCGCCGAGCTGATCTCCTCAGGCTCAATGAAATCCGCCAAGAACGGAAGCTCTATCCCGTTCAGGGTTGATTATCCGGAATGGGGCCGTTACCTTGTCATAGTCAAGGACACCAACAGCGGTCACCTCTCTGGCGACATCTTCTATGTCGATTGGCCCGCCTACCGTGGGAGGTCCTCTAAATCAGATCCTGACGCTCTGTCTATGCTGTCCTTCTCCACTGATAAGGAATCTTATGAAGTCGGAGAGACGGTCACAGTCTACATCCCCGCCGCCGCGAAGGGCCAGGCATTGGTATCCCTCGAGAACTCAAGGGCTGTCCTGTCAAGGAAATGGGTCAAGACCTCAGGAGAGGGCGACGTGACCTACACCTTCAAGGTGACTCCTGAGATGGCGCCTAACTTCTACATCCACATCACATTGCTCCAACCTCATGAGAGGGCGGACAACGATCTCCCGATCAGGCTTTACGGCGTCCAGCCGATCCTTGTCAATGACAAGAACTCTCATCTGGAGCCAGTGATCGAGATGCCTGACGTGCTGCGTCCCGAGGAGGAATTCAAGGTAAAGATCAAAGAGAGCTCCGGAAAGCCTATGACCTACACTCTGGCAATCGTGGACGAGGGTCTGCTGGATCTGACCGGATTCAAGACTCCTGATCCTTGGTCAGCCATGTATGCCAGGGAGGCGCTCGGAGTGAGCACATGGGATCTTTATGACTATGTCATCGGAGCGTACAGCGGAAGGTTCTCCCCGATGTTCAGTATCGGTGGTGACGAGAGCGTGAATGTGGGAGCGAAGAAAGACAACCGTTTCAACGCGGTCGTGAAGTTCATCGGACCGTTCACTCTCCAGAATGGATCCGCGACTCATAAGATCACCCTCCCGATGTACGTCGGTAGCGTCAGGGTTATGCTTATAGCCGCCCATGGAGCCCAGTACGGCAACGCTGAGAAGACGGTACCGGTCAGGTCTCCTCTCATGGTTCTTCCTACCCTCCCGAGGGTTATCGGCACAGGTGAGAAGGTGACTCTGCCTGTCAATGTATTCGCTCTCGAAGACGGAGTCAAGAACGCCAATGTCAGTGTCAAGGTCGAGGGACCTCTGAAGATCACGGGATCTGACAAGACTTCCTTGAGTTTCGACAAACCTGGCGACAAACTTGTCAAGTTCGCTCTCGAGGCTGTCGGCGAAGGTGTAGCGAAGGTAACTGTCACCGCTGACGGCAATGGCCACAAGGCTGGAGACACGATTGAGATTATGGTCAGGAACCCTAACCCTGCCACAGTCAACATCACCAGATCCATGATCGGCAAGGGCGAGAGCAAACACTTCGGCTTCTCACCGTTCACCGCCGGTCCCGAGCAATGGGCTTCACTTGAGCTTGCCAGCTTCCCTTCAGTGGATTATGAGGGTATCTACAAGTTCATGAAGGATTACACCTACAATTGCAGTGAGCAGCTCGCCTCCCGCGGTATGACCCTCGTCTCCATCAAAGACATGTTGCCGGACGAGAAGAGACAGGAAGCCGAGAAACTCGTTCCTGATATTCTCCAGCAGCTCTACCAGAGGCAGTTAGGCAGCGGAGGATTCGCTTACTGGCCGGGTTCACCCGACGCCAACAGCTGGGTCACTTCGATGGCCGGACAGTTCATGATCATGGCTTCCCAGAACGGATTCAATGTCAGCAAGGGCGTTCTCGCCAGCTGGGCAAGATTCCAGAAAAAGGCCGTACAGGACTACAGGGCCAATCCGGAATATCCTCTCTGGGACTTCGAGCAGGCCTACAGGCTCTACACCCTCGCGCTTAAGGGCGAACCCGAGAACGGTGCCATGAACCGCCTGAAGGAGAGTGAGAACCTCTCACAACAGGCTGGTTGGATGCTCGCCTCGGCATACGCTGTGGCAGGCAAGAAGAATATCGCCAAGGAGATGGTAGCTAATCTCAAGACAGACTTCGCCGAATATACCGAGTCAGGCAGGACCTTCGGTTCATCCACTCGCGACAAGGCGGTCGCCCTTGAGACCAGCGTGCTCATCGATGATATCCCGTCCGCTATGGATGTGGCGCAGGAAGTCGCCAAGGCGATGTCCGGAGGATGGTATATGACTCAGGAGACTGCCTTCGCCACCAAGGCGATGTCCAGTCTCGCCGGAAAGGTCAACACCGGCAATCTCACATTTGATGTGACACAGTCAGGCAAGGTTACGCCAGTCAAGACCGCCAAGTCTGTCGCCGGCATCGAGCTCGATACGCAGGCTGGAGGAGCGGATGTGAAGAACACTTCAAATGGAGTCATTTACGCCACCCTCATCACCTCCACAGTGCCTGAATTCGGTGCCAGGAACGAAGCCAGGAACAATGGGCTGGACATGACTGTCACCTACACCTCATCCGGAGGCAAAGTTCTCAATCCCAACGAGATACCTCAGGGAACTGACTTTACAGTCACGATCACGGTCGGCAACACCAGCGCCATGAGGGACTACACCAACCTCGCTCTTACCGAGGTGGTGCCTTCAGGATGGGAGATATTCAACGACCGCCTGTTCGGTTCAGGTCCTTCAACTTCATCATATTCCTACCGTGACATCCGTGACGACAGGGTAATATGGTACTTCGACCTCCCGAGAGGCAGAAGCAAGACCTTCAAGATCAAGATGCACGCTGCCTACGAGGGTGAGTTCACTCTTCCTTCCGTCAAGTGCGAGGCTCTCTACGACGCCCACATCAGCGCCAACTCAGCCTCCGGCACAGCGAAGGTCACAGCTCAATAAATGAAGGCCTGGAAGGTCCGATCAAAGAATGTGCGGCGACCAATAATCATTTTGGTCGCCGCCATCTTGATTGCGTACCTCCTATGTCTGCCCAGAAATATATTCAAGGGCACAAGTTACTCAACTGTCATAGAGGACAGGAACGGAGAGTTGCTGGGGGCGAGAATCGCCTCTGACGCGCAATGGAGGTTCCCTCCGTCAGACAATGTCCCCGAAAAGTTCAAGGCGGCCATTATCGAGTTCGAGGACAGGTGGTTCCCCTACCATCCTGGAGTCAATCCGGTGTCAATTGTGAGGGCAGCCATAGGGAATATCAAGGCCGGCAAGGTGACCAGCGGCGGAAGCACAATCACGATGCAGGTCATCAGGATTTCCAGGGGCAAGGAGAGAACCCTTTGGCAAAAGATCATAGAATCGGTCCTGGCCACAAGGCTTGAGTTGAGATATTCAAAGCGAAAAATCCTTGCCCTGTACGCCTCACACGCCCCATTCGGAGGGAACGTGGTCGGTTTGGAGGCCGCTTCCTGGAGATATTTCGGCCGACCACCGGAGGAACTTTCCTGGGGAGAGGCTGCCACGCTCGCGGTGCTGCCCAACGCTCCCGCGGACATACATCCCGGGAAAAACAGGGAGAGGCTGCTCGAGAAAAGAAACCGCTTGCTAAGAGACCTCCACAAGCGAGGCAAGCTGGACGATCTCGACCTGGAACTTGCTCTTGATGAGCCACTTCCCATAGAACCAGTGGCCCTCCCCAAAGACGCTCGCCATTTAGTGGAATACTATTCCAAGACTTCCAGGGGGCAAAGGGTGCGGACCACGATCGACATCCATCTCCAGAGACAGGTCCAGGAAGTCACCGACCAATGGAATGACGAGTTCTCAATCACAGGAATAAACGACCTGGCCTCAGTGGTGATGGACGTACGTACAGGAGAGGTTCTCGCATATGTCGGCAACGCTGATCCGGATCGTAAAAGACCAGGATCCGATGTTGATATCGCCCGTTCTCCAAGAAGTACGGGAAGTATCTTGAAACCAATACTTTATTGCTCACTTCTGCAAGATGGGGAGATATTGCCGAATACTCTTCTGCCAGACATTCCTGTCAATCTGAATGGTTTCTCCCCTCAGAATTTCAACCGGGAGTTTTCCGGCGCGGTTCCAGCCTCTGAAGCTTTGGCTCGCTCGTTAAATGTTCCTTCTGTCCACATGCTCCGCAGGTTCGGAGTACCGAAATTCCTGGACATATTGAGGAAAGCCGGGCTCACCACTTTGACCAAAAGCGCGTCACACTATGGACTTTCGCTAATTCTTGGCGGCGGAGAGGCGACTCTATTGGACATCACCTCAATGTATTCAAAGATGTCCGCGTCTTATCAAGCCACAGGCCGTGAGACCACACGTAAAGGGGACAGGCTTAACGGTTTCCCTCTCACGGACAAATGCGCTCTCTGGCACACTTTCGAGGCCCTTAAGGAAGTCAACCGCCCGGACGAGATGGACTGGAGGCTGGTCGGCTCATTGAAGAAGGTGGCTTGGAAAACCGGTACCAGCTACGGCTTCCGTGACGCCTGGGCTGTTGGGGTGACCTCTGACTATGCTGTCGGTGTTTGGGCCGGGAACGCCCAGGGACAGGGAGTCCCGGGTCTTACTGGAGCGAGAACTGCCGGTCCGGTCATGTTCGACATATTCAACATGCTTCCCGTGAAGGAGGAGGAAAACGCTTATGCCGCTAACGGGTGGTTCAAGGAGCCGGCCCCTGGGGAATATATCCAGATGGAGGTCTGTCATGTGTCCGGCCATCTCGCGGGGCCAAGTTGCGATCGTATTGACACTCTGATGCTTCCGCAGAAAGCCGTGAGAACGGAGCCTTGCCCCTACCACAAGACCTTGGACGGCATCAGGACCTTCATACTTCCTCCTTCGATGGAGTGGTACTACCGGCAGCACCACCCTGAATACGATCCATACATCCCGGCAAACAAGGAGGACTACGCCCCTATGGAATTCATCTATCCGGAAGGCGGCGCGATCATATATATCCCAAGGCAACTTGACGGCAGCATCGCCGGAGTGACTTTCAACCTTGCCCATAGGTCTCCGGACTGCACCGTGTTCTGGCATCTGGACAATGAATATATGGGACAAACACGATTCATCCATCAGATGAGGCTCAACCCCTCCCCCGGCAGACACTCAGTCACAGTTGTGGATGATGCCGGCAATTCCCACTCCGTCGGATTCACGATCGCGGAGAACAAGAAGGTGGATTTGTGACATTGGGAATCGAATAAGCCTAACTGGCATCTTTTGTGTTTGTCAAACAAATAATTATATTTGCTGAAACGGAAAAACCGATAGAATCACTGATATGAAAAAGATTTTGTCATTGCTGGCTTCAGCCATGCTTCTGATGTCTTGTGGCGAATATTTCAATCCCGCGTATCTTCTTTCCAGCGGGGCCAAGATCGCCCAAGCAGCTACTGTCACTGATGAGCAGATGAAGGCATATGTCAGTCAGTACGTCGCCCAGCTTGACGCCCAGAGCCCCGTCCTGCCCGAGAGCAACGCCTATGTCAAAAGGGTGCGTAATCTCACCAAGGGTATCACCGAGGTCGATGGCACTCCTCTTAATTTCAAGGTCTACCAGACAAACGACGTCAACGCTTTCGCCTGCGCTGACGGAAGCGTCAGAATCTACACCGGGCTTCTCGACAGGATGACAGATGACGAGGTCCTCGGAGTGGTTGGCCATGAGATCGGCCATGTGGCTTTGAAGCATTCCTTAAAGCAGTACAAGGCGGCTCTTAGGAACTCAGCGATCAGGGACGCCGTGGTGTCGACAGGAGGTACGATCGCTGTCTTGACGGCTTCTCAGCTCGGCGACCTCGGAGAGGCTCTGATGAGCGCCAAATTCTCAAGGAAACAAGAGGCTCAGGCTGACGATTATGGCTACGACTTCCTGGTCGCCCACAAAAGGAACCCCTGGGCAATGGCCATGTCTTTCGAGAAACTGTTGAGCCTTTCCAACGGCGGAGCCTCCGCGGGAACGCAGGCCGCGTCGTCCAGCTCAGCTGTCTCGGAGATATTCTCAGATCACCCGTCAACAGAGAGGCGTATCCAGACTATGGCCCAGCGCGCCACTAATGACGGTTATAAGCGTCCGGCTAAGAAATAGAACAACTACTCCAAGATTTGATCGGGGGCGATGGCGACATCGCCCCCGAGTTTTTTCGGTTCTTGATCATTCGGTTGATTAGGGGCGGCAATATCTCCCTGTAAGACTTCCATATCCCCGTCATGAGGGTGGCAAGAAGTGAATGTCACAGGCGCGAGAGCGGCAAGCCCCATGGATAAGCCTACCACTTTCACCACTTTACCAAGTCTTTTGCGAGCGGCCAACTGGCTCTCAAGATAAGCGACCTCAGCCTCACATTTAGGGCAGGTTCCGGCACAGGAACCTTTGTGGCGGCATTCTGAGGTGACGAACTCAATGTCGTTTTCCATAGCGATCCGGCGACGGATCTCCTTAAGCATTTTGCAAATCTCTTTTCCTCTTTGCATAGTCTATATCATATTCAAATTTATCAATCCTATCAAAACCAAGAGCAACCACTTCGGACTCGCTTCTGGCCACATCTTCCGGAGTGTTGTACCCATGAATCAACGGAATCCTGATTACACATCTCCCGGCCAAGCCACGTTCAGCTAAAGTCCGTAAATTGCCAATGACCGGGGAATTGTCTTTCCCCGTATAGCTCTTATAGATGGCCGGATTCATATCTTTGATATCAATCAGATACTCATCGGTCACGGGGATGACGGTCTCGAGAAAAGATGACGGAACATTCAGCGAGGTCTCAAGATTAATCTTCCATTGATCTCCACAAACGTTCCGGAACTCCTTGATAAACTGATGATTCAGAAGAGGTTCCCCTCCGCCGAATGTCACTCCTCCCCCTGTCGCCAAGAAATAAAGCTCATCCTTGCGCAGCTCCATATAAAGCTCCTCCGGAGTATATTCCTTAAACGGATACGAATCCGAAAGAGTCTGCGGATTAAGGCAATACTCGCAAGCTAGCGGACATAACATGAAGGCGACAAGGGTGGTAACTCCTTCGCCGTCAACCCCGATCCGCAGTCTGGATGTATCTGAGATTTTAGCCTTCATCTATTATATAAACACCGAAATCCGCGAATATTGCGCGGGAGGCACGAAAAAAATGTGATTTAATGCTGTTTATAGTCCTTGCGTAGAGAAACTGACGTCTCCGTCGGGAAATCAGCGGGAACCTTTTGAGTGACATTTCCAGTGGCGCACCACTCGGTACCTCTAAGCAGAAGCGTCTGGAAACCAGCACATTGCATAGCGGGATTATCCTCCAAGGTGTCACCGCAATGGCCAAGCATAATATGGAATATCCTTCCCTTACCATATTCCACAGTGAAGGCCAAAGGTTCCTCGCGACCCGATCCACCCTTCTCTGTCGGGGAATATGCCGTGTAAAGGAGATCCTTGATGTCTCCCGGACCTCTCATCCTGTCATAAAGCTCGTCAGTGGCATGCTTCCATCGCTCCGGAAGGCCATCGACAATAGGGTGCGAGGTGACTCTTTGGTTCATGATATACTCATGCCTGGCACCATGCGAACCACCTGAACCGGCAGAAGTGTCCTTTACGAGAGCCCCATCCTTCCAGTAGACATAAGGTCCCGAATTCTCGTCCCTTCCGCCCCATCCGCCAAGGGCGATTATTTTGTTGTACTCATCCCAATCGGTAAAAGCGTTGTCCGCCGCATGATAAACTACCACACCGCCACCGTTCTTGACATATTCCAAGAAGGCGGTGTTCATCTTCTCCGGCCAAGAGTCTCCATTATAGTCGAGGAAAACGAACGCGTACTTGCTGAAATCCACATCGAAAGAAGACATGTCCTCTCCTGCCGCGGGAGACACCGCGATATCCACTTTGAATAGTCTTGAATTCTCAAGAATCATTTTTATCGCCTTGTGGCTGACCGGCCAGTTATGGTTGTTCTGTCCAGTGATGATGACGCCTTGAATCGGTTCCCGGGCGCAAGCGGAACATAGCGTGACCAAGAAAAGAATGGTCAAAACAGAAAGACTGTGAAGTATTCTCATATCACTAAAATAACATTATTACTCTCATCTGGGTTGCCCGGCCGCACGGGAGCGGCTTACCAGGACAACTCCGCCAACGACCAGACACATAGCCAAGATCTTCTGCCAAGTCAGTGAATCCATCCCCACACTGATGCTGATTATGGTCGCGATAATCGGCTGAAGATAGGAATACATGCTCACCAGAGTCGGACGTAAATATTTCTGTCCCAGAGGGATAAGGAAATATGCCACAAAGGTGGCGAAGAAGATTAGATATGCGATTTCCCAACGTACGGCATTTGGTATGGCCAAAAAATCAGTAGTCACAACGCTTTTCCCGAACACCAGCAGGGAGAGGATCAGGGCGAAAAGGAACATCCACTTCATGAAAGTTATGACGCTGTACTTCGAGATCAACGGGCGGAAAAAACCAAGGTACAGCGAGAAACTCAAACTATTCAAAAGAAGGAGAGCGATTCCAAGAGGCGATGAGGCTGAACCTCCATCCGCATGAACGGAGTTGAATATCAGGAACAAGATACCGGCGAAACTGGTCGCGACTCCCCACGCCTTTTTCCCGGTGATAGGCTCTTTCAGGAAAAAGTAGGCGAAGAACATCGTGAAAATAGGTCCGAGGGTTCCCATTATGGCCGTGTCAATCGAACTGGACATCGTGATCGCCAGCAGGAAAGTGAACTGGGGGACGAACAATCCCACAAAAGAAGCCGCTGCGATTCTCAAGTAGTCCCCTCGTTCCACTTTTTCCTTCGGAGTGAACAGCGAGATAAGCCAGAACAAGGAGCAAGCCCCGAGCGCGCGCAAGGTGAAAAGGACTCCTGGCGATACCACGTCGGAGTTGGCTATATCCTTGCAAAACACGATGTTAAGCCCGAATATGACATAGGCTGCCCCGACTGACAAATGGCCAGCCAACGCGTCTTTGTTCATCTTGGTTGTTTCCTTTCCCATATCAACGCTGTTCCCGCACGATGTTTTTGAAACGTTCGACGATTTCCGGATGTTTCCCGGCCACATTCTCTGTCTCACCAGGGTCCGCCTGACGCTCGAAAAGCTGGTCGAAAGGACGGTACCCCGTCTCAATCTTCGGTCCCCATTGGATCATCTCGGGACCGTTGGATGGTGAGATATATTTCCACTCCTCGTCACAGACAGAGATCGTGTGGTCATTGGACATCTCCATCACGTACTCCGCATCCTTGAAATCACGGCTGTCTGGAGCGGCCCCGTCAGGTATCTCAGCACCCAAGAGATTGGCCAAAGACCGGAATCCGTCGATTTGGGAAATAATTCTGTCATCTTCCTTTCCGGCCTTGATATGGCCAGGCCAGCGGATAATAAGCGGGATCGCGGTACCACCCTCATACGCCGAATACTTCCCGCCGCGCCAAGGACCCGCCGGCTTGTGATCCCCTACAAGTTCCTCAGCCTTGTCGTCATATCCATCATCCAACACAGGTCCATTGTCGCTGGTCAGGACAACAATCGTATTCTTCTCAAGACCAAGTCTTTCCAATGCATTGAGAATCTCCCCTACGCTCCAGTCGAACTGGGCGATGGCGTCACCTCGAAGCCCCATGGTACTCGCCCCACGGAATCGTTCAGCCGGGAATCTCGGGACGTGGATGTCATTGGTGGCGAAATACAGGAAAAAAGGCTTATTGGCGTTCTCCTCGATGAACCTTACGGCATGAGCGGTCAGAGAATCAGCTATAGTCTCATCCTTCCAAAGCGCTCTACCTCCGCCTTTCATGTAGCCGATACGGCCGATGCCATTGACTATCGACATGTCATGACCATGACTTGAGCGCAGATTATAAAGAAGTTCCGGATTGTCACGCCCGGTGGGCTCTCCTTTGAAATTACCCTTGTAGCTCACCTCAATCGGATATTCAGGATCATGATTGACCACCCGGCCGTTCTCGATAAAAACACAAGGGACACGGTCAGAGGTGGCCGCCATTATGTAGTGGTAGTCAAAACCGATGTCTGAGAGATCCTCGTCCAGTTTCCCGTTCCAGTCCTGCTTCCCCGTCTCGGAGCCAAGTCCAAGATGCCACTTGCCGACAGCTCCGGTAGAATAGCCTTGAGACTTAAGCATATCAGCCACAGTGAATTGGTCCGGAGATATGATCATTTTGGCGTTGCCGGCGGCGACGTCCGTCCCCGTCTTGCGCCATGGATACTGCCCGGTCAACAGGGAGTAACGGGAGGGGGTACTGGTGGACGCCACAGCATGGGCGTCTGTGCAACGAATCCCCTGACTCGCCAAGCCATCGACATTCGGAGTCTCAACACCCTTGGCTCCATAGCAGCCCAGATCCCCATATCCGAGATCATCGGCCAGAATGAAAACCACATTTGGCATTTCGGTCTTATGGCCGGCGCATCCGGCAAGCAGTGCCGCAAAAGGCAGAAACAAATGCTTATGTTTCATTGTTAATGAGTTATTTCTAATCAATTCATCCTCTTTCCGAACAAATAGTATTTCTGGTCGCCGAACCAGAGAGTACCCTTCCCGTCAAGAGCCGTGTAACTGGTATAGAACGAGTTCCCGGTGTCCCTCGGAGAGAATACCCCTCTGTCCTCGAACCAAACCGGCTGGTGAGCTCCCTCGACAAAGCGTCCATCAAACCTGTAGAGTGGCCCCCTATTCTGATAGGCGGTCAAACCGTTGAAATCGAACGCGTTATGCACCATCAGGAAATACTTCCCGCTCCTTGCCTCAGGTCCTTCATAATCATAAATCGGACACGGAGAGCATGGTTGGAGAATCGCCTCTCCTCCGTCTTTCACGCGGAGAATCTCCGGCCTGGACCAGGTCTCACCTTCATCGGAACTTACCGACCATATAGGAGAGCCTGTTGTTGTGCGCATGACCGAGAAAAGCCGCCCGTCAGGAAGTCCGACAATACAAGCTTCCTCGACAATGAGCCCTTCTCTGGGCACGTAATCATTATCCCTCTCTATCTTCGAAGCGTCAAATGCCTCATCTTCAGTATTGAAGAATGAAATTCGGATATCGTTGATTTCCGGATCGTCATCTATGTTGTCGTAGCGCCAGAATTCCACCCGGCTGAGGCCGTCTCTACCGTAGCGGGAGCAACCGGCAAGATATTGGCCATTCTTTCCTAACCGGAGCGGCCTTTGCCACATGCACCAGGACGGAGGAACCGATGGATCTTCAGGATCCGCGCTGAAACGCTTAGGGAACGGAACTATCCCGGGCTTGCTCCAAGTCTTGCCACCATCATCCGAATATCGCCCGCACATAATCCCACACAGATGTTTCTTGACGGTGGTCTCCTGGTTCCAAAGGCAATACAAACGGCCGCTTCTGGTGATCATCGGCTGTTGCCACGCGGCCACAGGTTTGGGATCTGAACGTGTGGAGGATCCTGCTATGATCACCGGTTCAGTCCAAGTCACTCCATTATCCGGGCTTTGGGAATATACGACATGCTCGTCGTCCGCGGCCTCCCAAGAGCCCTGGGTCCAGAAAGCGTGGAGGAGTCCTCTATCAGGGTCTTCCAAGACATGGAAATGGTCATTGAAGGAGTCCCCGACTAATTCCGGATGATTTACAGTCTCTGCCCGAGTCAGTTTCGGGACATACACGGTTAAATCGTGAGGCACGACATCAATGTTTATCTCCGGATAGAGGTAGTGCCAATAGAAGTGGTCAGGCCAGCGGTCTCTAAAATTAGTCACGTCCTTGAAATGCTTCTTCAAGGCCAAGTCGGCATCATCGAAGCGGTGGCAAGACTCCGGCGTTTTCGTGAATATGGTCCATTGGGAATGGTTGGCGGCATCCTGGCTTGGATAGCCTACCCATATCACAGTGCCTTTCTTCGGAGGATATGCCGGATTCAAGGTAAATATGGTCGTCAGGGCCGTGTTCTCGTCACGTAAAGAGGTGTCCGACAGCAGGTTCGACAAATCCCGGCGATGGAATTTCCTGGGAGGTACTCGGGAGAACACCGGCCGCGAAGGGTCAATGCCATCTCCGAAAAAGTATTCACCGGCCAACGCCAGACGACCGGTATTCACGGAATCGCTCAAGGAAGAAGGGGCGGCATACGCCTTAGTGAAATTGAAAGCGCCGTCACTGCTTGGATCGTACCATCCCTTCCTTATGGCATAACGGACCAAGTTTTTACTGCCCAAGTAATTTGCCGTGTCATCGAGATTGACTTCTCCGATGTTGAAACAGTTGGATATCAACATTATATGATCCTCCGGAACCCTTTGGGCGACCCATATCTTTCCCCTTACCACGGAGCAGACCCACCCTTCTTTGGCGTCAGCTATAAGGAAGGATCTTCCGGACTCGTCGCACCCATGCCGGCTGACCTCTGAACCAATAATCATGACAGCCTCCCGAGCGCTCTTAGCCTCACGGAAAGCCTTTGTCTGAATATTATATAGACGCTTTCCTTTTGACTTCTTAGCGGACCTGGAAGGACACGAGTTTGAAGATATGCTGACCCCATATTCATTGACATAGCTATCTCCCATTTGGCCTGGAAACTCAAACCAGAGGCCTGCCAGGCGGCTATTTCCCGAGGGGACGTTATAGATGTTCAACATCTTTTCGCCTGGAATATCCTCATTATGACCAAGATAGGTATACCCGTCGGTTGTGGCTTTGGAGCCGGCGAGAATCCCGAAACCAAGAAGAGTCAGCAAAAAGATATTACTCATGATGATGGTGAGCCGGTGATATGTCTAAAAGAACGAAAGCGTCCGGATCCAATACTCCTTCAATAACTCCACCCTTCATCTCCACGGGAATCTCAGTGAACGCCCTGTCAGAATCAGTGAGATAGGCATATACGGTCCCGTCTCCAGCCCCATTGATCTCAATCCGGAACGGACGTATCTTGGTCACGTTATTATCCTCGGAATAACGGGTAAGCAGCACCCTCAGATGACCGTCAGAGGAACGGGCCGCTGTCGCATAAAGTTCCTTGTCATCCGAAACCGCTTTAACCTGGGTCCCGTACTGAACCAATTTGTCCCATGCGTAGAAAGCATAGTAAGTCTTTGAGGGACGATAAGTTGTCTGGTCAAAGGCTCCGCAGAAAGCGCTGGGACGGAAATCATAGTACATGAGCATGTCAACCGGCTCATCTTGGCAGGCAGACATCACCGCGGCGGTGAAGGCGGCGCCTTTGATGGCGCTGATCTCGGACAGGCTGTACACATACTCATCTGTCCAGCCTTTGATGTAATTCCACTCGTCCAGGAAGGAAGGTGTGTCAGTGAATCCGTTTTTATCCAAAAGTGCCCGGATACGCCTCGCTTTCTCGGTGAAAGCCGAAACTGAGCGCTCATAAATATGCCATGAGAAGAAATCCAGGCCTATTTTCTTCTGGCTCAACCTCTGGAGGAAAGCATCCGCCCAATCCTCCATCCAGCACAATGCCGGTCCTCCGATCATCAGGTCAGGGAAGGTCTTGTTGAGATACTTGGCCGCGACTTCATAGAACTCATAAAACTGCTCGGTGGATCCTCCCCAAGTGTGCGGCTTTGTCTTCCAGTCCTCAACGTCAAGATCAGGCTCATTCCATATCTCCCAGTATTTGATACCAAGGTGCAGGCCATCCGCCCATCCCTCGTTGTAATGCCTGATGACATGCTCACAAATCTTCGCCCATTTGAGGTAGTCCTTCGGAGGGAAGATATTGTATTGCTTCACCGTGTGCTCGATGCTTTCCCCTAGTCGGAAGAAGACCTGGGCACCAGTCGCGACGATGCTCTGGAGATATGCGTCGGTATTGGTGAAATCGTAAGCTGATGGATCGTTGGGATTCTTGTCAAAATCCGGGAACAGCTGGGATATGTCCACGCAATGCGGCCCGCCATATCCGGCATAGTATGCGGAATCATGTGTACGGGCGTAAGGAATATTGAGGACTTTGTACTCATAAAAATTGCCACGGGTCTGCTCCTTGGCATTGGCGACGGCTGGGCCATTGTTCACGGCATTCATTGGCTTGATCGCGCCGACGACGGCACTCGGATCAATAACAACTTGCGCTCCAGCAGGGAGCCAAGACAAGAGAAGAAAGGCCAGGCAGATGGGTTTGAACGGTTTCATGGGTATTATGCTAGAAAGAGACTTCAATGACGCATGGGAAGGAGTAAGCAGGGTCGTTCCGGGTGTATAGGGTACGCTTGCGGAGCGCGTCTGAAGGGGTGAGGATTCCTTCAAACAGTTTTTCATCACCGTGGGTGACTATTACAGGTTTCGACAGGTCCACAAGCTTGTCGTTCAGGAATATACGGACTTTCGAATAGTCGCAGTCCCCAATGTTGACGGTGTTGCCTTCAATACTCGCGGTAAGTTTGTTCCCTTTTTCCGCCTCGTCGACAGGTATCCCTAACCAATAAAAGTATTCCTTCATCACATCGCCCTGGCACCAAACGACTTTCTTCGGGTAAGGATTCCGGGTGTATTTGGCCATCCAAGGAACCGCAGCCGCATCCACAAGATCCATCCAATGAGGCTTTCCAGCCACAATGTGTCCCTCATGGATATATCCCTCTGGATCAGCCTCTTGAAACTTATTCATTTCCTCGATCCTTTCGGCGCAGACCTTATTCCGGTCATATGCGTCGTCCAAGGCACCGCACCAGATCATGAACGGGAGATTCCTTAGGCTCAACAGAGAGACATCACCAGGGTGGCCAGCCATCATCGAGGCCGCGGCCCAATGGTCCGCCATGCGGGGAGCCAAACGCCAGATTCCGTCACCTCCAGCCGAATAACCCATCAGATATACCTTGTTCGGGTTGACGTTCCAGCAAGTCACGGCGAGTTGTATTATCTTCTCATAGAAAGCGTCCGACTCCGGCCGGAAGTGAAGATCCCAAGTGTTGGTGATCGCCCTGGGGCAAAGATAAACTCCCTCAGCAGGTTCGTAGAGTTTCTTCTGGTTTTCCCATTGGCCGTCGTTCATCTCAGCGGTCGTACCGCCACCTCCATGTAAAGAGATATATAGCGACCTTCCTCCAGCTGGCTCCTCACCATAGATTTTCCACCAAATCGGCATTGTGTACTGCCCCATCACAATCTTCTTGTCCTTGAGTATTCCAGCCAGGGAGGTGTGGACAGAGTCCCTCCACTGCCCTTCCAATGTGCTCAAGTCTGCCTTGTAATAGTCTTGGATCTCAACCTGAGGCTGGCCAGTCCCGGGAGTATCTTCATCATTACCTTGGGCCTTTATTTGGCAGCCGGCGATCAAGGACAGTACCAAAGCCGCCAGCAGAAACGGAGTCTTGTTCATGCTTTTACCGCGCGTAAGTGTTTTCTTTGTAAAGGTAATCAATTCCTGGCGGAATATTTTGCGGAATAGAAAAACTATCGTATTTTTGCAATCCCCAAAAGGGAAACCCAAGTTTGGAAGCATAGCTCAGCTGGTTCAGAGCACCTGCCTTACAAGCAGGGGGTCACTGGTTCGAATCCAGTTGTTTCCACCAATCATAAAGGCACTTACGGACTCCGTAGGTGCCTTTGTGGTTTGAAATAATCTGAAGAATTCATATATTGCGGACTGTATTTGCTTCAAAGAATATGACTGTTTTGAAAAAATCGAACTCCATTATCCTGCTGGTTTTGACAATCGCGATTCCCGCGTTAGTCTCATCTTGCGGCACAGCTTCCAAGGATTTATCTTCCTCTTCATCAGGGGCTTACTTCCAGACAGCCGACCTGCCTGACGCATCCGCTTATATTCCCGCTCCTCTCAAGCCTGACGATCCGCGTTTCGCTGGAGATAAGGGATATTACGAATGGGGAAAGGCTATGCGCGGCAGGACGAGAGGGAAGATCGCCAAAGATGACGCGGCCACTTCAATGGATTATATGTCGAAGTTATTCGAAGAGGCTATCGGACTGAAGATCAGCAAGGAGCACACTCCCAACCTGTACCATCTTTTATCCAGGGCCACAAAGACTTCAGCCGCATCGAACCGCAAAATAAAATCTTACTACAACCGCGTTCGTCCGTATGTGGAGTTCGCCGAGCCCACCGGCGTCCCGGAAGATGAGGAAAGCCACAGAAAATCAGCGTCTTATCCTTCCGGCCATACCACAAGAGGTTGGACGATGGCTCTCATCCTGTCGGAGTTGCTCCCCGAAAGGAGCCAGGATATCCTGGAAGCAGGATACAGGTATGGGGCAAGCCGTGTCATCGTCGGTTATCATTATCAGAGCGACGTCCAGGAAGCCAGAGCGGCCGCTTCCGGAATCGTGGCGGTACTACATTCCAGCGACGAGTTCCGGAAAGACCTGAAAAAGGCCAAGAAGGAGATTGATGCCCTGTCCCGTTACGGAAAGCACAGCAAGGTGAGCGGAAACCCCTTATTCACAGGCTGGTACGCCGATCCTGAGGCCGTGGTGTTCGGAAAGGAGTATTGGATTTATCCCACTTGGTCCAGACCTTATGACGAACAGCTGTTCATGGACGCTTTTTCCTCAAAAGACCTGATCCATTGGACAAGGCACGAGAGAGTCCTCGCGAAAGAGAATATCTCCTGGCTTCGCCGCGCCCTTTGGGCTCCGTCCGTGATTGAGAGAGACGGCACATATTATATCTATTTCGGAGCCAATGACATGCACGAGAAAGGCGAGGGTGGCATCGGGGTCGCCGTGGCCGACAACCCCGCTGGACCTTTCAAGGACGCTCTCGGACATCCGCTAATCGACGAGGTCATCAACGGTGCCCAGCCTATCGACCAGTTCGTGTTCAAAGATGATGACGGAACCTACTACATGTATTATGGAGGCTGGCGTCATTGCAATATGGTCAAGCTCGGGAATGATCTCACGAGCCTGGTCCCTTTTGAGGATGGAACCATGTTCAAGGAGGTCACTCCTAAGGGATATGTCGAAGGTCCTTTCATGCTGAAAAGAGACGGCAAGTATTACTTCATGTGGAGCGAAGGTGGCTGGACCGGCCCCGACTACCATGTGGCCTACGCTATCGCAGACAGTCCGTACGGCCCGTTTGAACGCATCGGAACAATCTTGGAATCAGACACTTCCATTGCGACCGGAGCTGGTCATCATTCGGTTATAAAGGGACGTGGGAAGGATGAGTACTACATAGTCTATCACCGTCACCCTCTCGACAGTTATGACGGTAACGACCGTGTTGTCTGCATCGAAAGAATGTATTTCGACACTGACGGAAAGATACTTCCCGTCAAGATCACCTTCGAAGGCGTCCCCGCCAGCAAACTATAAGTCCAAGATTTACTCTATAACATTCAGCACTCCACCGAACTTGTCATTGGCGCGGTAGTGCGGCGCGTAGAGAGACTCGATCGTCACGACCGGGGCGCTGAAAGTGCCTTCCTGGGTGATGTAGAACTCCTCTGTCACCGTGGTGTTCTCCTCGGGATAGACATCGAAGTAATACTCAGTCCGGTCAGCCTTCACATTCCTGTAGCCCTGAGGTGAGACAGCGTACGAGCCTATCGGCCTGTACCACCATCCGACATGGCCGGAAAGCTGGTTAACCGGCCTGAAGGCAGCCTCACGAGGGGCGTTGAGCTTGACGAAACTACGGTTCTCCTGGTTCCAGATCTTATATTCAGTGATGACCTTCTCTCCCCTCTTGAGCTTCATTCCGGGATAGATCTCAAGCAGGTTCTTTGTCGAGTTCTCGCCTTGGACCTCTTTGTAGAAATGCCGCTCGATGGTGAAGCCGTTGCCGGCCGCCACAATCTTTGAGAACGGCTCCCTATAGGTCTTGGTCATAAGGATAACCCTTGTCGAAAGGACTTCCTCGCCACCCGTGAGAACCGAGTTGATGGCGTCCACGAAAGCGGGATCCTCTCCCCACTTCTGCGTCTCCTTCTGGAGCATCATCCAGATACGTATGCCGTCGGCGATAACGGTCTCGGGATGTCCGTTAGAGCCAGGTATAGACGACTGGATATCCGCCCTCTCCGCGGACTGTATCCTGCTGTCTGACAGCAAGTCGCAAAGGAGCGAGTGGGCGTAGAGCTCACTTTCAAGGAGTCCCCTCCAAGGCATCACGGCGTTAGGATAGTACCAGCCACCGTCACGATGCTCGACCGCATATTCATCCAAAGAAGCCACATCGGCGACAATGGATGAGCGCATCTTGGAATCAGCCGAAAGCTTGATGCCCCAAGCGGACGCAAGGGCGAGCCCGCCATCTCCGTAAACAAGGTTGACCAAGGTCTTGATCCTGCGGGCCTTGGCAAGGATCTGTCCCTGCAAGCCGCGGCCATCCTTCTGGGAAGGAATCAGGTAATCCTTGATGTATTTCTTGAACTCCTTGAAGTTCTTTGAATATTCGCTCACCTCGCTAATTGTCTCCTTTGAGACATCAAACTTGACGGAGGAGTACATCGAGCGGACATAGGCGTACTGCGCTGTCGAGATCCAACCGCTCCAATAAGGCCAGCTGTCATGGATGAACTGGTTCTTGTCGAGGAAGGTGATAGCCGCTTCAGAATCAGCTACTTCCTCGGCCAAACCGGCGTCACGGAGCTTAGCGAAACGCTCCAGCACCACAGCCGTGATGACCGGGGATGACTTCATACCCTCGAACCAGCCGAAACCTCCGTCAGCATTCTGGCATGCCTCAATCTTCTCAAGGATATCCTCGTCCGAAGTGATATAATCGAACTTAGCGCCAAGTTTCTCCGCCACTCTGCGGACATAGAAAGCCTCGGTCAGGGACAAGATATCCTTGCCTTCCGGCTCGACCTTCGAAGGAATGGCATCAAGCACCATCTGACGGATGTCAATCTCCTTGTATTCGGCTCCAGCTGAGGTGGTTCCGGTGAAAGCGGAGCGGATGCGCTGGATAAGAGCGTTCTTGTCCATGCCTGCGAGCAACACCGCGGAATGGGCCTCCGTCAAGGTCTGCTCGGCATCATAGACCGGCAGAGTGACGAACACGGCGTCTGAGAACGATTTGGCGACGTCAGCGAACACAACCTTCAACCCGAGAAGATCATGTCCCTTAGGATCAACGGTGAACTCTACCGGGACAGTCTTGCCAGCGGGAACAGTCACCTTCTTTGAAAGCGTGGCGAAAGGCTTGGCACCCTCGTGGTCAGATCCGGCGTAAGTCTGAAGCGCCACCGTGCCTGAGACCGGTTTGTCGGATGAGCTTGAGACTGTAGCATGAAGGACATACTTATCGCCCTTATAAATATACTTAGGCTCTACAACATTGACTTTCACCGGGATAGAGACTGTCATCTCCTGCCTCAACAGGGCGTTCTTCATCTCCTTGGTGTGGGCGAAAACCTGCACCACGAAGGTTGAGAGCTTGTCGGAAGTCTTGAACTTCAAGGTCGCGGAACCGTTGCTGTCAGTCCTAAGATAAGGCTCGAAAGCGATAGCGGTCGAGAAATCGGAACGGACATTGACATCATCCAGTTCCGCTGGCGCGGCATTGTCGGCAGAGACCCTTTCCACAGCCATATCGCTCATCTCCTCTTCCACCGCCATCATCGGCGCTGACTCAAGCACCATGGCATCATTAACCGCCCCGGCCGCGGCGCGGGACTTCATCATCCTCCTGTCATCATAATTGTAAATCCTGCCACGATCCACGCTGCCGTCCATAGTCTCGTAATAGACCGGCCTGGCACCGAGGTTCACAAGGCTGACGGTCTGCCAGACATTCGGAGATATCCTCTCCGACGCCTTGTCGAAGATGGCCGCTACCATTTCGGTCCCGGGATCCGACTTCAAGGTGAAGGAATATTGTTTTCCGGGATATGCCTTATTCTCGAATGAAGTGAAAGCCAACGGAAGATCCAAAATCGTCTTTTCCCTCTGGAACTCGCGATGGAAAACGTAGTGAGTCCCGTTACGGAAGTAGAAGATATACAGAGTCAAAGCGTCCGGATATTCGCTCTTGTATTCAAAAGACAGAGTTTTGATCGAGCCCTCGGATCCCGGCTTCCCATCCAGTTGGATCAGCTCTCGTCCTAGAGGTTTTCTCATCTCATCGAAGAGCTCGGCGACTGCCCAGACCGGGCCGGCTCCGGCTCCGAACTGAACCTTTATTTCCTCACCGTCCTTGACAGAGCAATCAGAGCAAGGGCCTACCAACTTGAAGAAATTTTCCACATCGGCGTTGATAGCCTTATCATCATCTCCGACAACCAGGAATGACATCTCAGATTTCGAGGATATCTCCTTCCCATTAGTGGCCGTGACACTGGAGGTCGCCACAAGGGTGTAATATCCAGTAGTCGGAATAGTTATCTCCTTCGTGGAGCCTGATTCCGCCTCTCCCTTGAACACAACTTTATCATTGACATCTTTCAACTCGAACTTGATGTCCACCGGCACCTTCTGGCCCTCATTGTTCCTCGATGTGAAGGTCACCTTGGCGACTTTATCCGACAGAAGCTCACACCTTCCGTACCTTCTGGAACCCAGAGAGATGTCGCCGGAAGCGGCATTCTCAACGTTCATCTCTATATCATATGCGTTTAGCACAAAGACCCTCCTGGAAAACTCGCTGGTTTCTCCCGTGGCGTCCTTGACCTTGACCACGACCCTATATGAATACCTGTCATTAGTTGAAGGGAACTTCACCGCGAATGATCCGTCGGATTCGAGCTTGATTTCCCCATCAGCTATTATACGGCCCCATGAATCAATCTCATAGGTCACATCGGCGGCATCGAGCGGATGGCCGCTGTAGCTTGACACCTTGCCCTTCACCTCAATCTCGTCGCCCATGAAATAAAGCTTGTCAACGCTCTCGAAAGAAAGGTCATAACTCGGAAGGACAAACTCGTCAACCACTATCGACTTAGACTCCATTGTGTTGCCTTTGTAGCGAATCTTGATAGTGAAATTGCCGTTACGCTCCCCTTCAGGGATCTTGAACTCCCCGGCAACTGAGCCGAACTCATTGGTTTTCAGTTCAGTCTTCGCGATTTCCTTATCCTCTGCGTTGACGAATATGGCCTCGATATCCTCTCCGGCATCAAACACCTTGAAACTCACATATTGGTTGCCGGAATACAGGACCGCTTTGAACTTCACGGTCTCCCCCGGATTGAAAGCGGTCTTGTCCGTGAAGATTTCACAGTACTTACCCACATAGCCTTTTCGTTCGCTATAGTAATCTCTGGAGTTACGCAAGCTCTGCTCTTTGGACAGGTGAAGGAAGCCGTCGGAATCTTTCCAAGAGGCCCTGAGGTAATAGTATACGTCCGACTTCATCACCTTGACCAATTCTTCCGGAAGAGGAGTGAAGCCATCCACTGGGATATCCTTGGCCTCGGCCGCGATCTTCCCGGACTGGATGAGCATGAGGTCAACCTTCTTGAGAGGCTCACCGGTTTGATAGTTGGCCACATAGAACTTGCGGCCATCGAAATCCTCCCTCAACGCTATTGACAAAGTCTTGGGGATATATTGGCTCTGTGCCTCGATCTTTCCGTTCTTGGCCTTAACCACATAGTTGCCGTCATCGCACCTTGGGATGGGAACCCTCACAGTGTCAAAAACATAAAAACTCTTCTTAGGATTATTGATTGTTTTCTTGAACAACGGAGTGCCTTCCTTATCGTCCAGGAACATCGAGACATCCACACTAGGAAGATTCCTTAGAGTCACGACTATATCATCCTTATCGAAAGTGAGGTTAACATCCTTATTTTCAAGTACTTCTATCTGATTCTTAAAACTGTCGATTGTGCCGGCAATCTTGGAATCCGTCCCGGATTTATATGTAAGACGCTCTTTCTCCGCAGCCTTGATTTCCTCATATAAGGCTTTATACTCCGCCTCACTGCCTTTCTCACGGGAAAGATGAGACATACGGTCCTCAAAAAGCAGGGCCTTTCCGAAAAGGTTTATAGACTTGCCGGCATACTTATTCACGAACGCCTTGACATCCGCTTCCCTATAAGACCAATACCTGTTCTCAAGGGACAGGTACTCATCCCAAGCGGCGTTGGGATAAGTCTCACCAAGGTATTCTTTCAAAGCATCGTTGCCCTTGGAAGTGTTCCTGTTACTGATCCTTTCGGACCAGAGGGCATATTCATAATCGTCCTTGATGAAATCGTTCAGCAGACCGTTCATCTGCCCTGCCGTCCTCTTGTGGAAAACAGTGTTCTTTCCACCCTGGAGGCGGGTTTTGTTTGCCAGGACAAAGTCGAGGAGCCCGGAACTACTGTATGATGACCTATAAGTATAAGTCACAATCGGCTCATCGTATTCCTTGATGGCATTAGCGAGGAAGGTGTTCATCTCCTGACGCTTCTTCCAGTTCCTCTCCACCTCGGTGTCGACTTTCTTTACCGCGGCGTCATAGAAATCCCAATGATACCTCTTGGATTTGGCGGCTGAAATGATCTCGTCCAAGATCTCAATCTTCTTCTTGGGCAAGTCGGCCTTCTCAGCCGCATAATAGCTTTTCCACAGCGATGTCAAGGCATGGCCTTGATTGTCGGGGTTCTTCGCGTTATCCGAATCATTATTGCGGACATAGGCGCAGGCGACCACGGCGGCGACACAGGCGGCGGCGATCGCAAGAATCAGGTAAAACATAGTCTTTTTCATAATAATCCGATATACTTCAAAAACCCCGCGCATCAAGGGCATGCAGGGCTTCCGAGAGAAGATAAGTACTTCCCCCTATGAATATCAATGGTTTACGGTCTTCATCGAGAGAAAGGGCGGCCGAAATTGCCTCCTTTACAGAGTCCGTTTCCACGATCTTGAATGACTTTCCAGCCTCTTCCCTGAAAGCCTCCATCTTTCTGGTGAGTTCTCCGACAGGCAAGGCTCTTTTGGATTCTAGGCCGGTCAACACATACGTCGCGCTCTCGGGCATCAAAGGCATTATCCCGTCCAGATCCTTGTCCGCCATGACAGCGTAGATGATGATCAGTGAAGAATAATCCCCAGAAGCCATCATCACTTCCAACTGGGCGAAATTCTCTTTTAGGGCGGCTGGATTATGGCCCAAGTCGGCTATTATCATGGGATCTTTCCTCACCATCTCCCAACGTCCATGGAAACCTGCCCTGGAAGCGGTGTGGCAGATAGCATCGACAACCGCATCCTGGTCTGATAGCTTGGAATAGAATGGGTTCCGGGCAAGAATATCAATGGCGGCAAGGACAGTGCGGAGATTCTTTTCCTGGTACTTCCCTTTCAGGTCCATGTTCTCTAGGATCTCCGGCACCAGACCGTCCATCGAAAGATCAACATCCTGGGCGAAAGTGAGAGGGCATTCCACCTCCGAGGCTTGTTTCTCGAAAACCGGACGGGTCTCCGGGAGATAATCCCCAACCAATGCGGGGACTCCCGGCTTGAATATTCCGGCTTTTTCGCCGGCGATATCTTCAAGGGTATCGCCTAAAAGGGCGCAATGGTCCAAGGCTATGCTGGTCACGATGGAAAGGTCCGGGGTGATGATATTGGTGCTGTCAAGCCTGCCTCCCAGACCTACCTCGATGACCGCCACATCCACATTCTCGTCAGCGAACCACTTGAAAGCCAAGCCAGTAGTGATCTCAAAAAAGGAAAGGTCCAGTTCGTCCATATCCGCCTCATACCGGCAGAGGAAATCGAAAACATACTCCTCCGGCACCAGGGAAGACTCCACCGGCTCCTCGGTCGGCAGTCCCTCCGGCGGACATTTACCCGGATATGGCACGAAGCGCAGGGAGCCGGAGGGAGCTGCCGCCGAGGGAAGCAGGATTCTGGCTCTTTCACGGAAGTCGATAATGTGCGGGGATGTGTAGAGTCCGACCTTGAGGCCCGCTGAGGATAGAGCTGACGCGATCATGTTGGCGACAGAGCCTTTGCCGTTGGTCCCGGCGACATGGATGGTACGGTACTTCTCCTGAGGATTCCCAAGAAGAGCCGCGAACTTCTCCATGTGGTCAAGACCTGGCTTGTATGCATCTCCAAAAGGAACCTTCTGGACCGAAGGGAACCTCGTGAAAATAGCCTCCAACTTGTCTTTATATAATTTTTCCGAATAATTTTCCATCCTCGTCAAGCACTCTTTTTTGAACTCAATTCAAAAATACTTAAATTTACGGACATATTCCAACTGAATGAAAGAAAAAACATCAGCTTTACGCTCTGAATACATAATAGACGGAATCCCCCGGCGCTTCACTCCGGCGGACATCCTTGACGGGTGTCTCGACCAGGAACCTGAGGAGAATCCCGCATACGAGGAATATGAGCCGATAGTGGATGAGAGCACCGATCCTTGCCCTGCCGCAGACCAGTTCAAGAGCCAGGATGTGCAAGATTATCTTTCCGGGATCTACGGAGCGATCGGATCTCCGAGGAATTGCCCTGTGACCTTCCCTGAGGAGTTCACCAAAAGCAGGATAGCCAAAGCCCTGCTGGACACCTTGTGGATGAAAGGCCATTTCAGGCTGGGAGATCTGACCCTCTCGGCCAAATGGCGCTGGAACCCTAAGCCTCTTGGTAATATGGCTGCTTTCTACGCCTCGGTCGAGGCGGCCGCCGACTATCTGGACAGTCTCGGAATCTGTCTCGGATCATATTCATTCACAGAAAGTGAGAGGGTCAGCCAGATAACCTTCAAAGTGGCAGCCACAGACAGGCCGGAAGATCCGGATGAGGAGATCGGCCCCGAAGAGGAGGAGATTGACCTTCCCGGAAACGCTCCTTTCGGCAGTCCCCACCCTGCCATCGGCAGAAGGCGGGCGATCCCTGACAAACTTATCGCTGATCCTGACAGCTGGCTGATATTCATTCCATTCGACAGCTGCGAATTCAGGCTAGGCGGCTCCTTGCTTTGCGAGGCTTATGGCCAGAATGGCGACGCCGCCCCGGAAATCGGAGACGGGGATTATTTCATCGATTGCTTCGAGATTATCCGCGAGTTCGTGGAAGACAAGGTCGCCCTTTCCGGCAGGACTGTCAGTGACGGAGGCCTTCTGGCCGCCTTGAAAGCCATGTGCGGAGAGGATGTGGGAGCCAAGATTGATGTGAGCGGCATAATGAACGCCTACGATGAGGACAAAAGCGTGCGGGTGCTTTTCTCAGAGGTTCCCGGAGCGCTTATCCAAATAAAAGACATCGACTATGATTATGCCGACGCCGAATTCCTGCTGCAGGACATCGCGTATTACCCGATAGGGCATCCCGTTCCGGGTAACGGGAGCATAAAAGTGAAGTCCGGACGGGGCGGAGGCATCTCGGATATCCTCCAGTCTCTTCTTAATAGCCAAGCCTCGGAGGGCGAGGACTGATTTTTCAGAATATGGCAAGATACACTAGAATACCAATCCCAAAAGAGGGCGTCAGGAAGCCCAAGATATTCGTTCTTGACACGAACATCATCCTGCACGATTTCAAGGCAATCCGCAAGTTCAAGGACAACGACATCGTGATCCCGATAGCAGTGATCGAGGAGCTTGACAAGTTCAAGAAAGGCACTGACCAGCTGGCCTACAACGCCCGCGGGTTCATGCGCGACATGGACCGTATTACCGACGGCCGCCTGTTCGGCGACAAGGGAATCCAGATCGCCAAAGGTCTCGGAAAAATAAAGATCGAGCCGAACCATCCATTCCCGGATGAGATGAAGGATCTCTTCAAGGATGACATCCAGGACCACAGGATCCTTTCCACAGCCATTTGGGTCCGTGATAACAATCCGGGACGCTTCGTGGCCCTCGTCACAAAAGACATCAACCTGAGGATGAAGTCAAAGGCCGCCGGAATGGAGGTGCAGGACTATATGACCGACAGACTTGAGGACGAGAAGGTTGAGAACTCAATCAAGGAAGTAATTGTCATTGAGAATTTTAACGAGGCCGCTTTCCAAGAGTTGGCCTATGGGCCGGAGACTTCGATTCCTTGGAAGACGGTCAGTAAGACCAGACCGAAACCCAACCAGTTATACAAGCTTCGCTGCGGATCCGAGACTCTCTGCGCCCGTTTCGACGAGGAGGAGGGCAAGATCGTCCTGGTAAAAAGCCGTTATGTGTACGGGATCAAGCCCCTCAACGACGAGCAGAAATTCGCGGTTGACGCCTGCTTGAATCCTAATGTGAAACTGGTCTCCATGACCGGAGGGGCAGGCACCGGAAAGACCCTGATCGCCCTCGCGTCGGCTTTGGAGCAAGCCAAGGACTTTGACCAGATAATCCTTACTAGGCCGACTGTCGTGCTGGGCAACCAGGATATCGGCTTCCTTCCAGGAGACCAGAAATCCAAGATGAGCCCGTTCATCCAGCCGCTCATGGACAACCTCAATGTCATCAAATCCAAGTTCAAGTCCACCAGCAAGGAGGCTCTCAAGCTGGATGCGATGCTGAGGGAGGAAAAATTGCTGATCTCCCCTCTGGCTTATATAAGGGGACGCAGCCTCGGAAGGGTGTTTTTCATCTGCGACGAGGCCCAGAACCTCACGCCTAATGAGATCAAGACCATAATCACCAGGGCCGGGGAAGGCACCAAGATGGTTTTCACGGGTGATATATTCCAAATTGACCAGCCATATCTGGACCAGTGGTCCAATGGACTGACACACTTGAGCGAGAAAATGAGCGGACAGAAACTGTTCGAGCATGTTTTCCTGCGGATCGGGGAGCGGAGTGAGCTTTCGGATCTCGCCTCAAAGTTGCTATAACCAATCATTTTTGTTATCTTTGCCAACCATTTTTAAGAGACTAAATCATTTAAGCTGTTTATTATATGTTCGACAAGAAGAAAAGAGTCTATCGTTTCGGAGGCAAGACCGCCGAGGGCGATGGACAGATGAGGGAATTGCTTGGCGGCAAGGGTGCCAACCTCGCCGAGATGAGCAAGCTTGGAATGCCGGTTCCCGCCGGTTTCACAATCACCACTGAATGCTGCGCCGAGTATTACTCCCTCGGCGGTGGCTACACCAACGACCTTAAGAAGGAGGTCGCTGAGGCGATGAAGGCCACCGAGACCATCATGGGCAAGAAATTCGGAGACATTTCCGATCCGCTGCTCGTCAGCTGCCGTTCCGGAGCGAGGAGCTCCATGCCCGGAATGATGGACACCATCCTCAACATCGGCCTTTGCTCAGCGACCATTCCCGGAATGATCCAGAAGACCGGCAACCCGAGGTTCGTTTACGACGCTTACAGGCGCCTCATCATGATGTACTCTGATGTTGTCATGGAAAAGGCTGAGGGCATCGAGCCTGCCGACGGGCAGGGCATCCGCCAGCAGCTTGACAGGATGATGATGGAGCTCAAAGACAAGCAGGGCTACAAGTCCGACACCGAGATCACCGCTGATGAACTCAAGGATCTCTGCGAGAAATTCAAGGTGAAAGTCAAGGAGGTTCTCGGAGTTGACTTCCCCGACACCGCCCAGGAGCAGCTTTGGGGCTCAATCGGTGGCGTTTTCAAGTCATGGAATGGAAAGAGGGCCATCGCCTACCGCAGGATCGAGAAGATTCCTGATGATTGGGGCACCGCTGTCAACGTCCAGTCCATGGTGTTCGGAAATATGGGCAACACCTCCGCTACCGGAGTCGCCTTCTCACGTAACCCCGCCAATGGTGACAACAAGTTCTACGGTGAGTGGCTCATCAACGCACAGGGCGAGGATGTTGTCGCCGGTATCCGTACCCCCAACCCTCTTAACGAGGCCACCAAGACTGAGAAGAACAAGAACCTAGAGTCCCTCGAGACCGCTATGCCTGAGGTCTACAAAGAGCTTGACGGCATCCGCCTGAAGCTTGAGAAGCACTTCCGCGACATGCAGGACATCGAGTTTACCATCCAGGAGGGTCACCTCTGGATGCTCCAGTGCAGAATCGGAAAGCGTACCGGTCTGGCCGCCCTTCAGATGGCTATGGATATGGTCGACGAGAAGATGATCGACGAGAAGACCGCCGTCATGAGGGTCTCCCCTTCACAGCTCGACGAGATTCTCCACCCGATCCTTGACCCTTCTTCCGAGAAGAAAGCCAAGGTGCTCGCCGTCGGTCTGCCCGCTTCTCCGGGAGGAGCCGTTGGCCAGATAGTGTTCACCTCCGAGGCCGCCATGGAGGCCGCCGCCAACGGAATGAAAGCCATTCTTATCCGTGAAGAGACCTCTCCGGAAGACATCGAAGGTATGAGGGCCGCCGCCGGAATCCTCACGACTCGTGGTGGTATGACCTCACACGCCGCCCTTGTGGCCCGCGGCTGGGGCAAATGCTGCATCGTGGGATGCGAGGCCATGAAGATCAACTTCGAGGAGAAGACCGTGACCTTCAATGAGAAAGACACCTTCAAAGAGGGTGACTGGCTCAGCCTCAACGGTTCCAAGGGCTTCGTCTACGGTTCCAAGATCGAGACGATGGACGCCTCTGAGAACCCCCTGTTCAAGAAATTCATGTCGATTGTCGACAAGTTCCGCAAGCTCGGAATCAGGACCAATGCCGACACCCCCGAGGATGCCGCCAAGGCTCTCAGCTATGGTGCCGAAGGTATCGGACTGTTCCGTATCGAGCACATGTTCTACGGAGCCCATTCCGAGAAACCTCTCTCCAAACTCCGCAAGATGATCCTTTGCGACACCGATGCCGAGCGCAAGGCTGCACTTGAGGATCTGGAGCCTTACATGAAGGCCGCCGTGAAGAGCACGATGAAGATCATGGACGGCAGACCGGTCGTGTTCCGTCTGCTTGACCCGCCTCTCCACGAGTTCGTTCCCAAGACCGAGGAAAAGAAGAAAGAGGTCGCCAGGGAGCTTGGTGTCTCTGTCGAGGAGATCGAGAAGAGGGGTGAAGCCCTTCACGAGGTCAACCCAATGATGGGACACAGGGGCGTGCGTCTGCATGTCAGCTTCCCTCTGATAGCCGAGACCCAGTACAGGGCAATCTTCGAGGCCACCGCCGAGCTTCTTCTCGAGGGCTATCATCCGATGCCCGAGATCATGATCCCTGTGACCATCTCCGCCCGCGAGCTCAGCTTCCAGAAAGCTATCTGCGACCGCGTCAAGGCCCAGGTTGAAGGGATTAAGATCCAGAACATCGACTACAAGTTCGGAACCATGATCGAGATCCCTAGAGCGGCCCTGACCGCTGACAGGATGGCCCGCGCCGCCGAGTTCTTCTCATTCGGAACCAACGACCTCACCCAGATGACGTTCGGTTTCTCACGCGACGACATCGGCACCTTCATGGGTGACTACCTCGGCAACAAGATCCTCGATTCCGACCCGTTCCAGACCATCGACGTCAAGAGCGTCGGCAAGCTGGTCGAGTTCGGTATCCAGGGCGGACGTTCCAAGAGGCCCGACCTCAAGTGCGGCGTCTGCGGAGAGCATGGTGGAGATCCGGATTCTATCCGTTTCTTCAACAAGATTGGAGTCGACTACGTTTCCTGCTCACCTTTCCGCGTGCCTATCGCCCGCCTTGCCGCCGCCCAGGCCGCCATCGAGCAGAGCAAATAGGAACCTGACAATCAACAACTTAAAAGGAGTTTACTTTCAAAGGCAAACTCCTTTTTTTGTATAGCGTACATCCGCCCCACCGCTAACTCCGAAAAATTTCAAGAAAGGTCCGAAAAATATTAGGAGATTTAGGATTATTATTCATATCTTTGTAAAAAGAGGTTGTAATATTATAGTATGCGCAGACTTACAAAGAAAGAGCGGATAATCATGGATCACTTCTGGAAACAGGGCCCGATGTTCGTACGGGACCTGCTGAACAGCTACCCTGATCCCAAGCCCACGTTCAACACCCTGGCTTCACAAGTCCGGACACTGGAGCAGGACGGATTCCTTAAGCGGGATCTGCTGGGGAACGCATACCGCTATTCTCCAAGCATTTCCGAGCATGAATACGGGCGAAAGACCATTTCCGGGACCATTGAGGATTATTTTAACAACTCCTACCTGGATGTCATCCACTCGCTGGTGAAAGAGGAAAGGATCTCACTTGAGGAACTCAAAGACCTGGTAGAACGAATCGAGAAAGGAGAATAGCGATGGGAGATTTCCTGATCTACACGGCCAAGGTGGCCGCGGCGCTCGTCGTCTTTTATCTTTTCTTCCGGCTTCTTTTGAGCCGGGAGACTTTCCACCGTTTGAACAAGATCGCGCTGATCTGCGGTCTGGTCATCTCTTTCGCGCTACCACTTTGTGTTATTACGGTCAACATAACAGTCGACCCGCAGCGTATTCCCAGCGCACCAGATCATCTCAATATCAATCTGGCAGATGCGGATTGGTGGGTCACAGTTCTTTTTGGAGTCTTTATCCTCGGGGCAATCGCCACTCTTGCCAGGCTCGCCACAGCCTACTGTCGAGTCCACAAAATGATCAAAGATGGAGAGAAGCATCCCCAACCGGACGGAAAAATAGTAGTTGTCATCAACAATCCAGAAGAGGAGGAATATCGCTCCCCTTCCAGTTGGATGGGCTTCATATTCCTTTGCCGGGAGGACTTCCTATCCGCTGAAGCGACTGGGCTCTATAGCAGTCCGGCCTACATCCACGAGGCTGCCCATTCGGATCTTCATCACTCCATAGACCTGATGTTCATAGATCTATGCTCACTATTCCAATGGTTCAATCCCGCCATTTGGCTTCTCCGCCGGGAGCTGACGACGATCCATGAATATGAGGCCGACAAGGCCGTGCTGGACAAAGGGTTCAACCCCAAGGATTACCAATTGCTGAACAATCTGAACCACAGCGCCCTGAAAAGCCGGATCGACATGATGCTCCGTCAACCATCCAGAAACAGGAGGGCCTTAAGACTGCTGGTTCTGATTCCTCTGGTTTGTATCGGCCTGGCCATGAACGCCCAGAAGGTCTTTCATGACCGCCAAGATAAGCCATTCTTCATCGTGGGTGACAATGAGAACGTCTTCTTGCGAGTGGACGGTAAAGAGTTCGACAAGAAGCACATGGATGAGATAAATCCATCCAACATCGAGTCTATCACAGTCAATAAGGACGGAAAGGGCGGAGGTACGATTGATATCTATTTAAAAAACGAATAACGAATTACTGAAAAGATGGTCAGACAATTATTATTCACGGCATTATTAGCATTATTCCTGCCTGCTTCTTTTATGGTTTACGCCCAGGATCCTGCGGCAACGTCTTCCAAGGCAATCCCGCCGGAAAAAGCGAAGGTGGCCGGATACGACCAGATCGGAGAGGCCCTTTATGAGGTGATCTACGAGTATAGCATCCAGACTGACACTACCGACACCTACACGACCATCCTGCAATTCGGCACGGAACAGGCTCGTTTCCTTGACTATCTCGCATATAGGGTGGACTCGCTTTCCTTCGCCGGAGCTCCGGAAGATTTGATTGCCAAAGCATCTGATGATGTGGACCATAGCACTTTCTATTTCGAGCCCGTTGTATTCCAGAACTGGCCTGAAGGTTCCATGACCGTCGACGATATTCTGGTCCCCGGAACATTCACATATTCAGAGGATATGGCGCATGAGTGGACCTTCGGGGATGGAGAGAAAGAGATCTGCGGCTATCCTTGCCAGGAGGCGAAGACCAGTTACGGCGGCCGTGAGTGGACCGTCTGGTTCGCACCGAGTATCCCCTCCAACGTCGGTCCTTGGAAACTCGGCGGTCTGCCAGGCCTTATCATGGAGGCCCAGGATGCTGAAGGTATCCACCATTTCACAGCCACTGCACTGCGCAAGGCAGCCTGCCCAATTGTACGTGTCCAAGACGCCGGACGTGACAAGACCCAGCGTGATCGCTTCATCCAGCGCAAGAATGCCTCCGGAGGCAATTCGCTTAACAATATTCCGACAGAGAGCATCACCAGCATTTCCGTCTTCAAGAATGATAACGGTGGCACAATCAAGGTTAATGGCCGTGTGACCGTTCGCATAACCAATCACACTTGGGTTCCTCTCGAACTTGAATAGGCTATGCGCAAGGTAGTCGCCCTTCTGATCCTTTTGCTTGTCTCGTACGCTCTCTCCGCCCAGATTGTCATCCAGGGCAGCGTGCGCGACGAGGAAGGAGTTGCTATAGCCGGCGTCGTGGTCTCGCTGCAGCAACAGGGCAAGACTCTCAGTTATGGGACAACCGGGAAGGATGGCCGCTACCGTCTCAGTGTCCAGTCAGGAGAAGGCACCGCGACAGTCATATTCAATCACCTGACTTTCGAGAAACTGGAAGTTCCGACCACTTTTAGGAGCCGGAACATCGATGTCATCCTTAGGGAACGGAGCGAAACCCTCAAGGAAGTCACAGTCACCGCACCGGTTGTCAAACTAAGAGGAGACACACTTTCATTCTGGCTGCCTGCACTTGCGGCTCGGGAGGACTACTCTTTGGAAGATGCCATGAAGCGTATCCCTGGAATAGAAGTTGACGAGAGCGGAAGGATTTCATACCAAGGAAGGGCGATCAGCCATTTCTACATAGACGGGGTGGACATACTGGGAGGAAAGTATACCCTCGCCACACGAGGCATTTCGGCGAAAATGGTCGACCAGGTCGAGATTCTGGACAATCACCATAGCGTCAAAATGGAGCGCAACACTGGCCGGACCAACGAGGTGGCCATGAATATAAAACTGAACAAGGAAGCCAGAATCAAGCCGACAGGCAGCAGTGAAGCCAGGGCCGGCTGGGGTTCTGAAGGGTTCCTCGGCCGCATCGGCGGCTCGCTAATGCGATTCGGGGGCAAGGATCAGGCTATTCTTGCAGCCAAATTAGGCAATGACGCCCAATTTGCTCAAAGCGAGACCTCCGACTATTTTTCCTCCAATCAGATTTCAGGGAAGGCCTCTACCCTGGCCGGATCCGTGTCCGGCTCCTCTGCACCACTCGATGCCAGGTACTATCTGCGCCCGATGGATGCCTATGTCAGCCTGGACGCCTCACATAAGCAGTCAGATGATGTAAGGCTAAGGCTGAACAGCCATTACGCTTACAGCTACGGCACTTATGACTATTCAACCCGGAGCGACTACTATGCTGGTGATGATGTCGTGACTCTCAAAGAGGTTTTCAACCCGTCAAGTAAATTACACGTTCCTTCCATCGGACTTGACTACCAACTCAACTCTGCTGAACGCTACCTCAACGAACGGTTCAGAGCGACAGCAAATTTTGTCACTAACACCATGGCCACCATGCGCGCGGGCGATCCTCTGGACCAAAGATCGGGTATTCGAACCTTAAGGATTCAGAACAGTCTGGACTGGAGGAAACTCATAGGGGACCGGCGCATCTATTTCAATAATACTATTGCATGGACGTCATCGCCTTCTGTTCAGTACAGCTTTGCCGGCCTCGGCTTGGCAGGCCAGCAAGACGGCTCCAGCCACAACTTGAGTGTCAACCAGAGAATCAGCACCGCACACGACTGGCGACGGCTGACCCTTGATTTGCCTCTGAACGCCACAATCGAGTACGACAGGATTGGCAGCACATTGGATTTTGTGGACATCAAGGCCCATGGTAGCCTGGCCGGATTGAATGGTGCCGTACTGTTTTCTCCTCTTCTGCGATGGAGGTCCCCTTCCAAGCAACTGCAAATTGATTTAAGAGTTGACTCGGGCGGAAAGGGGCTCTCTGTCCGCGACCGTTTCACCGGCAACGTCGACAAACGCTTCCTACCCATCCTGGACCCGAACCTATCTCTCGACTGGACTGCTACGGCGCGTTCACAATTCAGGCTTACAGCTTCATCCAGACGGACAATCGGAGACATCATGGATTTTCTCAGGACTCCTGTCATGTCCTCTTACCGCAGCATACGGCAGAATCCTGGAATTCTGCGGGACGGGAGGAACAGCAGGATTTCGCTTGCCTATGACTGGAAACGTCCTATTGAACTCTGGTTCTTTCACTCCGATATCACGGCGTCCAGAAACAAGACTAACCTCAGGAGTTCCCAGATGGTTGCAACAGATCAGATATGGATCACCAGTATCCCCGAGCCTGTCAGTTCCGACGGACTGACCTTCTCCGGGAGTCTATCCAAACGATTCCAGCAAACGTCCACCAAACTTATGGTTGGAATAAGGGCCGGCAGCAACCGGAACTCCATCACCCAGCAGGGCCGTGCCATCAACTACAAGGGTGACAACTTGCGTCTCAATTGGGAAGCCAGCACTGCACCATGGAAATGGATATCTCTTTCCTACAAAGGTTACTGGAGCAGGAATGGAAGCTCCTACCTGGGGAATCGATCCGCCTTTGTCACACAGACACATTCCGGGACACTGTCCTTATTCCCCGTGGCAGCCTTAAGGGTGTATTTCAACACGGATTATATCCGCACACAAATCTCGGAAGATCAGTTCAAGAATATGGCGCTTGGCCAGGCAGGAATCGAATGGAACAAGGGTAAGCTCCGCTACTCGCTTCTGGTGCACAACGTTTTTAACACCAGGAGCTATGCCTATTCCATATTCACCGGCCTGGACACCTTTTCCTACGATTTCGCCCTGCGAGGACGCGAGATCCTGCTTTCCATCACCTACACTCTTTGATGGCATATCATAAGGTTTGGAAAGATTCGTTATATTTGTAACATCATGAAAATAGCCATTATCGGTGCAGGGAATATGGGTGGCGCCACCGCATTGGGATTCGCCAGATATTTGTCCATGTTAGACACCGGGTCGGGGTCGTTATAGTTCGCCCCTACATATTTCTTCATCTCGCCACTGAAGGAGGAGTAGAGCTCGGATTATACCCAAAAGAGGCTCTTCAGGCCGCCCTGCAGACCGTCAAGGGAGCCGCGATGCTGGCTGACGCCCATGGCACCCATCCGGAGCAGGAGATAGACAAGGTGACGACTCCCGGCGGGATCACCATCCGGAGGCTTAACGCGATGGAGGAGGCAGGCTTCTCCAACGCGGTCATACAAGGCCTTAAAATCTGGAAATAAATACTATTTCTTCTCCGTCATTACGAATATGACTGAGAGGTCATAGTTCTTGGAGTCTTTCTCGAAACTGGATTGAAGGGTTAATACGCAATTATCGCCATTAAACTCAACTTTTGAGTTACCGTTGGCAATCTCGTAACCGAGAGCTGTAGCTTCCTTCCAAGCATATTTCAGGATACCTTTGTCAAGCGATGAGAAATCGCAATCAGCGACGTCTGATTGGCCGGAAGAATACTTGACCGTGGCTTCACCAGAAGAAGCGAATGTAATACTCTCAACCTTGATTCCGGAAAAGTCCTTCTTGATTTCCATGCCTTGGTTCCTGGCGAAATCCGATATCTCCCCGAGGTCGCAGCCAGTGAAATCAGCATTAGCTTTGACACTTCCTGAGATGCTGACCCTGGTCTTGGTGATGACCCAAGAACGGCATAGTTTTGCTTTGGCCACATCCAAAGCGGATGGCCTGGGTGGCTCGGTCGGAGTGGTAGGAGTTGTAGGTGTGGTAGGAGTTGTAGGTGTGGTAGGCGTAGTTGGAGTAGTAGGTGTGGTCGGCGTAGTCGGCGTGGTAGGTCCGGGATTGTCTTTATCGCCTCCGCATGCGGAAGTGAACGCTACCATAGTCGCTAACGCTATTATTATCAAGAGTTTCTTCATTTTCAAAAACACTAGAACAAAACACGGTAAAAATGGACACCCAATAAAGGATAGAAGGAAGTCCTCTCAGCCTTTTCCACAAGGCCTTCATCACGGCCATTGAGTGTAGACGAAGGTACCCGTACATCTTTCCAGTCGCCTATGAGGGGTTCTCCAGGGGCATACAACTCAGGCTTACCCCAATAGAAAGCGCCAAGATCGACAGAAAGGCTATAACGGTTATCGGAACTGATAGGGATATCGTATCCGACGCCCAGATATGGCCTTAATGAATTGGTAGCGATATAACCTTCAATAGTATTTCTTACAGCCTTGACCGTGTATCCATCCACATCCAGGCCTACAATGTTATAATCGTCAGGAAGAGGTGTGACATTCTTGATACTCACGACTTTCCGCGAGCCGCACAACAATCCGGCCGAGACATGAAAACCATTGTAAGACATCGGATAGTAGTCCAGAAACACCTCAATATCAGACATATGTAAAGATGCTTTGGCATCCACAGGGATGTCCTTGCCTTTCGCCGACCCGACAGCTCCCGGATGCTCGGGAGCGCTGACAGTCTTGCGATATGGAATCGAAGGTAAAAAAGAGTAACCCGCCCTGGCCCGGAAACTAGAGCCCAAAGGAGACGCCAACTCGATTCCCAAACCATCAGAACCTATCTGGAGACCAGCGGAAAGATGGTTGAGGAAGCCGGACTCTTGGGCTTCGGCTCCAAAAGAAAGAAGAAAAACCAATAACGGTATTATGATTTTTTTCATATATTGTCCCGGCAAAAAAGAATCAAGTTTACGAATATAACTATTTTTGATATAATTATATCTTACTGACAATAACATGAGAATATCGATCATCGGCGCAGGTAATATGGGAGGCGCCACAGCCTTGGGATTCGCCCGATTCATCCCTAATGTGGAAGTGACAGCCACAGCGAAGCATAAAGAAACCTTGAACAGGTATTCATCATCAAGAATCAAGACTACGCTTGACAACTGCTCCGCGGTAAAGGAAGCCGACCTTGTCATCATGGGTGTGAAACCATGGCTCCTGAAAGAAGTCCTGACTCCCCTCCTGCCCTTTATGGAGGGCAAGATCCTCGTTTCCCTTGCGGCAGGTATTCCAGCTGCCACCATAAAGGAATGGACTGATGGTCAAGGAATTAAAGGAGTCTATACAGTCATCCCGAACCTTGCGATCGAAATCGGAGAGAGCATGACATTCATTAATGAGATCTTCGGCACTGAGGAGACAAGGAATACTGTCACAAGGCTCTTCAAGTCAGTTGGAGAGGCCTTGATGGTAGATGAGAAACGACTCGGGGCAGGAATGATGGTCGCTTCATGCGGGACCGCCTTCGCTTTGAGATACGTGAGGGCTGCCACCGAGGGCGGGGTCGAACTGGGGCTCTATCCCAAAGAAGCCCTTCAGGCCGCCTTACAGACCGTCAAGGGTGCCGCTATGCTTGCGGAAGCCCACGGGACTCATCCCGAGCAGGAGATTGACAAAGTGACAACCCCCGGCGGTATCACCATCCGGGGGCTGAACGCTATGGAGGAAGCCGGCTTCTCGAACGCCGTTATCCAAGGCCTTAAAATCTGGAAATAAGTCTGCTGGCTAAATGATTCCGCGGGCGAATGTCATGGCGCACAGCACCGCGAGAACCGTCAGGGCAATAAGCCAGACGACAAACAAGACTATTCCAGGGCGCCATTTCGGGGCCTTCAAGTCAAACAAGAGCATCACTCCGGCATAGACAAACGCTATGAACGGAACCACTATCACAACCGCCAAGGAAGCTACCAGTGGCGGATATGACAACATGTCCAGCACTCTGGGAGCCTCATGAGCCAATTCTTCCATGGCCCGGTTGAGGAAGAATGTGCTTGAGAGGAAATTGTTGTCTAATGAGACACAGCCGAGAGTGACCACTCCGGCGACTCCCGCGGCCAGGAATATGATTCCAAGACAAATTCCGAATATTCGCCAGATTCCAGACCAGGCATCTGAACGGATTACCCTATTAGCGGCGTCCCCCATCTCATTAGCCGCGCTCATTACCCTGGCGCTGATGGCGTCCACAGTACCTTTCTCCCCTCTCATCTCATCCCGCTGACGGACGGTCTTGGCTTCCGGCATGCATATCCATAGGACGATATACAGGATAGGGATGGAATATTCAGGGACTCGGAGCCATCCTCTGTGGAGGAACAACCCGCATCCGACAAGGGTCAACACAACGAAAAGCAGCCTGAATATAGTCGGATCAATACCGAAATACGTACCGAGACCAGAACAAACTCCGGCGACTTTCCCGTTCGAAGGATCCCGGTACAGTTTCCTCTTGACTTTGAATTCCTCTTGCTTCGGCGGTTCAGGATTGTCGTTCTCAACAGATTCAGCTTCAATAGCTTCCGGTTTTCCAAGGGTGGCGATAACATCCTCCACCACGGGGAGTGTCACAACGCCCGCCTTACCACATTTCTCAAGCAACAACTCAGACATCCTTTCTTCTATCCCTTCCATCACCTCTGACCCGCTCTGCTCTTTGGAGTAGAAAGAATCCAACTCGGACAAATAAGTCCTGGCAGCCGCGCAAGCGTCATCCTCGAAACTGAAGACATAGCCTCCTATGCTCACATTCTCAACAGGTTTCATATATTATTTCTCCTTAATAGTCCTAATAGTGTCGACGATCTCCTGCCAGGCCAAATCCATTTCACCAAGCTGCTGGCGGCCTTTCTCGGTGATGCAGTAGTATTTTCTGGGCGGCCCTTGCGTGGACTCTTCCCAGCGATAAGAGAGCAGTCCCTGGTTTTTCTGGCGGATCAGCAGCGGATAGACAGTCCCCTCCACCACAATCATGTTTGCCGCCTTCAATTCTTCCAGGATAGCTGAGGCATAAGCCTCCTTTTTATCGAGGATACTCAGGATGCAGTATTCGAGTACCCCTTTGCGCATCTGCGAGCGCACGTTTTCGGCACCGTTTTCCATAATTGCCTCTCCTATTTCTGATATTCACTAAACTTTGCCATGTTCTCCGCTGTCGGCTCAAGACCCCTCATCTCACATTTCTCCGCAGGTGTCTTGGCCAAAGGAACGACTATCCAAAGAACTATGTACACCAGGAGACCGGAACCCCAGAGCAACAAGGCCAGCAAGAGAATGATCCTGACTATTGTGATGTCGATGTCGAGGAAACAAGCCACTCCAGAGCACACTCCGCCGATCGCCTTGTTGTCCGGATCCCTGAAAAGACGCTTCTTGGCTCCGCCTTTTTCACCTTCATAAGAGAAATCCTGCCCTGTCTTAGTCCCGGTCCCCGTGGTTGCTGAGCCTGCAGAAGGACCCGCGCCGGTCCCTGAGCCTGTCGAAGGGCCGATCGGTTCAGCCGAACCGTCAGGCATCCCCAACTGGCCTACAACTTTATTAACGAGTTCCAGATCAACCACACGGTAGGAAGCGCCTCCTGTCCCCTGGTCGAAAAGTTCAGCGATCCGACCTTCAAGGTCAGACATGACCTCATCCCTAGCGGCCTGGGAATCCTGGTTCATGCGCGACTTGAAGTGCTCGAAATAGCTTGAAAGCCTTCCGTAGGCGTCCTCATCAAGGGAGAAGTTCCTCCCTCCGATGCTTGCGTTGATAACTTTTTTCATAATATTCTTGGTTTTGCAATTATATCTCCATCGCAAAGATATAAATAAATTTTAATACCTTGCAACACATAGTACTAAAAAATCGCGAAAAAATTTTATTTTTGTGAAAACAAGTAATCAAATGAGACGTTCCCTCCTTATTTTCTCAAGCATCATGATGCTTTGCGCCTGCGCCACGCAAGCCCAGAATTACGAATCAAAACGCCCCGCACCTGACCAGAGGCTGTTCAGTTCGCAGGCTGTGGAAAAGAAGATCGTTCAGACCCAGTCAATGTTGAAGAATCCCCGCCTTGCCTGGATGTTCGCCAACTGTTATCCCAACACCTTGGACACGACAACTCATTTCGGCAAGGATGAGAACGGAGATTGGAGAACCTTTATATATACAGGCGACATCCACGCCATGTGGCTGCGCGACTCTGGAGCCCAGGTCTGGCCGTATATCAAATTAGCCAATGAGGACGAGGAACTTAAGAATATGCTAGCCGGCGTGATCAACTGCCAGTTCTCCCTTATAGCCATTGATCCCTACGCCAACGCCTTCAACGATGGTCCTAAAGGCAGCGAATGGGAAAAGGACCTGACAGACATGAATCCTTGGGATCATGAGCGTAAATGGGAGATCGATTCCCACTGCTACCCCATCCGTCTCGCCTACCAGTACTGGAAGGTCACTGGGGACGCTTCCATATTCGGAGACAAATGGTTGAAAGCTATCAACGCCACATTGAAGACCTTCAAGGAGCAACAGCGCAAGGATGGTCCCGGTCCCTACCGTTTCGCCAGGGTAACTGACCGCCAGTTCGACACCAAGTCCAATGACGGAAGAGGCAACCCCGTCAAGCCGTGCGGCTTGATCGCATCAGCTTTCCGCCCCTCTGACGACGCTACGATTTTCGAGTTCCTTGTGCCCTCCAACTTCTTCGCGGTGACCTCTTTACGCAAGGCCGCCGAGATCTTGGAGACTGTCAATAAAGACGAGAAACTCGCCAAAGATTGTGAGGATCTCGCTGCTGAGGTCGAGAAAGCCCTGAAAGAATATGCCGTCTACGACCATCCGAAATATGGCAAGATCTACGCTTTCGAGGTCGACGGCTTCGGTAACAGGCTCCTGATGGATGATTCCAACGTCCCCAGCCTCCTCGCTATGGCCTATCTCGGAGACGTTGACATCAACGACCCTATCTACCAGAACACCAGGAAGTTTGTCTGGAGCGAGGACAACCCCTATTTCTTCAAAGGCAAGGCCGGCGAGGGAATCGGCGGCCCTCACATCGGCTACGACTATATCTGGCCTATGAGTATAATGATGAAGGCCTTCACCTCCCAGGACGACCAGGAGATCAAATGGTGCATCGAGACCTTGATGAAGACTGATGCCGGAACCGGGTTCATGCACGAGTCCTTCTTCAAGGATGACGCCGACAAGTTCACCAGGGCATGGTTCGCCTGGCAGAACACCCTCTTCGGAGAGTTGATCCTCACCCTCATCGACAATGGCAAACTCGACTTGCTCAATTCCATAAAGGTCAAATAAAACAATTAATATGAAACGATTATCCTTACTGCTGTCAATCGCGGCCCTGGCAGCGGTCTCGTGCGTCAATTCCAGCAACAATGACATGCTCGACCCCGTCGACTATGTCAATCCCTTGACCGGAACGGCTTCCACCTACCAGCTTTCAACCGGTAACACCTACCCTGCGATAGCCCTTCCATGGGGCACGCATTTCTGGACTCCCCAGACAGGAAGGAACAGGGACGGATGGACTTACACATATTCAGCGACAACAATCCGCGGGCTGAAACAGACCCATCAGCCCAGCCCATGGATCAACGACTACGGTTCATTCTCAATAATGCCGGTCACGACCGGACCGGTCTACGATGAGGAGGGTCGGCAGAGCTGGTTCTCCCACAAGGCGGAGACCGTGAACCCTTATTATTACAGTGTATATCTCGCTGAACACGATGTGACAGCGGAGTTGGCCCCGACCGAGAGGGCTGCCCTGTTCAGATTGACATACCCCGAGAAGGACATGTCATACCTCGTCGTGGACGCGTTCAAGGACGGTGTCGTCGAGGTGGACACGGAGACATATACTATTAGTGGATATTCCGTTTACAACCATGGCGGAGTGACGGAGAATTTCCGGAACTATTTTGTCATAGTCAGTAACACGCCTTTCGAGACCGAAATGATCGATGGCAGCATCGCCATGGTCGGTTTCAAGACAACCAAGGGCCAGCAGGTAGGTCTCGCCGTAGCTTCATCCTTCATAAGCCAGAAGCAGGCCGAAACGAACCTCAGGGAATTGGAGGGCAAATCTTTTGACGACGTGGTCGCTGCCGGCAGGGCCCGCTGGAACGAGGTTCTGGGAAGGATCAAGGTCGAGGATCCGGACATCGACAATGTCAGGACCTTCTATTCATGCCTGTACCGCTCAGTCCTTTTCCCGAGAGATCTGTCCGAGGTGGATATTCATGGAAAACGGATCCACTACAGCCCCTTCGACGGGGAGATCCACGATGGTTATCTTTTCGGCGACACCGGTTTCTGGGATACTTTCAGAAGCCTCTTCCCGCTCCTCGACCTAGTCTATCCTGACCAGGAAGTGAAGATGCAGGAGGGCTTAGTCAACACCTGGAAAGAGAGCGGTTTCCTGCCGGAGTGGGCCAGTCCCGGCCACCGGAACTGCATGGTCGGCAATAACTCGGCCTCCGTGGTGGCAGGGGCCTATATTAAAGGACTCAGGGGCTACGACGCTGAGGAATTATGGAAGGCTGTGACTCATGGAGCCCACGCTGTCCATCCGGAAATAGGTTCCACCGGCAGGATGGGATGGGAATATTACGACAGCCTGGGCTATGTCCCTTGCGATGTTAAGATCAACGAGAACGCCGCCAGGACCCTCGAATATGCTTATGACGACTGGTGCATCTACACTTTCGGCAAGGCTCTCGGAAAGAGCGAGGAGGAACTCGCCCCTTATGCGAAGGCCGCGATGAACTACAAGAATCTCTACGATCCGGAGTACAAACTGATGGTCGGCAAGAACCTCGACGGGACCTTCGAGCGTCCGTTCAGCCCGCTCAAATGGGGTGGGAACTTCACGGAGGGAAATAGCCTCCACTATTCCTGGAGTGTTTTCCACGATCCTCAGGGACTCATCGACTTGATGGGCGGGGATGAGGAATATGTCGCCATGCTGGACAGCGTGTTCACAATCCCGCCGCTCTTCGACGACAGCTACTATGGCTTCCCTATCCACGAGATCCGTGAGATGCAGGTGATGAATATGGGCAACTACGCTCATGGCAACCAGCCGATCCAGCACATGCTTTACATGTATGACTGGGGTGGCCAGCCCTGGAAGGCCCAGCAGCACATCCGCGAGGCGATGGGCAAGCTTTACAACGCCAACTTCGACGGTTATTGCGGTGACGAGGACAACGGCCAGACTTCTGCCTGGTATGTGTTCTCCGCCCTCGGATTCTATCCTGTCTGCCCTGCCTCCGATGAATATGCGATCGGCACTCCCCTGTTCAAGAAAGTGAAGGTCTCGCTGCCCGGCGGCAAGGTCATCTCGCTGGAAGCTCCTGAAAACTCAAAGGACAACTTCTATATCGGAGGAATAAAGCTCAATGGAAAGAACTGGACCAGGAACTACTTCAAGCACAGCGACTTGACAAATGGAGCCAAGATAGTTTACTCGATGTCCGCGGAGCCAGTCACCACCCGCGGCACCGCCCCCGAGGACAAGCCGTATTCATTTTCCATAGCGAAGGAATAATACATTGCTGAACGACGTAAAGACACAAGAGGCGGAGCTGATCACCTTGCTCAAGCAAGGCTCCGAGGAGGCGTTCAAGTCTTTATATGACATGTACGCCAAGAGGCTTTACGCGTTATGCCTGGAATACACCAAGTCCCGGGAAGACACGGAGGAGATTGTCCAGGATGCCTTCGTTTGGCTCTGGAAGAACCGTTCCTCCATCCGCCAGGAAACCACAATCAAGAACCTTATATTCCTTAGAGTCAGGCATTTCCTAATCAATGCATGGAGGACGAGGTTGAAAGAACCCGTGTTCGAGGACTATGTTGACTACATTAATCTTTTACAAGACAAATCTTCCGACAGACTCGAATATGACGAGTTCCTCTCCACGGTCAAGTCGATCCTCGACAGGCTGCCTCGCACGCAAGCCAGGGTCGTCATGATGTCCAGGATCGAGGGATTCAAGAACAAGGAGATAGCCCAGAAACTTCGGCTCAGCGAACAGACTGTAAAGAACTCCCTATCAGTCGGGTTGAAATCCCTGAAAGAGGAGCTTGGGAAAATGATCATTTTGGTACTTTCTTTCATTATTACTTGTCTATAAAGAACAAATGGATACTTTGCTGGAAGAAAAATACAGAAGGGACACTCTTACACCCGGAGAATTGCGGCTTTTGAGAGAAAAGCTTGCGGGATCCTCCGATGAAGACATTTCCTCGGAAATGGAAAGGCACTGGATGACCGGTGACTTCGACGGCTCCGCTATTTCTGAAGAAAGAGTTGATAACCTATATCTGGACATCCGTAAGAAACTTGCTCCGGAAAAACAGTCCAGGACTTGGATATGGTGGAGCGGGATCGCCGCATCCCTCCTGTTACCCTTAAGTCTGTTCTTCACGGCAAGGAGCATCACCACCATCCGGCAGCAGTCTTCACAAGAAATCGTCATCTCAACAGCCAAGGGAGAGCAGAGCACAATAAGCCTTCCTGATGGAACCACAGTCAAACTCAACGAACTGTCCAACCTAAAGTATTCACCGGGCTCATTCAGCAGAAAGAAAAGGGAGATTGAATTCGAAGGAGAGGGCTTTTTCAATGTTACGAAAAACGATGAGTGCCCTTTTATCATAGAAGCGGACAAGATGACAACGACCGTGCTAGGGACATCCTTCAACCTTGAAGCCAGAGTATCGGATGCGTTTAACAAGGTCCTGCTGATTGAAGGTAGTATCAAGTTGGTGTCATCGATTTCCGGAGAGACCATAGTGATGAATCCAAATGAAGAAGTGACCCTGAACAAGAATACAGGCAAGATGGTTGTCACAAGGCCCGATAGTAAGGAGAGTATCACCAGTTGGGTGAAAAAAGAAATTGTCTTAAAGAGGGTGAGCCTCAGGGAAATCACAGACCTCCTCTCCGATAAATACGACATCGTGTTTGACATCGATAAAGGCGTGGACATGGAGGAGCTTTTCACCGGGACTCTGCCGACAAATGACCTGCTATTATGTGCTGAGATTCTTGAATATGCCTACGGCGTGAAGATCAAGCTTTCCGGAGGGGCCGCGATTATAAGTAAATGAATCATTTAAACTTTTGACCAAGTCCCACGACTCGCTAAGTCCGGCCAGTTTTTCTGGCCGGATTTATTTTCATGCCAATAAAAAACGTGATTACTTGGTACTTTTTGTCAGTCACGTTGTCTATTATTATATAAAACCTTTTTATATTGTAGTTTAACCACAAAAACAAAATGACATGAACAGCTCACGAATGTGGAAATTCTTTTTGCTGGTATCTTTGATGTCATTTTTCTACTCCGGGGCTTTTGCCCAGACAGGAAAGGTGAACGTCAAAGTTGACGGAGCTCCACTCTCGCAAGTCATCCAACTAATTGAGAACCAGACGAAATACCGGTTCTCGTACAGGGATGAAATCCTGAATGGACAGAAAAACATCACCCTGGATCTTCAAAACGCTACTGTACAGGAGGTCCTGGATGCCGCGTTCTCCGGCCGGGACATCAGTTACCGGATTCTCTCCGACAAATCCATCGTGTTGTTCACAGAACCCGAAGAAGTGAACAACACTATCACCCTGACGGGAACCGTCAAGGACAATGATGGCAATCCGTTGATCGGAGTCGGAGTCATCCTCGATGGAAAGCCCAATGTTGGCACGGTAAGCGACGAAAACGGAAACTGGTCACTGACTGTCCCCAAAGGATCAACTCTTCAATTCTCATCTATCGGTTACAAGACAGTCACGGTCGCCGTAGGGAACCGGTCTGTCATCAATGTCACTATGGAGGAAGACATCAATCGTCTGGACGATGTGATTGTGATCGGATACGGTACGGCGCGCAAGGCGGATCTCACCGGCTCTACCGCATCTGTCCAGGGCGACAAACTGGCCGCGAAAAACACTCCGAATCTTTCCACACAGCTCCAGGGTCTGATGCCCGGAGTTCAGGTGACACGAAACACTAGCGACCCGGCCGCCGGAGCGACGATACGAGTGCGAGGTATCACAACCATGTCAACCAACGATCCGCTTGTGATCATAGACGGAGTGCCAGGATCACTGGACAGTGTTTCTCCTGAAGATGTGAAAGACATTCAAGTACTTAAAGACGCCGCTTCCGCAGCGATTTATGGATCAAGGGCAGCCGCGGGAGTCATACTTGTCACCACAAAGAGGGCAAAAAACAACGACTTCTCACTCAGCTACAACTTCGAGTACGGAATCGACAAGGCAACGGCCATCCCCCAGCAGGCGAGCATCGTTCCCTGGATGATAGGATTGAACGAACTTGCCTACAACGACGGTGCCTCCTCAATGAATTCCCGCTACCCGGAGGATCTGATTAACAACTACGCTTCCATGAGAGCCGGCGACCCGGACCTCTATCCCGACACCGATTGGTTCGGTCTTGGCCTGAAAAAGACCACCAATCATCACCGTCACGGATTTACCCTCTCCGGTGGAACGGAAAAACTGACGACAGTGTTCTCGTTCAACTATTATGATGCCGACGCCTTGTACGACAACAAGAACTACAAACGCTACAACGCCAGAATCAACAATGACTACAAGATAAATGATTGGATCCATGCGAGCGTGGACATGAGTTTATCTCACAGTGACGCCCACAATCCTCAGGTTATGAGCGGTAGCTATGTATACTCTCTCATGGAGAGATCTCCTCTATTCAATGCCTACTGGTCAGACGGAGAATTCGCTGACGCGAAGGATGGAGATAACTCAATCGCCGCAATTCACCTTGGTGGAAAAAGACTTAACCAGTCTTACTCACTGAACGGAAAACTCCAACTTGATATAACACCTTTCAAAAACTTCACATTGACAGCCCTTGTCGCCCCGCAGTTCAATTTCTACTATGGAAAAAGCCATGTGAAGAAATTCGATCTGAGGAACGCGACGGGAGGATATATCGCCGGTACAGGATTCGGTTCCACTTCCCTTAGCGAGAGTAGGAACAACTCAAAGGCAATGACATCCCAGCTTTATGCCAACTACAAGTTAGACCTGGGCGGACACAGCATCAGCGCCATGGCGGGCTTTGAGGGTTATTCCTATTCATGGGAGAATCTCGGTGCCAGCAGGACGAACTATACCCTCAATAACTTCCCCTATCTGGATCTCGGGCCTGCCGACTACCAGTTCAACAACGGTACTGCCGGACACAACGCTTACCAGTCGTTCTTCAGCCGTTTGATGTATTCCTTCAGGGGCAAGTACTTGCTACAGGCCAATGTCCGTGCCGACGGTTCTTCCCGTTTCGCAAAGGAATACCGCTGGGGAGTATTCCCTTCGGTATCAGCCGGTTGGGTTATCTC
>CACZZF010000021.1 GCA_902785575.1 uncultured Bacteroidia bacterium | reverse complement strand
ACGAATGTTCCCTACTTCGCCAGCGGACCTTTCACTTTGGATAACAACGGTTTACACCTTGATGGAGTGGCAGTGAAGGACCGTTTCGACGGGACGGGTAAAATGTCTGGAGGAATACTCTTCAATCGCCTTAAAGACATCCGGATGGACACCGGAATCTCCATGACCAGGATGGAGGCCCTCAATCTCGACAGCGGCTCAGGCCAGCCTGTATACGGGAATATTTTCGCATCTGGAAATGTCAATATTAAAGGACCGTTCAACGCCATCAGACTTGATGTCGATGCCAGAACAGATAAGAACGGAGCCATCCACATTCCCATCGACAACTCTTCCAGCGATGCCAACACCAATCTCCTGACCTTCAAAGAGCCTTACAAGCCTGTCTATATCGACCCTTACGACTTGATGATGAACAAGTTGAAGTCAGTGGAGAAGCATGAGAGTGACTTTGAGATTCGACTGAAGATCGCGGCTGACCAGCGGACAGAGGCCTTTGTCGAGATAGACAGGACCTCCGGCAACGCTCTCAATGGCCGGGGACAGGGTAACATAGATATAGAGGTCCGGCCATCGACAGGCTTGTTCGCCATCAATGGTGACTATACTCTAGCTTCAGGCAATTTCCATTTCAACGCCATGGATATCGCCCAGAAGGACTTCACCATCTTGCAAGGAAGCTCAATCAGGTTCAATGGAGATGTGATGGACAGCGATCTCGACATCAATGGCGTTTATTCGACCAAGGCTTCCATCGCGACCTTGATCGCCGACACGACCTCGATATCCACCAGGAGGATCGTGAACTGCGGAATCGGGATCTCCGGGAAAATACGTGAGCCTCAGCTTTCGTTCTCGATTGATGTCCCTGATGTGGACGCGATGACCAAGTCAAGGGTCGAGAGCGCTCTCAACACTGAGGACAAGGTACAGAGGCAGTTCCTGTCCTTGCTGATTTCCGGTGGTTTCATGCCCGAGGAACAGTCAGGTATCGTCAACAACACGTCCACCCTTTACAACAACCTGGCTGACATTATGGCCGGCCAGTTGAACAATATTCTGCAAAAGCTGGACATCCCTTTGGACTTTGGCCTTAATTACCAGTCCAGTCAGAGCGGGACGAGCATATTCGACGTGGCCGTGACGACCCAGCTGTTCAACAACAGGGTCATTGTGAACGGAAATGTCGGAAACAGGGAATATGGGAACACCTCTGATGGCGAGGTGGTCGGTGACCTGGATATCGAGATCAAACTGGACAAGCCCGGCCAGGTCAGGTTAAAGCTTTTCTCCCACTCGTCAGATGACTACACTTTATACCTGGACAACACCCAGCGAAATGGCGTGGGTGTCACTTACCAGAAGGAGTTCTATAATCTCAAGGACTTGGCCAACAGCATCTTCACCAGCAAGAAGAAGCGTCAGGCCAGGGCGAACGCCCCGCAACCAGAGCGGGATCTCAAGACTATCACAATTGAATCTACCGACAAGCCTTGACGAAAGCCTTGAACAAGGCCAACCAGCTGTCATCCGCCCTGACTAGCATCTCAGGATGGAACTGGACAGCCACGAGCCACTGGTTTTTATTCAGGCCCTCATACGCCTCCACAACTCCATCGGGGGAATATGCGGTGACAACGACCTTATCTGATGGGATCTTCACTGCCTGATGGTGGAGCGTGTTGACCTCCAATGACTTCCGACCCATTATCTGAGCCAGCTTCGATCCTTCGACCACATCAATGCGATGAGTCGGATATTTTGAGTCGGTCTTTTGCCTATGTGCGATTTCACCTGGTTTTTGCGTAGGCAAGTCCTGATAAAGGGAACCGCCCAGCACGACATTGAGAAGTTGCTCTCCCCTGCATATCGCAAGGATCGGGACCTTGGCGTCCAAGGCAGCTCGAGCGTACAGAATGTCAATCGTGTCCCTGTGGGCGTCAATCTCAACGGTCTCGTTCAAGACAGACTCACCGTAGTACGCGGGATCAATGTCGACCCCTCCCGTGAGCATTATACCGTCAAATTGGCTGACCATCTCAGCGGCGGCCTCTGAGTTGTCCACCTGGGGCAGGATCACGGGGATTCCTCCGGCCCGGAGGATGGCGTCAGTATAAGACCGGCTAAGGGTCGAAGTCATGGCTCCATTATAGCCGGGAGCGATCCCGATCATGGGCTTCTTACGGGCCAACATGGGATATGAAAGGGCCACAAAAAGAAGAAAAGCAAGGAGAAATCGTGTCATCCGCATGGCTTTAATAAGTTATATCCAACAATTTAATTCCTTTATGTAGAGAGTTGTTGTCGATTGGTCGAATAAACGTTTTATCAGTTTTGCGTGGTCCGGAAAATGATCTATCTTCGCATGGATAGAAGATCTTACGTTTTATTCATAAATTAGGTTTGTATTAAGTGGGAAAGGTCATCGCCGTGAGGCGAAGACCTTTTTTTTTAGTCATTCTGTCAAGCAAGAGTCCATCAATTCGTCTATCTGGCGAGGGTCAATATTCCTTCCGATAAACACGATTTTCTCCATACGGTCACCGTATTTGGGATCCCAGTCACGGCGCAGGTTCCTATCCCTGCGCATCATTTCCTGAAGCTGATCCTCAGGCATAGTCGCGAACCACAAGCCAGCCTCCTTGATGGATTTCTGTGAACCGGACTGCTCAAAAAGATAGCACTTGTCCGGCTCATCGGCGAAATAGCAAAGGCCTTTAGCCCTGATAATGTTGGACGGCCATTTCTTGGATACGATATAGTCAAGCATGTTGATGTCCATAGCCGGACGGCGATAATAGACATAGGTGCTGATGTTGTATTCCAAAGCCTCGCCGGATTCCTCATTGTGGAGTTCCTCCTCATCATCACCCTCGATGGCAGCGATCCAGGCGGCGGATGTCGCTACCTTGTCAAAGTCAAACAATCCGGTACCGAGAATCAGATCAAGGTCAACCTCGCCATAATCGCACTCGTAAATCACGGCCTGCGGATTGAGAGCCTTGACAATCCCACGTAGTTCTCCCAGCTCGTCTTTCGAGACTTCGGAAGCCTTGTTAAGCAGGACTATATTGCAGAACTCAATCTGCTGGATGACAAGTGATTCCAAATCGTCTTCCTCGATGTCCGGCCGCTTGAGAGCCTCACCTGAGGCGAACTCGTCCCTCATCCTCAAAGCGTCGACCACCGTGACGATAGCGTCCAATTTAGGAGTGTTCGTCCGGGCATATTCAGGGACAAGCCTGGGGATGGAGCAAATGGTTTGGGCGATAGGAGCCGGCTCGCAGATTCCGCTGGCCTCGATCACGATGTAATCGAACTTGTTCATCTTGCACAAGTCGTCGATCTGGTTCACCAGATCCATCTTCAAAGTGCAGCAGATACAACCGTTCTGCAAAGGCACGAGACTGTCGTCGGTCTGTCCCACGACTCCGCCTTTCTGGATAAGGTCCGCGTCAATGTTAACTTCACCTATGTCGTTCACTATCACCGCGAACTTGATTCCTTTCTTGTTGGAAAGGATTCTATTGACCAATGTAGTCTTGCCGCTTCCGAGATATCCTGTCAGAAGAAGCACCGGTATCTCCCTATTCTCAATCGTTATAGTCATAATACGCGAATTTAACACTTATTTTATCACTTTTGCGCGAATAAAGAATATTTGCTAAATTTGCGGATGGCAGGGAAAACCGGCCCCATTTGATATGCTTGAAAGCTTAAGAAAAGATATAGAAAAGCTGATCTCTCTCTACGAGGCGGAGAAGGCGGAGCGCGTGAAACTCCAATCTCTCCTCGCCGAGAGCCGGGCCGAGAATGAAACCTGCAGGAAACAGATCGGCGATCTGGAGCAACAGGTTAACAACTTGCAGCTTTCGCAAGCTTTCGGAGCGGCTGGTGATCCTGGTGCGGCCAAGGAAAAGATCGAGAGGCTGATCAAGGAGATTGACAAGTGCATCTCCTTGCTTGAGAATTGACAATGGGACAGAGCATAAAGATAAAGATAGCGGGCAATGAATATCCCCTCGTGGCTTCCTCACCTGAGATGGAGAGGCTCATGAGGCTTGCCGCGGAGGCGATCAACCAGAAATTGACCGCCTATGACGCCAAGTTCCCCAACAAATCCCTCTCCGACAAGCTTTCCTTCGTCGCACTCAACGAGACTGTCAGCAGGCTGACGTACCAGAAGAGACTCTCCGATGCGGGAGAGGAGGCGAACGCGCTTGCGGAAGACGTGGAGTCATACCTTAAGAATATTGAAAAAGACGGCCGTTAGTCCCACGTGCTTTAATCAACAAGTTCCGCGGAACCGAGAACACTCAGGACGGCAAGGACAGGCCAAGGTTACCTTCGGGGATTGTACGCCAGTCGTATGACGGTGGACGTCCGAACCGGGCCGGATCTCAAATCTTATTTATTAAGATTTTAGACAAGTGACTAACGGCTTTTTTTTCAATATCATAGACGCCGGCCGGTTTCCCGGGCTGGCGTTAATTACAATATATATTTACCATGTTAGCTTACCTAATAGGAGCCCTTATAGGGGCAGCGATAGCGATCGGAGTTTATATCATCGTCCAGAAGATGGTTCTTAATGGACGAAAGAACGAGATAATCGCGAAGGCCGAGATCGAGGCCGAGGGGATCAAGAATGACAAGATCCACCAAGCGAAGGAGAAGTTCCTCCAGCTTAAGAGCGAGCACGAGCAGTACATCAATGAGAAGAATAACCAACTGCGCGAGGCTGAGAGCCGGATCAAACAGAAGGAAAACACTCTGAACCAGCAGAATGGCGAGTTGCAGAAGAAACTGCGCGATGCCGACAACGCGAGGAACAGCCTCCAGGCACAGCAGGAGAAACTGGCGAAGAAGGCGGAGGAATATGACCGTCTTAGCGCCCAGGCCAACAAACAGCTTGAGACAATCGCCGGTATGAGCGCCCAGGAGGCGAAGAACATCCTGATGGAGAACATGAAGGCGGAGGCCAGGACCGAGGCACAGGCCTACATCAACGACACCATGGACGAGGCGCGCCTCAACGCTTCCAAGGAAGCCAAGAGGATTGTTATCAACACTATCCAGCGTACCGCCACTGAGACCGCCATCGAAAACGCGGTCACCACCTTCCCTATCGAGAACGATGAGATAAAGGGCCGTATCATAGGCCGTGAGGGACGAAACATCAGAGCCCTGGAGGCTGCCACAGGAGTTGAGATTGTTGTGGACGACACTCCGGACGCCATCCTTCTTTCAGCTTTCGACCCTGTGCGCAGGGAGGTGGCCAGACTGGCTCTACATCAGCTGGTTGTCGACGGCAGAATCCATCCCGCGAGGATCGAGGAGGTTGTCGCCAAGGTCAAGAAACAGCTTGAGGATGAAATCCTTGAGACCGGAAAGAGAACCTGTATCGATCTGGGCATCCATGGACTTAACATCGAGCTGGTCAGGATGATCGGTCGCATGAAATACCGTTCATCATACGGCCAGAACCTTCTTCAGCACTCTCGTGAGGTGGCCAATATCTGCGCCATCATGGCCTCAGAGCTTGGCCTTAACCCCAAGACCGCCAAGAGGGCCGGTCTGCTCCACGATATTGGTAAAGTCTCCGAGGAGGAGCCCGAGCTGCCTCACGCCCTTCTGGGTATGAAACTCGCTGAGCAGTACAAGGAGAAGCCCGATGTCTGCAACGCTATCGGTGCTCACCACGAGGAGATAGAGATGACTTCGATCATATCCCCTATCGTGATGATCGGTGACGCTATTTCCGGTGCGCGTCCTGGCGCCCGCCGTGAGGTTATCGAGTCTTATATCAAGAGGCTCAAGGGGATGGAAGACCTTGCCGCGTCCTATCCTGGAGTGACCAAGAGCTACGCCATCCAAGCCGGCCGAGAGCTCCGTGTTATTGTCGGAGCCGATGAAGTCACTGACGATCAGGCCGCAAGGCTCTCCGCTGACATAGCCCAGAAGATCCAGGAGGAGATGACTTATCCCGGACAGGTCAAGATCACCGTCATTCGTGAGACCAGGTCCGTCTCATACGCGAAATAAACCAGATAACATCCTATTGCAATGTTGACTTTTTTCAAAAGAGTATCCGCGATACTGGCGGCCACACTCCTCTGGAGTGTCGCCGCTTTCTCGCAAGCGCCCGATGCCACCGCCACATGGAAGGTGACCTCTTCAGATTTGGGATCAGGTCTTTACGAGCTCACTTTCACCGCCTCAATCGAGTCGGGATGGCATATTTACACTACGGACAACAAATACAATCCGACCGAACTGGAGCTGGACTCCCCTGCGGGATATTCTCCTGTAGGCGTCCTGACTCAAGTCACCGAGCCGTCAACCTTCCAAGGTGACCAGGTGTTCTTCGATAAGGCTGTTTTCACACAGCGAATCCAGCTTGAAGGCAATGAAGCCACAGTTAAGGGAGAGTTGACCTGGAGCGGGTGCAACGACCAGTTCTGCGCCGCCCCCGAGCATTTCGAGTTCAGCATCCCGCTCAGCACCGGAAGTGCGGCACAGGCCGCACCGAACCATGCCACCCTCGGCGCCACACCGCCGGAAGACAACCTCTCCTCCGCTCCCTACGCTTCGCGCCCTAGCCGGGTAAATGTCCGCGGAGAAGAGTTGTCTTCCGGCGAAGCTAGCGGCAAGGAGAGTGGTAGCTTGTGGGCACTGATCATCGAGGCGATTCTATGGGGATTCGCCATGCTCCTCACACCCTGCGTGTTCCCCATGGTCCCGATGACCATCTCCTTCTTCATGAAACAGTCCCAAAGCCCCGCGGAAGGCCGTTTCAAGGCTTTCATGTACGGACTTTTCATAGTGCTGCTGTACACGGTGCCTATCTCGATAATCATCGGTTTGACTTGGCTGATCGGAGGCAACGCGGTGACCGCTGACATATTCAACTGGCTGGCCACCCACTGGTTACCGAACATCATTTTCTTCATAGTGTTCATGGTGTTCGCCGCCTCGTTCTTCGGAGCTTTCGAGATCGAACTGCCTTCCAGCCTGGCCAACAAGAGTGACGCCAAAGCCGGCAAAGGAGGCCTTGGAGGAATATTCTTCATGGCTCTCACCCTTGTCCTGGTCTCGTTCTCTTGCACCGGGCCTATTGTCGGGACAGTTCTGATCAAATCCACCGCTGGTGAGTTCTGGACCCCTATGGTCACCATGCTCGCATTCAGCGTGGCTTTCGCCCTCCCCTTCACCATTCTGGCCATGTTCCCATCTCTCCTCAAGAAGATGAAGAGCGGTTCATGGCTTAACAGCGTGAAGGTCGTGTTGGGATTCATCGAGGTGGCGCTCGGATTCAAGTTCCTCAGTGTTGCCGATCAAACCTACCATTGGGGCCTTCTCGACAGGGAAGTTTACCTCGCCATATGGATTGTAGTGTTCTCTTTGTTAGGTCTCTACCTGCTTGGGAAGCTCCGCTTCAAGAATGACTCACCTCTGGAGCACATTTCCGTGACAAGGCTTACCCTCGCGATCGCGGTTTTCTCATTCGTGGTTTACATGATTCCCGGAATGTGGGGAGCGCCTCTCAAGGCCCTTTCGGGATACCTGCCACCAATTGAGACCCAGGACTTTATCGTCTGGAACTATGCTGATTCGCCAATGACTGTCACATCTGGTGACAACCTCCCCTACGCTTCGCACCCTATCCGGGCAAATGTCCGCGGAGGGGAGTTGTCACCAGACGGAACGACTTCTTCCGGATTTGCCGAGAAATACAACTTGCGTCTCCCGATGGGATATAACGGATATTTCACTATCGAGGACGGCATCGCCGCATCCAAAGCCACCGGGAAGCCTGTTTTCGTCGACATCACCGGCCATGGCTGCGTCAATTGCCGCGAGATGGAACAGAGGGTGTGGTCGGATCCTAAAGTCCAGGACATCATGAAGAATGACTACATCATGGTGTTCCTCTATAACGACGACAAGACAAAACTTGAGAAGGAGGACTGGGTCACGACAACTGAGGGCAAAACCCTCAAAGACATCGGCAGGGTGAATTCCTATATAGTCCGCGAGAGATTCAACGTCAACGCGCAACCCAACTATGCGTTGCTGGGTTCAGACGGAGAATTGCTTGTCCCGGTCAGAGGGTACAATTTAAGTGTCGAGGGTTTCATAGACTTCCTCGAATCAGGCCTGGAGAAATTCAGGCAATCCTAATAAACCGGTCTGCAGGATTAGCCGAATATCGACATCGGGACCTCTCCGGTCCAGCATAACGGTTGCTCCACGCCAAAAAGATGGAGGACAGTGGAGGCGGTGTTGACAGTATTATTGGCCTCGGTGATTGAGAATCCTTTCTTGATGCCGGGGCCTTTAATTATCCATGGCACAATCATTTCCTCGGGGCTGACACCACCATGACCCTTCCCTATCCCACCGTGGTCGGTGATGAACATCAGATGCGTCTCCTCGAACAGTCCCTCCTTCTTCAGGAAATCGATCATGCGGCCAACCTGCACATCGCCTTCCTCTATAGACTTGATATATTCAGGGGACATCCACTCGTAGGTGTGGCCAATATGGTCCGTGTGGACATTGTAGAGGAACATGAACAATTTGTCCTTCTTGTGTTGGCCGATATACTCCATTGCCCGGTCATAGAGTTCCGGATACCCCTCGTCTGAGGCGGAAAGTTTGTCATCCAAGTACTTCTGGTTAATGGAGTTTATCAGAGGCAACCAGTTCCAATAATACGCCGTCTTGATACCACGGACATTGTCTTTCAAGACTTTGAAAACAGAGGGGAAATAGCCGTCAGCATCTGTCTCCACAGCCTGGAGCTTGTATTTGTCAACCTTCCAGCCATTGTCAGCCACACCATGGACCTCCGGTCCCGCACCTAAAAGATGACTGGTGTAGTTCGGAAGAGTAACAGAAGGCATGACGTCACGGGTTGTTAGAGATACTGATCCATTATCCATCAGCATATCGATATTCGGGGTATTGGCCTGCAAAAGGCCATCAACCCTGATCCCATCGAAGGTCATGATTATCACACGTTTGGCCTTGCCGAACATCTTTCCCGCTTTCTTTGCCTCTACCTCGGGGACAAGCGGGCCTATCATGCTGGCGGCGGCGACTCCGGCGCCCGCTGCCAGACTCTTCTTAAAGAAGTCTCTCCTGGAAATTGACATGGTTATGTGGTTTTGATGCCACAATATAACAATATTTGAAAAAAATGTGTAAGTTTATCAATCAAAACCACACAAGACAATGCCTGAATCCATCAAATATTCCACTCTGGTCGGGGTGGACATTGGCGGCACGAAATGCGCTGTAACCCTTGGAAAACCAGCCGGAGATGACCTTGAGATAAAAGACAAGATCTCTTTCCCGACGACAGATGTCGAGGACACAATACGGAATATCAAGTCTTCCATAAGAAGTATTCTAAAACGGAACAACCTGGAAGAAAGTGATATAGCAGCGATAGGAATCAGCTGCGGCGGGCCGCTGGACAGCAAGACAGGGGTGATCATGTCGCCCCCGAATCTTCCCGGATGGGACAATATTCCGATAGTGGAGATCCTATCGGAAGAGTTCCACACCAAGGCCGCTGTCCATAATGATGCCAACGCCTGCGCACTGGCCGAATGGAAGTTCGGAGCCGGGAAAGGCACCAGGAACATGGTTTTCATGACCTTCGGCACAGGACTGGGAGCAGGGCTGATTATCGACGGGAAACTCTATGCCGGGACAAATGACAACGCTGGGGAGCTTGGTCATATCAGGCTGGAGAACTTCGGTCCCGTGGGCTATGGCAAAGCCGGCTCATTCGAGGGTTTCTGCAGCGGAAGCGGAATTGAACAGCTTGCCAGGGATCTTGCCAAGGAAGAGCTGCAGATGGGCCGGGAAGTGACTTGGTGTCCAGGTGGCGATCTTTCCGGAATAACGGCGAAAAAGGTCGCTGAGGCATTGCGGGGAGGTGATCCGCTGGCAAAAAAGGTGTATGAAATCTCCGCCTGCCACCTTGGGACAGGCCTTTCCGTGGTCATCGACATCCTCAATCCGGAGATGATAGTGATCGGGAGCATCTACGCCCGTAACGAGGACATATTCAAACCACTGATGGAGAAAGTCATTGAGAAAGAGGCGCTTCCGCTCTCAAGAGCCGTTTGTGAGGTTGTTCCCGCCGCTCTTGGCGAGTCAATCGGTGACTACGCCGCCCTCTCTATCGCCGCGAGCTTATAACTGATTAGAGATGGACGAATTGAGGAATATCATTACGGACGGTCTGGCTGAAGCCAAGTCCGAGCTGGACGCTTTCATAAACGACCCATTGACCGCACCTTCCATCATGGAAGCCGCTAATCTGATGGCGACTTGTCTGACACAAGGAGGTAAGATAATCAGCTGCGGCAACGGCGGTTCCCTTTGTGACGCCACTCATTTCGCGGAGGAGCTTACCGGAAGATTCCGCGACGACCGTAGGCCGCTGCCCGCGATGGCTATAAATGACCCCGCTTACATCACCTGTGTCGGAAACGACTATTCGTTCGAGGATGTTTTCTCAAGATGGGTTGAGGCCTTCGGCAAAACTGGTGACATCCTTCTCGCAATCAGCACCAGCGGCTCTTCAAAGAATATTCTCAAGGCTGCCGCAGCTGCCCGGCGCCTCGGTATGAAAGTGGTCGCATTGACATCAAAAAAAAGCAAGTCCCTCGCGGAACTTGCAGATGTTGTCGTAGCGGCGCCTGACGCACCTCATTCGGACAGGATTCAGGAGATACACATCAAGGTGATCCACATCCTCATCCAATCCATAGAATCGCTTCTTACCTCTTCGAGGTGACTTCCTTCTCGTACTTCTCGATGCACGGAATGAACTCTTCTCCGACAGGAACACCGTTCTTGCAGTTGAAGTAATCGAACACGGCACCGAAAGGAAGTGTCTTGGCCTCCTCAAGGAGGGCGAGCTTCTGGAATCCCTTGCCTTCAGCCTCGTACTCACGCAGCTTGGCAAGAGGCTCGAGCAGAGCGCTCAGGATGCACTTCTGGGTGGCGCGGGTACCGATAATATAAGCGCCGATCCTGTTGATCGAGGCGTCGAAATAGTCCAGACCGACGTGCGCGCGGTGAAGGGCATCGGCGCGGACAAGCTCCTTGAAGAAGTCCAAGGTCATGTCGTTCATGATGGTCACATGGTCGGAATCCCAACGCACAGGACGGCTCACATGGAGCATCAGCTCAGGAACATAGAGGAGCAGGGAGGATACCTTATCCGCCACATTCTCGGTGGGCTCATAGTGACCGGTGTCGAGGGTGTAAATCACGTTGCGGGAAGCGCAGTAGCCCTCGAAGAAGTCCATTGAGCCGACAGTGTAGCTCTCAAGGCCAATGCCGAACAGCTTGGCCTCAACGCAGCTCTTCATGCCGGGAAGGTCCTCCTTGAGAATCTCGTCAAGGGAGGCGGCGAGAATCTCGCGGTATTTCTTACGGTTGACTGTGTAGTCCTTCTGGCCGTCATGGACCCAGATGTTCATGATACAAGGATCATCCTGCGCCTTACCCATAGCGTCAGCGATACGGCGGCAGCGCTTTGTGTGCTCAATCCAGAACTCGCGGATGGCGGGATCGGGGTTGGCGAGGCTGAGGTCTCCGCTCTTAGGATGTCCGAAAGATGTGGAGTTGAAATCAAGCTTGAAGTTATTGGCCTTAGCCCACTCGATCCAGCTTTGGAATTGCTCGACACCCACCTGGTCGCGATCGACGAACTTGCCGCCGAAGTCTCCGTAAATCTCATGGAGGTTCACACGGTGGTTACCAGCGAGGAGAGTCTTGACAAACTCCAGGTCAGCGCGGACTTCATCTATGTTCCTGGCGCGTCCGGGATAGTTTCCGGTGGTCTGGATACCTCCGGAAAGACCGGCGGCGCTCTCGAAGCCCATCACATCGTCAGTCTGCCAGCAGTGCAGGGAAATCTGCTGTTTCTCAAGCTGCTCGATAGCCTTGTCGGTGTCTACCCCGATAGCGGCGTAGCGCTCTTTGGCCATCTCATAGGCCTGAATGATTTTTTGCTCGTTCATATTTTTGAAGATTAATTGTTTGGAATATAAGTCTTTGTCTCAATGGAGTTTCCAATGATGCGGCGCATCTCCCAACGGTCTTTCACCAGACCGGCGACCTTAGCCTGCATCATGATATTTCCGATGGCGGTACCCTCAACAGGTCCCGCGATTACAGGAATTCCCAAAGTGTCGGCGGTCAGCTGGCTCACAAGTTTGTTGGCCGAGCCACCTCCAATGACATGGAGCTTGTCGATCGTGAATGATGCGAAACTCTGCAGCATGGCGATCACATCCTTGTATTTCTTTGTGAGGCTGTGATAGATGCAGCTGATCATCTGAGCGTCATTCACGGGAACCTGCTGGCCTGACTCGGCCAGGGCGGCCTTAATCTCGGCATCCATGTCCTTAGGAGCGGCGAAACGAGGATCGTCCGGATCGATAACCGACGGGAAATCAATCGCTTCCCGCCCCATAGCCTCAATCTGGGCGTAATTGTACTCACGTCCCTCCGCTGCCCAGGTCTTGCGACTTTGCTCAAGGAGCCACATTCCGGTGATATTCTTAAGGAACCTTGTAGTCCCTTCTATACCTCCCTCGTTGGTGACATTGTATTCATACGACTTGTCGTCTATGATTGGAACCGGAGACTCGATGCCCATCAGGCTCCAAGTTCCGCTGCTCAGATAAGCGAAATGCTCGTCGGAGGCGGGGACGGCCGCAATAGCGGAAGCCGTGTCATGACCGGCCACCGCGATCACAGGAACCGCGTCCATACCGGTCTCATTGCATATCTCTTGTTTCAGAATACCGACCTTAGTTCCGGGCTGGACAATCGGCCTGAGAATCTTCGGATTAATCCCGAGACGCTCAAGAAGAGTCCGGTCGAAGTCCCTTGTCCGGGGATCGATGATTCCGGATGTGGAAGCGTCGGTGTACTCGCAAACTCTCTCACCAGTAAGCATGTAAGCCAGGAGATCGGGCATAAAAAGGATCTCCGCGGCATTATGGATCGGGGACTCCGGATCCTTGTGCTGGGCGTAAATCTGGAAGATTGTGTTAAAATTCATTATCTGGGTACCAGTCACCTTGTACAGTTCCTCTTTGGGGATGATCTTGAAGACCTCCTCGGGGATACCGTCAGTGTAAGGGTCGCGATACGCGCGAGGGAGTCCGAGAATCGTCCCGTCAGGACCGACACAGCCAAAATCAACTCCCCAGGTGTCAATACCTATGGATTCGATCTTCACTCCCATTCCGGCCACCTTTTTCAAAGCCGCCTTGAAATGGTCGAACAGGGAATAGATATCCCAGAAATACTTGCCACCGTCCTCTTTGACGGCATTAGGGAAACGGTAAACTTCTTCGGATGACAGCTTGCCATTCTCGACTGTTCCGAGAATGGCCCTTCCGCTGGTGGCACCGAGATCAAAAGCCAGGAAATTCATATTATGTGGTATAAAGTGTCTTTTACAAATTTCCCTTTTTTTATAATCTCCAGCGCTTAAGATTCTGACATTACAACTTGGATTTTTGATCCTGTTTTTTTCATATATTTGCAAAAGGTAGCGAATTATGGAATCGGTCCACCTCAAATATTTGGCAGTGAATCCGGTCGACCTCCAATGGGGCACGGCCGTGAACTCCGCAGGTTTCCAGGAGATCGCTCCGGGGATGAATTATCCCCCAAGAAACCATCCCTCAAGATATGTGTTCACGGTAGGCAGCGGCAGGGTTCTGGAAGAATATCAGCTCCTGTATATCACCGAGGGGAAAGGCAGGTTCTCATGCGAGACTCTTGGCCGGAACAAGTCCATCCAAGTTGAGAGCGGGATGATGTTCCTTCTGTTTCCCGGAGAATGGCATTCCTACCATCCCGACAAGCAAACAGGTTGGAAAGAGTACTGGATCGGATTCAACGGCCATTTCATGGACAACCTTATCGAGAAGAAGTTCTTCTCCAAAGACAGGCCGGTGTTCAAAGTCAATATCCACGAGGATATAGTCGCCCTATATAACGAGGCCATCACGGCCGCGGTCAAGCAAAAATCCGGCTTCCAGCAGCTTCTGGCAGGGATTGTAGGGCGTCTCTTAAGTCTCGCGTATTTCTATGACAGGAACTCCCAGTTTGAGGAATCGGACACAGCCAAGAAGATAAGTCAGGCCAAGGTTATGATCCAGGACAGTTTCGCCGATATCTCTCCTGAGGATATAGCTTCACGACTCTGCATAAGCTATTCCTCTTTCAGGAAGACATTTAAGGAATATACCGGATTCTCTCCCGCCCGCTACATCAGCGAGGTAAGGATGGGCAAGGCGAAAGAACTGCTGACCAACACCTCCCTGAGCATAAAAGAAGTAGCCTACCGGGTAGGCTACAACAATCATGATTATTTCTTCACGGCGTTCCGGCACATGACCGGAAGAACTCCCGCGGAATACCGGGCCATGACCCAGGGTACCAAGGTCTGAGTCTATCTCTTAGGGAATACCAGTTCCATATCCCTTTGGAGGGCAGGCCCAGCGATATCCTCAGGGACGAATCTCCACCTGCCGATCAGCTTCGGGTCCCCTATCACCTCAGGATCTATGCTCCCTTTCTCGAGCAGATAGTCATATAGGATTTTCCTGAACTCGGGATATATCTCGACGACCCTCTCATCTATCTTTCCGGTGTCAACCCCGGCCTTTGCCATCAAGCCACCGCCACCGCTGGCCCTATATGAGGTCAAGGCGACATTATAGGTCTTCGCCGGATCGAAAGGCTCCCCTCCGGCCAATGACTCAATATCGACCCTTTCGCCACGTGGTTTCAAGACATCCACAGTGTAAACCAAGCCGCCGGCGGAATCGAAGTTGTAAGACCGCTCCACGAAAGACCAAGACTGGGCTCCTGTCCTCGCGTCAGATCTGGGGACTATATTTAGGACATGGTCTGTCGGCTTGGATATAGTGTTGATCCATAGGTCATAAGACGCCTCGAGGTAGTCTTTTATCTCCTTTCCGGTCATCTTGATGACATACATCTGGTTCTCAAATGGATAGACTGTGAAAAGGTCGTTATAGACCAATGTCCCGGCCTTTATCGTGCCATTGAATGTCAACGGTGCGGCGAAAGAAATCCGGGCCGGGGTATTCTCAAGAGAGAGTGTGTGGATGAGGTTCAGGTACGGGCTCATTCCGACGTAGGCATCACGAGTGAGCAGATCCACCTTCAAATCTCCCACTTTAGTGGTGGTGAACTTCTTCACAGCGACAAAGTCATCGTGGAACTTGGCCGCCATCTCATGGTCGATCTTGCGTTGGTCCACAGGCAGGAGATCAGCGGACAATTTCTTGTCCACGACCTTACCTTTAGTAACCGTGAACTCTATCTTTCCATGTCCGACAAAACGGCTATGGCTGCCTGAATTGATAAGGCAAAGAGTGTCGCTCTCAATAACTTTTGGCCTATGGTCATGGGAGCAGACCAGGAAGTCTACCCCATGGAGGGTCTTCATCAGGTCAAGTCCCTGGCTCTCTAGAGCTTTGCCATCGCCATCACCCGTAGCCGTATGCACAGCTACTACGACAAGGTGAGGTTTCTCCTTGGAGACCACCATATCGACGTCCTGCTGGACAAGCGGTATCAGGCTCTGGAACTTCATCCCGCTCCACAGTCTCTCGGGAAGCCATCCGGCGATATTGGCGTTGTCATATCCGAGAACAGCTATCTTAAGGCCGTGGCGTTTCACAATCGTATAGATAGGGAAATATCTCTGTCCGTTATCATTACGCACAGCGTTACCGGCCAGGAGAGGTATTCCCTCCGCTTTCATCTCCCTCGCGAGCCTGTCATAAACAGGATGACCGGCCTCTATATCATGGTTGCCCAGGACAACCGCGTCGTATCCCATATATTTGGCCAGGCGAGGATAAATATGAGGACTCAGGGTGTCGACATAGTTGAAATAATATGCCGCGTTATCTCCCTGGACGATATCTCCCGCGTCAACGAGCAGCACATTTTCCGGGCCTTCAGCTTTCCGGATACTGTCCACTACATATTTAATCCCATAAAGCGACTTCTTCACATTGCCACCCACATATGTGGAGTCGAAAAAAGTGCCATGAACATCATTCGTGGTCAACAGGGTGATTGAATATTTCCCGTCCTTGGGGCCGGAGCAGGAAAGGGCGGCGATGGCGAACAACACCACAATAAATGATGATAATCTTCTCATAACTACAAAAATAGTATTTTTTCGTAATTTAGCGACATGGAAGAAATGAAACTTCAGACTCCCGTACAAATCGGGAGGAGCAAGATAAGCATCTCACTGAAAGACAAGGTCATCGCCCTAGGAAGCTGCTTCGCCGACAACATCGGAGGGAAGATGTCCAGTCTCGGATTCGACATCCTTGTCAACCCTTTCGGAACGCTTTACAATCCAGTCTCGATCAGCAACTCCGCGGCACGTTTGACGTCAGCTGTGCCTTTCAGCGGTAAAGAATGCGTTCAGATGGGTGCGGGATCAGGACTGATCTGCTCTTTCAGCCACAACACTACTTTCGCCAGGCCGACACAAGAAGAGTTCCTGGAGCATGCCAACAAAGCCCTGGCTGAGGCCTCGGAAGCCTGGACACTCTCAAAAAAGGTTATCGTAACCCTCGGCACCGCTTGGTGTTTCGAACATATCGGATCTGGAGAAATAGTTTCGAACTGCCTCAAGATCGACGCTAAAGAATTCAGGAGGAGAAGACTCAGTCTCAAGGAGACCGCCATGCTACTGAAGAATATGGTCAGCCGTTTCCCTGATAAAGAATTCATATTCACAGTCTCCCCTATCCGCCACCTGAAGGATGGCGCCCATGGGAACCAATTGAGCAAGAGCACTTTGCTCTTAGCGATAGACGACGTCTGCCAGGCTTTTCCTGATAGGACTGACTATTTCCCGGCCTATGAGATATTCATGGATGAGCTGAGGGATTACCGCTTCTACGCCCCGGACATGACTCATCCAACCGCTCAGGCGATCGGTTATCTATGGTCCCGGTTTGTGGACTGGGCTCTACCGGAAACCGATTTGCCGGAACTTGAGAGACGGACTAAAGCCTTTGCGGCTTCCCTCCATCGTCCGATAAACGAAAACATTTAGTATATTCGCGTCTCCAAAAAAGATAATAAAGAATACCCGATATGTTCGAGAACTTACAGGAACGGTTGGAACGGTCCTTCAAGATTTTGAGGGGCGAAGGAAGGATTACCGAAATCAATGTCGCTGAGACTCTTAAGGACATCCGAAGGGCTCTGCTTGACGCCGATGTAAGCTATAAGGTCGCCAAGGAATTCTGCGACAGGGTCAAGGTCAAGGCGATGGGCCAGAACGTGCTCACCGCTGTGAAACCTCAGCAGATGATGGTCAAGATCGTCCATGACGAGCTGGCTGAGTTCATGGGCAGCCAATCCATGGATATCAACATAAAGGGTAACCCGGGAGTGGTTCTTATCGCCGGTCTGAACGGTTCCGGTAAAACCACCTTCTCCGCCAAGCTGGCGAACAACATTAAGAGCAAGCGAGGGATGAAGGTCCTACTCGCCGCATGCGACACGTTCCGTCCCGCCGCTATCGAGCAGTTGAAGGTGCTTGGAAGCCAGATCGGTGTTGAGGTCTACACCGAGGATGGGGAAAAAGACCCTATCAAGATCGCAAAAGGAGCCATCGCCAAGGCTAAGTCAGAAGGTTATCCGGTGGTCATCATAGACACGGCCGGACGTCTTGCGGTCGACCAGGAACTGATGGATGAGATATCCGCCCTCCATAAGGCGGTCCAGCCTACGGAATCCCTGTTCGTCGTCGACGCCATGACAGGCCAGGACGCCGTTGAGACCGCAAAAGTATTCAACGAACGTCTTGATTTTGACGGAGTTGTCCTTACGAAGATGGATGGTGACACCAGGGGTGGTGCGGCTCTTTCCATCAAATACGTCACCGGCAAGCCTATCAAATTCATTTCCTCGGGCGAGAAGATGGAGGCGATGGATGTGTTCCATCCCGACCGTATCGCTGACAGGATTCTCGGAATGGGCGACGTTGTCTCCCTCGTGGAGAAAGCCCAGGAGCAATTCGATGAGAAGCAAGCCCGTGAGACACGCAAGAAACTGGCCAAGGACAAGTTCGGCCTCATGGATTTCTACAACCAGATCCAGCAAGTCAAGAAAATGGGAAACATCAAGGATCTGGCCGCCATGATCCCGGGAGTCGGTAAGATGCTCAAGGATGTCGACATAGACGATGATACGGCTTTCAAAGGCATAGAGGCTATTATCATGTCGATGACCCCGGCCGAGAGGGACAATCCTGACATCATCAACGGCAGCCGCCGCAAGAGGATCGCCGATGGCAGCGGCACAAATGTGGCCGAAGTCAACAAGCTCCTGAAGCAGTTTGACGCCACCAGGAAGATGATGAAAGGAGCCTTGACAGGCAACCTCGCCCAGAGAATGAGGGGAATGAGGAGATAATTAATCCACGCTAGCGAAATAATCCTTCCGCTTGGGAGCCTCCGCGACCCTGTCTGAATAGACTGACGGGGCTATAGGACGCATGTTGTAATGCGAGGCCATGACTTGGCCATAGGCACCCGCGCTCCTGATCGCGATCCGGTCTCCCCTACGGCTCTTAGCCAGGGAACGCTCTTTTCCGAAACAGTCAGCTGACTCACAAACAGGGCCAACGACATCATACACCCTGGTCTCCCGGCTGTCACCGTCATCATAATGGGCGGTGAGGTTCTCAATCTTATGATAAGCCCCGTAAAGAGCGGGACGAATCAGGTCATTCATTCCGGCGTCTACCATGAGGAAACGCTTGTTTTCCCCACGCTTGACATAGAGGACCTCCGTGATCAGGGAACCCGACTGGGCCACAAGGGAACGTCCAGGCTCGATGTGGACTTCCTGGTCAGGACGATGCTTCAGATTGTCGTTGATGGTCTTGAACCAGCATTCGAAATCCGGAACAGGGTTTCCGTCAGGATCATCATAGTCAATTCCAAGACCTCCGCCAAGGTCGATATTCTTAACGACCAGGCCGGTTTCCTCAAAGCGGCTGACTATGTGATTGACTTTCTCGCACTCCAGTTTGACGACACTATCCACCTCCAGGATCTGGGAACCGATGTGGAACTGGAGGCCGTAAAAGTCAATATAAGGATTGTCCTTGACCATGGCGACAGCCTCATCGAAGCTCCTGTCTGAGATTCCGAATTTGTCCTCATAAAGGCCTGTAGTGATATAGTGGTGGGTGTGAGGATCGATATTGGGATTAATCCTTAGGCTCATGGGAGCCTTGCGTCCGAGCCTGCGGGCGATGTCGCTGACAATAGCGATCTCCTCGAGGGACTCGACGACAAAAGCCCCGATCCCGACCTGGAAAGCCTGGCATATCTCTTTGTCTGACTTCGCGACTCCAGCGAAAAAGATCTTCTTCGGATCGTAACCGCAACTGACGGCGAAATCGATCTCATCACCGCTCACGCAATCGGCTCCGATACCCCTGGAACTGATTATGTCATTCAACCTGCGGTCCGAATTGGCTTTCAATGAATAATGGACATGGATCCCTGTTCGGGCGGACAACTCGGCCACCTTGTCCACGGTGCGCTGGAAGAGATCTATATCATAATAATAAAAAGGTGTCGCCACCTTTCTGAAAGAAGCAAAGTCATCAATTCTTAGCATGATCGTCAATATATACAACTTTGCAAATGTAAATGATTTTTTATAAATTGCTATGTCATTTATTATAGAAACCATAAAAATATGACCTTGAACAACGAAAAACTTACGATCTTGAACTTGAGATTCAATCTGAAACGACATATCTATTTGAAGAGGAAGATGAACGCCGAGGCTGCCTTGTTGAGAAAGAAGATGGCCTTCACCGGAGAGCGTCTGGAGAAATGGGTACTTGAGGGGAAATATCGGATCAAGTACAATTCAATGGATGACATACTCGAGGAACTGGGGGTGACCAGCGATGAGCTTAACCTGTACTGCACCAAGGTTTTCGGCAAACGGTTCCTTTCGTGGAGAAAAGAATTGAGAATAGAAGATGCCAAACGGATGCTTATTTCATCCCCTGAAACACCAGCGTCAAAAATTGGGGAATCATTAGGTATAAGCGACAAGGCTGACTTCAGACACCAATTCAAATCCGTCACCGGACTCGCTCCTTCAGAGTGGAGAGAAAAAAACATGAAAAAAAATAAAGAAAAATTTGGAATATAAGATTTCATTCGTATCTTTGCGGTGTACTAATAAACTAATACACTAAAATCGCAAATATATGATTGAGATCAAAAACCTTGTTTTCAGCTACGGGAAAACGCCCGTGTTGGACAATATCACCACTACTCTTGAGGAAGGCCGCATCTATGGCCTGCTGGGAGAGAACGGTGTCGGGAAAACGACCTTGCTGACCTTGCTCTGCGGCCTTAAGAAGGTCGGGGAAGGCAGTATCGTGACTGATGGGGAGATTCCTTTCGACAGGACCCCTTCCCTGCTGGAGAAACAGTATTATCTTCCTGACGAAGTCGCTCCCGTTCCTATGAAGGCAGCTGACTACGCCAAGGAGAGAGGCTGTTTCTGGCCTCTTTTCGACAACGCCAAATTCACGGAGATAATGAGGGAATTCGAAGTGGACCCTGACCAGAAGATGAGCCAGATGTCCGCCGGACAGCTCAAGAAGACCTACATCTCCTTCGCTTTGGCTACCGGAGCTAAATACCTGTTCATGGATGAGCCCACTAACGGCTTGGACATCCCGTCCAAATCCCAATTCAGGGCGGCCATAATGAAATACACTCCGGAAGACTGCACGATCGTGATCTCCACCCACCAGGTCAGGGACCTTGAGAACATCATCGACCCGGTGATCATCCTTGACAAGCGTGATGTCCTTATGAACGCGTCCGTCGAAGAGATCACGTCCAAACTCTATTTTGACTACGGGACCACCATCAGGGAAGATGCCCTTTACCGCGAGCTTCTTCCAGGAGGCTTCCTCCAGGTATGCCCCAATCCGGACGGGGAAGATAGCAAAGTCAATATCGAGGCTCTATTCAACGCGGCCCATTCCCATAAGGACCTGATCAAAGATATGTTTAAGAAATAGGAGGATCTGTCATGAAAAACACATTCAATCCCAGCCGTTTCGGCAAATATCTGGCATTTGACCTGAAGTCTCGTTGGAGCGAGAACAGGGCATTCATGACCATCTGGGTGTTATTTCCTGTCATATACTACTTCTTGTGGTTATTCTTTTCAGTACTGGGCAATGGATTCTCAAGCGGATTCTCCGATTTCCATGTGGGTCATCCCTCTATCGCGACAAGGGCAAGCGCCTTCGCTGTCGTGACGATTCTCTTTATGGTTTTCTATCCCTCAAAGGCTTACGGCTTCATCACCGAGAAGGCCAAGGGCTCCGCTTGGATCGAGCTTCCAGCCTCCAGGCTTGAGAAATATCTCTCGATGATGCTCATCACTTTGGTCATTATCCCTCTCATTTTCTTCGCCGGATACCTGCTTTGCGATTGGATCATCTGCCTCGCTGACAAGGGATGTGGAGAATCGTTGGTCTCAGCTTGGCTGGGCACGATTTCAAACAATAACACAGACGGAGAAGTCAAGATCTGGGGCTATGGCTCATGGTGGCTCGCTTCCTCTGTCCTTCAGACAGCGTCGGTATTCCTACTCGGTGCTTTGATATTCAAGAAAGCCAAAGTCTCGAGGACAATCCTCTCACTCTTCGTGGTTTTCATGATAATCTTCGCACTCTCAGCGCTCATATTCTCCCACATCGACCTTGACGTATTCGGTGAAAGGATGCGCGCATGGACGATGGACCATATCACCGGCATCGACACCTGGATTAATGTTTGGGGCAATATCGAGCTTGCCGTCATAGTGATCGGCCTGGGAATCTGGTCATGGTTCAGGGTCAAGAATATTCAGCATTAATATACTTAAGCCATGGAATTCAATCAGAATAAAGCAATATATCTCCAGATCAGGGATACGATCTGTGAGAGGATCCTTTCCGGCGACCTGAAGCCGGAGGACAGGATTCCTTCCGTCAGAGAGTATGGCGCGTCGATCGGCGTCAATCCAAACACCGTGATGCGCACTTACGAGAAACTGACTATGGAAGGAGTCATCTACAACAAGCGCGGAATCGGCTACTTCATCACCGCCGAGGCAAGGGAAATCGTCCTCGAGAACTCCAGGAAGGAATTCCTCGAGACAGAGCTCCCGGTCGTGATCAGAAAGATGGAGCTGCTCGGCCTCAACCCTAAAGAACTGTTTGACAATAAATAGATTACCCCATGAATATTATAAAACATATCGCAATCGTGCCAGTATTGGCGCTTATGACGCTCACGATGAACTCGTGCTTTATCAGGATCAGCGACGAGACGAAACAGGAACTGAAAGACTCTTTCCGGAACCGGGAAATGATGACGGAATCCGTCTATGGACCGAACGACTCATTGGTATACGCCCCCGGAGAGTTCCATGCTCTGGACGCTCAGATTTGGGTTGACATCATATTCGAACAAAGAGATGGCGAGCCGGAAGTGGTGGTCAAAGGATCGACCAGAAACAGGGACTCTATCAGGGTCGAGAATATAGATGGGACCCTTAGAATCTATTACCATAACAAGGCTGGCGTCACATTCACAAAAGGCGAATACATCAAAGTGTACGCTCCCGGTTTGGACGAGATTACCAAGAGTGGCAGCGGTGACCTGACTGTCTCGGGGACCTTAAAGGGAGAAAGCCTTGCCATATCCAAATCAGGATCAGGTGACATGTATCTCGAGAGATGCGAGATCAACGGCCCTGTGACTCTTCGCAAGTCCGGCTCAGGAGATATGGAAGCATCAGTCAAATGTCTCTCGATGGATGTGGATGCCTCGGGAGCTGGAGACGTGTTTCTCAGTGGAGAGGCGACAGATGCGACTTTGAAGATGAATGGCTCTGGAGACCTGGACGCCAGCAAGTTGAAGACGGCCAAAGTCACTGTGGCCAAAAGCGGCTCAGGCGATATCACATATATGGACGAAGGCGTCGTTAAAGAGCTCTAAATCAATAGACATAGAACTCCCGGCGGTACTGGTAATGGGAGCGAAGGCTCTCGAAAGCCCCGGGATCCATCCGGAACATGAAATCATCCGTGAAGATCGGATAATTGTACTGCAGGGCGGAAGTTATTTCGCCCTGCCTTTTTCCTTTAAGGTCAAGCTTGACCGCCTCAAGGCTGGGAAGCTCGGTCTTAGGGAAAAACTCATAAAGATCGCTGAATCCGAAGAAACGGGCCAATGACCTTACTGCCGCCGCCGTGCCGTTCTGTTTACCCTGGTAAGAGTAACCGGCGATGTGTGGCGTGGCGATATCGACCATGTCTAAAAGCTCCCTGTCGATGTCAGGCTCATTGTTCCAAGTGTCGATAATGACCGGTCCCAATTTCGGGATAGCCCTTTTCAAGGCGGCGTCATCGACCACCTCTCCCCTGGAAGCGTTTATGAATATGGTACCGGGCTTCATCTTGTCGAAGAAAGCGTCATCACACATCCGGAAAGTCGTCTTATCCAAAGGCACATGCATTGTGACTACCTGAGCGTTCTGGAGAAGATAATCCAAGGGGCAGAATCCCTCAGGGCCTTCTACGGCCATCCTGGGCGGGTCATTTTTCAAGACTTTGAAACCAAGGTACCCGGCCACCATGTCCACCCTTTTCCCGACATTACCGACACCGACAATACCTAGTTTCGACCCGTCCAGGCGAATCGCCTTCCTGGAAGCGACACCATACAAGGCCGAGAACACATAGTTCATGACGCCACCGGCATTGCACCCGGCGGCGTTGCGAATAACTATACCGGCCTTGTCGCAATACTCATGATCAATATGGTCGGTACCAATTGTCGCTGTAGCGATGAACTTGACCGCGGTGCCGTCCAGCAAGGAAGCGTCGCACTTGGTCCTGGTCCGGATAACAAGGGCAGAGGCATCCATAAGATCCTCACGGCAAATGTCCCGTCCAACTTTGTAGACCACTTCAGCGTATGGTTCCAAGACGCCGGAAATAAACGGGATGGCGTCATCCACCACAACTTTGATCTTGTTTTCTTCCATATTCATTTCAATATGATTTCCTTGACCAGACCAACTTTGGAGCAGGCCTTGTCGAAAAGGGTGTCTTTTTCCAGGAACTCGTTGACTGCCACCAATATAGAGTCCTTCTGGAACTCCAGGTGGCTGCGGACCATGGAAGACGAGATGGTGACAAAAAGCTTCCCATCCCTATAGAACTTCCTGAGTGTGAAATCCTTTATTCCGGAAACCTCATCCCAGGCGGCAAAGACTCTCTGAGTGTTCAGCTCAGCGCTCAGTCCACGCGCGCGGACAAACATGGGCACAAGAGTCCCCATCGGGAGAGCCTCCTTCCTGGGAATGCCTTTTATCTTACGGAACTCAGGCATCTTTCACCTCCTTGAACTCACCTCCATCAGCTTCGAAATAAGCCCTGTCCGTAGTCAGGTTATCCACGATTCCGGCCATCCTGACCTTGTTGCTGTCAGTAATGAATATCTGGCCATAGTCATTGCCCGCTACCATACCCAGAAGATTGCCGATCCGCCCCATGTCCAGTTTGTCGAAAACATCGTCAAGCAGCAACGCGGGAGGGAATCCGTATCTGGATTTCATTATCTCGTATTGCGCGAACTTCAATGACACAAGGAAGGATTTCTGCTGTCCCTGGGAGCCGCATCGCCTTATGGGATATCCGTCCATCTTGAAGATGAAATCATCTCTCTGAGGGCCAGAGTTGGTGTATCCCAGTATCTTGTCTTTCTCTCTGTTGGCTTTCAACAAGTCCACTAAAGAACCTTTACGCAAATCAGACTGGTAAGTGATGGAGACAGTCTCCCGGCCTCCGGACAATGTGGCATATCGCTCTGATACAATGGGCTGCAGATCAGCGACGAATCTCTCCCTGGCACTCGACACGACTGCCGCGAATCCATCCATCCTCTCGTCAAAAACCGATAGAAGACTCTCATCAGACACACCGTCCTTGAGCATGCGGTTCCTTTGGAATAGCAATCTGTTGTATTGCTGGATGGCCGATAGATATTCCCTGTCCATCTGAGACAGGACCGAGTTGACGAAACGCCGGCGGTCATCTCCGCTCTCACTGACAAGGGAAGTATCTGAAGGTGAAACCATTACAATTGGCAGGACACCGATATGGTCGGCTACTCTGGAATACGGTTTGTCATCCCTCCGGATCTTCTTCTCCCCTTTCGAGTCAACCTGGACAGAAAACCTGGTCAGCGGACCTCCCCCCATGTCATAAGTTCCTGAGATGGCGAACGCTTCAGTCCCATGCCTGAAATTGAACTTGTCTGAAGGAGTGATAGCGCTCTTTGTCATCGAAAGATACCAGACCGCGTCCATCAGATTTGTCTTCCCGACTCCATTATTGCCGGAAACGCAATTGATGTTCGGGGAGAAAGACAATTCCTGGAAAACAATGTTCCGGAAATCCTGTATGGCGATCTTTTTTAGTACCGGCATCTCTTATCCAACTATAACGCAAAGATAATCATATTGCATGATTAAACAATTTTTTCTAATTTTGCGGACTGTTTGCGAAGATAATAACAAAAACAAGTATAAAAATGGCAAAGAAAAAAGTAGATGAGAGGGAACAGGCCCGTCAGGAAAGGGTCAGCGAGACCGTCTCCAAAACCGACCAGTTCTTCCGTGAGAACAAGAAAACTATCTATGGGATCCTTATCGCGCTCCTCATCATAGGACTTGCGATCGTGGGTTATTACAAGCTGGTTTACCAGCCTAAGGCCAAGGAGGCCGCCAGGCAGATGTATCCCGCCGAGGCCAATTTCCGCTCAGGCGAGTTTGATCTGGCTCTCAACGGAGACGGCAATGTGCTTGGTTTCTCACAGATTATCGATGATTTCGGTGCCAAGGGTGGCAGGGACGTCTATTTCTACGCCGGACTCTGCGAGTATAACCTCGGCAATTACCAACAGGCCATCGACTATCTCAAGAAATACAAGAGTGACGAGGCTATAACCAAGGCACGCGCCTTGGCCTGCATGGGAGACGCTTACTCTGGTCTCGAGAACTATAAGGAAGCCCTCAGGTGCTACGACCAGGCTATCGCCGTGGACGACAATTTCTCCAACATCTTCAACGCTACCTACATGCTCAAGGCCGGAGTGGTTTGCGAGCAGCTTGGCGACAACGCCAAGGCCCTTTCTTACTACAAGGCTATCAAGGATAAGTATCCTCAGTCCATGGAAGGATATGACATCGACAAGTACATCTCCAGGATCGAAAGCCAGCAGTAGTCATGGGAAGAGCGTTTGAGTTCCGTAAGGAAAGGAAATTCAAGAGGTGGGGCCACATGGCCAAGACCTTCACGAAAATCGGGAAGGAAATCACCATCGCTGTCAAGCAGGGCGGCCCGGATGTGACCGGCAACCCTAGGCTCAGGGCTCTCATGGCTGAGGCCAGGAGCGAGAATATGCCTAAGGACAACGTCGAAAGGGCGATCAAGAAAGCTCTTGAGAAGGATCAGGGCGATTTCAAGGAGATCGTTTACGAGGGATACGGTCCTCACGGTATCGCTTACCTTGTGGAAGCGGCTACTGACAATAACACCCGCACCGTGGCCAATGTCCGCAGCTATTTCACGAAGTGCGGCGGCACACTCGGCACGAGCGGCAGCGTCAGCTTCATGTTCGACCACAAATGCGTGTTCCGCATCAAGGACAACGGCAATATCGACATCGACGAGATTCAGCTTGAGCTCTGCGACTGCGACGACGATCCTGAGGTGTTCACTGAGGAGCAGGAGAACGAGGACGGTGACGTCACTCGCAACATCGTGATCTACGGTGCTTACAGCTCTTATGGTGCCATCCAGAAGTTCATCGAGGACAATGGCTATGAGCTTGTGTCCGGAGGCTTCGAGAGGATTCCGAACACCGATTTGAAGGATGTCACTCCCGAGCAGAGGGAGACCCTTGACAAGCTCACCGGCCTCCTGGAGGACGACGACGATGTCACAGCCGTCTACAATACGATGAAACCCGCCGAGGAATAGAGCTTTCCCCGGTGATGGCGACACGTATCAGAAAGACTCTCATCACAACCCTGGCCTGCATCGCGGTCCAGGGTTTATTATGTCTGACTGATACCAAAGCGCAGGAAAGGCCTTTCCACACCGCGATAAAGACTGGGGCCGACCATCTTGTCATAGGATCATTTAAGGATTCATATAATCAACGGCAGTTCAACTCCTTCGCCCTTGAATGGGACTTTGTGACTGACCAGGCAGCCGGGAATGGGAGTTTCGCATCGGCCTTCAACTGGCCTGTTTTCGGAATTGGCCTGAATTACAATACTTTATCTGACGTCCAGTTCAAGAGCAAATACGGACACTATTCCGATCTGATCTCGGCGTACGGAACAATGTCGCGGGATCTGATACGCACCAAGCATTTGGGATTCGGCTACAATCTGATGCTCGGCTTGTCATATTCATCAGGTTACTATGACCCTATCGACAACCGCGCGAACTGGTTCTTCAGCTCCCCTATTCTCTTTTATGTGGCAGGAGGCGGCCACCTGACATGGATGATCGGGAAAAGGATTGACCTTGAGGCGAATATCAACGTCCGTCATAACTCCAGCGCCAGATTCGCTTATCCCAACGGTGGCTTGAACTACTGGGGAGGAGGATTGTCCGCCAGGTACCACTTCCAGGACAGGAAGGCCCCGAAAGGCCACGTGTTTAAGCCATCCCATATTTCCACCGATATGTACGAGAAGGGATGGAGCTTTGAGATCTACGGTGGCGGAGGAGTCCACGCCTGCGCCGCTGAGTGGCTCGCGTATTCCAAGACAGTCAGTAAGGAGACTTTGGCCGAGACACATCTCCGGAAATGGCCGATGGCTTCCCTGAACGCTGACGCCATTTACAGGCCCGGAGGCAGGTTCGCCGCCGGATTCACTATCAATGGTTTCTGGAACTCGAACACTGACAACCTCAAATGGGCCGACAGCATTATTTACGATGAGGAGGCTAACGCGGCCTCAAAAGGATATGCCCCGTTCTCATACGGATTGGGCCTGGTCCAGGAAGTGTTCTACAATAACCTGGCTCTCTATGTCCAAGAGGGAGTGTACCTTTACCGCCGCATGGGCATCCATGCCGAACACGGCTGGCTTTATGAGAGAGCCGGTTTCCGGTACTATCCTGAGGCGCTGAAGCCATTCTTCATCAGTGTGTGCATCAAGGCGCACAAATTCAAAGCCGATTATATGGATTTCTCTTTTGGCGTGAAATTCTGAGTTTTTTCCCTTTTTTGGATACTTTATTTCTTTGAAAGATTCCAGATTCTTGGTAAATTTGGAAAATATCTATTTATATAAAGGAATATGAGCATCCAACAGGAAAACATCGCCAAACTGGTCGAGCGTAGGGCTGCCGCCAAACTGGGCGGAGGACAGAAGAGGATAGAGGCCCAGCACCAGAAAGGCAAGCTAACAGCTAGAGAGAGACTTGGACTGCTGCTCGACGAGGGCAGTTTCGAGGAGTTCGACATGTTCGTCCAGCATCGTTGCGTCAATTTCGGAATGGATAAACAGCATTTCGATGGGGACGGTGTCGTGACCGGAATGGGAACGATTGGCGGCAGGCTGGTCTATGTCGCCGCACAGGATTTCACCGTATCCGGCGGCTCTCTTTCCAAAACAATGTCGGAAAAGATATGCAAGGCTCTTGATCTGGCATCCCGAAATGGGGCTCCGTTCATCTGCCTGAACGATTCTGGTGGCGCCAGGATCCAGGAAGGTGTCGACTCCCTCGCCGGCTACGGTGAGATATTCGAGAGGAATATCCTCGCTTCCGGTGTTGTGCCTCAGATTTCCGGAATATTCGGTCCCTGCGCCGGCGGAGCGGTATACTCCCCAGCCTTGACTGATTTCACTGTCATGGTAAAGAACACCTCCTACATGTTCCTCACCGGCCCTGCTGTCGTGAAGAGCGTTCTTGGCGAGGATGTCTCGCAGGAAGAGCTTGGAGGCGCCAGCGTACATGCCTCGAAGAGTGGCGTAGCCCATTTCGCCGCCGAGAATGAGGAAGATGGGATCAGAACCATCAAGGAACTCCTTTCATATATTCCTCAGAACAACATGGAAGAGGCTCCGAGGGTCCCAACCAATGACCCTGTGAGCCGTGTCGACGACAGCCTCAACGAGATAATCCCGGACAACCCCAACAGTCCTTACGACATGTACAAGGTCATCGGGAGCATCGTGGACGACGGTAAGTTCTTCGAGATCCACAAGGATTTCGCGAAAAACATAATCATCGGATTCGCCCACATGAACGGAAGGAGTGTCGGTATAGTGGCCAACCAGCCGAAAGTGCTGGCCGGTGTGCTCGACATCAACGCCTCCCGCAAGGGAGCGAGATTCGTCCGCTTCTGCGACGCGTTCAACATCCCCTTGGTTTCACTGGTGGATGTACCTGGCTTCCTCCCTGGAACCCAGCAGGAATATGGAGCCGTCATCACCAACGGGGCGAAACTGCTTTACGCTTATGGTGAGGCTACCGTTCCCAAGGTCACAGTAGAGCTGAGAAAGAGCTACGGAGGCTCCTACATTGTTATGAGCAGCAAGCACCTCAGGGCTGACCTTGTCTACGCATGGCCTTCAGCCCAGATCGCTGTCATGGGCGCTGATGGCGCTGTCAATGTGCTCTATGCCAAGGATATAAAAGCGGTTGAGAATCCGGATGAGCAGCAGAAGATCAGGGATGAGAAGAAAGCCGAGTACGAGGAACTCTTCAATAATCCTTACCAGGCCGCCCAGAAAGGCTATATCGACGATGTCATCGAGCCTCGCAACACCCGATTCCGCGTCATCAGAGCCCTCGAGCAACTGGCCGGGAAGAAGCAGCAGATGCCGGCCAAGAAACACGACAACCTTCCCCTTTAGAGCGATGAGACATTCCAGGATAATACTTTCCATAGCCATCACCCTGCTCTGCGGGTTGTCTCTCGGCGCACAGAATATGTCCGATCTTCTGATCGGCGAGGTGCTTGTCGAGAACACCAGCGGGATTGTTGATGGATATGGCCAAAGAAACGGTTGGATCGAGTTGTTCAACACGTCCAACGGAACCGTCAAGTTCGGAGGATGCTATCTTTCAGACGACAAATCCAACCTAAAGAAGTACCATATTCCCACATCCGACCGTTCAGCCCAGCTTGGCCCCCGTCAGAGTGTCGTTTTCTACACAAGCGGAAATTCCTCACAGGGAACATTTTACACCAATTTCAAGTTGAGAAACGGATCGACTCTCTACCTTGTCAGCAATGACGGAAGGACCATAATCGACCAGGTGGAGATCCCCGCTGACCTGCCTGCCGACCAGTCGGTTGTCAGGATTCCTGTCGGAGTGAGGGAGATGGAGTTCAAGACTCAAGTCAACCCCAACCCGACACCCGGCTCATACAACGGTAATGTTGACGCCAAGACCAAGAGCCAGATCATGAAAGAGCAGGATCCACACGGTCTTGTCCTGACTCTGATCGCTGTGATGGTGGTGTTCACAGCGTTGCTAATCCTCTCATTCATATTCGGATGGATCGGCAACGCCAACAAACGCGGCAAGGATGGGCCCAAAGTCAAGAAGTCAAAGAAAACGACAGACGGGAAACTATCCCCTGAGATTGCGGCCGCGATTTCGATGGCCCTGTCACAGGAATTCGGTTCAGAAGTCTACGCGGCTATCGCACTGGCTCTCGACGACTATCTTGTCGGAGGAATCCACGACATCGAAAGCATGATCATCACAATTAAGCCCACGCCAGGCAGCGAATGGGCAGACAAAACCCAGAATTTCAGGCAATTACCACGATAATAATAAAAGAAAACACACGATATGAGGACGTACAAATTCAAAATCAACGGCAACGAGTACAACGTTGAGATCAATTCAGTCGAGGGTAACATCGCTGACGTGACTGTCAACGGAGCTTCTTACAAAGTGGAAATGGACACCCCGGTGGCTCCTGCTCCCGCGGCCGCTCCCGCGACTCCCGCCACTTCAGCGCCGGCACCTGCTCCCGCTCCTGCGGCAGCTCCCGCGGGTGCGGGTAAGGTCATCACCTCTCCACTTCCTGGAGTCATCATCGAAGTCTCCGTAAAGGAAGGCCAGGCAGTGAAGGCCGGGCAGAAAGTTGCTGTCATAGAGGCGATGAAGATGGAAAACGAGATACAGGCCTCCTGCGACGGCACCGTTACCGCTGTCCTTGTGAACAAGGGAGACTCAGTGCTTGAGGGAGCTGAAATCGTCAAGATAGCCTAGGATGAGCACCATTATCGAAAACCTGAAGCAATTCTGGTTCTTCACAGGATTCGCCAACGCGACCTGGCAGAACCTGGCCATGATCCTGATCGGCATCTTGTTTATCACGATCGCCATCAAGAAAGGCTGGGAACCTCTGCTTCTCGTGCCGATCGGTTTCGGAATGATCATCGGTAATATTCCGATGTTTCCGGGACTCAATATCGGAGTCTACGAGGACGGATCGGTCTTGAACACGCTTTATCAGGGTGTCAAACAAGGCTGGTATCCCCCGCTCATCTTCCTCGGGATCGGAGCGATGACCGATTTCTCGGCCCTGATATCCCAACCGCGGCTGCTACTTATCGGAGCCGCCGCGCAGATGGGAATATTCGGAGCCTATCTCCTTGCCCTGCTTCTCGGATTCGATCCGAACCAGGCTGGAGCAATCGGCATCATCGGTGGAGCAGACGGCCCCACCGCCATATTCCTATCTTCAAAACTCGCCCCTGACCTCATGGGAGCGATCGCCGTGAGCGCATATTCCTACATGGCCCTCGTACCGGTCATCCAGAGGCCAATCATGCTTGCCCTGACCACCAAGAAAGAGCGTCTCATGAAGATGCCCGCTCCGAGGACAGTCAGCCAGCGTGAGAAGATCGTCTTCCCCATCGTGGGCTTCCTCCTCACCGCCTTCATAGTTCCCTCCGGACTTCCCCTGCTGGGAATGTTGTTCTTCGGTAACCTTTTGAAGGAGAGTGGAGTGACAAGGCGTCTCGCTGAGACGGCACGTGGTCCGCTCATTGATGTGGTGACCACTCTCATCGGTCTCACTGTCGGCGCCTCAACCCAGGCGGACAAGTTCCTCACAGGGAATTCCCTGAAGATTTTCCTGCTTGGTCTCCTCTCGTTCGTGATAGCCACGACAGTCGGAGTCTTGTTCGTGAAATTCTGGAACTTGTTCCTGAAGGGAGACCGGAAGATCAACCCGCTGATCGGCAACGCCGGCGTGTCCGCCGTCCCCGACAGTGCCAGGGTCTCCGAGGTTGTCGGCCGCGAGTTCGACCCGAGCAACCACTTGCTGATGCACGCCATGGGGCCTAATGTGGCGGGAGTTATCGGCTCCGCCGTGGCCGCTGGTATCCTTCTCGGTTTCCTCGGTTAATCCCATAGGATCCGCAATAAGTTTTACTATAGGAAAGAAAGCGATATTTTTTATAACCACATGGAAAATAAACTCCAGGAACTAACTGACCGGCTGTATAAAGAAGGCCTGTCCAAAGGCAAAGAAGAAGGAGAGGCCCTGATCGCCAAGGCTGAACAAAAGGCCGAGGAGATTATCGATGCCGCTCGCAAACAAGCCGAGGAGATTATCAAGGCGGCCGAGAAAGAGGCCGGAGATCTCCGGGTGAAGGTGGAAGGCGATGTCAAGATGGCCGCCACCCAGAGCATCCAGGCGACCAAGAAGGACATCGAGAACCTCCTGCTCAATGGTATGGTCAACGGGAAGGCCTCCTCCGCCCTTTCCTCCGCCGAATTCGTCAAGGAGATTATCTCCGCTGTAGCGAAGAACTTCAACTCTCAGGAATCTTCTGATTTGGAGGCGGTTCTTCCCGAGAGTTTGAAGGCTGAGCTTGAGCCTTTCATCAACGGCGAATTGACAAAAAGCCTGTCGTCTGGCGTCACGGCGAAGTTCTCGAACAAGATCCAGGGAGGTTTCAGGATAGGTCCCAAAGACGGATCCTATTTCATCGACCTTACCGCCGAATCTTTCGACGCCCTGATCAGCGAGTACCTCAGGCCGGTGACCAGAAAGATGCTCTTTGGTGAGTGATGGCCAACTACGAATACATAATCGCCAGTCTGCCAGCTATTTCCCGTGAATGGAAATTCGGGGAAGGAAGATCCTTAGACACTTATGTCGAATGGATCAAGTCCCAACTTTCGCCCAAAGACATCAAGACTGTCGACAAACTCCTTGACGGATTGAAAGAAGAAAACCTCAAAGTGGAGTTCTATGAGGACGCGCTTAAGGACAGTAACAAGTTCATTAGCGAGTTCTTCAAGTTCGACCTGTGTTTCCGTAATGTTAAAGCCAGATTCGTCAACAAGGTTTTCGGCAGGCCAGTCTCGCAAGACACAATCAATCTGGAGACCGGGGAATTTCCGGAAGCAAGCAGGATTGATGAGGTCCTGTCAGGGAAAGACATCTTCGCCAGGGAGCGAGGGCTGGACTCCATCAGATGGGAGAAGATCAGCGAGCTGACTACTTTCAACTATTTCGACTTAGATGCCATCCTCGCCGTCATAGCCAAGATGAGCATAATAGAACGATGGCGAGCACTTGACCCGGAGACCGGACGAGAGATGTTCCAGAATCTCATTGACGAGACCCGCGGGACTTTCGGAGGCGTGAATTACGTCGCTCCTGCCAATGAATAAATGAAAACCAATATATGAAGACTACAGGAAAAGTAATAGGAATCGTCTCGAACCTTGTGACAGTGCAGGTTGACGGCCCAGTGGCCGAGAACGAGCTCTGCTACATCACCTTAGGAGGCACTCCCCTTCTGGCCGAGGTGATCAAGGTCAATGGAGACAAGGCCTCTGTCCAGGTGTTCGAAAGCACCCGAGGACTCAAGAACGGGGATTCCGTTGAGTTTGAGGGACGGATGCTGGAGGTGACTCTGGGGCCAGGACTACTGTCCAGCGTCTATGACGGCCTTCAGAACAACCTCACCACCATGGGATCGGTGTTCCTTCAAAGAGGAGAATACACCGACCCGCTCGACCACAAGAAGCTTTGGAATTTCACCCCTATCGCTTCTGAAGGCGACAAAGTCATTGCCGGAGACTGGCTCGGAGAGGTCAAGGAAGGCTGGCTGCCTCACAAGATCATGGTCCCGTTCAACATGAAGGGGGAATACAAGGTCAAAAAGATAATCCCTGCCGGAAGCTATAATGTCGATATGGTCATAGCGGTCCTGACGGACGAGGCTGACGAGCCCCACTATATCACCATGACCCAGAAATGGCCAGTCAAAGTGGCTATCAAGGCATTCAAGGAAAAACCAAGGCCGCAGAAGATCATGGAGACTGGTGTACGATGCATCGACACCTTCAATCCTATCGCCGAGGGAGGGACCGGTTTTATTCCTGGGCCATTCGGTTGTGGCAAGACTGTCTTGCAGCACGCCATCGCCAAGCAGGGAGAGGCCGATATTATCGTCATGGCAGCCTGCGGCGAGAGAGCCAACGAGGTCGTGGAAATATTCACTGAATTCCCGGAACTTATTGATCCTCACACAGGAAGGCACCTGATGGAGCGAACCACCATCATCTGCAACACCTCGAACATGCCTGTGGCCGCCCGTGAGGCCTCTGTATACACCGCTATGACAATATGTGAATATTACAGGGCCATGGGGCTCAAGTGCCTCCTCCTCGCCGATTCCACTTCCCGCTGGGCCCAAGCCCTTAGGGAGATGTCCAACAGAATGGAGGAACTTCCAGGAGCTGACGCTTTCCCTGTCGACCTGTCCGCTATCATTTCGAACTTCTATTCAAGGGCCGGAATGGTAGTACTCAATAACGGTCAGACTGGAGCAGTCACCTTCATCGGTACCGTCTCCCCTGCCGGTGGAAACCTCAAGGAGCCTGTCACCGAGTCCACCAAGAAAGCCGCCAGGTGCTTCTATGGATTGGAGCAGAACAGGGCTGACCAGAAACGTTATCCTGCCGTGAACCCGATCGAGTCATATTCGAAATACCTTGAATATCCCGAGATTGTCTCCTACCTTGACCGGAATGTCGAGAAAGGCTGGGTGAGTAAAGTGCTGGAAGCCAAGAATATCATTCGCCGTGGGCGGGAGGCCAACGAGCAGATCAACATTCTGGGAGACGACGGTGTCCCGATCGGTTACCATGTCAGTTTCTGGAAATCCGAGCTAATCGACTTCGTTTTCCTTCAGCAGGATGCTTTCGACAGCATAGACGCCTTATGTCCTATGGATAGGCAGAAATTTATGCTTGACCTTGTGCTGGAACTCTGCGGCATCGAATACCAGTTCGATGATTTCGAGAAATGCCGCGATTTCTTCAAGGAGCTTATCAACGACCTCCGTCAGATGAACTACACCGAGTTCCACAGCGAGGCCTTCGAGGAATATGCTAAAAAGACCCAAAAACTCTTGAACGACTATGGCAACTAAGGCATTCCAAAGAATATACACCAAGTTGGACGCTATCACAAAGGCGACCGTCTCGCTCAAGGCGAAAGGTATCTCCAACGATGAGCTCGCGGTCGTGGGTGGCCGTCTTGCCCAGGTCGTCAAGACTAAGGGCGACCTCGTCACGCTCCAGGTATTCTCAGGTACCGAGGGCATCCCTACCGATGCTGAAGTCACCTTCCTCGGAGAACCTCCGACACTTAAGGTATCAGACCAGCTGGCAGGACGTTTCTTCAACGCCTATGGAGCCCCTATCGACGGAGGTCCCGAGGTGGAAGGTGAGGAAAGGGAGATTGGAGGTTCCTCTGTCAATCCGTACAAGAGGCGCCAGCCTTCCGAACTTATCCCTACCGGCATCGCCGGAATCGACCTTAACAACACAATCGTTTCCGGACAGAAAATCCCGTTTTTCGCCGACCCTGACCAGCCTTACAACCAAGTTATGGCTGATGTGGCCTTGAGGGCCGACGTGGACAAGATCATTCTCGGAGGTATGGGTCTGTCAAATGACGACTACCTTTTCTTCCGCCACGCCTTTGAGGACGCAGGCGCACTCGACAGGATTATATGCTTTGTCAACACCACTGAGGATCCGCCCGTGGAACGCCTTCTGGTGCCTGATATGGCCCTGACAGCGGCTGAATATTTCGCCGTTGACAAAAATGAGAAAGTGCTGGTCCTTCTGACCGACATGACATTGTATGCCGACGCTCTTTCTATCGTCTCGAACCGTATGGATCAGATCCCTTCGAAGGATTCCATGCCCGGCTCGCTGTACTCCGATCTCGCCAAGATCTATGAGAAAGCCGTGCAGCTTCCTACCGACGGATCAATCACCATCATAGCTGTCACAACACTTAACGACGGAGATATCACCCACGCCATCCCGGACAATACCGGATACATCACCGAGGGCCAGTTGTTCCTCAGGGCCGATTCCGACTCCGGGAAGGTCATCATCGACCCCTTCCGTTCGCTTTCCAGGCTCAAACAGCGGGTCCAGAACATCAAGACCCGCGAGGATCACAGCCAGGTTATGAACGCCGGAGTGCGTCTTTACGCCGACGCTCAGAACGCCAAGACAAAGCTCGAGAACGGTTTCGATTTGTCAGATTATGACAAACGTTGCCTGGAATACGCCAAGGAATATGCCACCAGGCTCCTCTCAATAGATGTCAACATCTCGATCACCGAGATGCTCGACACCGCTTGGGAACTGTTCGGTAAATATTTCAGCAAGGCTGAGACAGGAATCAAGCAGACCTTTATTGACAAATACTGGAAAGGCCGCTAAAGGAAGATGGCTATCAAGTTTCAATATAACAAGACAGCGCTGAACAACCTGCAGAAGCAGCTCAAGATGCGCCAGAACGCCCTCCCGACGTTGCAGAACAAGGAGAGCGCGCTGAGGCTTGAGGTGCGGAAGGCCAAGGATAAGAGTGAGAGCCTGATCCAGGAACTCGACGAGGCCGAGAAAAAGTATGACTATCTCGCTCCACTTTGGAACGAGTTCGAGCACGATCTTGTGTCTATCACAGATGTCGACCTTAGGACCGTCAAGGTGGCTGGAGTGAAATGCCCTGAGCTCGGGGAGATCAAATACGAGATCAAACCTTTCAACACCTTCGCCAAGCCCGCATGGTATATGGATGGCGTGGCGATCCTGAAGGAACTGTCCCGCCTCGGCATCGAGTCCGAGGTGTACAAGGAGAAAAGGCGTATCCTGGACTATCAGAGGAAGAAAACCACCCAAAAAGTGAACCTCTATGAGAAAGTCCAGATTCCCGGTTACCAGGAAGCGATACGCAAGATCAAAAGGTACATGGAAAATGAGGAAAATCTCAGCAAGGCATCATCCAAGATCGTGAAGGAGCGCCATGCCGCTGAAGAAGAAATGGAGGAAGGAAGCGATGATTGACAAGATGACCAAATATTCCTTCGTCCTTCTCAGTGGGGACGCCCCGGCTTTCCTCAAGAATCTGGAGGAGCTTGGAGTTGTTGATATCACTCGGTCGGAAAAACCGGTCGATGATGTCTCCACCAAGCTCGCGGCTGAAGCTGACGCATGTGGAAAGGCGATCAGCTACCTCAAAGCCATCGAGCCCGATTCTGATCCCGGCCACGGGAAATTCACCGTATCGGCCGACGGGGAAATCAGGGATCCTTTATCCATGTTCCAGGAGATAGCGCCAAAGGTAAAACAGCTTAAAGCTGATATAGATGCCGCCCACAAAGAGCTTGAGGAAGCCAGGATTTGGGGCAACTTCGACAAGAAAGCAATCGAGGATCTTGAAAGTAAGGGCTTGAAGATCAGGTTCTATCGCTTGCCCAAGAAATCTTTCGACCCGTCTTGGGCCGCTGAATATGCCCTACAAGAGATAGCAGACAACGGGAAACAAGTGTGGTTCGTGACTGTTTCTGACGATCCCGCATATTCATTCCCCGTAGAAGAGATTCCGGTCCCTCGCTTCGACCTCTCATCCGCTGAAGGCAATCTCGCTGACAAGGAAGGGGAGCTCATCGCTTGCAAGGGTATCATGTATTCCCTCAAGGATTATATCCCTACACTTCAAAAGAGGGAAAACAAGGCCATGACCAAACTTCAGCGCCATCTGGCTAATGTCGGATCCGAAAAGGCCGCTGAAGGGCATATTACGACCTTCGAGGGGTTCGCTCCGGTGGAAGATGAGGAGCGTCTCACCAAGGCCTTCGACGCCATGAGTGGGGTGTATTACCTGAAAGAGGAGGCCGTCAAGGAAGACAATCCCCCCATTAAATTGCGGAGCAACCGTTTCACCAGGATGTTCTCCGTCCTCACAGATATGTACGGACGTCCTGAATACAACGAGTTCGACCCGACTCCCTACCTCTCAATATTCTTCCTGCTCTTCTTCGCGATGTGCATGGGTGATGCCGGCTACGGCCTTGCGCTAATCGTCATCGGTCTCCTGCTCAGACGTTCGGAGGGGCTGAAGGATATAGCTCCGCTGGTCTCAACTCTTGGAGTGGGCACATTCGTGATAGGGATCGTGATGCACACCTTCTTCGGCTATGACATCTCCGCTGTCTCCTGGATTCCGGATTGGCTCAAGAAGTGCATGGTGACTGGAAATATCGCCGGATTTGACGCTAATATGGTGATTTCCATACTGATAGGTATAGTACACCTTTCTCTGGCGTTTATCTTGAAAGCCATCTATGCCACAAAGAAAAACGGATTCGCCAATTCGCTAGGCACATGGGGATGGACACTTCTTATAGTGGGTGGAGTCATAGTGGGTGGAATATCCCTCACGGGAGTCTTGAGTTCCGTGGTGACGAAATGGATCATAATCACTATTGGTGTGATCTCAGCCATAGGGATATTCCTTCTCAGCGACATCCACCGCAACCCTCTGAAAAACATCGCTCCAGGCCTCTGGGAGGCTTACAACACAGCCACCGGGCTGCTTGGAGATGTGCTCAGTTACCTGCGTCTTTACGCCCTTGGCCTTGCTGGTGGCATGCTTGGTAAGGCTTTCAATGACATAGCGGCGATGACTGTTGGGGACGGTGGCTTCGGTGTGGGATGGATCGCCTTCATCGTGATATTCCTGGTAGGGCATTCTCTCAACCTCGCGATGTGTTGTCTTGGAGCCTTTGTGCACCCGTTGCGACTCAATTTCCTAGAGTTCTTCAAGAACAGTGGCTACGAGGGGAAAGGCAGATTATACAGACCAATAACAAACAAACAAAACTTATAAAATTATGAATGAGATTCTAGGTTATCTGGGGTTAGGGCTTATGCTCAGCCTTGCCGGTATCGGAAGCGCTATCGGAACCACTATCGCTGGTAACGCCGCTGAGGGCGCCCTAAAAGTCGCTCCTGAGAAGTCCAGCAGCTATATGATCCTCTCGGCCCTTCCGGCCACACAGGGTATATACGGCTTCGTGGCTTTCTTCATGTGGCTCCTTGTGTACAAGTTCGATTTCGCGGTCAACGGACCTATCCTCTTCGGTGTGGGAATCGGTGTGGGAATCGTCTGTCTCATTTCCGCGATACGCCAGGGAATGGTTTGCGCTAACGGTATCGTGGGCATCTCCCAAGGCCACGATGTCCAGACCAACACGCTCATCTACGCCGCTCTCCCTGAGTTCTACGCGATCCTCGGGCTTGTCGGCGCTCTTATGCTAACATTGGCCATCTAAGAAATGAGCCTTATTAAATCTATCTCCGGAATCCGGGGAACTATTGGAGGGAAGCCAGGTGAAGGCCTCTCTCCTGTTGATATTGTCAGTTTCACCTACGCCTATTGCGCCACTCTCCCCTCCCGGAAGCAAAAGCCGTCTGGAGAAAAGTACAAAATTGTAGTTGGAAGGGACGCTCGCATCTCCGGTCCGATGGTTGAGAACCTGGTCGTCGGGACCCTGGTGGCCTGCGGAGTCGATGTGGTGAAGATCGGGCTCGCATCCACACCGACTACTGAGATGGCGGTCACTTTCGCTGATGCTGACGGTGGAATCATCCTTACCGCCTCCCACAACCCGAGGCAATGGAACGCTCTTAAGTTATTGAATGACAAAGGTGAATTCCTGACGGCCACCGAGGGCCAAGCCATCCTGGAACTCGCTGAGAAGGGAGACTTTGATTTCGCCGGAGTCGACGAACTTGGCAAGGTCACCGAGCACGACTACACTGACGAGCATCTGGACGCTGTCTTGGCCATCCCAGATGTGGATGTGGAGTCCATCTCCGCTGCCGGATTCAAGGTTGTTCTAGACGCCGTCAATTCGGTAGGTGGAATAATTATGCCTCGCTTGCTTGAGAGGCTCGGAGTCAAATGTGTCTGTCTGAACTGCGAGCCGACCGGTGACTTCGCCCATAATCCGGAACCACTTCCCTCGAATTTGACCGGACTGAGCTACGCTGTGGTCCAAGAGAAAGCCGATTTGGGCATATCCGTAGATCCTGATGTCGACCGTTTAGCTCTTATTTGCGAAAATGGAGAGCCATTCGGAGAGGAATACACTCTTGTGAGTGTCGCGTCCTATTTGTTCGAGAGAGCGGCCAAAATAGCTGAGGCTGAGAATATTCCGCTTGAGGAAGTAACTTATCCCTACGCCGCGGTCTCCTGCTCTAACCTTTCGAGTAGCAGGGCTCTAAGGGATGTTACCGAGAAGTTTGGAGGAACCTATCACGCGGCCGCCGTCGGTGAGGTCAATGTCACCACAAAAATGAGGGAGACCAAGGCCTTAATCGGTGGAGAAGGTAATGGAGGCGTCATCTATCCGGCAATACACTATGGAAGGGACGCCATGGTAGGAGTAGCCTTATTCCTTTCCAATCTTGCAAGGAAGAAGATGAAAGTCAGCGAGTTAAGGAAGACCTATCCTGAATATTTTATTGCCAAGAATAAGATTGAGCTTTCTGACAAAGCCTTGATTGACAAGATCCTTGACGAATTGAAGAATATCTATGCCTCTGAGGATGTTAATTGCATCGATGGCGTTAAGATCAGTTTCGAGGCGGAGCGCAAATGGGTTCACTTGCGTCGATCCAACACGGAACCTATCATCAGGATTTATTCAGAGGCACCTACAATGGAAGAGGCTGAGGCGCTTGCCGGTGAGGTAATCGGAGTCGCCAAATCTATAATAACCAGCTGATGTTCTCGTTCAGGACAACACCGCTGGAAGACCAGCTGGACAAGGCACTGACCAGCGGCCGAGTCGGTTGTTTCTGCACGCAAAACTGTTGGGACACGGCACGAGGGCGCTACATGCACGACCTGTTCCGGGAGAGAGGCAACCTACAGATTGTATTCTCTCCTAGGGACACTGAGTTGACTCCCGGGACCAACCACATTACTTTTGAGGCTTCCGCTTTGGAAGGCCTTGATGCTGTGGTGGTTGAGATTCAGGACGCCGGTGCCAGGTATTTCAACTACAGCAAGGATGTGTTCCACTTGATGGAGACTCTATCCAAGCTGGAAGTTTCTCCGTCGCTTTATATTGTTGATCATATTAATCCTGCCGGGAGAATAGTTGAGGGCTCCATGCCTACTGGACCAGTCGAGCCTCACACGCCTAAAGTCGCGCACAGGCACGGTATGACTCTCGGGGAATTATGCTCGATTTATTATAATGAGATCGGCGCGTCATTTCCTCTTCATGTTATCTCCGCTTTGGCTAATGACGCGACACGGCAGTTGTTGCCTTGGACAATCGCCCCGGCTTCAGATATACCTGGCATGTTCACTTGCCAGATGTATCCTGGAGGAGGATTATGGAACAACACCACGATCACTCCAGCCATCGGAACAGCGCGGCCTTATGAATATTTCGGGGCGCCATTTATCCGGCATGACCGATTGGAGGTCATTCCTGCCCCCGCTGGAGTCATGATGCGTCCCTGCACTTTCACTCCAGCCGCCGGGCGTCATGAAGGAATTCAATGCCAGGGCTACCAGATAATGCTGCAGCCGGGAGCCGAATACCATTCATTGCTTCATACAGTCCAGCTAATCAGGTACTTCCTTGAAAGGTATCCGCAATTCGAATTGCTTGATGGTTTCGAGGAGAAATTGGCTGATCCAACCCTAATGAGTTATATTAAGGGTAACATGACTTATCATGAGGCCAGGGAGCATGTCAAGATAGAGGAGCAAAAATGGATTCGCAAAGCCAAGCGCTACACCCTCTACGACGACCAACCCTACCGTATTAAATAACAACTACTGACTCACTTACTTATCGAAATACTTAAAGTAGATAAGCTATTTACAAATCAAGAGCATGCCCCACGGCCCCTAGAAAGACTGTGGGGCATTTTCGACCGCGGACCCCACCATTTTTGAAGTGCACCCTAAAAGTTGGACGGGTTATTGAAAGATGATAAGTGTGTAAGTCTATACTTTACAGGGCTCATTTTAAGGCGCAGTTTTATACG
>CACZZF010000020.1 GCA_902785575.1 uncultured Bacteroidia bacterium | reverse complement strand
GCACAGCTTGACAAGCAGACCATCAGTTTCGTCTCTAAGCCAGGAATCACTATTGGGGTCAGCGATGACGAGATGAGTGCTTCTGCCATCAACGGCTATAAGTTCATGCCCAACTACATGAGCAAGAAGGTTGTGGGCTATCTGATGAATCAGGATGCATGGGTGGAACCAGTCACTATAGAGAAGCTAGTCGAACTTAGCGAGCGATTCCCGGAATATGGCGTTCTTAGTCCATTCCAAATGGAGAACGGAGGAATCCGAATGGATCGTAGGTTCATATTCAATGTGTGTCATCGGAACCTTGAACTCATGGATGATCTTTATTCCGGTGAGTTGAAAGAGATCTATCCGGTGCCGAACATAATGGCGGCCCACTGGCTCCTCACTCGGCAAGCTCTTGAAACTGTCGGGGGATTCTCTCCGTCCTTCCCTCATTGCGGGGAAGACGCGAACTATGCTGACAGGGTGAGGTTCCGGGGCTTGAAATTGGGTATTGTCCCCGGTGCGAGGGCTGTTCATGACAGGGGGGATAGGGTTAATTCGAATAAAAAGGAGATTTACATTTCGGCCATGAATCTCATAAGTGAGATCAGCGTACCCTCAAGACGCTTTTCTTTTGATCTATCGCATGCGTTCAAGAGGCTTTGTATCGATGAAGTCCTGGCATACCGTTCTATAAGGCCGATACGTTGGTTTTTTTACATTCTTTTCCATTATCCTTCCATACTAAAAAACAAAAGAATATCGGAAAAGGAATTAACTGCGTTTTTGAATTCTTAAGGTGAAAAACAGCGTCCTTATCGCTATACACTACATGGAGCTCGGCGGTGCCGAGATGAGCCTTCTTGGGTTGCTGGAGTCGTTGGACTACAGTGAGACTGAGGTGGACCTGTTTGTGTATAGCCATAGGGGAGAGCTGATGAGATGGATCCCCGGACAGGTTAATCTCTTGCCGGAAATACCTCAGTACAAGCAGATTGAGAGACCGATAACGGATGTGTTGAAGGAGGGCTTTTTTAGGATAGCGATGGCTAGGATAAAGGCTAAGTTTCTATATAGGCGGTATGCGGAAAAGACTCATCCGATTGATGGGAACGCGGTCTTCTCATATGTGTCCCGAGGACTCTCCCCGATCCTTCCGGACATCAATCCCGGCAAAGAGTATGACATCGCCGTGAGTTACCTGGCCCCTCATAATTATGTGCTTGATCACGTGAGAGCCAAGAAAAAAATAGCCTGGATTCATACCGACTATTCCAATGTGGATGTCGACACCTCCCTTGAGCTTCCGATCTGGTCCGCTTATGACAGAATTGTCTCGATATCCCATGATGTCACCAGCAATTTCCTGGGTGTGTTTCCGTCTCTTGCCGGGAAAATAGAGGAAAGGCCTAACAAGATTCCCGTTGAATATGTCTGCTCCAGGTCAGAGGAGATCGCTCCAGAAGAGGTGGAAAAAGAGATGCCCAAATATTCCCGCAGGGTTAACTTGTTGTCTGTGGGGAGGTTCTGTCAGGCTAAGAACTATGACAATGTGCCGGATATTTGCCGCCGTCTTCGTTCGGAAGGCCTGGACATCTGTTGGTATCTGATTGGATTCGGCTCCGATGAGGCATTGATTCGTTGCAGGATAGCAGAGGCTGGGATGGAGGAATATGTCCGGATCCTCGGCAAGAAAGAGAACCCTTATCCTTATATCAAAGCCTGTGACTTTTATGTCCAACCGTCCAGATACGAGGGGAGTCCGATGACAGTTCTTGAGGCTCTGGCATTAGGGAAGCAAGTGATTATGACTGATTTCCCGACAGCCAAGAGCGTCGCGGCCCAAAGCCCGCTTTGCCATATTGTTTCTCTGGACAACGAGGGATGCGCGGAGGGAATATTCAGTTTGATCAATAGATAAGATGATTCCGAAAGTCATTCATTATTGTTGGTTCGGAGGTAATCCTCTGCCACCGCTTGCGGAGAAATGCATAGCAAGTTGGCGGGAGTATCTTCCTGATTTTAAGATAATTCGTTGGGATGAGACCAACTTCGATTACAATTCCCATCCTTACACCAAGGCCGCGTATAAGGCGGGGCTGTACGCCTTTGTTAGCGATTATGCCCGGTTCAAGATACTCTACGAGAATGGAGGGGTGTATTTTGACACCGATGTTGAGGTCATCAAGCCAATGTACGACATTATTGAGAAAGGACCGTTTATGGGTTTTGAGAACGATGGGGTCAATGGGACAATGGCCGTCGCTCCTGGTCTGGGGTTAGCCGCCGCGCCTGGGATGGAGTTGTACCGTAAGATCCTTGACAGATATGACAGGATGAGTTTTTATGATGAGAATGGCAATCGGAGCCCTTATTCAATGATTCCAATGGTCACCGAATTGCTCGTGGATGCTGGTCTGAAAGGCGGGTGCGGTGTGGAAAATGTGGCTGGAGTTGATGTTTATCCCCAATCTTGGTTCAATCCTTTTGACGATGCGACGGGTCGCCTTCGCAAAACACCAGAGACAAGGACAATCCATTGGTATTCAAAATCTTGGCTACCTAAAGAAAATGCCTTGATCATGTGGTCGAAACGATTTGCCAGGCGTCTTCTCGGCGGCAATTTCGTTGCCAAAATCGGTAAAGCGTTAAAGTAAGATGAGTCCTTTTTTATACGAGCCGGCATATCTTGCCTTCATAGTTCTATTTAGTCTTTGGATCGGAGTCCCTAGGTTACTCTCTCCGGATAATAGCCATCAGGAGCATGGATCCGGATGGCTATTCCTGTTCTTGATTTGTGTCGTTTTCGCCATCTGGTTGGGACTCCGTCCCATCAGTGGTGCGGCTTTCGGAGACACGGCCAATTATGCCTATGAATATATGAGGATCGGTGTTTACGATGTCAAGATGGACTGGAGTTCAGAATGGGTATGGCGGTGGTTGATGGTAGGCTGCAAGTCGGTAGGCATGAGTGTCAGCATGTTCTTTGTGGTTGTTGAGTTGATATATGTCTTGACAGCCTTCTTTGCCGTCAGGCGTTTCATGCCTTCTGATCCGATGCTGGGGATGATCTTTGTGATGGGCTCCTTGATGTTTTTCACTTTCGGCGTGAATGGCCTTAGAAACGGCATGGCATGTCATATTGTCTTGCTTGCTATCAGTCTGCTTCTTGACGATAAGTATGCTCCAGGTATTCTTCTTTGTCTGTTGGCGTTTGGAATACATCGAAGTACCGCCTTGCCGATAATATCCGTTTTAGTAGCGATATTGGGTTTCAGGGACTTCAGATATGCGATGGCATTCTGGATCGTTTCGATCCTGATATCCATAGTCGCAGGTGATGCTGTATCCAGCTTTTTCGCCAGCCTTGGTTTTGATGATCGAATGACACAATATGTGTCCATCCGGGAAATGAGCCAGTTTTCCAAAAAGGGTTTCCGATGGGATTTCCTTCTTTATAGCTCGATGCCGGTTTTGATGGGGTGGTATGTTTGCGTTCGCAAAAAGCTTCAGGATAACTGGTATAATGTGATCTGTATGGTCTACTGCCTATGTAACGCTTTCTGGATCATGGTGATTCGCTCCGCGTTCAGCAACAGGTTCGCTTACCTTTCTTGGTTTATCTATCCTATTGTGATCGCGTATCCGTTGGTCAACCTTCACGTTTGGGATGACCAGGACAGGAAGACGGGATGGATCTTGTTATCCTATGTCGGCTTTACCGCTTTCATGATCGCTTTTGTTTGGTAATCTTCTGTTGTTTTGAAGTTTAGTGTCATAGTTCCGGTATTTAATACCGCATACACTATCGCTCGATGCGTGGACTCTGTCATAGCGTCCGGGCTTCCTGACGGGGATTTTGAGATAATCCTTGTAAATGATGGGAGCACAGACGGCTCTGACAGGATTTGTGAGTCTATCGCCACTGAGCATCCCTTCGTTAAAGTGATCAACCAAGATAATGGAGGGGTGTCTGTGGCCAGGAATATGGGTATTTCTGTCGCGGAGGGTGAATATGTTTGCTTTTGCGATTCTGATGATTTCTTCGTTCCAGGCAGTTTCACGGATATTATTCCTTATTGCGGCGGAAATGTTGATTTGATTCGTTTCTACTGCGACATTGTCTTACAAGGAGAAAACCGCGTCTCGGAATACGGGAAGGGCAGAGTGACCTTCCAAGGTACCGGGAAGGAGTACATCATACGATTCGGAATCGAGACTTTTTGCTGGAACTATTTGTATAGGAGAGAATTCCTTATCTCCAAAGGGTTGTTTTTCACTCCCGGGATCATCGCGGAGGATACTGATTTTATTTTCAGGGTCATGATGGCCGATCCGATGATTATTTCTATCAATGATCATATCTATCAGTACGCTATAAGACCGAATAGCATTTCCACAGATAGGTCACCTGGGAATTCTCGTCGCTTCGCTACGGATTTTGCCGGCACCTTGATAAAGATGGAGTCAATATTAAAAGACTATAAGGACGCTGATCCCCTTTTGTATTATGCTGGCCGAAAGTCCCTTGAGGCAAGAGTAGTAACCTTGTTCTCTCGTTTCCTTTCCTCAGATTATTCAAAGGAGGAATTCAATTCGGTCTTGATTTCTCTTAAAGCGGCCGGAGTACTTCCATTTGAGATTGCCTCCTCAACGAGACAAGAACAAATCAGTCGGACGGCGATATCCATTTTGTCGCGTTTTCCCGGCATTTTCCCTCTGGCGCGTTGGATATTCAGGCATTTCTTTTTGCCTGTCATTTACCCTAGACTGCTTCGAAAAGTCATTGGTTCGTAGACCTGGTCATGAAGAAGACTTTAACTGTTTTTACTCCCACATATAACAGGTCCCATACCTTGCCTAGGGTCTATGAGAGTCTCAAAACGCAGACTTGCCAGGACTTCGAGTGGCTGGTGGTGGATGACGGGTCTACTGACGGGACAGGGGAGTTGGTACGGCAGTGGATGTCGGAGGATGCTATTCCAATCAAGTATATCTTTAAGGAAAACGGGGGACTTCATACTGGATATAATACTGCGTACGAGAATATTGAAACGGAGCTTAACGTCTGCGTCGATAGTGATGACGCCATGCCTCGGGATGCTGTTGAGAAGATTGTAAGTGTCTGGAAGCAAAAAGGTTCCGATAAGTTTGCGGGAATAATCGGGCTTGATATTGACATGGATAGCCATGAGCCTATAGGAGGGCGTTTCCCGGATGATTTGAACGAATGCTTTTTCCCGGAGCTATATGCGAAGAATATCCACCGAGGCGACACAAAGCAGGTGATGAGGACCGATCTTATGAAGGAGGTCGCTCCGCAGGTCGGGTTCCCTGGGGAGAAGAATTTCAATCCTGTTTATATGCTGCTTCAGGTCACGGATCGCTATCCTTTGATAGTCGTAAATGAGCCGTTTTGTCTGGTCCAATATCAGGACGATGACAGCATGTCAAGGAATATTTATCGACAGTATCTTGACAGCCCCCGGAGTTTTGCCAAGATGCGGAGGCTGGAGATGACTCTCAAGCATTCCACGTCTTTGAATCGTTTCCGCTGCGCTGTCCATTATGTCGCTGAGTGCATGCTCTCGGGGGAGCGGAGATGGCTGGCTGAATCGCCTAGGAAGGCGCTGACTTTGTTGGGTTTTGTTCCAGGTTTTTGCCTGTGTCGTTATCTGAAATTCAAAGCCAGATGATCAGTATAATCGTCCCGGTTTATAATGTTGAAGCTTTTCTTTCGGAGTGCCTCGAAAGCATATCTGGGCAGACGTTTCGTGATTTTGAGGCTATCCTTGTCGATGATGGCTCCACTGACTCTTCCGGAAAGATTTGCGAAGATTATTGCTTGAAAGATAATCGTTTCCGGGTCATTCATCAGCCCAATGCGGGGCTTGGTCCCGCAAGAAACACCGGTATTGAGGCATCGACTGGCCAATATGTGATGTTCGTGGATAGTGATGATGTTATCGCTCCCAATTTGGTTGAGACTTTGCTGAATTTACTTCTTTCAAGCGGTTCTGACTTGGCTATAACCGGTCATGTCCGGACTGATGAGCAGGGTAATCCTTTAGATGAATCCCAAGGTGCGGAAGATATTCAAGTCATATCAGGTTCCACTGCCGTCAGCAAGTGCTTTTTCGGGGATCCTTATGAGCGGATCGTTTTTTCTGTCGCCTGGGCGAAACTTTATCCTCGAAATGTCATACAATCCTTGAGAGCGGGATCGTATTATTCAGGCCAGGATCTGAATTTCAATTTCAAGATTTACCAGCGAGTCTCATCTGTGGCCTTTCAAGACATTAGAGAGTATTATTGGCGTCAACGTACATCAAGTATAACCCATGTCAATAATGCGAGGCAGCAGTACTGGCGCTTTCTTTCCATTGCCGATTTGGACAAAGTGTCAGATCATGACGAGCGGTCTATCTTCCGCAGTCTTTATCTTAAGAAAGTGTATCGGGTGATGGCTACGATTCGTAACCATCTTAACGGTACGGAGTATTATGACGCGTTCATGAAGAGATGTAGCCAGATCCGCTCATGTTCCAGGGCGGAATACCTTAAGGACAGGAATATCGAGTTCAAGGAGAAAATGGTCACATCCATTTTGTGGCCATTCCCTGGAGTTGGACGCTTTATATTCAGATTATCGGGTAATTAGCATAAACTTGCATTCGGCTTCGGACCAGCATTCCTGACGATCATACATGAGAATCGTATATTGCATTGACAGCATCAATAATGTTGGAGGAATCCAACAAGTGACTGCCGTGAAGGCGAATGCTTTGGCGGAAGTGCCTGGAAATGAGGTTTGGATGCTGGTCGCCGATAATTCTGGCAAAAGGGTTTTCGAAGTCTCTCCAAAGGTGCGGATTGTCAATCTTGGGGTAGATTATTATAAAGATGATTGGAAGTCCCGCTGGAATGTTTTGAAAGGTATCTTCCTTAAGCGGTGGCTACATCGTAAACGTGTCACGGAGGCTCTGAAAACTATTGATCCGGATGTTTTGGTCAGTGTCGGACAATCTGAGAAGAACTTCCTTCCAAGGATTAAGGGCAAGTGGTTGAGAATAAGGGAAATTCATTATCTTAAAGATTATAGATGGAAAGCCGCCTCTTCGTTATTCGACAAAATGCTGGCTCTGGCTGGGGATCTGCGAGACTATGTCTTTAGCATCAAAAAATATGATAGCATCGTCGTATTGACTGAAGAGGATAAAGAGTCCAATTGGAAGGGCAATCCCAAAGTTGTTGTAATCCCTAATCCGGTAAATGTCAAACGAGGGATCTGCTCCAAGCTTGATGCTAAGAGAGTGATCGCGGTAGGGAGATTGGTCCCCCAGAAGAATTTCGCTTCTTTGATCAATTCTTTTCGCAAGGTGTCAATGAAGCATCCGGACTGGTGCCTTGACATTTACGGTGAAGGCCCTGAAAGAGAGATGCTTCAGCGATTGATTTCAGAGCTGTCGTTGGATGACAAGGTCCGGTTGAATGGTAATTCGCATAGAGTTTCAGGGGAGATGGTTGACTCTTCAATATTGGCGATGACCTCTCGTTTCGAGGGTTTCGGTGTCGTGTTGATAGAGGCCATGAGTGTCGGTCTTCCTGTCGTGTCTTATGCATGCCCTTGCGGGCCTAAGGATATTATCACCGATGGCATAGACGGCTTCCTCATTCCTCCTGGAAATGAGGATGTCTTGGCGGAAAGACTCTGTGAGTTGATTGAAGATGAAAGCAAGCGGGAGAGTATGGGCAAGGCGGCCTTGGCCAGCGTCGGCAGGTTTGATATTGATAGAATAGTCCAGTTATGGATGGACCTGTTCAGGAAAGATGAAGATTCTCATAGTCATATCTAACATGTTTGGTGGAGGAGCTCAGAGAGTGATAAGCCGTTTGGCAAACTCACTTTCCGAGGACAACGATGTCATGATCTTGGCATTCCCTACCAAAAGCACCTTCCCTTTGTCTGAAAGCATCCGTGTTTTCAGTCTTGAAGAGCCTGAAATCCGTTTCAGCGGCAGAATCGGAAGAGTTAGAGTGATGATCCTAAGAACCAGAAGAGTATTGGCCCTCAGCAGGCAACTTAGAAAGCTCAAGAGAGAAGAAAACCCTGACGTCACGATTAGTTTTTTGGAGTATCCCAACATGATGAATGCCCTTACCGGTGGCAAGGATCGTAGAATAATGTCTGAGAGAAATAATCCTCGACGCAAGGGAAGATTATATCGTTATATGGAGCGTTTCTCTTTCCATTTCGCTGATAAAGTTGTTTTTCAGACAAACGTGGTAAAGGAAATGTTCCCTTCCGGGATCAGAAAAAAAGGTGTTGTGATCCCGAATCCGGTCAAAGTGGATTGCCTGGCTACTGGAGGAAGGAAAAAGATAGTGACTATGGGAAGGCTTCATTCGCAGAAAAACCATGAACTGCTGATTCGCGCTTTCGCGAAATTCTCACAGACACATCCCTCGCACACACTCCACATTTATGGCAAGGACTATGGGGAATGCAGGCTTCAATCATTGATCGAAAGATTATCCATCTCTGAAAAAGTATTCCTGGAGGGTTTTGTGGATGATGTCCATAGCGCTATCGCTGATGCGGAACAGTTCGTTTTGTCTTCTGATTATGAAGGAACTCCAAATGCCCTTTTAGAGGCGATGATGATGGGCCTTCCTTGTATTTCAACTGATTTTGAAGGCATCAGGGAAATGCTCGGAGACAGTGGGGCATGTGTGTTGACGCCAGTAGGAGACGAGAGCTCTCTTGCGGAAGCGATGTCTTCCCTCGTTGACGATCCGGCTTTAAGAAGTCAGTTGTCGATGAAAGGGATGAGATTCGCGGATAATTATTCCCTTGATAAGGTTCTCCCTCTGTGGAAAGAAGTTATCGGTCTATAATGAAAGAGGTCCGACCCAGATTTGAAAAGCTTGACCGTGGGCTTGTGGCGATGAAGGTCGCTGAGGGAGTGTTCCTTTCCTGGCGTATTTCCGAATGGGAGGATCCTGCCTTTGGCACTGCTCGGAAACCATTGGAATTCACCTTGTTCCGTGATGGGCGACCAATTGCTGGATTAACAGGCAAGACCAATTTCCTTGACAGGGATGGCAACATGGACTCCGAGTATATGGTTAAGGCTGGGAACGGTGAAGAATCAAAGACCGCTCGCCCTTTTCCTTCAGGGGAGAATTGGTTTGATATACCTTTGAAAAAGCCTGCGGACAGCCCTTGCGGACCTTACACGATAAATGATGTGTCCGTTGGTGATCTTGACGGGGACGGCGAATACGAGCTTGTGGTTAAATGGGATAGCGCCGGGAAGGACAATATTATTCCGGGAATGACCGGCAATGTGTTACTTGACGCTTACAAACTTGATGGCAGGCGCCTGTGGACTCGTCCGATTGATTTAGGTGAGAATATCCGGGCTGGAGCGCATTACACACAGTTCCTGGTCTACGATTTCGATGGTGACGGGAAAAGTGAGATTATTTTGAAGACCGCTCCGGGATCGAAAGACGGGGAAGGCCGTTTCGTTAGCCAGGCAAGCGAGTCCCTTGCTATCCGGGAAGTGGATAACTCTATGGATTTCAGGGATTCCAATGGAATGGTCCTGGATGGGGATGAGTTCCTGACGTTGTTTCGAGGCGAGGATGGCCAGGCTATAGACACTATCTATTATCCTAATCAGAGGATAGACTCGAAATTATGGGGGGATGATGCCGGTAACAGGTCTGAGAGGTACACTGCCGCGGTGGCATGGCTTGACGGAAAAAAGCCTTACGGCTTCTTCATGCGAGGTTATTATTGGGGAAGAAAGTATTTCAGCCGTGGTAGGCAATGTGCTTGTGCGGTTAGCTTTGATGGGGAACATCTCTCATGCGTTCACTGTTTTGACACGTTTGATGTAAAGAGTTATACTAAGCGTTCCGAATCGTCAAGTTTTTCATCTTCCGGTAGTTACAAAGGAGTAGCAGGCTTTCGGAGAGGGAATGAGAGGTTCATTGGAGAAGGGAATCACAATTGTGTTGTGGCTGATATCGATGGTGATGGGAGAGAGGAGGTGCTGACAGGCGCCCTCTGTTATAAACTGAACATTTGGAACCGTCTGAAAGTTAAGTGGTGTACCTTCCTGGGACATGGAGATGCCCTGCACATCGGCGCCTATCGTCCCGGCCACCGTGGGTTCGATTTCTTCACGGTACATGAATGCGGAAGGCAACATCCGTTCGTTAAGAAACTTACGATGGATTACGGGTTCTCGGTTCTGGATGCCAAGACCGGGCGCAAACAGTTCCATCAAGCTTCTCCCGGAGATATGGGACGGGGGATGATGGCCGATGTCGGAGCGGGAGGCTGGTATCAGTTTTGGGGCGTTTCGGAAGTTGAGGGCAGTGAGGAGCGTGTGAAAGTGGGTCCTTTCGCCAGGACAGACAAAGGATTCGAGAGGATAGATATTCCTGGCGCCTCGACTAATTTCAGAATATTCTGGGATGGCGATTTATATGATGAGTTGCTTGACGGGGAGGCCGGTGGCCCTCTTGAGGTGACCTCGTGGAACGGGGAGAGAATGGAAAGGATATTCAGGACAGAAGGCTGCGTGTCGATAAACGGGACAAAGGCTAATCCATGCCTTCAGGCTGACATCCTTGGCGACTGGAGGGAGGAGATTGTCATGGCAAGGGAAGATAACAACGCCCTACGGGTGTTTGTCTCCGATATCCCGACAGATTATTCTTTTAAGACGCTTATGCACGATCCTGTTTACAGGGCAGGCGTGGCGGCTGAGCAGACGGCATATAACCAGCCGCCGCACATCGGATTCTGTTTGAGAGAGTTATCATGATTTATTATTTCGATATACATAGAACGAAGGTATTGGGCCCGATGTTCAGGAAAAGTGGGGTGATACAAAAGAATCCGATTCGGGGGCTTCTGGGTATGCTGGCGCTTCACGACAAATATATATATAGGCTACCGTCATTTCTCTTCTATCCCAGGCCGGTTTTTAAAAATGGTGATGATAAGATAATTGTATTTGACACTTATTCTAGTCGGAGGCTGCTTGAGTGGTTGTGTGATACCCAAAAGGATAAGCGCATTATATATTGGTGCTGGAATTCATTGAAGCGCGATAGTTTAAGAGGATGGGTTCCCAAGGGAGTGGAATTGTGGTCTTTCTCAAAGTACGATTGCGATAAATATGATTTGAGATATAACACCCAGTTCTTTTTTGATTGTCTTGCCCGGGAGGCGGCGGAATGTAGGAAACATGGTCTTTCCCAACATCCTCGCGCCCTTTTTGTGGGGAGGGACAAAGATCGTTTGAGTACTCTTGAAGAATTAAGGGAAACGCTTGAAAAAGAAGGAGTTGAGGTGGATTTGAGAATAACGAGACGGTTCCAGGGCAGGCTTGGTTTTTACAGGGAAAAGCTTATTCCGTATAGAAAGGTGATAGACCTTGTGAAGAAGTCCGACATATTGCTGGATTATTCCACGAACCCGGAGACTGGTTTGTCCCTTCGGGCGATGGAGGCTCTGTTTTTCGGGAAGAAATTGATTACCAATAATCTGGAGATTCTAGAATCGGATTTCTACCGCCCTGCCAACATTTATGTGTTGGATCGTGATAAAAGATCCCTTAGGGAGTTTATTGATTGTCCACTGGACCCCGTGGATTCGGAGATACGTGACAAGTATCTTCTGTCCAATTGGCTCAAGCGCTTTGATTAGATGACCGGGTTGGGGAATAATGTCGAAGTCGCCTTCGAGGAGATTTGCCGGATGGAGTCTCTGGCTGAAGGTTATAGGAGATATGTGAATCGGAAAAGACAAGTCCGGGCAAAAGAGCTCCCTTGGTGGAAGAAGATGATTTCCGCTATTATCACAAAATGGAAGCGCTATTTCGGTCGCTTCCGGTCGGATAATAAGAATTCATGGCGCGTCCAGGGACGTGACAAGGCTTTTGACAAGAGTAAGGCGATTGAGAGGAAATCATTGTATATCAAGGAACAACGTATCGCGGTGTACACCGCTCTTTTCGGATCGTACGACATTTTGAGAGATCCTTTGATCCAGCCTGACAACGTGGATTATTATGTGCTTACAGATCAGGAGATCGCGGAGGAAAGCGTATGGAAGCGACTCGATCCTGCCGACATTATTCCAGCCGAGTATAGAGGAGATCCAATCTTATGTAATAGGTGGTGTAAAATGCATCCCCATTTGATTTTCAAGGATTTCCAGTATAGCGTCTATGTCGATTCTAATATCTGGGTGTTCTCTGATCTCACTCCTTTAATCTCCGGTTTAGACACTTTCCCCGTCGCTATGTTCAGACATAAGAAGAGAGATTGCGCTTATGACGAGGTGCAGGCTTGCCTGAAACAGAATAAAGACAAAAGGGCATCTTTGATCGCTCATTGTGAAGAGTTGCGCTCTCATGGTGTCCCCAGGAATTGGGGATTGTTGGAGGCGAGTGTGATCGCTCGGAAACACTTTGAACCTGAATGTATTACACTTATGGATGCCTGGTGGGAAGCTTTTCTCCGGAACTCCAGGAGAGATCAGATCTCTTTGATTGATTGCCTGTGGGTTAAAGGGGTACAGCCTTCCGTCATAGGCACTTTAGGAGATAATCTTCAAAGGTGTGACCTGTTTTTTCAAATGTATCATGAGAATACCCCGGAGGCGGCAAACCAGCCGCTCGATTTGCCTGGGCTTCTCAAATGTGTTGGTTTATCGTGACTTACTCAATCGCCATACGAACCCTTGGTAGGGCTGGAGAGAAGTTCCGCATTGAACTCGAGTCCATAGCGGCACAGACTGTCCAGCCGGAGAAGGTGATAGTCTATATAGCCGAGGGATATCCCCGGCCGGAGATAACCGTAGGTAAAGAGGAATATGTCTGGGTGAAAAAAGGTATGGTAGCACAGAGAGCTATCCGATATGATGAGATTTCGAGCGATTGCGTCCTGTTGCTGGATGACGATGTGAGGCTGGCTCCGGACAGTGTGGAGAAACTGCTTATGGCTTTGGAGGAGAATGATTTGGATTGTGTCGGAGCTGATGTCTTCAAGAATCAAGAGATGCCTATTGCGGTTAAGCTAAAGGCCGCCGTGTCGAATTGGGTCTTTCCTCATTATGACAAGAGATGGGCCTTCAAAATGCATCGGACTGGAGCTTTTTCCTACAACAAGAATCCCGAGTCTCGTTGTTACATGTCTCAGTCTTGCGGAGGACCTACCATGCTATGGAGAAAAACGGCTCTGCTAGGGACTCATCTTGAGGACGAGATGTGGATGGACAATCTCAGCTTCTCTTATGGCGATGACGCGTTGATCTCTTATAAGCTGTTTATGAATGGCGGTCGGCTTGGGGTCTTGTATGGTTCCGGGGTTGATAATCTTGACGCCGGATCCTTTAGCTCCGCTTTCAAAAAAAGCCCTGACCGGATTCATGTCATAGCTAAGGCCAATTTAATGATCTGGTGGAGAAGTATTTACCGGAATGGTACAGACACCTTCGGGTCAAGGTTTTTGGCAGCGCTTTGTTTCGGATCCAAAGTGATTTGGCAGTCCGTTGGGATGGTGGTTTTATCGGCTATGCGGTTATCTCCTGGAATAGCGTTATCTTTTTTCAGAGGGATAAGGGATGGGGTCAAATCCTCTAGAAGTGAGCCTTTTGCGGCACTTCCGCCTTATGTGCGGTAGTGAGATACGATTCATACAATTATACCAAAAGGTTTTTTTGAGGAATAATTGTTAACGTTATTATTTTTTTATAAATTTGCGGTATTATAGCAAATACCGCTTGTATCGTAAGGCTTGTTTCTTTTATTGTAAGTATTTCACTATGAGGGAAATGCGGAAATCGAAAAGGGGATATGTCGCCCCGACACTTAAAGTTCTGGAGGTTGTGGCCTGGAACGAGATCTGTACTTATACCTTAAGTTATCCTGATCCTTATGGCGAGGGAGGTGATAATGCCACCCGCTATGGCTATGGTACTACCGATGATATTTACGGTACTGGAGATCCTCGCTATGGAGGCGCGAAGGTTGAGATCTGGGACTAGTTTAAAGAAAACGAAAATGAGAAGGATTTATCATATTGTCGTCTCGGCTCTCGCGGTCTTCGCGTTCTTGCCCTCCTGCCAGGAGAAATTAGAGGAGCCCATCAATGAGAATGAGCCTTTTAAAATCTCTGTTTCCGCACTTTTGGAAGCTCATGAGGAGGTGTCCGATGAATCATCTGATGCCGGTACCCGCGCTTTGATTGAGAATACCGGGACAAATGGTGGAAGGTGGATTCTGGCGACATGGGAAGCCGGAGACAAGGTCTACGTCTATAAAGTGTCTTCAGATGCCACGACCGCTGCAGCAATGTTCAAGAAGGTAGGTGTCCTTACCGCCACGAAGAATGGAGTCCCATTTCAAGATATGGTTGGTGATGAGGGTGGTAGCCCTGGCCGACGCCTTGGCAATCTTTATTATGAAACAGATCTTGTAGGAGAGATCGATGCTGACCTTACGCTTGGCGATAGAGACGGGTTGTTATTCTCTTATAAGCATGAACTTGGTTGCGATTATACCGGTCAGAAAGGCACCTTGGCTGATATTGATGCCAATTATGATTATGCCCTTTGTTTTATTCATGCTAGAGTCGACCACGATTACAAAAAAATCAAGATTCCTGGAAAGTTGCATTTCTCTAGCCAGCAGGCTATTGTAAGGTTCGAACTGATAGACGAGGAAGATAACCCGTTAATCCCGAGCAAACTGACAGTTGAGGCGACGCCATATGGCAGCTGGCGTAATGGATTGATGCCTTCTTGGGGTATTGATGATATGTTTGAGGCGATCACTCGTACATATAGTAATATGGACACTGACAATTCCACAAATGTGGCTCCAATAGAAGTTTCCAATTCGTCTAATTCTAATATTGTTTATGCGGCTATACGTGGTAATGATTTCAGTAAGCCATCTTATGGCAGTGTAGGCTATTCGATTGTAAATAGTGGTAATTTATATTCTTGTGTATTTGATATGACCGCTACTGTTGGTAGTGATACCTATACCTATCATAGGGGTCTTTGGCATTGTTATTTAAATACGTATCACGAAGTGCGTGTCCGTATGAAGAAAAAGACGACCAGTGACTAGTAATCTTTCGAACCATTTGATTTTCAGAGGATGACCTTTCGGGGCTATCCTCTTTTTGATTAGGGGCGTTTGATCTTAGATGAAGATACTTCAATTTATAACTTCATTACGTACTGGCGGGGCCGAGCGGCTGGTGACAGACCTCTCTGTTTGTTTCCGAGAGGCTGGTCATGATGTATCGTTGCTGCTTCTCGACGGTTCCGGCACTCCTTTCCTGGAAGAGTTGAAGAGTGCGGGAATCCAAGTTACGGCACTGTCCGAGGGGTACCGTTCGATGAGAAACCCTTTCCTTGTTTTCAAGTTGATAAGGTTCCTCAAGAAAGGACGCTTTGACATTATCCACACGCATAACACTTCCTGCCAGTTCCTCGCCGCCGTGGCTTCGCTTTTCCTTCCGTTGACGATGGTCACGACGGAGCATAATACCTCTAACAGGCGTAGGGGATGGAGCCTGTTCAAGCCTTTGGACAGGTGGATGTATTCCCGATATAAAAAAGTTTTTTGCGTCGGGGAGGAGACTATGGTCCGTCTGTCGGATTACCTTGGCTCATCTGTGTCGGATAAGGTGGTTCTCGCGCGTAATGGAATCAATCTCAAGAAGTTCTCTGAAGCTATTCCAGATAAGGATATCGCTTCAATTGAAGGATATAAGGTAATTATGGTCGCTGCTTTCAGGGCCCAGAAGGACCAAGCGACCTTGATCCGTTCGATGGCTTTGTTGCCGGAGGATTACCGTCTGTTTTTGGTCGGAGGGGTGGACCTTCCCGAGGATGAGCCGAACCTGGACAAATGCCTCGCTTTGACCAAGGAATTGGGATTGGCTGACAGGGTGAGTTTCATGGGGAAGAGGTCGAATGTGCCCTCTCTTCTCGCGGCGGCTGACGTGGTTGTCCTCTCCACTCATTATGAAGGCATGAGTCTTTCCGTGATCGAGGGAATGGCCAGCGGGAAACCGTTTGTCGCGTCCGATGTCATGGGGGTTCGGGAGCAGGTGAAAGGAGCCGGGATTCTTTTCCCTGAAGGGAATGAAGCGGCTTTGGCCAAAGTGATAAAGGCATTGCGAGATGATTCCAGGTTGGCCGATGAGGTCTCCAAGAATTGTTTGGTGAAAGCATCAAAATATGATATTGGGGTGGCCGTAAATCGCCATCTGACAGAATATCAATCGATTTTAAACGATTGAAGTCAATTTTTTTTGTAAGGAATCATAATTATTTCTAAATTTGAAAGTTATTTTACCTGTATTGCATTAATAAAACAGAATTAACAATAATCGACATATCTATGAGCAAGATTATTAAAGCTGTCGGAATGCTCGCATTGACTTGCGCATGTCTGTTCCTCACCCCTGAGGCGGTGGCTGCCGTAAAACCCGAGTGGGTTCGTAAGGGCGAGGAAGTCATGAACCGCAAAAGGATTGGCGAGAACTACACTTTCAAAGTGTTCCACACTTGGAACGTCGACCAGTCTGTTCTCCAAGAGAGACGTTTTGAGCCGCTTCTCACCTATGTTCGTGAGACCTATGGCGCTGATCCCCAGTCGATGACAATGGACACTATCGAGTCTGTTGAGACTGATGATGTCATTTACCGCATTTCTTTCAAGGATGCTTCCGGGAACGGAGTCGTGTATGCCAAGAAGGTGGACGAATACAGCTATTTTGATGATTTCGAGGAAAACGAGTTCGGATTTGAGTATTATCAGTTATACGCCGTCTCGGACAAGAATATCCTTCCGGTGTTTGATAACTTTGTGATCAGGGATAATGATAATGGAACCGCTACCGCTCTATCTATCATCCCTGGTGTAGGACAGATATATAAGGGAGATAAATTGAAAGGATTCGGCATATTAGGTACAGAGGCTGTTTTTGCGGCTGGAGCCGTGGTTAGCCACATTAAGTACCGCGAGTATCAGTCGAATGCGGATAACGGTGTCCCTGTCCCTGATAGCTGGCATAGCAAGGCGATAAGTTGCAAGGTTGCCCGTAACATTCTGATCGGCTCTTTCGCGGGCGTGTGGATTTACAATATCCTTGACGCCGCGGTGCTTCCTGGTGGTTCCAGAGTGATTGTCAAGAGGCCTGACGGGCAGAGCCTGTCAGTCACTCCTTCCACTTCAAGCGCAGGGTTGGCTTTGACTTACCGTTTCTAAATCAAGAATTTAAATAATAAAAAATAGTATCACCTGATTATGAAAAGACTCAATCTGGTACGCAGGGTTCTGACAGTTGTCGCCCTGGGATTTCTGGCCGCCTCGCCGACTTGGGGTCAGATTGATGAGATGTACAAAGACTATCGTGAGGTCTATCGCGACACAGTTGTTTCCAAGCCCCGGTCCAGAGTTCTCGCCCAGCGTGACACTCTTCTGGATCCTAGCAGGGTTGTGACTAACTCCTTCGGAAAGAACTGGTTCGTCTATGCCACCGGAGGTGCGCACACTTTCCGTGGAGACTATTCCAAGGATGGCGCGTTCAAGGGTACCATCTCTCCTGACTGGAGTGTTGGTATCGGTAAGTGGTTCACTCCTGGCATCGCTCTTAAGTTGGAGTTCTTGCGGACTAATTCCCAAGGCTATACCGAGTATATGCAAGGTCACTATGGTTACGGACCGGTAGTTGGCAATTATAATGGCCATGATTATCGTAAGATGAAAACCACTTGGTGGGATCTTGCCGCTTTGGCCTCCCTCAACCTTACCAGGTTGATCCGTGGATATGAGGGATATGATAACACCAGGAACCTTGGTCAGTGGATGATGAACCTTGGTATCGGAGGCACCCATCATCTTGGATTCGCCAATGATTACGGTTCAGATAACCTCTGGAGCGGACACGCCGAGTTGCAGTATAGCCAGTTCTTCAATAGTAAGAAGAAGGTCTCGCTTGACCTCAAGGCCCGTGGACTCTTCTATCAGACCAATTTCGACCACGAGTCCGGTATGGAGAACCGTGTCGCCAAGAAGTTCGATTCCAACCTCGGACTTCACGCCGGTTTGACCTTCTATCTCGGCAAGGCCAGGGACAATGGCTGGAACACCGGTACCACCAGGATCTACCAGCAGGATTACCGCGAGCGCGAGATTCAGGTTCTGAAGATCAAGGAGCAGGAAGTGGCCAAGAGGACTGGCAACCACGGAACTCTTACCTTCTTCGTGTTCTACCCGAACAACTACTCTGGACGTAACGATGCTCCTATCGTCCCTGGCGCCTCCGTCAATGCTCTTGACTACCTCGCCGGTGGTATATTCACCCAGAAGAAGTATGTGGACAACGAGGCTGTCGCCGCTCGTCTGCGCAGTGGAGCTTCCCTTAACGGCCTTGCCGTCGAGGATCTCAAGACCGAGCGCGCTGACAAGAACTTCGCTATCGACTATGTCCCTCGTGGATACGAGATGCTTGAGGGCACACCTATGTCACTCAGTCTCAAGGCTGATGATATGGCCGCGTTCCGTGAGAAAGCTGGCTTCTATTATGCTCCTATCTATGATGGCCTCCACACTTGGAGTTATCGAATTGATGACGCTACCTTGAGGCAGCAGCTGCTCAGCGGTGATAACTATAAGGAGACCGATTCCTATGGTTTGAACTCACACTATGGACTTGGCACTGTGCGCCAGTACATGGATGTCGATGATGCCGACGAGCTCGTCAGCTTCGCTGATATCTACGCCGCTCTCAACTCCAACAATGGCTACATCGCCCAGTTCGCGGATGCCAAGACAGTCGCCAAGATCCGTGACATCGTCGACCGTGGCATCATGACTCTTATCCAGGTCGAGGGTCTGGCTACCAGCCAGGACAACTATTCTGGCCAGGATGCCCAGAGGATTGGTCGTGAGAGGAACACCGCTCTGTCACAGAACCGTGCCGCCACCGTTATCCAGTGGCTGAACGACAAGGATGGATTCAGGGATGTCGCTTCGCAGATCTTCCTCGTTGACAGTATGAATAATGGTATCCGTACCGTCAAGGATAAGAGTACTCGTGGCCTCAATGCCAAGCTGAACCGTTGTGTCAAGGTTCGTATCCAGTATATGATCGACTAAACGGTTGTCCAGAATGATGGTCAGTGTTGTTATTCCAGTATTCAACACCGCACCTTATCTTCATGAGTGTCTTGACTCAGTTCTGAGTCAGACACTCATTGATTTTGAGGCGATTTGTGTTGATGACGGAAGCTCGGACAATTCGTTGGCGATTCTCCGGGAATACGAGGCGAAGGACTCAAGGATAAAAGTTGTCGCCTTCCCTAAGAACCGCGGTCTGTGCGAGGCCAGGAATATGGGTATTGATACTGCTGCCGGAGATTATGTCTATCTCCTTGACTCTGATGATTGGATAGATAAGACTTATCTTGAGGAGCTTTATACCCATGCTGTCTCAACAGGACAGGACATAGTCATCAATAGGAATTGGTATCTCGAATATGAGGATCCCTCCATGCGCAAAGTGGGCGAACTGTCCCCTTTCTTCAAGAAGGAACCTTCTTATTATGAGCCGGCTACTCTCGCCGCTAATTATTTCTTCCCAGTCGTATGGTGCCGGTTATACAAGACATCTTTCTTAAGGGAGAATAATTTGCGATTCCCCGGGTTGAGAAGCGCTGAGGATGTCTATTTCACGTACCTGACCGAGGTTCTGCAAGAGAAAAGTTACATATTTAGCGGCTCGTTTTACCATTTCCGGCAGAGAGGTGACTCGAACACCAAGAAACCGAGTCACAGATGGAACCACATGATCGCGTACCGCTATTTGCTTGAGGAGTTCCGGTCGAGGAATATCCCTCCTTCCTCAGCCCGGCGTTTCGAAATATGGGATTTGAATTTTATGCTCGAAAACGAGGAGCAATATAACTTCGCGAAAGCGTATTTCACCGATGTGCTACCGGATGTCAAGGCGGCGTCGTGGTTGTACTCTACCTGTGATTGTTACACGATGATGTCTGTCATCTCATCGAAGAATTTCAAGGACTTCAAGAAGCGGAATCTTTTTGGATTGGATCGGACTTATAAGCTCAAGGTGATTCTTCACATGGGTTGGCCAACCAAGAGAGGCATCTTGAACGGAGGCTGGAAGTAATTATGTACGATTGCCTTATTGTTGGAGCTGGACTTTATGGGTCTATCTTGGCTTATCGGGCGAGAAAGGCTGGCATGAGACCACTTGTGATTGAGAAGCGGCCTCATGTCGGTGGTAATATGTATTGCGAGGATGTCGAAGGGATACAAGTCCATAAGTATGGCCCGCACATATTCCACACTTCAAATAAGAAAGTCTGGGATTTTGTGAATTCCCTCGTTCCTTTCCGGAGTTTCCGATACTGTCCATTGGCCTTTTACAAGGGAAGGTTTTACCATCTCCCATTCAACATGAACACATTCTATGAGTTATGGGGGACTATGACTCCGGATGAGGCGAAAGAGAAGATTGAAGAGGAACGAAAAGAGATTAAAGGTGTGCCTTCCAATCTTGAGGAGCAGGCGATATCGCTTGTGGGAAGAGATGTGTACGAGAAACTTGTCAAGTGCTACACCGAAAAACAATGGGGGAGGGATTGTAAAGATCTGCCTCCGTTCATAATCAAGAGGTTACCAGTCCGTTTCCGTTTCGACAACAACTATTACGACGATTGTTACCAAGGGATTCCAGAGGGTGGAGGCTACAATGCGTTGTTCGACGCTTTGCTTGAGGGTGTGGAAGTCCGGACAGGTGTGAATTACTTCGATAACAGGGATTATTACAATTCCCTGGCGAAGAAAATCATTTATTGTGGCCCGATAGACGAGTTTTTCGATTACCGGTTCGGGCCTCTGGAATACCGCAGTTTGAGGTTCGAGGAGGAGGTATTGGACAAAGAGAGTTTCCAGGGAAATGTCGCCGTGAATTACACGGACCATGATCATCCCTTCACGAGAATCATAGAGCATAAGTATTTCGGCCCTGCGGATCAGCCTAAGACCGTTATTACCAGAGAATTCCCGCAGGAGTGGAAGCCTGGTCTGGAACCTTTTTATCCTGTGAATGACAAAAAGAACAACGAGAAGTATCAGAACTATAAGGCTTTGGCGGATAGCCTGGAGAATGTCTCGTTCCGGGGACGTCTGGCAGAGTACAAGTATTACGACATGCATACTGTAGTTGAACTTGCTCTTGATGCCGAACTATGATCCCATACCCTTGGACTTAATCCATCCCCATTGGATTAACAAGTTTCACCTTGACTCTTTAGAGGGAGAGGTTAAGACTGTGCCAGCCAGAAGCCTACTTGGCCCATGGCGTTTCGGAATATTCTCCAAAATGGTTTACATCCGTTATCGTGACAGTCGGCCTTGCCTTGCCCGGAGGGTATATCGCGAGAGTATGAGATGTTCGAACCCTTTTTGGAAAGAATACGGGAAAGAAGATGAGAAATACAATATCCGGATATTCCTTAAAGATTTTAATAGGCTGATTGATTCTTTCTCGGTCGTGGAATTTGATCCGAATGAGTCTATTGTTCCCGTCGGAGGCGAGAGTCATATTCTTGATGGTGAGCACCGGATATCGGCTCTGTCCTTTTATGATAAGGATGTGACAATATGTGAATTCCCCGATGCTGAGATGCCATGTTTAGACTATAGTTTCTATAAAGACCGGTGGATGTCGGACTATTGTATGGACGTGGTAGCGTATGAAAGCGTTCCTCTTATAAAGGGCTTGAGAGTGCTTTGCCTTTGGCCGGGAGAGGAGGTCGACTCTTCAACTTTGGGCGAAGTTTTTTATTCCAGGTCGTTCCGGACGGGTTATAAGGCTTATTCGAGATTGCGTTCGGCGCTAGATCCCCATTGGGCTGGCGAAGCTTTCAAAGGTGAGACTCGTTTTGTGTTTTACCTTCCATCCGAGGCTGATTATGCTCCGGAAGATAGCGGAGAAAGCAAGCTTGTTTCTGAACCTGATGAGGTCCTTCGTGTCTCGATTATTGTTTTGACATGTGGCGGAAGGAAAAACTGGTGGCATGGAGGCGGCATAGCATATGGGATTATTACCCCTATAGAGGTGTTTTGGGATAAGGTAAGGGTTGGTTGCCGTTTCATTTGGTTTAGGTTCAAGTCCATTTTCGCCAACTGGGACAATAATGTTTGGATTTCTTTTTATAACTTTATAAATCCTTTTTGGAAAAGGCATGACAAACTCGAATCGTAATACTGACCGAAGATACGTAGGTGTCAAAGTGACAGGGGCTGCTTTGCTGATCATCCTCATCGGGGGGCTTTTTCTCCTTTTGAGTTTGATTATACCAGTACGGATTCTTCTCTGGATACTGGCATGCTTGGTTGTATTGATTCTTGTTGTTCTGGCGGTCGGAGCGATAATTCCTTTTCATCCGGACGAGATAATCCTGATGCAGGGGAATGAGGCCATGTCCGATCTGGACCGCAAACTGTTAGAGATGGCTCTCTCCAAAGAGATCTCCCAAGCGGAACTAGATGATTTTCTGAATGATTGGGACATAGAAGCCGCTCCGATAAAGAGCGTGATGCTTTTGGCTTATCTGATGAAAACTCGTCCCGATCTCAAATTTCACGAGATAACACCTAGGCTGGATGGGGTGCTCTCTTTCTGCAAGTTTCAGAATGTCAAGAGACAGGCTCATTTAAGCAAGGTGGGTAAAGTCCTAAATAAGGAAGGGATTCCTTTCGCTATCTTGAAAGGAGGTGCGATGAAGGTTTACAGGCCTGACTTCCCAAGATGGATGAACGACATCGATATCATAGTTCCGGAGGCTGATTATCAGAGAGTTGTCGAGCTTGTTATGGGTATGGGCTATGACAAACCGATGAAAACGGATCATAGCGTGGATCTGCATCTCCCTGGTTCAGATGAGGGACTTCTGGATATTCACGAACGTATGGAGATGTTCACCGGGCTAGAGGAGGCATATAATGAGGGTCTTTTCACACGATCAGAAGAGGTTCCGATGTTCTCAGTCCGTGGACTTCTGCCCTGCCCGGAGGATATGGTTTTCATCGCTTTTGTCAATCTATATAAAAACCTCGCTAAGAATCAGACGCCGGAGAGCATCATCACGACCTTCTTTGACATGAAGTATCTGATATCTCTGAAGCCTGGTTTTGACTGGGAAATTGTGAAAGACAGCGCCAGAAAGACCGGAACGGAGTTCCAGGTTTACTACTCCGTGGTTTTCTTATCCTCAATCATCCCAAATGTGTTCCCTGTTAAGCTCCTCGAACCAGATCTTTCGGACAAGGAATTGGAGAATCAACTTTTGGATTTCCTGTTCCGGAGAGATGTCGTTTCCGAGGCCCGGGACTCTCTTTCCCGGACAAGTGTCGGGGCGTCGCTTCAAAGGGGTTACAATCCAATTGTGTTCATGTGGGTGAGTTTCGTCTCCTTGCTCAAGCGGGTATTTTCTAACAGGCTGATAAAGAAAACGTTGCTTGTTTTCCGATATAGGGTTCTTCCCAACTTGAAACTATCATAAAACTTTTCTGTGATGAGACTGATTATTGACAATTGGAAAGATAAGATACAAAAACTTGAGACTCGAATCGGGCCGGCTCTTGACAGCGCTGAAGAAGTCTTTATTGATCTTGCGGGATTGAAGACTGTCCGTGTCAAGGCTTGTGATAATACTGCCATGAGACTTATCGGAAGGGAACTTGGTTGGGTGATTACCAACCCTGTCCCTGAGCCAGATGCGACAATATATCTCTGGAAGGAGAATGAGGTGAGGGATTTCATATCAGAGGTGATTATGCCGGATTTGGAAATCCCCGCCGAGGAGGAGTTTCTGCTTTTCTCGAAGACGCATTATTTTGAGCAGACTAACAGAACTGTCTCAGGTTCAGATCCTTATGCTGCGATTATTATTCCTACTGGACAAGTGAATTTCAAAGATGGGACCATTTTTCTTGTGGATGGGAATAACTACTATTACGGAACAAGCAGCTATGAGCCTGACAGATGGTTGAGGGAAGGGCATGTGTTTGTCCAGATGCTGTTCAGGATCCTCAATACCCTGCCAAATGCCTCGCTCGTCCATGGCGCGTGCATTGGCCTTCACGGTAATGGATTACTCATGTGTGCCCGTGGTAACCGTGGTAAAAGCACCCTTGCGATCACAGCCCTTCTCAAGGGGTTTGAATATGTCTCTGAAGACTACCTTATCCTACAATCTGAGAATGGGAGCCTGACCGCTTCTCCCATTTATTCAATAGTGACTTTGTCTCCTCAGATGTATAATGCTCTGTATGACGAGTTTGACAGAGCTCGCTTTGTTGGGGTCAGCAGTTGGAAAGGAAAGTATGTTTTCGATATAAGTGGCTATTCGGATGCTCTCAGGCGTCATTATCCAGTCAGGGCCTGCCTCTTCCCTGATATCGATTTGTCCGCGAAAAAGCCTATAGTCGAAAAATGCGGTCCGCTTGAGAAGAATCGGGCGATTACCCATCTGGCCCATTCTACCCTTTTCCAGATGTGGTGCATGGGGCTTAAGCAGACCCAGAATGACTCAGAGACTATTCTTAAGCTCGCTAGGATGATAACTCCTCTCGATTTTTACAAAATCACACTTACCCCGGACATCTTCGCGAATGCTGAGTGTTTGCGGGCGTTTACTGAATCAATGAACAATAACATATAATCATGACTACAGAGAATTATCAACTCAACGACGCCAAGATGTTCGCTGACATTTCCGATGGCATGGCGATCGTGATCAACTCATCAACTGGAATTTATTATGGAATGAATGGTTTCGGAACTTCTGTTTTTCAAAGCCTTATTTCCGGATCTCCAGTAAGGGAGATAATCAAAGCGGTAAACTCTATTCCCGGGGCCCCGGAAGACTTCCCGGACAAGCTTAATGCCTTTGTCAATACTCTCTCCGAATTCGAGATTGTAATTCCTTCGGATACCGCATCCTTAGAAAAACCTGAGATTGATGCCAATGCCGCGTCGGCTGATGGGTTTATCCCCGAGTGCACAGAGTATAAGGATGTTCAAGAACTGCTTTTCGCGGATCCTATCCATGATGTGGAGGAAGATAAGGGATGGAGTCCGGAATAACCGTCATTCTTCCTGTTTACAATACAGGGAAATATCTTTCCAGATGCCTCGATTCAGTTCTAGGGCAGACGTTCGCTGATTTCGAGTTACTGGCGATAGATGACGGGTCATCAGATGACTCGGTTTCCATATTGGATGAATATGCGTCGGGGGATTCTCGTATGAGGGTGATTCATCTCCCTGAGAATCATGGGGTTCCATACGCCAGGAACCTTGCTATGGACCATGCGAAAGGGGAATACATCTATTTTATGGATTCGGATGACTGGATTGATCCGGATTATCTTGCGGAGATGTTGTCCCATGCCCGAAGTACTGGCCAGAATGTGGTCATCAACAGCAACTGGATATATGAGTATGATGACAGTTCGAAGAACAAACATTCCGATCAGTCTGGTTTTATCAAAGGGGAAGCCGGATACTGTTCTCCTCTTTTAGTCCAATCGGGATTCTTTCCTGTTGTCTGGGCACGGTTGTATAAACTTGATTATCTTAAGATTAACAACATCAAATCGCCTTTGCTGAAAGGTGGCGTGGAAGACAATTATTTCACGGCCATGGCCGAGATACTTCAGGATAGGAGTTACATTTTCCAAGGGCCGTGTTATCATTATTATCAAAGGGAGGGCTCGTTGGTGCGTCAACCGGACGTCACTTTCAATTATTTCAAGAATTTCAGGGTCTTTCTTGACGACTTACATGCCCGCGGTATAGCTCCTTCCCGAGCCAAGCGATTTTATTTGTTGGACAGTCTCGAGGTAATAGACAAGGAACGTTTTGATTTCATGCGAGATTATTTCTCTGATGTCAGACAGGATGTACTTGCCTGCCCTAATATTTACAGCGAGTTCGATGTCTTCGCTATGAAGGCTTTTCTCTCATGTTCCACTTACGAAGAATTCATTAAGCGATATTCACGTAACCCATTTGTCTCATTTCGCGTAAAAGTGTTTAGGAATAAGAGTTATCCGACTGTGACTCAGATTCTTAACGGAGATTGGGCCATGTGATTTTTCTAAGAGTATGAGTCAGACACGAGGCTTTGTGACTTTAGCGACTGGATCCCGTATCTATTATGAGGTTGCCCATAACCTATTGCTCTCATATAGGTGGTACTCAAAGAACCCGATGCCTTTCGCGATAATTTGTGAAGAGGAAAATGAATTCACTTCAGATTTCGATGCGGTTATTCACATCGATAATCCCAGGCATTCGTTTCTTGACAAGGTGAGATTGCCAGAGTTGGCACCTTATGATGAGACAATTTTTATAGATGCTGATTGCTTGGCCTATAGGGATTTGAATGGCTTGTGGAAACTTTTCGAGCATAGCGGAGATTTTGCGGTGTGTGGTTCAAGGTATTCTTTGGATTCAGGCGAAGGTTGGATCACTAGAGAAGGCTCGGGAGTTTACAAGGATCAGGTCAAGTTCTCACTGGTTTGTAATGGAGGAGTTTATTATCTAAGAAAAGAAGGCCTTAAAGAGTTCTACAAGACATGTGGGTATATTCTTGACCATTATGATTCGTTTGAGTTCTCGTATCCCTTAAAGTACCCTGAGGACGAGAAGGTATTTGCTTTGGCGTGTGCGGTTCATGGTTATGAGCCCGCTTTGTGTTTTGTCCATGTCTTCTGTTATTATCCATTATCCCATGGTGTCGAGATGGATATTTGTAAAGGGAAGCTGTTTTATCGGACGGCTGTCAATCAATTGTATCCTTCATACCGGTTTCTGTTGCATTGGAGTATAATAGAGACAAAGGGTCAATTATACGAAAGGGAAGTGGCGAGGTTGAAGTCTGTTATGGAATCCAGGAAACGAGCGCCTGTCTGGTTTGAAATCAGAAACCGATTCTTGGATTATTTCCTCTTGGGATCCCACAGCATCCTTAAGCATCTCCCATACGATTTCAAAGTGAAAGTCCATAAAATGATCTCTGGCATTTTTAAATGAGTCCCCGCCACATAGCAGTACTATACAAACCAGGTTTATGCGATGCGAGATTATTACACCAAAGAAGAATGGACTGATCGGCTTGCGGCACTGAAGAAGAGAATAGAAAGTGTGGCTGATGGCCATGAGTCTGTATTCCTTGATTTGGGCGGAGCGAGGAAGGTTCGGCTCGTGCTTTTCGCTCAAGAGGCTCGCGACTTGATCCAAAGGGAGCTTAAATGGGTATTGACTGACGCTACGAATGAATTCGATGCTACCGTTTACCTTTGGAAGGAATCCGACATGATATCATTCGCGCGCCATTTTTTCGTATTTCCAGGATCGATTGATGAAAATGAATACTTGCTCATCAAGGTCAAAGGAGGCGATGAGTCTTTTTTCCCTTGCGGCCAGCTAAATGTCAGCGCCAGGACGATACATCTAGTCGAGGATAACACGTTCTTTTTCGGTGCGGAGAGTTTCGCTCCTGAACGTTGGCTTTCTGAGGGACATATCCTTGTCCAGATGTTGTTCAGGATAATGAATACGGCTTCAAATGCCAGACTTGTTCATGGAGCTTGTATCGGGCTTGATAATAAGGGTTTGTTGTTATGCGCTCGTGGGCAAAGGGGGAAATCTACCCTCGCGGTGACTGCGATGGTAGAGGGTTTTGATTATGTTTCGGAAGATTATCTTATTTTAAGTCAGGAAGATAATAAGCTTTATGCTTCACCTGTGTATTCGATAATCTCTCTGTCTCCTACTATGTACGACAAGTTATACGATGGTTTGGATAAGGCTCGTTTTGTCGGAGTAAGTCATTGGAAGGGGAAGTACGTGTTTGACATCTCCGCATATGCCGACAGATTGAAGAGGCGTTATCCGATTCGAGCGTGTTTGTTTCCTGAGATTTCCACGGATGTGGTCGAGCCGAGAGTCGAGTTATGTGATTCAATGGAAAGAAACAGAGCGATCACACAGGTGGCTCATTCCACGTTGTTACAGATGTGGAGCCGTGGGCTAAAGCAGCATCAATCTGACCAGACTTTTATTCTAGACGTGATCAGAATGCTTAATGGCATGGAGTTTTATAAGATTATTCTCACTCCGGATATCTATAAAAATGCCGTTTGTCTAAAAAAGTTTCTCCAATCTACAGATAATTAGCATGTGAATGAAAGATTCTTTATATGTCAAGGCCATTCTGTACACGGCCTTTTTCTCTTTTTTAGCTCACGGATTCAGCTGGTTTGATGTTGCCTTCAATCATGATTCTCTTAAGGTTTTTCAACTTGACGGGAACTGGCAGGCATACTTGGGACGTTTCTTGATTCCCGCGTATCTATTGTTCAGAGGAAAGATTGTGGCGCCGCTCCTGGTCGCTTTTTTGTCAGTGCTGTTCTTGTCCTTGTCAGTGGTTCTCACTGTGAGACTGCTTGATATCAAAAGGACCTCGAGTATCATACTTGTCTCGGCGTTGTTCGCCACCTGTCCGGTGTTGACATCCCTTTATTCGACTTATATGTCAGCAGCTGACATTCAAATGCTTAGCCTGCTGTTCAGCGTGTTTGCGGTGTGTCTCATTTTTGACCAAAGAAAATATTTGATTCCCGTTGCGATCGTCTTTTTAGCCATATCCATAGCGTTGTATCAGGCTTACGCTCAGGTATTTCTAGTACTTGCCTTTTTGCGTTTGATCAAAGATAGGGCGGATGGTGGAGCGCCTGACAACCTATGGAAAAATGGCGCCAAGACGTTAATATGTTTCGTTTGTGGCTCGTTGATATATTATCTTGGATGGGTCATTTACGTAAGGATAGCCTTTGACTCGGGAATCTCACAGTTGCCCTCATCCGGGGCATATAATAGTGTTGATAGAATTAGTTCCCTTTCTTTGCAGACAATCCCGGGATTGATCAAAGGGACCTATTTTATGTTCTTGAAACATGTGTTACGGCCAGAAGGTATGCATAGTTTTTTTACGGGGGTCGTTCATTTCTTTCTCGCTGCCGGTTCTGTCTATTTGCTGTCCACCAAGATACGCTCCATTTCCAGTAGGATCTGGATTGTTCTGATACTGCTGTTAATGCCACTCGCGGCCAATTTCGTGTATATCCTTATGGGCGGGGTGACACACACGCTGATGTATTTTTCATTCATTGCCTTGTTTGCCGGGGTGGTGATGTCGTTGGAGATCGGTAAAGCGGACAATCCTAACGTAAGGCATCCTCGGCTCAATAAAGGTATTTGTGTCGTGATGTCCGCTCTTCTCCTTTTGCTGGTTTGGAATAATGTGGTCTATGCTAATCAGGTGCATGTTAGAAAGAGTCTGGAAGCGCGGGCTACACTATCGGTTATTACTAGGCTTGTGGACAGGATCGAGCAAGCCGAGGGCTATGTGCCTAGGGAAACGGAGGTCGTTTTTGTCGGCAATCTGGACAAATCCGAGGTCAGACAGATCAGGGAAGGGTACTATGCTCGTTATGTCTTAGGGGATTATGTGAATTTCAGCGTGACTTATCATGAGACCATAGGCGATTATTTCAATTATTATCTCGCTTATCCGATAAAAGTCGCTGACAGGGATACCGCGGTATATTTCAGTCAGATGCCGGAAGTCGCCGAAATGCCGGCTTTCCCCTCTCCGGGATGTGCCAAGATGATTGGCGACAAGCTGGTTGTGAAACTATCCGAGTATATGAAAATAATGGGATCCAAGGAATTCCATTCCTCTCCCATGGGAGATTAAAGATTGGATATGACAGATCATTCAAGAGGCTTCGCCACGATGGCGACTGGGAAGAGGTTGTATTATGTTCTTACCCAGAACCTGCTGATATCGTATCGTTTACATAACCCGGACCCTCAGCCTTTCGCTCTCATTTGTGATAGGAGAAACGAGATAACGGAAGAGTTTGACGATGTGGTGATCATGGACTCGCCCTCATTCTCGTTTAACGATAAGCTTCGGTTGGCTGATTTGACACCATATGACGAAACGATATTCATTGACGCGGATTGCCTAGTGGTCCGGAATCTTAGTGGATTGTGGGACATCGTCAAAGACAGCCCTGATTTTGGTATTTATGGGGCTGTGTATGATCCGGAATCTAAGATGGGGAAGGTTGAGTTGGAACGTTCTGGCAGGTTGCGTGATAGAATGCATGCTCCGTGCTCTTGTCAAGGTGGGATGAGATTTGTGAGGAAATCCCCTAAATTAGAGGGGTTCACTGAGTTATGTCTGTCTATCTTAGATAATTACTCTGAGTTTCAGATGCCAGGCCACCCGAAGCCAAGCGATGATATGATTTTCCCGCTTGCTTGTTCCATCTACGATTTTCCTCCTTCGGAGGATTGGTGGAAAATATTTTGCTGGTATCCGGAATCGCGAATCAGTGAATTCGATGTAGTAAAAGGGGTGCTGAGGTATCGCTGGACTGTAATGGATATCGAACTTGGACCAGAATGCTATTTTATCCATTTCGGTACATTGTCAACTAAGGAATGGCTTTACAATCGCGAGGCTTACCGGTTGCTTTGTCACGTTAAGGGCAAGAGCCCTTCACGATTATGGTTAGGCATGAAGTGGATACAATGTTTCTTTGTGAAGATGAAACGCATCTTAGTCTATAAGGCCAAGGTCTTTGTGTATAGGTCTATTCGCTTTTTTAGGGTGTAAATACAATGATATCCGTTATCATTCCTGTTTTCAATTCCGAGCGGTTCTTGAGGAGATGTTTGGATAGCGTCAAGGCTCAGACATACAAGGACTTCGAGGCTATCTTAGTGGATGATGGGTCAACTGATTCATCTGGGCTTATCTGTGATGAGTATGCCGGTTTGGATAATAGATTCCGTGTGGTCCATCAACCGAATCAGGGAGTTGCCTCGGCGAGAAACCATGGTCTAGATCTTTCGGAGGGTGATTATATTTACTTCGCGGATGATGACGATGAACTCCGGCCAGAAGCATTGGAACATCTGTACTCCGCGATAATTAAAGGAGGGTATGATGTCGCGGCTTCCGGGTTCTCGTTTGTTAAAAGAGAGGAATACGAAGATGGTTTCATGGTCACTGGAACCGCGCCCGAGGTCTTTTCTAGCGATGACATGTTGTGGCAATTGCTGCAAGAAGGTAAATTAATTTGTTTTACTTGTTGGAACAAGTTGATCGCAAGACACTTGATGACTGAATTGAGATTTCGGAACATCAAGCAGGAGGATTTCCTTTTTTGCGGGCAGTTGTACCTCAGGCTTCACTCCCTGGTTTATTTGAAAGAGTCTCTCTATTATTATTACATTCGTCCTTCAAGTTTAAGCAGGGATTTCTCCTACGTTGGGCCTCATCAATCAGTCAAGGTATTGTCTCTCTTGTTGGAGGACGTGCCGAAGGAGAGGAAAAAGGCCAGAGGATTAGTTCTCTCGAGATTATTCAAGCGTTTGATGACATCGTCGTATTTCATTGCTGAATGGCCGCTATCCAAAGCTGAAAAAGAGGCTTATATGGCGACTCGAAGGGCCCTGTTAAAGAGATATCATTTAGAGTTTTTTTCTCATCCGGCAATATCGCTCAAAGATAAAATGGAAATTGTGGCGGCAAGGCTATTTCCTGGACTTTTTGGCCGATATCTCAAAAATATCGCTGAAAAACACTAAATTTATAAATTATGTGTTTGGTTTCAATCGTCATACCTGTTTACAATGCGGCCCCATTTATAAGGAGATGTGTGGAATCCGCTCTTGCTCAAACACTTCAGGATATTGAGGTTATCTGCGTTGATGACTGTTCTTCGGATAACTCGAAAGAGATTGTCGAATCAATTGTGGATCCGAGACTGAAGGTCATTATCTTCCCTCAGAATCAGGGCGTCTCGGCGGCGAGAAATGCCGGTTTGGAGGCGGCGAAAGGGGAGTTTGTCTATTTCCTTGATTCGGACGATTGGCTTGATCCTGACTATCTTGAGGCGATGTGGCAAATGGCTGAAAGGCACGGAGATGACGTTGTCATAAACTCGAATTATATAGAGGAATTCCCTGAGACGGGGAAGAAGGCCTTCAGCAGCCGTTTCGGTTTTGTCGAGGATGAGCCTGACTATTACCCTACCACTGTGATACAGAACAAGTTCCCTCCAGTGGTTTGGGCTCGCTTGTACCGTCGGGAGTTCCTTGAGAAAAACGGGATTCATTTTCCTCCTCCCTTTGTCCGGAATGGTACGGAAGACATATTCTTCGCTGGACTGGCAGGATCGTTTCGTGATGAGGGACTTGTTTTCCGAGGACCTTTTTATCATTATCTCCAGCGCCAGGAGTCGCTTCTCCACCAGAGGGATTTGTGCTATCATAATATAGTAAGTTTCAGGGCTTTGTATGACGAGAGAGTGTCCCGTGGCCTGTCAACGGATGGTTTGCGGCTGTTCTATGGCGGAACGGTGATTCTCGACAGTGAGGAGAAGTTCGATTTCTCCAAGGCGTTCTTCATCCTGATTACCGAGGAGGTTCATCGTCACCCAGAACTGTATGCTCCGGTCGATTTGTTTTTGTTGGAGGCGGTTCTTTCCTGTGATGATTACAATGATTTCAAGTCCAGGTTCAATCCCAATATTTCTGTCTCATTCCTCCGATCCAGGTTCCGCAGGCAATGAGTTTTAACTCTTTGATATTCGCGGCATTCTTGCCGATTGTCTTCTGCCTTTATTGGTTTGTCTTCGGGCGAAACCTCAAATGGCAGAATGCTTTCGTGGTAGTCGCGTCTTATGTGTTTTATGGTTGGTGGGACTGGAAGTTCTTGATTCTCATAGCCATCACTTCCTTCTGTAGTTGGTGGAGCGGATTGTTGATTTACAGATTCAAGGACAACCGAAGGAAAGCAAAATGGATAAGTGCCGCCAACATAATCTTGAACCTGGGTATTCTGGGCCTTTTCAAATACTATGACTTTTTCGCCCAAAGTTTCGCTGATTTGTTCCTGGGAGGAAAAGCCGACGGCATATTACTGCATCTGATACTTCCAGTAGGTATAAGTTTCTATACTTTCCAGGCCTTGAGTTACTCGATCGATGTTTATAGAGGGAAAGTAGAACCGACAAGGGACATAGTACAGTTCTTCGCCTATGTCAGCTTCTTCCCTCAACTTGTCGCAGGTCCTATCGAGCGTGCCACCAATCTACTCCCTCAATTCGGCCGTGAGCGGAAGTTTGAGTATTCAGATGCTGTTGATGGTTTGAGGCAGATGCTTTGGGGCTACTTCAAAAAGATAGTCATAGCCGACTGGTGCGGAATGTATGTCGATGAGGCATTCGGGGATATCCCCGGACATTCAGGAGCCGCTTTGATTGGTGCGGCCATATTGTTCGCTTTCCAGATTTACGGTGATTTCTCAGGCTACTCCGACATAGCGATAGGAACATCAAAGTTGTTCGGCATCAAGTTGATGAGGAATTTCGCCACTCCCTATTTCAGCCGTGACATCGCCGAGTTCTGGAGGCGTTGGCATATCTCTCTGACTACATGGTTCCGGGATTATGTTTATATTCCTCTCGGTGGCAGCCGCTGCTCCAAAGCCAAGATTGTCCGCAACACTTTCGTGATATTCCTGGTCAGCGGACTCTGGCATGGCGCTAATTGGACATTCCTCGCTTGGGGTGCCTTCCATGCCCTTCTCTTCCTCCCTCTGATCCTTACATCCAATAACAGGAAGTACAGGGAGGTTATCGCTCCGGACCGGTCGCTTCCTAACATTAAGGAATTCGGACAGATCGTCCTGACATTTGTCCTTGTCACGTTGGGATGGGTTATCTTCAGGGCGGACAATCTGACGCAAGCGTGGAAGTATTTCTCCGGGATATTCGCTTGGAACTCGGTCGGAGACATCTCATTCTTTATCTCTCCAGTATTCCTTTCGCGGGTATTCGGGATCGCTGTCATGCTGCTTGTCGAGTGGATTGACCGAAGGGAAGAACACGGCCTCTCTATGAGAGGAATACGCTATCGGTCAATTCGTTACGCAATCTATATAGTTCTCTTGCTCGTGACTATCCTTTATTTTGACGACGGTTCCCCAAAGTTCATCTACTTCCAGTTTTAAATTGAAAAAATTCCTATCCACATTCATATTCTTCTCGATATCCGCTTATTTGATTCTCGCTTTGGTGGATGTTGGTTATTCAAAGTTCGCCGCCAAGACGAACTATCGTTCGTACAAGTATTGGAGTTACTTGATGGATGATTCCATTGAAGCCGATGTTCTTGCGATGGGGAGTTCCAGGATCGTGAAACATTTCGACCCTGCGGTCTTTGACTCTGTGGCGGGAGTAAAGTCATACAATATTGGCATGGATGGCGCGCACATCCCGGATATACTAGCTCGATACATCCTCTACAAACAAAGAAATCCGTTGCCGAAGGTCGCGCTGGTGAATATCGACTATTTCACCCTGACAGACAACAGCACCAAGGACATGTCTCAGTTTTTCCCGTGGTTCATTTACAGGAGGTTCCGCAAAGCTGTTTCATTTGTCAGGCCTTTTTCTTTTGGGCAGCTATATATTCCAATGTATCGTTATGACATAGCCAATCTTTTTCGTGCTTTGTATGAGAGAGAAAGACCTCTAGAGAAAGGTTTCGATCCTGTCAATCATCCGTTCGACAATGACGCGGTCAACCGATCGTCCCTTGTTTTCAAGGCAAATCCCAAATTCGAGCCTTATCTGTTTCAGTTTTTGGACATCCTCGAGGAAGATGGGGTTAAGGTCGTGTTTCTGTTCTCCCCGTGGCATGACGATGCGATCGCTAAAGCCAAGACATTGGGACAGATGCTTGAGTATTACAGTAAGGTGGCGAGCGAGAGGGGGCTGACCCTGCTTGACTACACCAAGATGCCTTTTTCCTCAGACACTTCGTTTTTCTTTGACGCGATGCACTTGAATGGTCGTGGGGCAGCTGTATTCACAGACTCTTTGGCTCGTGATCTAAAGAGGCTTCACATTCTTGATTCTCAATGAACATGCTTCGCGCGGATGATTATCTATCCCTGATTCAATCCTCATGGGTTGAGAAATACGGCTTGGACAAGCTTCACGGAGAAGTTAAGAAAGTCCCGGCCGCGATTCTTATGTGCCCCACCCGTTTCGACCTATTCGCGAAGTACTATTATATCCGTAACCGGAAGACGTCTCCATTTAGAGCGAAAAGAGTGTACTATGAGAATCTTAGATGCTTGGTGCCATTCGGGAAGGAACATGGCAAGGAAGAGGAAAAAAACACTTTCGCGAAGCATTTCGAAGTGTTTGATAGTCTGATTGACACTTTTTCTTCCGAGGAGTTTGATCCCTCGTGTTCGTTGGTGCCGGTCGGGGCGGACAACCTTTTATTTGACGGGGCACATCGTGTGGCGACATTGGCGTTCTATAAAAAGGACATTTGGATATGCGAATTCGCATCAGTTGTAGGAGATAATTATGACTATGCTTATTTCACCAGCCGTTGGATGTCGGATTACGCTGCCGATTTGACCGCGTTCGAAGGAATGTGCTTTTTGAAAGGGATGGTTGTTTTGTGTATTTGGGGTGATATTCAGGAGTTTATCCCGGATCAGGGAATAGTCTTTTATCAAAGGTCCTTCACTCTTAACCGGAGGGAATATATAAAACTAAGATCTTGTGTTGAACCTGATTGGAAAGGAATCGGGAATGAGATTGTCAGGAATGTCAAACCTGTTTTTGTGTTTCTGTATTCTCCGGCCGGATTGGAAGAGAGAGAATCAGGTTCCGTGACTATTATAAGGGGAGAGGACTCTGTCCGCCGAGTCTCATCTATTGTCCTGACAAAAGAGGGACGTAAGCAATGGCGCTCAGGAGGGTGTGTTTCCACCTTCAAGAGTAGTCTGGTCGTTGAGTTGTCATACAGGTGGTACAGATTTAAGAAGTGGCTTAGCGTGAAGGATTACAAAATCTGGATCTCATTCTACGGTGTAGTGAGCAGGTTGTGGAAAAAGAATTATTGTTTATAAATTTGTAAACCTTTTGTCGTCTTAAAGTGAAAAAATGCATTGCTAAATGATTTCTGTTATTATTCCGGTAAAGAACGGCTCCAATTATCTTCAGGAGGCTATAGAAAGTGTTCTGCGTCAGGGTGTTCCGGTAGAGATTTTAGTCATTGATGATGGCTCCACTGACAATACGGTGGAGATTGCCTCGGGATTGGGCTGCAAGGTAATTTCACATCCTGTCTCCAAGGGCCAGGTGGCCGCGAAAAACACTGGCCTTAAGGCTGCCACTGGGGAATATGTCTTGTTCCTTGATCATGATGACATTATCAGGGAAGGCGCTCTTGCCTCAATGTATGAGATGATAGAGGCTGATCCTGATGCCTCTGCTGTCCAGTCTATGGTGAAGGATTTCCTCTCTCCTGAGATCGCTTCTATGCCAGGTACCACAATCCGTCCAGAGCCGTATTACGGTCTTTTCACCGGGGCTATTCTTATCAGGAAATCTGTTTTCGACACAATCGGCTTTTTTTCTGAGGACAAGCGTACCGGCGAGATAATAGAATGGCAATCAAGGATGGATCAGAACGGTTTTCTGATCAAGAAAACCGGAATAGTATCTACCGATCGTCGTATCCATAACACAAATTTCGGCAAAACCAACAAAGGGGATGAGTATAAGGATTACGCCTCGGTCCTTAGGCAACGTCTTATGATGTTGCGGAAATAATTGTAAGCCAGAAAGTTGCCCGTCTCTATTATGCCAACTCGCAAACAGTCATTGTCAGTGGTAGTCCCAATTTGGGATGAGGCTGAGAGTATACGCAGACTGTTCGAGGATTGTAAGATGATGTGTGATGAACAGTTCGCGGAGTACGAGATTATCATAGTAAATGACGGCTCCACGGATGATACCAGGAGAGTTTGCCAGACTTTGCATCCTGTAAAGTACGTGGAATTTGATAACCATTATGGGCAGACGGCTGCCCTGGACAGTGGCTTCAAACTCGCGTCTTGTGATTATGTCGCGGCCATTGACGGTGACGGGCAGAATAATCCTTCGGATATTCCTATAATGCTCAAATACCTGGTCGATAATGATCTGGATGTGGTGTGCGGATGGAGAAAAGACCGTCAGGATAATTTTTCCAGACGTTTTCTGATGAAACTGGCTTATGTATGCAGGCAAGTTTTCCTTCGAGATGGCATCCATGACTCCGGTTGCACATTGAAAGTTTTCAGGCGAGACGTTCTGGAAGGTTTGGACTTGGTAGGTGGTCAGCATAGGTTTATTCCAGCCATCTTGCGAGACCGGGGGTGTAAAGTCGGGGAGATAGTGGTTTCGCACATGCCACGGAAAAGAGGTCGGTCAAAATACAATTCATTGTCCAGGATTTTCCAGGGATTACGGGACTTGTTTGCCATTAGGAGAGGTTCCTCCAAGCGGACTCCGGTCACTTATGTGATTAAGGAAGTCGTTGATTATTAAGCTTCGATGAAGATCCTTATCCTCATATCCTCCCTTGAGGGAGGCGGTGCCGAGCGTATCGCCTCCAGGGTGGCCAGCGCTTTGGCTGATAAACATGAGGTTCATATAATGCCTTTTTCCTCAGCGTCATCTCCTTATCCCATTTCTGATAAAGTCAAGGTTGATAACGCTGGATTATTTGATCTTCGAAAAAAGTCGAGATTACCGTTCCGGTTCCTGATTTCCATAGTATTCGGGTATTTCTTCTTATCCTTTATCCGGCTCCGGTTCCGTCCGGACGTCACTTTGAGTTTTTTGAAAAAGCCGAGCCTTCTTAACGCGTTCGCGTTAGGCGGAGGAAGGAAGATTATGTCAGAGAGGAACAATCCACGTCAGAAGGGAGAACGGCATTTCCGTATGACATGTTTGGCGTACCGCCATGCGGATAAAGTAATATTCCAGTCAAATACGGTCCGGAATATGTTCCCTGAAGAAATCCGCCGGAAGGGTGTCGTGATTCCCAACCCTGTTGAGGTGGTTTGCGAGGCTAGCGGTAATAGTCATAAGATTGTGGCCTCCGGGCGGCTTCGGCCACAAAAGAACTTCGCTCTCCTTATCAAGGCTTTCTCCACTTTTCTTGCGAGTCATCCTGATCACACCCTTCATATTTATGGCAAAGGCCCTCTTGAAGGGGCTCTGAGACGACAGATCAGTGATATGTCACTTGAGGGAAAAGTCTTTTTGGAGGGGTATGTGGACCGGATTCACGAGGCGATTCAGGATGCTGAGATGTTCGTCCTCTCATCATATTTTGAGGGAATGCCTAACGCTCTTCTGGAGGCGATGATGATGGGACTTCCATGTGTCACGACCGCTTTTGAAGGAGCAGGAGAGTTATTCGGAGACTCTGATAGTTGTTTGATGGTTCCTGTGGGTGATGAGAGAGCCATGGCTGAAGCGATGGCAAAGCTGGATGATGAACCACAGTTCAGGGATAGTCTTTCTAATCGGGGACGCATGTTCGCGGAACGATTCTCGACGGAAAAGGTTATACCATTATGGGAGAAAGAATTATGACAAGAAAACAGTCATTAGGAATTCTGGTGGTCATTATCGCTCTCCAATGCGGGGCGATGTTTTACTGGGCTTCCCGGAAGGCCGGCTATTACATCGACGAGTTGTTCACTTTTGAGTATGTCCAGAATATCAACAACCATAAGGACTCGATAGAATATATGGATGACAGTTCTTTGTGGAAAGTTGAGGACTGGTTGTCGGTGAAGGATTTGAAGACCAGGTACACCATGGAGGAGGGGGAAAGCGTTTTTGATCTCCCTATCTCCTTGACTGCAAAGAAGTTCTTCTTCGACAGAAATTATATGTGGATCATCAACGCCCTCGAGACAGTATTTGGAAGAGGCGGACCACCAAAATGGATCTGCATTTGTTTCAACATATTCGTGTGGATATTATTCCAGCTGCTTCTGTTCTTTTTCCTGGATTCTTGTCTCGGGTTTGATCGGCGGACCTCATTGCTTGCCGTTACTATGTGGGGGTTCTGCCCTATGGTTTTGGAGCTTTCCGTATACTGCCGTTTCTATGCGTGGACCCTTCTCCTTTTCTTTGTCGCGATTGTCCTCCATAAACTTATGTGGGATGGGACATCGCATAAAAAGAATATCCTTTATGAGGTGGCGGCCATACTGACGCTATATCTCGCTTTCAAGAACTCTGAGCTTATTTTTGTGATCGGGGGAGCCCTGATATTCTTTTTCGCCGTAGGTCTTATAGCCAAGAAAAGGTATCTTCAAGCCGCCTATTATTCCTTGCCCCTGATAGTCGGTGGAATCCTGTTTTCTTGGAAAAAGTCTCATCTATTGGATGTTATTTTTCATCCTTCCTCATATGCTTCCATGGGACATGGCGCTACCGCCAGACTTGCAGATTATCTCGTCAACAGTTCTATGCGAGAGAAGATCGTCTCTCTCCTGTACTCTTTGAAATCTTTTGCCGAGTCTGTCGGAGGAGGAATGGAATTGACGCTTCTCATTGTCATTTTAGGGTTGATGCTGTATTGGGCGGTAAGGAAACACTCTCTTAAGTTGATAGACGGATTCGACTGGATCCTGATCGGAGCCGTCGCGGTTTTCTGGTTGTTCTGCGGGCTCTGTGGTGTGACTTACACAAGGTACTACTCATTCATGTTCTTATTGATATTCATCTTGTTGTGGGTATTGCTGGATCGGATGGCCGGAAGCGGCAAAATCTCCGGGGTTGTGTACAAGGTAGCATTCGCCGTGGTATTGGTTGCTTCTTTGATGCCGTTCTATAGAAGAGATGTCACATATGTCTATGAGGGACTGAAACCTGCTCTTGAGCGTGTTTCCGCCCATTCTGACTTGAAGGCGGTGGTAGACTATGATCCCGAATTCAACTTCAACGCATATTACAGCACATACATGCTGGATGGGTCATCTTCGATTTATCCTGTATGCCGTCAGCCATCAAATGATGTCCTTCCGGACCTTCCCGAAGCTTTCTTATTCTGGGAGTCGGAGTATTTGGCTCCTTCCAAGACGCTTGGCTTGATCAGGAGAAGCGGCTATTCGACATATATGCTGTATGCCTCCGGGAAGGCGATAGTTTATCTTTGCGAAAAACATTAGTGGCATGTATATTATTGACGGAATAGAGCCTGACTTGAATCCGAGAAGGCTTGTCACTGAAAAGATTCCGGAAGTGAAGTCCGGTATCAAAATGTATGAGCAAGACTCGGGGTTCATCTGTGGGCTCTTGAAAAAGTTTCGTCCACGGAAGATTCTCGAAGTAGGAGTCTCGCATGGTGGTACGACGGCTGTGATATTACAGGCGATGAATGCCTTGCAGATGCCTTTTTCGATGTATTCGGTTGAGATTAAGGAGTTTATTGGCCGTAAATCCAATAAGACCGGACGGCTTGGAGAAAAGGCTTGTAAGGATCTGGGATGCAAGGATTATCATCTTTTTAGGGGTGTATATCTGCCTCAAGTGATGGATGAGATAGGTGGAGACATAGATTTCGTCGTGCTTGACACAACCCATGTCATGCCGGGGGAAATCCTTGATTTCCTAGTGGTATTTCCTTTTTTGAGTCCGGAAGCTGTAGTCTGTTTACATGACATACGTCAAAACCAAGGCAAGCATCCAAATCCGGAAAACATCGCCACCAATGTCCTTTTCAATGCTGTTGTGGCCCGGAAATATGTCAATAGGGATGCTACCCGGACTCCGGACTATCCAAATATCGGGGCATTTGTCATTAACTCGGAGACCTTAAAGTATATCAATAACGTTTTCGGAGCTCTTACTCAAAACTGGACTTTTGCCGGTAAGGGTTTCCAGTACTATTATGATTTTATCATACAGCGTTATCCGTCGCGGTCAGTCTGGCTATTTGAAGAAGCGGTTAAAATGAATTCGCGATCTTTAAATGCTTTTCACATTCGTTTATTGAGGAAGCTCAAATCTCTTTTACATGCGTGAGACTTGGAAGATAAGGACACTTGGCCGCCATGATGGTGGCAAACTTGCCGACTCCCAGGACAGCTTCAACTTCTCATATGTTGAGGTTGATCCAGGAAAGGAGAACTTTTCCATCTCAGTGTCTTTTGAGGTTGAGGATGCTTCAGGCTCTGATTACCAGTCTGGATATGGGATTATGGTTGTGGATACCGTGGCCAGTTCCTCAAGTCTCTCCCGTCATCGTAACAGCTTGATGGTCGGGTGTTTCCGGTCTTCAATCAGATATGGCTACTCATATGGGGTCAGGATTGTCGGGGGGTATACGGATCGTGAGGCCATGCCTCAAGATGGCCGGAGGCTCTTGGATGCGTCCAGGCTATTCCCATCGGCGATAATTAAAGATCGGATTAACGATGGCGAGCGGCAAGTCTTCAGTCTCGAGAAAACAAATGAGGGCTTTGTCGCCTCAATGCGGACAGATTCTGGTGAGGAGACTATTTTTGTCCCTGGCTGCGATTTCTTGTTAAGGCAGGACAGGAGGGCGATTTATGTCGGTATCGCTGTGGCCGGGAATATCAAGATGAATATTTCCGATGTCAAGTTTATAACAAGTCCCGGAAAGAAGAGTCATACTCCAAAGGGGACAATCAAAAAGCAAGTATCGGTTTATCCTTTTTCCCGGGAGCTTGTGGATAATCTTGAGCCATCTTTTCGAGATGCCGCCCCGGGCAGTGAGATTATTCTTCCTGACGGCGTGTATAATGCAGGGACATTTTATATCAGGAAGCACCAATCCGGTACTGCCGGTAAGCCGATAATCCTTCGTGCCGAACATCTTGGGAAAGCCATTATTGACGGGGGTTCTTCCAAGGATAGGCTCCCGGCGATGATACTTCAGGGAAGTTATTGGGTATTAGATGGTTTGGTTTTCAGGAACGCTCCCTCTTGCGGGTTGTTGATTTGTGGTTCGAACAATGTCATCCGTAATTGTGAGGCCAGTGGAAACGGAGACACTGGATTCCTGATCTGCTCTTTTCCCGGTTCTTCCAAGAAAGAATGGCCGGCGAGGAATAGGGTTGAGTCTTGTGTCTCCCATGACAACTGCGATGCGGTGCGTCGCAATGCGGATGGTTTCGGAGCGAAGCTTTCTGTTGGGGAGGGTAATGGGTTCTTTAATTGCAAGGCATTCCATAATATTGATGATGGTTTTGACCTTTATACAAAGAGTTCCATCGGTAAGATAGGCCCGGTTACTTTGGAAGGATGTGTCGCGGAGTATAATGGTTGGCTTTCTGATGAGACCCGTCCGTCTGTGGATCCGAAAACCGGTGTTGGATTCAAATTGGGAGGCGAGGGCCAAAGAGTAAGACATTTGGTGAGAGGTTGCGTAGCCAATGACAATGCCCTGGCCGGGTTTGACGCCAATTCAAATCCGGGAGTTTCATTATCCGCATGCGAGGCTCGTGGGAATGGGATTGACTTTAGGCTTAAAGTCGTGAATTCCAACTGGTTCCAAAGATTGAGGAGGAGGGTTCGCCTTTTTGTGACGCGGTACACTCCGCATGACAAAGCCGACCTGGCTGTCTTGCGCCAATTCGAGGTTATAGTTCCGGAACTCACTTGTTATTCCCGGCAACAAGTCCTGTCTCAACTTAGCCGTCAGGCCATCAACCACGGATTCGGATCACTTCAGGATTACTACAATGAAGTGGCGTCCAATCCCGAGGCTTTGTCTCAGATGCGAGTGAATCTGACCTTTTTAGGGTCTCACTTTTTCAGAGGTGATGTATGGCCGAAGTTAGGCGGAATATGTCGTTCGTCTTTCCGGAATACTCCCGGAAACAAGATTCGTGTGTGGTGTGCCGGATGTGCCAATGGTAAAGAAGTTTATAGCCTGCTTATGGTTCTTTTGGACTTCCTTCCCTCTGATATGATTGATTTGCTGGCGACTGATTATAATCCCGAGCAATTGCGGAAATGTCAAGATGGACTATACCCTATAAGCACAATTAAGGAAATTCCAACTGAATACCATCATTATTTGGCCACGTTCGAGCATCAGCAGCAGTTCCGGATTTCTTCCGATTTAAGGCAAATGGTCCAGACCAAGTGCCATAATCTTGTAGGAATGTGATTAAATTCTTCGAAAATGATGTCAAGAGTCAGGTACAAGGGAAACTGGCCGCATCCCTTAATGATGGAGGCTATCTTGTGATAAGTGATGACTTGGTTCGGGAAGGGATCCATGATCCGGGTTCGATGAATTTGATTCAGTTGGATAACACTTGCATTTATAAAAAATCTGCTATATTTGCAGTCCCGTCCGCGAGTGTGTTGGAATTGGTAGACAAGCCAGACTTAGGATCTGGTGCTTAGGCGTATGGGTTCGAGTCCCTTCACTCGCACGAAAGACCGTCATCTTGGCGGTCTTTTGTCATTCTGAGCGAAGCGAAGAATCTTCTTCCTCAGCTGCTTCCAGTTCCTTCACTTCCTTTTCCGACAGATCCTCTGTCAGGTCGGCCGAATAGGCGACCTCTGCCTTCTTCTCCTCTATCGCTTGCTGAGCCTCCTCATTACGCCTTATAGCTTGCTCGATGCCTCGGTCAAAGATGCTGTGGATCGAGCTGACCAGATTGAGCCGGAGCCCGTCGATCTCATCATCAAACAGAGGAATCTTAGTGCTCTTGAACTTGGCCTTTCCTAATTTCCATCTCCAGTCAGTGAAATTGCCCCCGAGATTGACTCCGAAACGGAATGGAATAGGGGACTTGAGCGCGGCCACATGGTATTTGAAGTTTTGGTCGAAACCTTGCAACCCGTCCAGGGCAAGGGTGTACCTGTCCACTTTCAAGATGAACGGGAATACCTCCAGCTGATTCTCCTTTACTATTCCCCTGACCGACATCTTATCGATATAGCTGGAGTCCCTATCCTTGAATCTCAGGGTTTTACGCAGTTTGTCCAGTTCGGCGCTCTCAGAAAGAGTCAGGTCTTTCCCGTCTATTTTCACCATTCCGTTAAGAGTAGGCAGCATGATATTCATCGCCGTATCTATGGATGCGGTGGCGGCCAGCTCGCAGTCCAGCATCCCGGAGAAGGCCTTGAGCATAGGGATAATGCTGTCGACGGCAGGGAAGAGCTGGATGACTTTCTCGGCGGTAATATTCGAGAACATAAGGTCAAAGCCTGACGTGATGTCTTGCTTGCTACGTGTGGCGTAGAAACCCTCCATAAACACTTCCCCCATGTTGGTCATCGCAAGGGTATTGGAAACTTGGAGGCACCTGTCCTTCATCTCCAGATCGGCGGAGGCGAAGGATGTCTCGAGATCTGAATATCGGATTGTGCCGGCCTGGACATTGACTTTGGCGTTGAGGTTACCCGGGACGACAATAAGGGAAGACAGCGATGCCGTATCAGTCACGGCTTCTTCTTTAACCACCTCCATATATTCGTTATCATCGACCCCGGACAAGGCGGCATTGCCTCCGGGAGGGGTGAACTGCCCTCCGGCGTTGATCGCCACAAGAAGCTCATTAACATCAATGGTGTCAGAGCTAAGGTTAAGGTCGAGATTCAACATACCTCTTCCGGAAGCCAAGGCTCTCCTCAGTCCTGACAATGTGCCTCTCGCTGAAATGTCTGACGATCCGGAGCGAAGAGTCAGGTTGGCGAGGTCTATCTGGTTGTTGGTGAATTTGCCCTCAAGCCCGGACAAACTGTTTTCCAACGGCATGTAAGGGGTGATGACTTTCCCGTTCCCGACCGAAAGATTCCCGGATATATTCCATTCCCGCATGAATTTGGAGAATGATTCTCCAAGGCTGATACGGATATCTTTCTTCTCGAAGTCCCTCTCATAAATAGGTCGGACAGAGCGCTGCCCTGAGCCTGTCGAAGGGCGTCTTAGCCCGAGAGAGTCCCTGCGAGGCCTCCTTCCTTCGGCAAACCCGGGACCGCGATTCTGTCGTGACGTGTTCACGGGGCTGGCTGTTACGGCCAAGGAAGCATCCTCCATGGAGTACCTGTTCACGCTTTCCCTGACGAATATCCTCTTGTTCTGGCTGCTGATGTTAAGGTAAGGAGTTGTCTCACCATTCTTGGGCGCCTGGTAAAGCTTGTAAGTGTTCTTAGAATCCCTCACACCCACAAAGCAGGAGTCGAGATCCATCATTCCGATGGATGTGATGTCAACTCGTCCGGTCAGAGGGTGACGGTTTTTTGTTCCTTTGACCGTCTCTTCGGAATTTCGCGCGGTCAATCTTATTCCTCGGCCCCTGAAATATGTGGAAGGCCCATATTGCGCGGACAAACTGTCTACGGAGGCTGTCAATCCCACATGCTTTGAGGATGAGTCTGAAGGTGATGTTTTGGATAAAGGACCAAGTGACACGGCAGTCCGGCCAAGGAAAGCGGATAGTGTGTCACCGAACGCCCGGACCCTGATTCCGGGACTTGAAAGAGAACCTTGGAGACCGATTTTGTCAAAATTATAAAGATCCAGTTGGGATAGTTTGAAACTGCCTTTCAAATACCCATCCAAGTTGCCTCTGGCCCGAATATCTGTCCCTTCTGGCAGGAATCTCATCAAAGAATCCAGAACCAAGTGCAGACGGCTATCCACCTTAAGGAGAGGGTCTCCGTTAAGCAGGTCCTCTGAGGAACCCTTAAGATCGACATCCGCTCCTTTGATCTTCAGACATAAATCTGGAACCTCGGCTGAAAGAATCCCGTCCCGGATGTATGCTGTGGCGTCCAGATCGAACCTGCCTTTCTCATCCAATCCCTTCCAGGCTATCTTGGAATCCGGAACGAAGGCATGGACAGTCAGTTCCGGCAACTTGCCTGTCTTGGGGTTGTAGAAACCGTCACAATCAGCGTCCAAAGAAAGCATGGCATCCGTATCCAATTTCTTGAGGATAGGGAAGTTGTCTCCGAAATACCGGGTCACGTCTCTTACAGGCTCATCGTCCATGGCTGCCGAGGCCTTGATGTAGATGCTGTCGGAAGACATGTCGACCATGCCCTCAGCTTGAAGATCAAGCATTGCCAAGGAAGCCTTTAAATCCTTGATAGAAAACACCTTCCGTTCGAAGTCGGTATATAGTTCAGACTGGATTTTTACAGGCAGGTCCATCTTCCCCGTGGAGGTCATGTTCAGGGCGACCTTTGAGTCGAGATCAATCCCGTAATGGTCCTTAAGGTTTTTGATTGTGAGGTGATCCACGCTTACCGCGGCGGCAATGGAATCAGGATCGTTTTTATATTCAATATAAGGGGATTTCTCCAGGCTCACCCTCCCGACAGATATTGGAGGCAGCGTGAAGGAAGAAGTGTCTTCGCTGGAAGGTATCTTGATTATGTTCCAACTGGCTCTGGTGGAGTCGTATTGGTGGAGGAATATCCTGGGATGCTCAAGGATGGCGTGCTTGACTTTGACCTTCCCTTTCAGGGCTTCCATATAGTTGATGGAAAGGCTCAGGCGGTCAAAACTGGCCAGTGTGTCAGGCGGGTCCTGGCCCACGACGGAGAACCCGTCAGCGGTCACATTTAGGTTCGGGAAACTCTTGAAGACAGAAGCCTTGATGTTCGAGAACCTGACCTCCCCGTCCACGTATTCCGCCGCATATTTGTTGGCCAATCTGGTCAAGACCTTCGGGCTTAAAACAACCTGAACCGCCACGGCCACCGCCACCACCAGCCCAAGGATGGACCAGAGGATAATCTTGAGGGCCAGATGCTTTCCACGCTTGCTCACATCTACAAATTTATAACAAAAAAGACAAACCCACATGGATTTGTCTTCTAAAAATATAAGCGTGTGATTACTGCTCGTCCTGGAGCTGGAGGTGCTGGACGTAGATGGCTTTCATCCTCGCCGCTCTCTTCTTCACAGAAGGCTTCTCGAAGTTCTTGCGGGCGCGCATTTCGCGGACAGCACCGGTCTTCTCGAACTTTCTCTTGAATTTCTTAAGAGCCCTTTCGATGTTCTCGCCTTCCTTGATAGGAACTATGATCATAACTAATTTACCACCTCCTTTTTATCAAAGCGGGTGCAAAGATATGAAAAATTTCTTAATTTTGTCAAAACAAAAATGTTATTTCAATGGACAGCCCGTTTTTGTACAATAAGTATGTGACAGGCCAGCATTTTATAGGCCGTAAAGAAGACTGTGCCATCCTCGCTAACCTGCTCTCACAAGGAGAGAATGTGGTTCTCTGGGAACCGGTAGGAACGGGTAAGAAATCCATTGTCCATCAGGTCTTGACCAAGATGAAGGTCTCCGGGGCGAGATTTGTCACCGGGGAAATCACCGCTCTCGACATCCGTTCGAACGAGGCTTTGGCAAGAAGGTTGGGCTCGGCCGTCATCAGGCTTGTGGCCTCGACCCCTGATGAATATGCCCAGGTGGTTTCCAAGTATCTTTCGGGTACTCATTTCATATTTGATCCCGCGGCTTACTCATCCTCTGACGCTATCCTTTCCACTAATTGGGAGATTAACGACACAGATATCAAGGAAGTCCTAAGACTCCCATACCGTCTGGCTGAGGACCGCCACGAGAAGTTTTTCCTGATTATTGACGAGTTCCAGAACCTTGACTTGACGGATGACGGGGAGAAGTTGTTCAAGCTGATGGAAGAGGTGATTGATGAGGGCAGGCAGGCCGGAAACAAGAATTTCTCCTATATCTTCCTAGGGTCCATGTACAACGCCATGAGGGACATTTTTGTGAGACGCCATTTCTTCTACCGCCGTGTCGAGCACTTCTCCCTCAGCAAGGTCGATGAGCGGGAGATTGTTGAGCATATAATCAAAGGTTTCCTCGCGAGCGGTAAGGTTATAGACCGGGACCTGATTGGCGGAGCATGCCGCCTATTCAAGTGCAATCTGTTCTATATCAATCATTTCACATCAATCTGCGACTCTCTTTCAAAGGGCTATATCATGGAGCCTGTGCTCCTTGAAGCCTTGGATACGATAATTTCCATCCATCGTGGAAGGTTCATAGCCACGATGAACGATCTCACCACTTTCCAGGTCAGCCTTCTCAAGGCAATCATTGACGGGTACACGAAGTTCAGCACGGCTGAGGTGATCAGGAAGTATTCCCTTAACTCCTCAGCGAATGTCCGGAGACTTAAAGACGCGTTGATGAAGAAAGAGATCCTGACCTTCGTGGGGGATGACGAACGTCCGGTTATCTTCGATCCTCTTTTCGAGTATTGGCTTAAAAACACCTATTTCAAGAATAACTGATATGCCTAAGAAGAAAATAGCTGTCTTGACCGGAGCCGGTGTCAGCGCTGAGAGTGGGCTTGCCACATTCAGGGGCTCAGGAGGCCTTTGGGGGGAATATGACCCGCAAGAAGTGGCGTCTATTGAGGGATGGTACAGGAACAGGAAGCTGGTACTTGGCTTTTACAACCAGTTGAGGGTACAACTTTCCCAGTCGAAGCCTAACGCCGCCCATCTCGCGATAGCCGGCCTGGAGAAGGACTATGATGTCACAGTCATAACCCAGAATGTGGATAACCTCCACGAGAGGGCGGGCAGCACTCGTGTCATTCACCTCCACGGAGAAGCGACCAAGGTCCGTCCAGAGGACGGGGTTTATGATAGGACATATTCAGAGAAAGAGGTTATCGATGTCGGATACGAACCGGTCAATATCGGCGATCTGGCTCCAAACGGAAGCCAGTTGCGGCCACATATCGTGTTCTTCGGTGAGGCCGTTCCCAAGATAGAGAAGGCGATCGACGTGGTCGCTGACGCTGATATAATGTTGATCGTGGGTACTTCGTTGAATGTTTATCCGGCGGCCGGATTGTACCGCTACGCCAAGTCCGGTACTCCGGTTTATCTTATCGACCCGGAGGATGTGGCTATTTACGATCCGAAGATCACCCATATCCGGGAGGTCGCCACTAAAGGTATGGAGATATTCATAAGCAAGCTTTGAGTAGATGTATCTTTTGGGTTACGACGTGGGAAGCTCGTCGGTGAAGGCGAGCCTTGTGGATGCTGACAGCGGCAAATGTGTCGCCAGCGCATTCTATCCCAAGCATGAGAACACGATAATTTCTTTGAAGGCCGGTTGGGCTGAGCAGGATCCTGAGAGCTGGTGGGAGAACCTAAAACTCGCGACTAAGGATGTGTTGGAGCAAGTCAGGACAGGGATCCCTGGTCAGTCTCCGAATGATATAGCCGCTATTGGCATCTCTTATCAGATGCATGGCCTTGTCTGCCTTGACAAGGATGGCAAACTCCTGAGGAATTCGATCATCTGGTGTGATTCCAGGGCTGTTCCTTATGGGGAAGCCGCCTTCCAGGCTCTTGGGAAAGAGAATTGTCTCGGGCATTTGTTGAACTCTCCCGGTAATTTCACCGCTTCAAAGCTGGCCTGGGTCAAAGAGAATGAGCCTGAGATTTTTGACCGTATCGCCACAATCATGCTCCCAGGGGACTATATCGCTTATAGGTTGACCAGGGAGCAGAGGACAACGGTGAGCGGCTTGTCCGAAGGAATGTTCTGGGATTTCAAGGAGAATCGCCCGGCATCTTTCCTGATGGATTGGTTCGGTTTCGATGAGGACTTGCTTCCGGAAATATGCCCCACCTTCTCAGAGCAGGGTAGAATCGGTTTCGAAGTTGCCCAGGAATTAGGCTTGCCGGTCGGAATCCCTGTCACTTACAGGGCTGGGGACCAGCCTAATAACGCATTGTCTCTTAATGTGTTCGAGCCTGGAGATATAGCTGCCACCGCCGGCACATCCGGAGTGGTCTACGGAGTGAGCGGCAAGGTCTCTTATGATCCGGAATCCAGAGTCAACACCTTCGCCCATGTCAATCACACCCAGGACAACCCTCGTCTTGGAATACTCCTTTGCATTAATGGTACAGGCATAGCCAACGCCTGGGTAAGAAGAAATGTCGTTCCTAGGGGAATGATGTACGATGAGATGAATGAGGCCGCTGAGGTGATTCCTGTTGGATCAGGCGGGGTCTCGGTTTATCCTTTCGGAAACGGGGCGGAGCGAATGCTCGGCAACAAAGAAGTCGGATTCGGAGTGTCCGGACTTAACTTCAACGTCCACACCTGGAAACACCTTATCCGGGCCACCCAGGAGGGAATCGTATTCTCCTTCAATTACGGTATTGACATCATGAAGAGGATGGGGATGGACGTCGGAGTGATCAGGGCAGGCAAGGCCAATATGTTCTTGAGCCCTATCTTCAGGGATACCCTCTCCGCGGTTACAGGTTCGACAATTGAGCTTCTCGACACCGACGGTGCCGCAGGTGCCGCCAAGGCGGCTGGAATCGGAGCTGGCATATACAAGAATCACAATGAGGCTTTCGCGACCCTCGAGAGACTGGCGGTAATTGAGCCTCCGACAGACCGCTCTCCCTATCTTGAAGCATATTCAATCTGGCTTGACAATTTGAACATATAATTAATAAATAACACAAAAGCATCATGAAAGAGTATTTCCCGCAAATCGGAAAGATCCCCTTCGAGGGACCTCAAGGCAAGAACCCTTTGGCATTCCACTATTATGAACCCGATCGCATAGTCCTCGGAAAGAGGATGGAAGACTGGTTGAAATTCGCCATGGCTTGGTGGCACACTCTCGGACAGGCGAGTGGGGACCAGTTTGGGGGCCAGACCCGGGAGTATGAGTGGGACAAGGCTGACTGCCCGATCCAAAGAGCGAAGGATAAGATGGACGCCGGATTCGAGATCATGGAGAAGTTGGGTATCAAGTACTTCTGTTTCCATGATGTGGATCTTGTCGAAGAAGCTCCGACTATCGCTGAATATGAGGAGAGGATGAAGGTTATCACAGATTACGCTCTCGAGAAGATGAAAGGGACAGGCATCAAGCTCCTTTGGGGCACTGCCAATGTCTTCGGTCATAAGAGATATATGAACGGCGCCGCGACTAACCCGGAGTTCGGTGTTGTCGCCCGTGCCGCTGTTCAGATCAAGAACGCCATCGACGCCACAATCAAGCTCGGTGGAACCAACTATGTGTTCTGGGGAGGACGCGAGGGTTACACATCGCTTCTCAACACCCAGATGCAGAGAGAGAAAGACCATCTCGCCAATATGCTTAAGGCGGCCCGTGACTATGCCCGCGCCAATGGTTTCACCGGTACATTCCTAATCGAGCCGAAACCGATGGAACCGACTAAGCATCAGTACGATGTGGACACAGAGACCGTAATCGGCTTCCTGCGAGCGCATGGTTTGGACAAGGACTTCAAGGTCAACATCGAGGTTAACCACGCCACATTGGCCGGCCACACCTTCGAGCATGAGTTGGCTGTCGCTGTGGATAACGGTATGTTGGGCTCGATCGACGCCAATAGGGGAGACTACCAGAACGGGTGGGACACTGACCAGTTCCCGGTGGATCTTTTCGACCTGACTCAGGCTATGCTCCAGATTATAAGGAATGGAGGTCTCGGCAATGGCGGTTCAAACTTCGACGCCAAGCTTCGTCGTAACTCGACTGATCCTCAGGACATCTTTATCGCCCACATCTGCGGAATGGACGCCATGGCCAGGGCCTTGCTCGCAGCCGCGGCTATTGTCGAGGAGTCTCCTATCCCTGGTATGCTTGAGAAGCGTTACGCATCGTTTGACGAGGGAGAAGGCAAGAAGTTTGAGGAGGGTAAGATGTCCCTCGAGGAACTCGTGGAATACGCCAAGACTCATGCGGAACCTGCCCAGAAGAGCGGACAGCAAGAACTCTATGAGACTATACTGAATATGTACCTGTAATTGTATTTGTGGCGGTAAATAATTAAATATCAATTTGTTTATATATTTTATAGTATATTTATAGCCGTATTGACACAAACGACGATTAAACTATTCCATTATGAGCATTATTAATAGACGATTGGCGGCTTTTGTCGCTGTGATCGCTTCCCTGGTCTCCTGCCAGGTGACCGATTATGATCTTCAAGACCCCGAGGTCACCGACCATCAAACAGATCTCCGTGAGGTGATCATCACCGCCGATATCTCCGAAGGTGCGCAGGCCGATGACGCCGCCACCAGGACCACCTTGATATTTGAGAACGGGGTTCCTAAGACTTATTGGACTCCCGGCGACACGATCAAGATATTCAGTGCCGGCCAGTCCGCGAAGTTCACCTCAATCAACACGGAGCCTTCCCGCAAGGCGAAGTTCGTCGGGCTCGTCTCGATGATAATCGGTGACGACGGAGAGTCGGAGAAGGATTACGTGTGGGGTTTGTATCCCTACAGGAGTGACGCGACTTATGCTGAGCCCGATGGCGAGGGCCACTCTTCTACCGCGGTCATTACGACGACTCTCCCGTCCGGCCAGATTGGCATGCCGGGCACGTTCTCGAGCGGTCTCGCCACGATGATAGGAAGGTCTGAGACTCTCACCATATCCTAC
>CACZZF010000019.1 GCA_902785575.1 uncultured Bacteroidia bacterium | reverse complement strand
GACGGAACATACAGCCTCGCGAATCCCAATCTTGAAATTGAGTATGGAAAGGAAAGGGATGATGGAAATTGATTTTTCCCCGGTCTTGATGGCGGGGCAGATAGGGCGGTATATATATATACCGACCCTAAAATCTGCCCCTCAAGACCATCAACGGGAGTAGGCTTCCCTTTCCCTCTTTTCCCCTTATTTCTTCCCTAAGATCCATCTCATGAACATAGCTGGATTGAGAAATGGTTATGGCGTATCGAGAAGTTGTATAAAATTTGCATTACGAAAAAGTCGTAACGAAATAATGCGTAGTATGAAAACCCTTTCAAGTTTGGCGCCATCGTAGAGGAAGAGTGTTGCACTGACAGAGTGAAGGAAGTCGCTAACTCTTGATAAAGAGTTAAATTAATTGAAGATTCATTATATTTGGTATTATTGAGGATTAATACTATATTTGCAGAAAATGGAAACAAAGACCCATACAATTAAGGAAATTAACCCAGATAGCAAGATGTTCGTCTTGCTTAACGTGCTTCGTAAACGTAAGGAAGAGCAAAGAAAACAACTCCGAGATGCGAAAGAATGCACTTTCAATGTCGTGGTAAAATGAAAGTTACCTTTTCAATCAAAGATACAGAGGGAAACGAATTAAAAGTTTCCCTCTGCTCGTTTAACCCAGAAGCGTCAAAAGAAATTCAAGATGTTTTAGGTACTACAGACCTTATTGATATTTCACTTGAAAGAAATGGAAATGGTTATATCGAATCCAAAATGCTTGTTTCCATGGTAGAGATAATCTGTGATTTCCTTCAAGACAATAAAGATTGCATCCTGTATTACTATTGTGATGAGATTAACGAGATTCCAAGAATGAGAAGGACAAAAACCCTTTCTCCTTCGGAATATCGCAACAAACTCTTCACCTTATTATTCAAGAAAGAGCAAAAAAGCCATACAGAACTCCCGATTATCGACAGAGATATCGAAATTGATTCCGAACAAGGACAATCTCATATCCACCTAATATATTTTCAATACTTGGAAGATAAAGCTGATAGAATTGAGCAAGAACTTCGATCATTGTCGAATGACTTAAAATAGTGTGTTCTATCTTCATTTATGGATGGTCGAATCGACTGCTACTTCTGTTTTACATCTTTCCTCCCCTTTGCTAGTGGAGAATTCAAACTGAGTTGCCATCTTCTAGCCGTTTTTGTTGTCTATTCATTAGAATCTAAAATGCAGGCTGGTGCGGTTTTATCCCTGTAGCCTGCATTTTAGATGAAGGGAAAAGATAAGAGAGGGCAATTCTAATACGCATTCTCCTTGTAGTCGACAATAACGAACTCCGCAAATCGGAATCAGTAAATCGGCCTTGGCGAATTAGGATCAGGAAACCGAACGGGCTTATTCATAGTTGTTACTGACAGTGTATAATTACGTATTGTACGTAGTAGTATATGTACGACATTCGATTGGCTGGAGGGTTTTTGGATTGGAAACAGGGAGGTCGTTTAGTCTCTTTGCTTTGAGGTAATGGTGGTATTTCCTTTCAATAGTGCACCCTTTAAATACGGGGGTCAGTTTCGGGAGGATTCTCCAGATTGAAAAGAAGCTTCAGAACTATATGGGATAGCAGACTTTGAGTCTTTCTCAAAGAGAAAGAACTTGTTCATTGTAGAACAAAACTATTATATACCTCGCAAACCTCACTATAATAAACTCATACAGGAGTCAAGAATTCGAATAGTTAAAGAAGCGTTATCTCCTCAACCATGGCCGAGGTGTACATCTGCTCGGATTGCGAACCAGTTGCATATGAATTATATTACTGTCCAACAAGCTATTGATGTTTTGATTAATAGATGTGACGTATATGCCCAGCGAAATGGAGTGTTGTACGATAAAGAGTGGAATGTCATTGGGTAAAGCATCAGTTTATCGTAATCAGAGGCTTACGGACATACAAGTTTATTTAGAGCACAACTATTTGATTTGAGAAGATTATTGGTTATTTTTGTAAGTATCAGTGGGTTATCGTCCAGAACACGGGAACGGATTGTTTTGAAAAGAGTAATTGTACTCTTGGCGCGAGGACAGAACCTGATCGATTCTTTGTGATAGTGCCTATTTAGATTTAAGTTTATTATGTGTTGGTCCAAAACAGAGGCTAAGGAAAAATGCCAGTACTCGGATATTAATGAGTGCCCATATAATAGCCGTCGAGAGTGCCCGCAGGTTAGAAAGAATTGCCATCTTCCTAATGATGGTGATAGTGATCACGTAACCCACCATTCTTTCTGGAAACCTATAGTATTAGCGATTATAGCCATCGTGGTTTTAGTCATCGTTCAGTTTAGTGATCCAAAAAACGAATTCTGGGAATCCATTTTCTCCTTACTTAATGCTGGTTGTGTGTCAATCCTTGCAGGTGTTCTTCTCGCTTGGCTAGTTGACATTCCAAAGAAGCTTGATGAGTATACCCGTCTCATTTCCACATCGCTAACTTCCTATACCTATCTAAAAGGATTAACTAGAGAAGAGTTATCAGAACTTAGGGGGCGCGCTACTGCTGAATTGTATATGAAGAACGCTCCCAAAATGCCACGTGGATTAATCAAATTGGATAACAGAATCTGCGATTTACTCTCAAATCCCTATTATTCAGTCTATCGAGAAACTATTCATTGTGAGATTCCTGACTCCTATGAAAAAGTAACCGGAATTAGCTCATCCGTGGAGTTACCGCAAGGTGCTACTCTGCTGTTTTATAAAAAGAATAATGATCAGATATATACGATTAAGAATCCTTTTTCTAAGAATCATATAATAAAGGCGAACATAGGCTTGAATAATTATGTATATCTACCCAAGAATTGTGGCCTTAAGGATTTGTTTAAGATTGAGAAATTTCAAGTCTCGATAGATGGAGCGGAGTTTGTGGATATTCTTTCTCTTGTTAAGATTATTTATCATCGCCATACCAAAATGGATAATTTGTCTCCAGATGCAGTAACATATAATACGGGCTTTCATCTGGTCACTCAAGATGGAAAGACAATCAATCAAGAGACGCTCTCTAAAGGGTTGCCTACTGGGGATGCTGAGTATGAGGAAAGTAATGAATCTGCAGGGGAAGCTCAATTGACAGTTTCCTTCTCAGATAATGTTCGTGTTAAACTGAAATTCTGTCTTATTGCTCCTGTTGATGACAACCATTTTACAAAGCGTCTAAAGTACTCAACGAAGTCGTATCGCCTGGATTATTCAATCGCCGACCCTGAACAACGTCTGACAGGTCAGTTATTTGGTACGCTTATTGATCAATCTCAGATCGAGATAAATGAGACAGATGATGACAGGCATATAAGCATTGAAGCTTTTGAGTGGCTTCTTCCTAAAAGTGGCGCTTTTATCGTATCATCTAAAAGATAACTTGTAGAATTAGTTATTTGTTTTTATATTTGTAAACTACTATTATTTTCTAATTATGGTACTTAAAGAAATTGAAGAATAGTTTTTGGGCCTCTTCTTAATGGACTTCTTAAGGAGCGACTATGAGATTTTATGTCTCATAGTCGCTCCTTAGGTATTACTAGTGTCCATCCAGGAGGACGCCCCCTATAATGGATGAATATTGTCTTATATATGCGAATCATATGCGCCTGGGACTGTATCCAGGATGATAAGAACGGTTTTAATGGTATAGGTGTTATTATTACATTATAGGCGGAATGGGTCTATCCGTTTTTCATACACCATTTCGGTATCATTCACCGATATCGTCTTTGACGTAAGCAAGATAGAAACTTTTCTCCACATTTCCATTCTGTATCAGAAGAAAAAACGAAATCCGGTTCCTAGAGTGAAGCAAAAAGGATGCTCGGTGCGATAAGTAAAGACTTCTGGGCTCGAAGGTTTGAAATAATAGGAGATTTCGGGTTGAAGGAACAATCCGACCCACGGGAATAGTTTATACTCTAAGCCCATGTCACCAACCACAGAATAATGCCATGTATTGTCCTTGATACGGACATCTCCTAGTTTTCCATAGACAAGATAATCAATCTTTCCTCCCGCACCAATCCAGGCAGAGAGTCGATCCTGTTGCCAGAAGATCCATTCCAAGCGGATGGGAACGCCAAGATAATATGCCTTTTGTGCATAGTCTTGCGTAGTCGTGGATTTCACTATAGAGAAATCTGACAAATAGATGGATAATTCCACTCCCGAGGTTAATTGCAGTCGAGGACGGAGAGGCAGACTCGCTTCGAATCCAAAGGTAAATGGTATCGAATGATGGGTTTTGGATTCGATGGTTGGAGTCGTCTCGTCGATTATGTAACCATATCCTGGTAATGATGATGACGTACGAAGTGAAGCATCCCCTCGGAAGCCCCTGACATAAGGAGCAAGAGCAATACGTTTATGGATGAACTCCTTTTCTGGAAAGACGTCATTGAAGACAGGCTTTTCAGGAATGACTTGAGCTGGCTCTTTCTGAGATTGATGAATCGTATCTCTTCTCTCTGTCTCCTTTTCAGATTGCTCCAATTCTGCTCCGACAGAAAGCGGCAGGCTGACAGCCGACTCATCCTTAAAGTCAATCATAGGTTCTGGCCTAACAACGGATGAAACAACTTCTTCTTGCTTGATGCTTGCATTTGCATCAGAAGTCATGTCGTGGAAAGAATTTTCGACAATGGGGGCGACAATTGCATCGGAAGCCGGTTTGTTGACGAGTAATACAATGGCAAGGCCTGCGGCAGCCGCCATCGCTAACCCCCAAGGAAGAATCTGACGCTTTTTCTTCCTTCCAAGATAATCAGCCTTGAACCGCTCCCAGTCCTCCGGAGGCAAACTGAGCTGTTCGCCTTGCAATCGCATCTTTATGGCATCGACCCAGTCTTCCATATCATCTTTCTTTTGCCAAATACTTATGAATCATGCCCGCAAGGCTCTTTTTTGCCTTTGCCAGGATTGAGGTGGAAGTCCGTTGGAAATTCCGAAGGGAAATGCCCCAGGTTGTCTCTTACGAAAGTGATCCACCTTTCCGAAGGAAAGTGACCCACCTCTCTTGAGAATGAAACCCTAAATAGAATGCAGGCTGTTGCGGTTTTTCATCCTCACAGCCTGCATTTCGTTTGTTGATGAAAAGAAGAATTCAGGTGGGTCAATTACGTGCGGAAAAGGGGGGTCAATTTGGTGCGGATTCTCCAGTATTCGAGGAAACTCCGGGACTGCCCGAGTACGGAGATCTCCGATGAATTGGCCGTGAAGATGAAGACACTCGAAGTCCTCCTCCAGGATGATCAGTGGAAGAATTATGTCCTGGATATTGCCACCCTTATTCACGAGCCGGACGAGGTCCCGCTCATTTTCCGCAAGGGACAGGGCTATTTCTATCGCGGCAACGTCTACTTGATAAGCGGGTTTGCCGGCGTCATGAAATCCTTCCTGGCCTTGACTATTGCCGCTTCTGCTTCAAACAAAGGCATCATGGCGGACAGAACGCTCTCCTTTTACTCGACGGCCTTGCGGTAGATCTGGCTGAGCGCTTCCACCAGCGTCTCTTTTTCCATTCCCTCTATTTGAGCCGGAAACTTGGCGACAAGGTCATTCCTTGTCGGGAGTATCGAATTCTTCACAAGAACTGATACAATTTGATTTATTTCGTTCATAAGAATTAGTTTTATAATTACTGTTTGTTTTGGGTGCAGTATCCGCACCCGTGTTGTTTTGATACCGGTACCCGTTCTGTTTTTGCACGGGTTTCCATTCAGACTCTGTACCCGTATGGTTTTCGCACGGGTCCGGAATCAGGACTACATAGCGGGAAGGTTTTCCACTGACTTCGTGGGCGGCGATCAGCTTCCTGGCGATGAGACTTCTCTTCGCCAGGATGACCGAGGTCCGGCTCAGGCCGGTGATGGCCATGACCGTCTGGATCGGGATATCGACCATAGTCTTTCCTTTCTTCCAAAAGCCATAAATCACGGCAAAGACCTCCTTCTCCGCGCCTCGAAGCCGCAGGTCTTTCCACATGAAATCATAGATGATCGTGTAAAGCATCGCTACGAGGGGCTGAGGATCTTGTCGAGGTCGGAGCGCCGGTAGCGCTTCTGTCCGCCGACAAATACAGGGATGAGAATCTTGGTTTTCGCCATCCGGTAGAGCGTGCTCTCCGAGATCCTGAGCAGGGTCTTGACCATCTCAGGGGTGAGGTACTCCTCCTTCTTTTCCTCCGCGATCGCAGCGCGCTCGCGTTCGAAGTCCTGACGCGCTTCTGCCAGGAGCTCCCGGGCGAAATGGCCCAGGTCTCCGGCGTGGACGGTCAGGTTTGCTTCGGGAAATTCCCGGAGGAGCTCGAACAGGTCCAATGTTTTTTCGCACATATGAAAAACATTAAGGGTTTTGCCTCTCTTGGTCCCCGTATCGAAGGGAGCCTCACTTGGCTTCGGGCCTTCGAAGGACGTGTTCGATACTTCACGGCTTCTGAATGGCCGTGACAAACATATATTACTTTTTTTGGTAGAACAAAGAAAGGGATTAAAGAGAATTGCGAGCAATTGGCAGATAATCAACCAATTACTCGCAACTCCAGGATTGAAATTCCGGATTATTGTCTCTTAGAGAAGGTAGTAAAAACGCTTCTTGACAAGATCGGAATACTCTTGAGGCTTTTTGATGTTGTTGCGTTTTGGCAAGTCGATATAAAGGCACTCGAACAGCGCGCAACACCAGTCAGTGAAAGCATTGGTAACTTGGTCCGTCCAACCACTCATAAACTTCGAGTCAAAGATGGTCCGCAGGCGGGCCTCATTGATAATCACTCGTTCCGGTTGCTCGACTTCGGGAACTTTCTCTTCAACGGTAGGTATCTCTTCCTTGACTACAGGCGTTTCCGGAGCGGGCTGTTCCTCGACCACTTCCGGCTCCCTGTTAGGGAATAATAACGTAATACCAGCCAATACCATTGCCAGAAGAGGAGATCCGACTAAGAGCGCTGCTCCTAGAACCATCAAAATGACAAACAGTTTGAACCAGACATCCGTCGCGGCCAATTCTTTCAATTCCAGAACAGATGAATAGGCATCATGATAATAAGCCATGACGAATGCCGCTACGGTACAGATGATCAGCAACGCCAGCCCGCACTTGAACACAGTCGCAGACGGCATGTACTGGCCGAATAGTTCTGCAAATCGACGAGTTTTGTTTAGGCTTTTCATTTTGCCGAGGAGAGTCTTCCGATTTCTTTCTCTGTCTCCTTCTCAATGTAGGAGGTCAAATCTTCAATGCTGGGCAGGTTAATCATATACTTTTGGACAAAGATGTTTTGATCCAATCCCGCCGTTGCGTATTTGACCAATGTGTCTCCCTTGCCGGTGCAGAGCAACAAACCTACAGGAGGATTATCGCCAGGCTGCATCACCTCGTACTTGTAGTAATTCAAGTACGTATTCATCTGCGAGGCGTACTCATGGCGGAAGCGATCGATCTTGATATCAACGATGACATGGCATTTGAGAATCCGATGATAGAAGATAAGGTCCGCCTTGAAGTAGTCAGAGTCGATAAGGATACGTTTCTGGCGGGCTTCAAAGCAGAAGCCATTGCCCATTTCCAGCAAGAACTCTTGCATATGGTTGATGATGGCTTCCTCCAGGTCAGATTCGGTCCAGGTCTCCTTACTTTTAAAGCCTAGGAATTCAAGCGTAACAGGCTCGTGGAGAATATCCACAGGAGTTAATGTAACCGCCTCCTGCTTTACCATCGCGGATAGTGCCGCTTTGTTTTTGGAAAGACCGCTTCTCTCAAAGTATGATGAGCTGATCTGTCTGTCAAGCTCCCTGTTTGACCAGCAACCTTTTATGTTTTCTATCTCGTAGAAAGATCGTTTTATGGGGTCGTCAATTTGAGATATCAGGGAAAGATTGGAGTAGCTGATACGATTGAACAGCATTGCTGCCGGGAGCATCCAATCTTCTGTCACATCCAATTCGGCGGACGTCCGCCGAATTACGGGGACTTGAGATTCGGCGGACGTCTGCCGGATCTCTTTTGCGCTATTATTCAGGAGATTACTAGAGCCCACAGGAAGACTCACAAGGTATTTTGCGACCTCAGTGCTCAGTTGGGGATAAACTATATACAATCTTCTGAATTCACGGAAACGACGCTCTGTCATCCCCTTTTTCTTGATACGGGTTTCCAGCCTCTTCAAAAGCTGCTCTCCATATTCGGCTCGGTCCTCGCCGTGTTGTTCAAATTCAACGATGTAATAACCGATGAGCCAATTTCTGGCTGTAAGTGCAAGATTGACGGCATGTGCCGCCTGTTCCTGCAGTGCATCCTGCACAGAGTGAATCGTATGGACTAATGAATCGAAATTCATAAGGCGTCTGTCATTTTTACAAAGGTAATGAAACTATTCCAACTTCATAATGACTTCTTTGGCCATTTCTTCGTCAATATTCCGATAGCGGTTGAAGGCTTTGGAGTTCTCAACGTGGCCGGATATCTTGGCGATAAGGTTGGGATCCTTGAGCTCCTTGTAGAGATTCCCAACTAGAACCCTACGGGCCATATGGGAGCTTGCGACCTCCCAGATTGGGTGCTACTCTTCTTCTCGGGTCAGAGAGTTGATGACTGTTACCTGCCGATCGATTCCGGCGAGGCGGAGCATCTTTTTGATGTTGCGGTTATAATCCTGTGCACAAGTAAAGGGAAGAAGGCGGTTCCCGGGAACATCGGGATATCGTTCCAGGATTTCCAGGGCTGTAGGACCAAGAGGGACCCGAACCGTAATCGGACGACCCTCCTTTGTCTTTCGAGGAACGTATTCGATGGCGCCATTGATCACGTTACTCTTCTTCATCTGGAGCAGGTCTCCGACCCGGCAACCGATGAAACAATGAAAGACGAAGATGTCACGTTGTATTTCAAGCCCCGGATTCTTCGGGAACTCTGCTGCATACAGGATATTCCTTTCCTCCTTAGTGATATAAAACGGCGTTCCGTACATCGGCTGTCCAATCTCGTACTCGTCGAAAGGTTCATTGGTGGTCAGGTGATTCTTCTTGGCCCATTTGACGAAAGTCCGGAAACGAGACATGGTTCCAATGATATCATTCTTCCCACGCGGTTTCGGATAACGACATTCGGGTACTTGGTCATAGACTTCTTGATAACGACTGTCGATAATGATAGGTTTCCCTGCTTTATCCTTACTGATGAATTGATGCTCTGTTGAAAGATAATCAGCGAACTGACGAAGCGTATTAGCAGTCAGGTCATCCCGCTCAATGCTTGTGCTGAGATAAAAGGTGAACCGCTAGAGCACCCGATTTAGACCTTGTACTGTCGCTTCTGAGATTCAGAGTTATCGTGCACCTCAATGAAGTATGCCAAAATAGAGATGGTCGAATTGTCCACCTACTCTTTCGTTCTCTTTTGGGAATCTTGATGCGATACAGCATGTTCGAAGAACGCCACTTATTAGTACGCTCAATCTTCCCGGCTCCGGCTTTAATAAACTCCTCCTGGATGAAGGTGGAAATCTCCTCCAATTTCTTGTTCACTTGCTGGAGGCTCGTGACAAGAGCGGCCTTCCACTCAGACATGCACCAGACCTTTGGAATCTTATTGCATTGGTTTTTTCGTCCCAATATTTAACTAAGGTGATAAGATTCGTTTTTGCCCGCTGATTATGCCTGCCATGGAAGAAGTGCATCAGAATATCTTGCTTCCCAGTAGTTCTATCTTTCACGACTGAAAGAGAGTAAATAAGAGTCGCCATAATCCATCTATATCACTCGCCAAAGTTGGTAATTATTAGCGACTTAACTGATTTGTTTTGATTTTCTTGATTTGAGATGACCGAATCAATCGATAATGATATCTTTTCGAATATAGTCATTTCAATAAGTTACAATAAAGATACTGAATTCTATTGAAGACTCATTTTTCAAAGGATCGACTCTAACCTACCGCACTATAGCCTTTTCCATATCGTTCGGTCAATTGTTGCGACGCTGTCGCAACAATCTTTGACCCGTACTTGTCCCCGCCAACCGCATCCAACTCCGCAGCGATGTATTTGCCTATCCGCCAATAAGTCATTGACACTTCGCTGTTAAGATAGACGGCAATCGTGTGCTTGGATTGCTCGATGATGCGGCCTACTCCAACTTCAATGGTAACAGCCTCAGAATCTCTGAGGCCGTTATTCGTTTTACCAGAGGATGTTAAGTCCGGCCACCATGTTTGGGGAGCCCTTGGATGAGGGCAGGAAGGCAGATCCGGAAGTGCCAATCAGATTCTCTGTTCCGGCGAATATATTCAGGAAACCGAGACGTGCGTTGGCGAAGGCTCCGAGGCTCACTCCAAGGCTGCCGACTCCGACACTGCCGATTAACTCCACTACCTTTACCGGCTTGTAATTCACGCATCCGCGCAACTCGTAGAACGGGCAGATATCGTCATAACGGAAAGTCGCCAGACCTCCGAAAGAGATGTCAGACAGGTACAAGTACTTGGCTCCCAGGCGCACGGTCAGGGGAAGAAGCCCGAGAGTCTGGAACTCGTCCTCCATTATGAAATTGGCCGCGTCTCCAAGCAGGGCTCCGATGTCCGAGAACTCCCTTTCCATAGCGCTCCCTTTCTGATGAGGCGTGTACATCGCTGAATACTCCTTGACAGCCGAAGGGGAATGACCATATAAGTTATGGAACCAGAACACACACCCGATGTCCGAGATCGAGGCTGACAACTGCCATGAGCTGTCGTCATACAAGACGCCCACATCAGCGCCGACGCCATAGCCGTTCATCAAGCCCCTGGGTTTCCCGACCTTGGTCTTGCTGAAATCAATAAGGCTTACAGAAGGATCATAGTAAGCCGGCTTGGAGGCTATCTGATATCCATCGAAAGCGGAAGCGATTACTCCTGAGGAGTTTACGGTCCAGTTCTCTCCGGAATGGTTGATAGTGAGCTTATCCATGTCAATATAGGAGTTAAGAAAACCTATCACGCCCTTGAACCTCATGCCGAGGGTAAGTTTTCGGCTGGTTTTCCAGGACGAGGTGATACCTAACTCAAAGAATGTAGTGGAATGCATTCTCAGCCCTGACAAGTCGTAGGATCCGTCAGTGGTGGCTCCGTCTTTAAGGAAACTGGCCATGGCGCCAGGAAGCTTGCCGCTGGCGTAATTCCTGACATTGACATCGACGATATTGTAAAGACCACCGGACCTGAAACCTATCGCCGCGAGATTGGTGTAAGACTCCGAGCTAAACTTGTTCAGACCTTTTTTGAAGTGGTCCAGGAACTCGGATGAAGCCACACTGCTATTCATGAAAGTGACCCTCTCTCCACCATTCTTGTAGAACAGGTTATTCAGGGCGAAGTCTCCCTTGTACACGCCTGAGGTCACTCCAATGAAGGGCAATCCGACAAAACTGTAATCCGAATGGAACGCGGGATTGAGTCTGTAGGAATACACGAAATCATCGGAGAGATAGGCCGTCTGCAAAGTCTGGGCGTTAACCGGCACAAAAGCGAGAAGGCAAAGGATTGGGAGTATTATCTTTTTCATATCCAACAAGTCACAAACAAAAACTCTCTAATATAGCGAATGCCTTTTAGAAAACAAAATGTCCTTGGCCTACTTCATGGATAGTGTAGCTGTCGTCGGACAGCGGAGCGGACATCGCGGCGTCCAGGCTCTTAGGGACATAGACCGTAGCGGTGGAGCCGAAAGGCACTGTCACCTCGACTTTGACCGTCTGTCCGTCATGGGTCACCTTGGTCGCCACAGTACCATAAGGAGTCTGAGTGGAGTAGTTGACCTCAGGGAGATCCTTCACCGGCATAGGCCTGACTATGAAGTGTTTGAAACCAGGTTTCTCCGGATCCGTTACCACGCCTGCCAACATGTTCGAGAACCATGTCAAACCACCTCCGAACATCGGGTGGTTCCTTGAGTCTTTGCCGTTCCACTGCTCCCATGAAGTCGTGGCGCCCTGCTCGATCCACCAGCCGAAGCTCGGGAAGTCCCTCTGGTTCATGATGGTATATGCCACGTCACCCATGCCGTTCATCGCTAAAGTCTCAAACAGGTAGCGTGTGCCGATTATTCCGGTGTTGAGGTGGCCATTGTTCTTGACCATGAGTTCTTCCCTCAAAGTAGCCTTGACATCCTCAAGCCTGTCGGCGGGAACACCCATGTACAAAGCCAGGACATTGCTTCCGTTGTCTCCGTACGATTTGGTCTCCTTGTCGTAGAATGTCTCGTTGAAAGAAGCGGCGATCTTGTCCCTCAATTCTGAATATTCCTTCTCAGACGCCTTGTCACCAAGGACACCTGCCGCCCAGGCGACGTTCCTCACGCAAATCCAATAAACGAAGGTGTGGATCAGGGCTTCCGAAGGGATCTCATTGTTCTGGGGCGGTAGCCAGTCTCCGAGGTTGTACCAGTAGAACGGCTGGCCGTCCGGGGTGGCTTTGGCGACAAGGATAGTGCCGTCCGGTCTGGTCCAAGTGCCGAGATACTTGACATACCCCTTCATTCCTTCGAAACTGTTCTCCAGCAAGGACTTGTCTCCGTAACGGAGATAGAATTCCCAAGGCATCACGCAGATGGCGGCTCCCCAGGCGGGACCTCCGCCGCACATCGGCTCCCAAGGGGCTCCGTTCGGAACGTAACCCGTCTCGGGATTCTGGCTTCCGATCACATCGCCTATCCATTTGTTATAGAACGATGCCGCGTCAAAAGACGACAGGACAGCGGCCATCGCGACTTCTCCGTCCCCAGTGTAGGGGAGTCGCTCCCTATGGGGGCAGTCGGAAGCAACGGCGCTGTGCATGTTATCCATCTGGGAGCGTTGGAATATGGTCAATATCTGCTCAAAGAGCGGATTCGAGGATGAGAATGAGGAATTGACCGGGACGTTCGTGTTGACCGCCTCGGCTGTAATCTGTGAGGCGTCAAGATCCTTTATGCCGCTGACGATGGCCTCCCGGAACACGAACCAGGTGAATCTGGGAGCGAAGTCGACAGGATCATTTCCGGCGAATATATACTCGCAACGGGGGCTTGCGTATTCCCCGAGATACTCAACCTTCAATGTGTCTCCGGCGTTGCCTTTTATGCCGTTGAAGCGTGTCCAGCCGGAGATCACGGTGCCGAAGTCAACCTTATAGGATCCGTCGGCCTGCTTCTCAAACGAGACTGGTTTGAAGACTTCGGTGATCTTGTCCGTGGGACCGTTATTGGCGGTCAGCGGGCCGTCAGGGGTTGTGCGTACAACGGCTGAGGCCCAAGCGGAATCGTCAAATCCTGCTTTGTCCCAGCCGGGTTGTTCCTCACGGGCGTCATAAGCCTCTCCCTGCCAGATATCTCCGAATATGAAAGGAGACTCGGCGGCTTTCCAGGAAGTGTCCGTACTTATGTGCTCCCTGTGGCCGTCTTTGTAGGTCAGCTCAATCCTGGCGATCAGCCTCGGAACTCCGTAAGGCTCGCACTGGGCTGACTGGGCGGTCGGCCGGGTGTGGAAATATCCATTGCCGAGGGTCACTCCGATGGCGTTGGCTCCTTGTTTCAACTGATTTGTAATGTCGTAGCTGAGGTACAGGGTCCTGTAGGCCGTGACTTCCGGATCCAACGGGATCCTTGGATTCTCACGCAGGAACGGGCGTAAAGTGTAGTCGGTAAGTCCAGGGGCGAGGAAATCGTCTCCGACCTTCCCGCCATTTATCCTGGCCTCGAAATATCCCAGGCCGCTTATGAACATGTTGGCGCTCACGAGATTAGCTCCGACATTGAATTCTTTGCGGAACATCGGGTAGCGGGTGTACCAATTGCCTCTCACATCCTCCTGCCACGGGGCTCCGATCCACTGGGCGTCCCAGCCGTTTGCCGCTGGTCCAGTGGTCCAACGGGCAGGCTCGCTCCATTTAGTCGCCTTTCCTTTCCCATCCCAGGTCCTGACAGCCCAGTAATAGTCTGTCATTGGCTCCAAGGCGGGACCGCCATAAGGCACAAGGTGGGACTCTCCGGAGTCGATTTTTCCGGAATCCCAGACGGGATCCTTCCCGTTCTTATTCTTGGAAACAATTATCTGACAAGCTGTTTGCTCGGAAGAATTGATCCAGCTCATCCTCGGTGCTGAGCCGGCTTCAACCAGCACGTCACCTTTCTGGTACTCGGTACGGAGATCCGTCGGCCCGACCATCCCACATCCAACGGCGCAAATCAGCGCCACCACGGCCGTGAATAACCTGTTAAACATGGGCGATAGAATAGACTGGAGCGATCTCGGAGAGCCGGTCGCGGCCGTTAAGACCGTCAAGCTCGACGATGAATATGAACTCGTTGACTTTGACCTTGAATTCCTTGCCAGCAACCTCGATCGTGGTGGCCTCCAATGCTTTGGCGATGCCTTCGGCTGTTCCGCCGGTCGCCAGGACGTCATCCACGATAGTGACGTGGAACACTCCGTCCTCAGCCTTACCGGCAGCGATGTCGGAGTTGCGGTAAATCAGCTTGTCGGCGCCATATTCTTTCATTATCTCTATGGTCTGCAGGTCGTTGCCGCTATAGGGGAGCTTGCCTCTCTTGCGGAACAATATGATGTTGTCAACTCCGCAGTCGTCAAGAAGCAGCGGGGAGGCAAATAGGAAAGCCCTCGCCTCGGGGCAGGCGACTGAAGGGGCTGTCACGAGACGGCCGACCTCCGCGGTCACTTTGGCGAAAACATCGCGGTCCTGGAGATAGGGGATAATGTCCACGAACTTGATTCCCGGAGTGGGAAAGTCCTGGTAGAATTTCAGATATTCCTCGAACATGATTGTTGAAAACTTTGTGGATTATTGCTTAACAAATATATGGATTTTATCTGACTATAGGATTAATTTTGTGAAGACTTTGCAAGAGTATCGTCCAACTTATTTATAAATTATGTCAACAAAACGCATCATCGCGGCCGCTGTCGCCGCTCTGGCCTTCTCTTTCATGGCCAAGGCCCAGACTAATGTCCAGACGTTTTACGATTTCGGTAAGGATCGTAAGTACGTGACCACCACCTTCGAGATGTTCAAGGGTGACAAGTTCGGTGATACCTTCTTCTTCATCGATCACTACTACAACTCCACTGACAAGAACCTCAAGGGACTCCAGAACAGCGGCCCGGCCAATGGTAGCTATTTCGAGGTAGAGCGCGGAATCAATTTCTGGCAGGACAGCGACTTGAAGGATTTCAGCCTTCATCTTGAATATGATGGACTGATCACCGGCGGTGGTTTCAACCAGGGAACATATTGCTTCGGAGCGAAATATTTCTTCCATTCCCAGGATTTCTCGAAGACTCTCTCGCTGTATGCGATGTATGAGCACTTCAACTCCAAGGTCACTCCCAAGCCCGGAGTTCCTCTCAAGTTCACGGCTGTGTGGGGACTTAGCGATTTGTTCGGAGTCAAGGGATTGACTTTCAAAGGCTTCGCTGATTTCTGGGGCAACAAGCAGGTATGGGGCCTCGGTGGCAAAGAGACAGGTTGGTCCTTCTTGACAGAGCCTCAGCTTTGGATGAACCTCGGAAGCGCTTTTGACAACCACCTTGATCTCGGTTGTGAGATTGAGATCTCGAACAACTTTGTCGCGGAAGGCTTCCTTGTCAATCCTTGCCTTGGTCTCCGCTGGGCGTTCTAATCTTACAAGGCACTACACTCTAATCACAGTAATAACACATGGCTGAAACTAAAACTGTGTCCCAGCCTGCCGAGAAGAAGGGCTGGTTGACGAAACTATTCGGGTTTGACCCGTCCAAGATGAAGGTCTCGACCGAGATTATGGCCGGAATCACCACCTTCCTCGCCATGTCCTACATCCTGGCGGTAAACCCTTCCATCCTCGCTGACACCGGGATGGACAAGAATGCCTTGTTCACCACCACGGCGATCGCCTCCATTATCGCCACCCTCGTGATGGCTATCTACGCCAAGCTTCCTTTCGCCCTCGCTCCCGGAATGGGCCTCAACGCCTTCTTCTGCTACTCGGTGTGCCTCGGCATGGGATATTCATGGCAGTTCGCCCTCACCGCCGTTCTCATCGAAGGCTTAATCTTCGTGATCCTCACTCTGACCAATGTACGAGAAGCGATCGTGAACGCGCTGCCGATGTCGATGCGAAAGGCGATCGGAGCCGGTATCGGCCTGTTCATCGCGCTGATCGGCCTGAAGGGCGGCGGCATTGTCGTTGACAGCCCCGCCACTCTGGTGGATCTCGGAACCCTGACCAGCGGCCCTGGCCTCCTCTCTGTCATCGGACTGATAATCACCGGCATCCTTGTGATCCTCAATGTGCCAGGCGCTTTGCTGATCGGTATCATCGCGACGGCCCTCATCGGAATTCCCATGGGCATCACCAAGCTCACCGGCTTCATTTCAGCCCCTCCGAGCATTTCCCCGATTTTCTGCAAGTTCGACTTCAGCCAGGTCTTGAGTCTCGACATGCTTGTCGTGGTATTCACCTTCCTGTTCGTGGATATGTTCGATACCATCGGCACCCTCGTGGGAGTGACCACCAAGGCTGACATGGTTGACGAGAAAGGCAAACCGGTCCGCCTCAACCAGGCTTTCCTGTCTGACGCTATCGGCACCATGGCCGGCGCCGCCCTCGGAACCAGCACCGTGACCACCTATGTTGAGAGCGCCTCGGGTGTCGCCCAGGGAGGCCGTAGCGGTCTCACCGCGGCGGCGACTGCCGGATGTTTCATCCTGGCTCTCTTCTTCGCCCCGGTTTTCACGGCGATTCCCGGATCGGCTGTCTGCCCCGCCCTTGTGATAGTTGGTCTGTTCATGCTCAGCCCGATCAAGGACATTCCTCTCGAGGATTTCTCGGAGTCAATACCCGCCTACTTGACCATGATCCTGATGCCTATGACTTACTCCATCTCCCATGGTATCCTCATTGGCTTGATCGCATATGTGGTTCTTAATCTTTGCACTGGGAAGAAGGAGAAGGTAAGCTGGTTCATGATCGTCTTGGCAATACTGTTCGTGCTCAAGTATATTTTCCTATAAGTTATTGAGGGTAAGCGAATTAACAATATCGTTACCTAGTTGTTGATAACTTTACGATTTTATTTGAGCGATGGGGCGATTTATCTATTATATTTGCTATGGAATGTTCGGACTGCTCGTCAGTCCGAACCTCTTTCAACCCCTACACATGCTGATAACTAAAAATCACGCAAGAATAATATATATATGGATGTAACTGTACGTAAGACCAACGGTTCGTTTGAAGAGTACGACAAGGTCAAATTGATGAGCGGTATCCGCGAGGCCTATAAGACGGCCGGTGAGGAGTGTCCCGAGGCAGTGGTGGTGTCAATTGCCGAGAACCTCTACATTTACGACAAGATCACAAGCCGCGAGATCCGTCGCCAGGTTGAGGAAAGCCTCATGTCCATCAACAAGAAGGTCGCTATCGCCTACATCGAGAAGTTCGACGCGGGTCTCGACCTCCGCAAGAAGAGGGACTTCATCAAAGACTATATCGCCGCTTCAAACGCCGCGACGGGATCAAAGTTCGATGCCAACGCCAATGTGACCCGCAAGAACATAGTGACGCTCGGCCAGGAACTCTACAAGGAGAACAACATCAAGCAGAATCGCTACATCATGAAGGACAAGATCAAGTCCTTGTACGGCCGCGGACTCGCGAACCAGTACATCAAGGATCTTGAGAGCCACGTCCTTTATAAGCATGACGAGAGCGGCACCCCTGGGTACCCTTACTGCGTGGCGATCACGATGTATCCATTCCTCGTCGACGGTCTGCGAAACCTCGGTGGCGTGTCCATAGCCCCGACTGACCTCAAGTCCTTCTGCGGCGAGTTCATCAACCTCGTGTATTCCATCTCCTCCCAGTTCATGGGAGCTGTGGCTACTCCCGAGTTCCTGATGTATCTCGACTATTTCATCCGCAAGGACTACGGCGACGACTACATCGACCATCTTGAGGATGTCGTCGAGATGAACGTCAAGAAGAGAACCCTTGTCAAGGTTATCGACAACTATTTCCAGCAGGTGGTGCACTCCATGAATATGCCCGCCGGCAACCGCGGTTATCAGACCGTGTTCTGGAACATCAGTTACTTTGACGAGCCTTATTTCCGTGGCGTTTTCGGCGATTTCCGCTTCCCTGACGGCACAGCTCCCAGGTGGGATACTCTCTCCTGGCTCCAGAAGCATTTCATGAATTGGTTCAACGAGGAAAGGAACCACTACATCCTGACTTTCCCCGTGGAGACCATGGCGCTTCTGACCGACGGATCTGACGATTTCGCCGATATGGAATATGCCGATTTCACCGCCGAGATGTGGTCAAAGGGTCACAGTTTCTTCTGTTACCTGTCCGACAGCCCGGACAGCCTCGCCAGCTGCTGCCGCTTGCGCAACTCCCTCAATGACCTTGACAAGTCAGACTCTTCCCACAACCACACCACCCACCAGTATTCGATGGGAACCGCCTCTGTGTCAACTGGTTCCAAGTCTGTTATGACAATCAATCTCAACAGGCTTATCCAGATCGCGACCAGGCGCTATTTCCTCGAGAAGAAGGGTGTCATGATTGATGGAGGCAAGGCTCTCAACAGAGGGGATTACGACAAGAACCAGCTCTACGATTTCATCCGTGAGGCTGTCGCTGAGGAGACGGAGAAGGTCCATAAGTACCAGACCGCTTTCAATGAGATTATCAAGGACTTCCTTAAGGCCAAGATGTTGGATGTTTACCAGGCCGGTTTCATTGACATGAAGCGTCAGTACCTCACCATCGGAGTCAACGGTTTGACCGACGCGGCTGAGTTCCTCGGCCTGACGATCAGTCCCAACCCCGAGTACAACGAGTTCGTGGACACTATCCTCGAGACCATCAACAGGTGCAACAGGAAGGACAGGACCGCGGATGCGATGTTCAACACCGAGTTCGTCCCTGGAGAGAACCTTTCCGGGAAGAATTACAAGTGGGACCAGAAGGACGGTTTCTATGTGTCGCCTAAGCACAACATGTACAGCTCGTACTTCTACAACCCCGAGGATGACACCCTTTCGATGATCGACAAGTTCAAGCTTCATGGCAATGACTATGTCAAGCATCTTGACGGTGGATCCGCCCTTCACATGAATGTGGCTGAGCATCTGTCGAAGGATCAGTACAGGCAGCTCTTGAAGACCGCGGCCCATTACGGGACCAATTACTTCACCTTCAACTGCCGCAACACAGTCTGCAACGACTGCGGCTACATCAGCAAGGACACCCTCGAGGTCTGTCCCAAGTGCGGGAGCCACAACCTCGATTACCTGACCCGCGTTATCGGTTACCTGAAGAGGGTCTCCTCATTCAGCGAGATGCGTCAGGAAGAGGCGAGGCATCGTTTTTACATCCATGAGGGAGCCAGGGAGACTGTCAAGGCCTCGGCTCCGGTCTACGTCGAGAAGACGAAGATATGATTAAATATGTCCCCCAGATGACCTCTGTGGTCATTGAGGAGATACCTGACAGGGTTACCTTGGCAGTTGACATCAGCAACTGCCAAGGTAATTGCGTCGGGTGCCACTCGCCTTTCCTGAAGGAGGATATAGGGGAGGAGTTGACTAACGAGATCATAGACAAGCTTGTCGCTGATAATTTCGGCGTCAATTGTTTCCTTTTTCTTGGCGAGGGCAATGATCCGGAGGCTTTGATTGCTTTGGCGGACCATGTCAGGGAGATCGGGCTTTCTCCGGCGCTTTATTCGGGACGTCGGGATGTAGAGAGGGCTCTCTACATGACTTTCGATTATGTCAAGATCGGACCATATATGGAGCATTTCGGCCCGCTCAATTCCCCGACCACGAACCAGCGCCTCTACAAAGTCACTCACGACACCTCCTCCAAACCTGACTACCGTCTCACCGATATCACGTCCCGCTTCTGGCATAAGGGCATTGACCCGAATGCCAAGTGAGAGATTTGTTTTTCGGAAATAGTTGATAATCAGTATATTTTATCCGCTCTGCGAGAGTTTTTTCGGGGGCGGAAATTTGGAGATATTCATAAAACCGTCGTAACTTTGCATCGTGAAAAAGTATATAATCATAGAGCCATGAAAAAGATATTAAGATACGTTGGAGCGGCCGTTGTGGCCATAGTCGCCGCGGTGTCATGCGGAAGCAACGGGAAATCGCTTCTCCCGAATGTCAGCGGGAAGGCTGGCGAGGTCATAGTCGTGATCGACAGGGAAGGCTGGGAAGGCAACCTGGGCAACGAGGTCCGTGGGCTTCTCGCCAGGGACTGCGAGTTCCTGCCCCAGAGGGAGCCTTTATATTCGTTGGTCAGCCTCGCTCCGGGCTCCTTCACGGACATGTTCAAATATCACCGGAACATAGTCATATTCAATGTTGACACCACTGTCCAGAAGCAGGGGGTCGTCTATCGCACGAACGTCTGGGCAAAGCCGCAGTGCGTCATCCAGGTCAACGCCTCCAATGCCGACTCGGCCATTGTGGTCCTGCGGAAGGATGGCGAGAATATCGCCGGAGCTATCGAGCAGGCGGAGCGTAACAGGGTCATCACCAATACTCTGCTTTATGAGGAAGGTCAGCTCGCCGAGGTGGTTGACAAGATGATCGGGGGCAAGGTCCATTTCCCGGTGGGCTATAACCTCAAGAAAGTCACCGACGATTTCATCTGGATCGCCGATGAGAAGCAGTACACCACCCAAGGCGTGTTTGTCTACAAATATCCGGCGACCGAGGACGAGCCTTTCACCGAGGAACGGATCATCGCCCACAGGGACGCCTTCCTTCAGAAATATGTCCCCGGCATGTTCGACAACACCTACATGATCACCAGCCAGTTTATCACGCCAGGGGTCAAGTTCCTTAAATACCACAACCTTGATTTCGCTGAGACCAGGGGACTCTGGGAGGTCTACAACGACTTTATGGGTGGTCCTTTCGTGTCGCATTCCTTCTATAGCAAGGATGGTAAGGACATTATTGTTTTGGAGGCTTGGGTGTATGCCGCGAAATACGACAAACGTCAGTATCTGCGCCAGGTGGAGTCGCTGCTCTATTCATTTGAATGGGATAAGGAGGAAGGTCAGTGAAAATAAGACGTTTCTCGCTCAAATTTATTTTGTCGGCTCGAAAATAATCTCTATATTTGCAACCCAATTTGGCGTATAGCGCCCAAATCGGGTATCCGGTGGGTTCGTATAACGGTTAGTACTCGGGATTTTCATTCCCGCAATAGGAGTTCGATTCTCCTACCCACTACCAAAAATATTAAAAAATAAAACAATGGCAAATCACGCATCAGCAAAGAAAGCCAATCGTCAGAGCGAGAGGCGCAGACTGCATAATAAGTATTATGCGAAGTCGACGCGGAATGCTATCCGCGCTATCAGGAACACTACAGACAAGAAAGCTGCCGAGGAAGGAGCACCCAAGGTGTACGCTATGATCGACAAACTCGCGAAGATCGGCGTTATCCACAAGAACAAGGCTTCCAACCTTAAGAGCGGCATCGCTGTCTACATCAACAAGCTCTCCTAAAGAGCAATCGGGATGTAGCGCAGTTGGCTAGCGCACTACGTTCGGGACGTAGGGGTCGTCCGTTCGAGTCGGATCATCCCGACATATAGAAAAGCAGTCAGAGCAATCTGGCTGCTTTTTTTATATAATACTGCTCTCGTGAGGGACCTTCCCCTATGGGCAAGGTCCCGGCCATGAAACTTGACCTTGCTCATCCCCGTTCTGAAATCCGTCCAGTCCGGGAGCGTGAAACATCTGGCTTAGGCGAAGATGCTGTTCAAGTCTTCGCAGAGGGTGCGGAAACCGGAGTCTAACCTGCGGGCCTGGGCTTTTCGTGGCTTTGTGCCATGCAAGTATGACCAGAGTTGCTTCTGGTTGATTCCTGAGATCTTTTCCATGCCAGCGAGCGAGAGGATTCCCGCTCCGACGTAGTATTTCAATAGACTCAAAGAATCTATGGAATAAACGATCTCATATTCTCCATCAAGAAATGCCGGATATTTGAAGCCCTCCTTGATCGCGGTTTCCTTGTAGAATCTCATCTGATTCAACATGTCCTGTTTGGCCTCTTCGATGGTAGTTCCCGCTCCTGAGAATATCTCTTTCTCGCAGTAGACGCAATAAGTTCCATCTTTGGCTCTCTCTATTATAGCTGATATATTATTCATAGTATTATCCTAATTACTTCAGTTTCATTTCTTTCCTCATTTTTGCCTCCAGTCCTTTGCCTATTTCCTTTCCTTTGTGGTATGGAACAGGATATGTTTGTCGACCCTTCTTGTAAATGACATGGCTGGTTTCCATCTGGCGTAATTTGATCCAGCCATTGAGCCGAACCAGTTTATGGAATTCATCGAATTTCATAGTTTCTTTGTTTAGCTCAACAAATATAGGTAAAATTTCTATTGATCAAATTATTTATCGATAGAAATTTTACCGCTAAATTCCCATTTCCAGGCAAGGTCGAATTAAAGTGGCTTGATCTTGCCTGGGGAAATGGCGTTGCAGGGCAGTCAGTGGCCTTTTCGTCAGGCAAGGTACCCCACCCGATAATTCGACCTTGCCAGGGATTAAGGTGCGGGAGGTTACCTTCTTTTAAGTCGGAAGCGTTTTTCCACCTTAAATGACGCTGAGTCATCAATTATAATGCTCTCGGCGTCAATTGGATATTCAGATTGCTTCCGTAAGGATCCTTGCCCGTCCCCGTCCCGAAAAACTCTCTTTCTCTTTTGGCTATTGCATAATCCAATCTTTATTGCTATTTTTGCGTTACGAAAGTTACGCAACGCAAGAATGGCAAAATGAAAGATGCGCTAACAAATCCGTTTGTTGTCAGTGGCTATGAGTCTCCGGATTATTTCTGCGATCGGGAGGCTGAGACTGAGAGGATGGTGACAGAGCTGATGAATGGCAATAACCTCACTCTGATATCACCTCGCAGAATGGGGAAAACCGGCCTGATCCACCATGCGTTCCGCCGTTTAAAGCTTGACGATCAATCGGTTCTGACAATTTATGTCGATTTGCTGCCCACAAATTGTCTGGCGGATCTGGCCAAGTCATTCTCAATCGCGGTCATGGAGCAGATGGATGCTTCCCCTATGACAATTCTTAAAAAGGCGGCGCGACTTTTCTCAAGGCTTCGACCGGCCCTTTCATTTGATCCCGTGAGCGGCGCTCCAAAGTTTTCTGTGGACATCGCTCATGGTGAGGAGCAAATGACGATAGAACAGATTTTTTCTTATCTGAAGAATAGCGGCAGGCAGTGCTTTGTGGCTTTTGATGAATTCCAGCAGGTGGCGTATTATCCGGAGACGAATGTGGAGGCCTTCCTTCGATCTCACATCCAATTCTTGGGAAATGTCCATTTCGTGTTTTCCGGCAGTCAATCACACATGCTCTCTGAGATGTTCCATTCTCCAAAACGTCCTTTTTACAGCAGCGCTTCGAGTCTTTCGATAGGGCCGATAGATAGAGGTAAATACTATGTTTTCGCATCGGATTTCTTCAAGAAAGCTGGGAGAGACCTGCCGGAAGAAGTGTTTAACTCTGTATATGACAGATACGATGGGCACACTTGGTACGTCCAAAAAGTCTTGAATAAACTGTATGGATACAGAACAAAAGAGATTGATGGAAGTAATGTGCTGATTGCTATCAGGGAAATACTATCTGATAACGAATATTACTACCAGTCGATCCTGAGAGCGTATTCAAAGGGGCAGGGAAAACTGCTTAAGGCCATTGCCAAGGAGGATCGGGTGAAGGAAATCCTTTCAGGTGGCTTCCTCGCGAAATATGGGTTGAATGCGGCGAGCAGTGTCCGAGGATCCCTAAAACGGCTTCTCGATGATGAGCAGATCTACCGGGATGCGGAAGGGTATATTGTATATGACCGTTTCATGTCGGAATGGTTGAAGGGGCTTAATTAAACTGTACTTGTTTGTTATGAGCGAGAAAGTACTGATTAGCAAGGAGGGCCTGCGGCAGGCTTTGGGGCTGAAAGGCCTGGTGGGGAAGTGCGTGGCCGGGGCCTTGTATGGGATCCTGGGCATCGGGAAACTTAACAAAATTTATCCCTATGTGGCCGATCTCCAGGGACCCGAATTCTCAGAGGAAGTCCTGAAAAGGTTCGGAATCTCGTATGAGGTCCCTGAGGATCAACTGGCGAATATCCCTTCTGAAGGCGGTTTCCTGACAGTATCCAACCATCCTTTCGGAGGAGCTGACGGGCTGATTCTCAATGCTATAATTAATCCCAGAAGGAGCGACTTCAAGATTCTGACCACCTTCCTGCTGGCCAAGGTCGCCAACCTGACGAAGTGGTTTATTCCCGTGGACAACTTCTCGACCGGAGGAGCTAAGAGCATTACCGGGATACGTACAGCGCTCGGTCACATCGCCTCGGGGGGAGCCTTGGGGCTATTCCCGACAGGCGAGGTCTCGACTTGGCAGAAAAAGGGAAGGCGGACGGCTCTGGGACCATCGGTCCTTCGACAGGCTCAGGGACCGGGGAATAAAGCTCAGGAACCAATCAAGGGAATGGTCATCGAGGACAAGCCATGGCCGGACAATATTCTCAAACTCATAAAGAACTCCGGCCTGCCGGTCGTCCCGATTTATTTCGACGGGACCAACACCACATTCTTCCATCTGCTGGGCAAAATCCATCCGAGGCTCAGGACCGTCCGGTTGGTTCGGGAACTTGCCTGCAAAAATGGTACTCTTGTGAAAGTGCGGATCGGCAAGGCTATTCCGGCGGCCGAAATCGCTGCCTTGAGTGTTCCGACTCTTAAGGAATATCTCCGCAATCGCACTTATGCGCTTGAGGCTCAGGTGCTTCAGTCGGGTGACCGGCCCTTCGGCTCCGCTCAGGGACCGGAAAAGGCCCAGGAACCGATTGCCGATCCTGTTGATCCCCAGATTGTCCGTTCCCAGATGGAACGCCTCAAAGACAAGGAAATATTCCAATCCGGAGACTACAAGGCCTATCTGATCGATGCTTCCGACGCTCCGGATGCCATGCGCGAGCTATACCGCCTTAGGGAAGAGACTTTCCGGTCGGTCGGGGAGGGAACAGGACAACCTCATGACACGGATCCTTACGACACCTACTATAAGCATCTGATATTGTGGAATATACCCAATGAAGAGATAGTCGGAGCCTACCGGATCGGTTTCGGTACGGAGATAGTCCCCAGCAAGGGTTTGGATGGACTATATACAGCCAGTCTCCTTGACTTCGGGCCGGCCGCCAAAGAGATCCTTTCCCATGGGATGGAACTTGGCAGATCATTTATAGCCTGCAAATATCAGAGAGAGGTCATGCCCCTCAAATTATTGCTCGCTGGCCTTGCGGTAGCGATGTCACGGGATCCCGAATCCATTTACCTCACTGGAACCGTGACCCTCAGTTCCGGAATGCCTGATCTGTACAAGAGCCTGACGGTATATTTCTTAGAGAGGGACTTCGGCCTTCCTGACGCGGAGTCTTTTGCGAAGCCAACCCATCCATTCAAGCCTGATTTCCTGCGGGTTAATCCGGAGGGTCTTCTCTCAGGAGTCCCAAAGGGAGATATCGATGCGTTCGACAGGCTGATCGGAGCCATCTCGAATGGAGAATACCGGCTCCCGGTACTGTTCCGGAAATATTTCAGTTATGGTGCGAAGGTGGCCTGTTTCAACGTGGATCCTCTTTTCAGCGATTGCCTCGATGGAATGATTGTGCTGAAAAAGAACGATTACCCAGAGGCTATTATGCGTTCGCTAGTCCGCTCCTTCCCTAAGGAGACAGGAGAGGCTGTGCTCCGGCATTTCTATGGAGCCAATAATTCTGAATAGGCATGGACAGTCCTGTATGGGTATATCTTCTCGGATTGGCCGGGATGGGCATCTATGGCCTACGGCTCCTGATCCAGTGGTACATGTCGGAGAAGTCCAAGAGGGTGGAGTCTCCGGGAATATACTGGGTGCTGAGCAGTATCGGGGCTGTGGTTCTCTATCTTTACGGTTGGCTCAGGAAAGATTTTTCCATCATTTTCGGGGAGAGCGTGGGCTACTACATCTACATGTGGAACATTAGCATCCTCGGCCTCTACAAGAGGGTCCCTCGCTTCGTGGTGATCCTTCAGGCTATCTTCCCATTGGTGATTCTGGCCTTGATTGTCAGGGATTTGCCTACGTTCTCAGAGACTTTCCTCCACAATGAATATGTGCCCATGCGGCTCCTTCTTTTCGGAGTCTTGGGCCAGGCGGTCTACGAGCTCCGCTCGGTCTACCAACTGGTCTATAGCTACCGGCGCAGGGCCTCGATCCTTCCCACTGGCCATTGGGTCATGGCTGTGGTGGGATCGGTAATGATAATCATTTATGGCTTGATCCGGCACGACTGGGTGCTGGCGATCGGTCAGTTCTCCATAGTATTCTCAATACGTAATCTTATGATTTCAATCGCTTCCGCGAAAAGGATCAGTAAGACCACCAAATTACTGATGGTGAGGCCAGTCCGCTTCGGCTATAATGAGCAGACAGCCTCCAGCAATCCTTTTCAGATGAGGATCGCGGAAGAGGACATCCAGAGGCGGGCGCTAGAAGAGTTTGACGAGATGGTCAATCTTCTGAAGGAGCATGAAATCCCTGTGCTTGTGGCACAAGACACCCCGGAACCTCAGACCCCGGACTCTATATTCCCCAACAACTGGTTCTCCACCCATGGGGACGGCTCGCTGGTATTGTACCCAATGTTCGCTCCGAACCGTAGGCTTGAGCGTGATCCGGCTATCATCAGGATGATCATGGGTGCCGCCGGGACGAAACGCATCTTGGACCTTTCCCATTGGGAGGACAAAGGTAAATTCCTGGAGAGCACCGGAAGCATGGTTCTGGACAGGAAGGCCAGAATCGCTTACGCCTGTCGCTCTCCCCGAACATCTGAGGTCGTTCTGGATGATTTCTGCCGCAAGATGGGTTACAATTCCATTCTTTTCGATGCGGTTGACAAGACCGGATATCCTATCTACCACACTAACGTTATGATGTCAGTGGGTGAGAAGTTCGCGGTGGTTTGTGAGGATGTGATTATCTCGCCTCCTGAGTTGAAAGAGATTGAGTCCAATTTGTCAGCTTCCGGCAAGAAGATTATCCGGATAACCGCGGAGCAGATGCATCTCTACGCCGGTAATATCTTGGATGTCAGGAATATCAATGGGGATCATCTCATAGTCATGTCGCATACAGCCAAGGATTGTCTCACTCCAGAGCAATTGGCAGCCCTTTCTGAATGTGGAGAGATCCTCCCGGTCCATATTCCTCATATTGAGGAGGTTGGAGGAGGGTCGGCGAGGTGTATGCTGGCTGAGGTTATTTGCTGTTGATGTGAAGCACAAGGTATTCAGAGCGGGTGCCTATTCGGATCTTGGCGCCCCATATTCCTAGACCAGAGCTGACATAATAGTTAGTCGCGCCACGCTGGTGATGGCCCCAGGCTTTCTCGTACATGGCGTCAGTGATCCATGAGATCGGCCAGACTTGGCCCCGGTGGGTGTGGCCGCTGAACTGGAAGTCGATTCCGGCTTCCTCGGCTTCCTCCAGATTATAAGGCTGGTGGTCCAGCAGAATCGTAAAGGGCTCGGTCTGAGGAAAGCCCTGCCCCAGGCTCGCTGCGCTTCGCGCCCTATCCGGGTAAATGCTCGCCTGTGGCAGGCTTTCCTCAGAGTCAGATACTTCATCAACATCGTCCTTTGGAAGGATCTCCCATAAGGCCGGCCGGCAGGGGTAGGAGCGGTCGTTCCGGCCTACGATGCGGATGCCGAGAGTGTCGATGTAACTGTCTTTCAACAAGCTGATTCCGGCATCTTTGAAAAACTTCTCAGAGCCTTCGACATCGCTGTAATATTCATGGTTCCCAAGGACGGTCCAGATCGGAGCGGAAAGCCTCTTGAACTCCGGGGCATAGTTGTCTCTGATGACCGGTCTCAAACTCCTGTCGATAATGTCCCCGCCAATCAGAACCAGATCCGGATTCTCGGCGTTGAACAGGTCTATCCACCGTCCCAGTTCAGCCTTGCGGTTGTGGTAGCCAAGATGAAGGTCGCTGGCGAGAACCACCGTTAGGGGCTTCTCCAAAGGTTTTGAAGTCTCTAGCATCAACTCTTCCCGGTGCTTATTGCGATAGTGTATACTGCCCGCTAACAAAAGCAGGGTAACAACACCGGCGATTGCTCCAAGCATTGTCCAGGACTCTTTTAGAAAACCCTTTGGAAGCAGATGGCAGAGTGACAGAATATCCAGAACAATGAAAGCCAGGGCCAAGTACAAAAACGCTATCAGCCAAGTGTTTCCGATCTGATAAAGGGGAATGGCCGCCCTGTACGGGATCCTCTCCAAGAAGGCGAAGCCTATGAAGAAACTCGCCATCCAAGCCAGGAACAGTCCTACTATCACAAGCCTTAGGAACCATCCGGACGGAACCAGCCGCCAGATATGCCAGGCGACATAGAAAGTGGTGGCGAATACCACCACCATGAAGGCGAGAAAAAAGGCTTTCATTTATTTGTTCTCTTCTTCGAGAGTGAAGGCTGACGAGCCGTCGAAGCAATGGAGGCAAAGGTCCTCCCTGGGGAGTCCTATACTCTTGACAAGAGTCTCTATCGTGTTGAATTTCAAGGAGTCGAGATTCAGTTGGCGGGCTATCTCATCTACCATGCGGGCATATTCCGGAGTAGTCGAGTCAGTGTATTTCTCAACATTCTTGTCGGGGTCTCCTTCGAATTGCCCGATGATCCTGCGGGTAATCAGCTCCATCTCAGTCTTACTTGTGGAGAAGTTGAGGAAGGGGCATCCGAATACGAGAGGAGGGCAGGAGATTCGCATGTGGATCTCTTTGGCTCCGCTCTCATGTAGCTGGCGGGTGTTGTCCCGAAGCTGGGTGCCGCGGACAATGCTGTCATCGCAGAATAGAACCTTTTTGCCCTTGAGCATATCCACATTATGGATAAGCTTCATCTTGGCGACAAGATCCCTCATGCTCTGATATGAAGGCATGAATGAACGAGACCAAGTCGGGGTATATTTGGCTATGGTGCGCATGTAAGGGACCTTGTGGCCGGCAGCGAAGCCGACCGCCATACCGATTCCGCTGTCTGGAACGCCACAAGCGCAGTCGACTTCGATGTCCTCTTGCTCTCCCATCTCTTTACCGCTGGCGAACCTGGCTTCCTCGACATTCTTCCCGTCATAGCAGGAGGTAGGGAAACCGTAATATATCCATAGGAAGGAGCAGACCTGTTTGCGGGGATTCGGCGCCCTAAGCTGTTCCACTCCGTCAGCTTTTAACCGCACGATCTCGCCTGGTCCGACAAATCGATCCGTGCTGAATCCGAGATTGGCGAACGCCGTGCTTTCGGAACTGACAGCCATAGCTCCGTCTTTTGATCCGATGGCTATAGGGGTACGGCCCCAGGCATCCCTGGCGGCGATTATCCCGTCTTCGGTCAGGATCAGCATCGAGCAGGATCCTTTGACTTCCCGGAACACGTTCTCAATGCCTTCCACAAAGGTTTTCCCCCTTACTATAAGCAGGCTGACAAGCTCCGTGATGTTGATCTTCCCGCTGCTGAACTCCGTAAGGTACATTCCTTCATCAAGGAATTTTTTTGCGAGAGCTTCGGCGTTCCCGACCCTGGCCACGGTGACGAGGGCAAACCTCCCGAGATGGGAATTGACCAGCATTGGCTGTGCGTCAGTGTCGCTGATGATTCCGATTCCGGAATTGCCTGTGAACTTGCTGAGTTCATCCTCAAACCGGCTGCGGAAATATCCGTTCTCAAGGCTGTGGATGCCTCTCATGAATCCCCGCTCAGGGTCGAAGGTCGCGAGACCGCCGCGGCGGGTCCCAAGATGGCTGTTGTAATCTGTGCCGTAGAAAAGGTCGGTGGCACACTCCCGTTTTGAAATAGTTCCGAAGAAACCTCCCATGGAAAATATATTTGTTAAATCCGTCCTTCGAAAGGAAAGGCGAATTTACACATTTCCATGGAAAATACAATGGAAAAAATTAGTGGAACAGACGGCGGATGTCGTTCCCGAAGGCCAGTATCATCAGCAGCATCAGCAGGATCATACCTATTATCTGCGCCACTTCCAGGAACTTGTCGCTCGGCTTGCGCCCGGTCAGCATCTCGTAAAGGCAGAAGACTATATGGCCGCCGTCCAGAGCCGGGATCGGAAGCAAATTCATAACGCCGAGCATGACAGAGAGCAAGGCCAGGATATGAAGGAAGCGGAACCAGTCCCATGTGGACGGAAACACTTGACCTATAGCGATAAAGCTGCCCACAGACTTATATGCCTCCGTGCTGGGCGATGCCACGAGCTTGAGATCCCGCAGATAGCCTCCGATGGTCTCGAAAGTGAGGTTGAACCCGGCGGGAATAGCCTGGAGCACTGAGTATGTCTTTGTTGTGTATGAGGGTACTTGGGTATATACCCCAATACGTCCTTCCGTGTCGACCAGTACAGGGATAGCGAGGGTGTCAGCCCCGCGGAGAATGTGGGCCGTGACAGAATCGCCGGGCACATTGGCGAGATAAGCCTTCATGTCTTGGATGAACGGAGTGCTGACGCTGTCCAAGGCAACTATCCGGTCACCTCTCAAAAGCCCCGCACCGACATTCGGGGAACCGCTCATCACTGAATCTATCACGAATGGAACGGCCAGGTCGAACATCCCGGGGGAATTGAGAACCTCTCCGATCTTCGAGTGGTCGATATAGACATCAACAGTGTCCCCATCCCTGAGGACAACAACTTTGTGAATATTCCTTCGGGCCAGGTCCGCCTGGAGCATCCCGAAGTTCTCGGGCACATAATCGTCCATCCTCAGGATCTCGTCACCGGCCTTGAAACCCATATCGATAGCGAGGGCGTCAGGGTAGATTTTGCTTCCTTCGTTCTTGATATAAGAACTGCCCCATATCGCCATGATGGCTATGTAACACAATATGGCGAATATGAAGTTGTACAGAACACCGCCGACCATTACCAGAAGCCTCTGCCAAGCCGGTTTCGTGCGGAATTCCCAGGGTTGGGGTTCCTTCTTGAGAGCCTCTGTGTCCATGCTCTCGTCGATCATCCCGCTTATCTTGCAATAACCTCCGAGGGGAAGCCAACCGATGCCATATTCAGTCTCCCAGTCCTTCGCTTTCGGGAACAGCTTGGTGAAGAAGCGTCCCTTTGTACTGAAAAGCTTCTTGTCGGAAATATCAAAGAACAGGTAGAATTTCTCAACCCTGATCCCGAATAACTTGGCGAAGGTGAAATGGCCGAACTCGTGGATAATGATCAGCACCGACAGTGCCAGGATCACTTGAAGGATTTTCATCAAAACATCCATGGCGTGTCAGGCTTTTTTCCCCATTGAGACAATGATCTCGTCGGCCATGGAACGGGCCTGCTTGTTGGTCTCGAATATGTCGTCTATAGTCGGCTCTGCTATAAAGTGGATTCTCTCCATGCATTCCCTGACCACATTGGAGATACCGTAGAAAGGAATCTTATCTTTCAGGTAGGCCGCGACAGCGGATTCGTTGGCGGCGTTGAGGGCGCAAGGAATATTCCCGCCTTTTTCAATAGCCTTGAAAGCCAATCCAAGAGCGGGGAATTTGTCCAGGTCCGGTTCAAAGAAAGAAAGGGTCCCAAGAGCGGCGAAATCCAGTTTCTTGTTGCCCAAGGGCAGCCTTTCAGGGAAACCGATGGCGAACTGTATAGGCTCCCGCATATCGGGGGAGGCCATCTGGGCGATTACCGCCCCGTCCTCGAACTCGACCATGGAGTGGATCACGGATTCCGGGTGGACTACCACATGGATCTTGTCCACAGGGGTGTTGAACAGCCACCTGGCTTCGATGACTTCGAAGCCTTTGTTCATCATGGTGGCGGAGTCAATCGTGATCTTGGAGCCCATGCTCCAATTGGGATGCTTCAGGGCCATGTCCTTCGTGGCGACCGCGATCTTCTCCTTGTCCCAAGTCCTGAAAGGGCCTCCGGAGGCGGTCAGGTGAATCTTGCTAACCTTGTTTCCCTGGGCGGCGAGCAGACACTGGAATATGGCCGAATGCTCGGAATCGACAGGCAGGATCGGCGCATTGTATTTCCGGGACAGCCCCATCACAATCGATCCGGCGGCGACAAGGGTCTCCTTATTGGCGAGAGCTATCACTTTACCTGCTTTCAAAGCCGCGATAGTCGGGGCCAACCCGCTGAATCCCACCATTGAGGCGACCACTATATCGACCCTGTCCGAAGTGACCAGGTCACAGACTGATTTCATGCCCGCGAAAACCTTAGTGTCAGTGTCTCCCAAGGCATCTGAAAGCACTTTGTACCGGGTCTCGTCACAGATGACGACATTGTTGGCGTCGAACTCCCTGGCCTGGGCGGCAATGGTGACGAAACTGCTGTTGCAGGTGAGCAACTCAACCTCGAACAAGTCCGGATGCTCCCGGATCACATCGAGAGTCTGTCTTCCGATGGATCCTGTGGATCCGAGTATGGCTATTCTTCTCTTCTCCATCAGAAACTGATATATTTTGTGGGATCCACAGCCTCTCCCTTGTGCCAAAGCTCGAAATGGAGGTGGTCTCCTTCCGCGGTGCTTCCGGTGCCGCCCACTATGGCTATCGGGGTCCCGGCGGTGACCTTGTCCCCAGTCTTCTTGGTGAGCTTTTGGTTGTGCTTGTAGACTGAGATGATATCGCCGTCGTGCTGGATGCGGATGGTGTAACCCTCCTCATCTGTCCAACCAGCGGAGATGACCGTGCCGTCCAGAACGGACATTACAACCGAGTTGCCAGGAGCGGTGATATCTATGTACGGATGGAGGGCTTTGTCATATCCTTGAGAGACTACACCCTTAAGAGGTGTAAAGAAGTGCATCCCTTCGATCGGAAGAGTCTTAGGGCTGCCTGAGGCTATGTCGAAACGATCCTCAGCCGCGACTTCTTTGCGGAGCAGGGAGTCCTTGGCAGCCAACTCCTTGCGATCTTTTTCTGACATCTCCTTCTCCTTGGAACGGGCCTCCATAATGCTGTCGATCTTCAGTGGAGCTTCCCCGTCGACGACTCTGCGGAGATTCTCTGAATATAGCTCCCATCTCGCTATCACATTCTCCAATGAGTCGATCCTTATGGCGTTCTGGATCGCGTCATGCTTGGTCCTGGCGTCAGGATAGCCTGGTATAAGGGTCTTGACGGGTGTAAGGGCCACAAGACACCAGAATAGCACCAATGTGACGACCACGGCGGTAATGATCCAGATCACCAGGTTCAACTTGGTGAATTTCCTAACCCACAACTGGTCGTGGGTGTCGTCATCTACCACGGTGAGCCGGTAGTTCCTTGTGGAGGTATGTTTCTTGTCTTTAGACATATAATTTTGACTTGAACGTCTTTTTCGTTAACTTTGTCGGTTCATGGACAGGATCATAGGAATAGATTACGGACGCAAGCGCGTCGGGGTCGCGGTATGCGACCCGCTTGGAATCTTCGCCTCACCCCTGGACACGGTTCCCGCTGCAAAGATAATAGATTATCTCAAAAATTATGCTGAAAAGGAGACTGTGGCCCGATTCGTGGTAGGTTATCCGATGAACATGGACAATACTCCGTCCGAGGCCGCGGCGGACGTGGACGCTTTCCTGAAGAATCTCGCGAAGAAGTTCCCGTCCATCCCGGTTACTCTCGAGGACGAGAGGTTCACCTCGGTCCTTGCCCATAGGGCCATGATCGACGGTGGGATGAAGGCTAAAGACAGGCGTGACAAGAATTCTGTCGACAAGATCAGCGCCGCTATTATCCTTCAGAGTTATTTGGACAGGACTAACAAAGATTGAGTTTTATGGTAAAACCAATATATCTTTTTGGATCAGAGGTGTTGAGGGAAGTCGCCGTTCCGGTGGATCTCTCCGGCAAGGAATATATCGACAACCTTGTGGCTGACCTCAAAGACACTTTGGCCAAGGCGGAAGGCTGCGGTCTGGCCGCTCCCCAAATAGGGGAGAGCGTCAGGGTCTTGATCGTGGACGGTAGGGATATGGCCGACATCTATCCCTATCTGGAAGGTTTCACGAGGGTGATGATCAATCCTGAGATCATCGAGGAAAGTGAGAAAAAATGCACATATTCCGAGGGATGCCTGAGTATTCCCGGGATTTATTGTGACGTGTCCAGGCCCGAGAGCATGACGGTGGAGTACTACGATGAGAACCTTGAGAAAAAGACAGAGACATTCGACAAGTTCGCATGTAGGATGATCCAGCATGAGATGTCCCATCTTGACGGAGACCTTTTCGTCGACCATGTCCCTCCTATCCGCAAGAAGATAATATCCAAGAAATTGATTAATATAGCCAAGGGCAGGGTCCCCGCCCGATACTCCACTAAAATTAAATAAAATAATACAATACCATGGGAGCTTTTCACGCATACGACATACGCGGTATCTACGATGTGGATTTCGACCGCCACACGGCCTACAAGGTCGGTTATTTCCTTCCTGAGCTTCTCTCGACCGACAAGGTCCTTGTCGGAAGGGATTGCAGGGTGTCATCTCCGGAAGTACATGAATATCTGCTTAAAGGCATAACCGACGCCGGTGCGGACGTATATGACATCGGCCTCAGCACCACTCCGATGGTGTACTTCGGAACGGCCAATTATGGTTTCAAGGCTTCGGTCCAGATCACCGCTTCCCACAACCCCAGGGAGTACAACGGAATGAAAGTTTCCAGGGAGAACGCCCTTCCTGTAGGCCTGGATTCCGGCCTCGGGCAGATTCAGGAATGGATTGAGTCAGGCAGACCCACTCCTCCGGCTCCGGTAAAGGGAAAGGTTGTCGAGATGGATATTCATAAAGATTATCTCGACTTCCTGATGAAGTTCAAGGGCGATTACTCTTGCCTGAACATCGCTTTCGACCTCTCCAACGGTATGGCAGCTCTTTATGCCAGGGAAATATTCGGTGATGAGCCGACATATATTTTCGAGGATCTTGACGGAACCTTCCCTAACCATGAGGCCAACCCGCTGATTCCCAAGAATGTGGAACCTCTCCAGGAGCTTGTCAGGGAAGTCGGCGCCGATGTGGGAGTCATTTATGATGGTGATGCTGACAGGGTCATGTTCGTGGACGATGAGGGCAGGTTCATTTCCCCTGACCTCATGATCGCAGTCTTAGGACATTACTTTGTCGAGGAGAGGGGACTGAAGGGGATAGTCCTTCAGGATATTCGCAGCTCCAAGGCGGTCGGGGAATATCTGGCTCCGATGGGTTGCCAGATGGAGACCTGGAAGGTCGGACGCGCGTTCGCCGCAAAGAAGCTGCGTGAGTTGGATGGTGTCTGGGGCGGAGAGCTTGCCGGTCACTACTATTTCCGTGACTTCTTCTATTCCGACAGCGGCCTTCTGGCTTCGATGTTGATTCTGAGGGTAGTAGCGGCGATGAAGATGCGTGGCGTCAGCTTGAGCATGCTTATCAACAGGATCGCTCGTTACAAGAATTCAGGTGAGATTAATTTCCGTATAGAAGACAAGAAAGGCGCGATGGACGCGGTCAGGGACTATTTCACTTCTTTAGAGACCCCTACCGCCACCATGGACTTCGACGGCTATAGGGTTGAGTTCCCGGACTGGTGGTTCAACATTCGTCCTTCCAACACGGAGCCTTATCTCCGTTTCATCTGCGAGGCCACCTCAGACTCCCTCCTTGAGGAGAAGGTCGAGCTGACAAAGCGTTTGTTAATAGAGAAATTCGATGCGAAAGTTTAGCAAGATAGCGGCCGCTGTCGCATTCTGCCTCCTGCCTTTCGCCGGTATGGCGCAAGACAGCACGATCACGACAAAGAAGCAAGCGGAACTGCTGATTCCAAGACCGGCTCTGCAACCGGTCCAGTCGATGGATGAGACCACCGCGAAGGCGATGGACACCCTCTCGACAGCCAATCCCCATATCAAGATCATCCTCTTTGCCGACTACACCTGGAAGTATATTAAAGATCCTTCCTATATTGTCTCCAACGAGGTGTTTTCCGATCATTGGACTCATGATTATCCGGATCCTTACCATGCGACCCTGGAGAGTCTCCCGAATGAGATCGGGATCTGGGTGGTGGATTCGCTTAGCCAGTACAAGTGCCCTAACCAGACCAAGGTGTTCTCCAAGTTTGGTTACCGCCATCGTCGCCGCCATCAGGGAGCTGACCTGCCTCTCCAGACAGGGACTCCGGTCTATGCGGCTTTCGACGGGAAGGTGCGCCTGGCGAAATATTACAAAGGCTACGGCAACCTCATTATTCTTCGTCACGAGAACGGGCTGGAGACTTTCTATGCCCACTTGTCTAAGATTATGGTCAACGAAGATGACTGGGTCAACGCCGGTTCAATCATAGGTCTTGGAGGCTCCACTGGCCGCTCCTCCGGTCCGCACCTCCACTTCGAGACCCGTTACAAAGGTTACGCTTTCGATCCGGAATGGCTGATCGATTTCAATACTGGCGAGCTCAGGCACAGGTTCTTCACCTTGAAGAAGAAGTATCTCAACGCTTCCAGCAATTACGTCCCCGAGGACGAGCAGGAAGAGATCGATATCATCGAGGGAGACACCCAGGACAAGGTCGAGGCTGAGAAGAAGGCTGAGGAGGAGAGGAAGGCCGCGGCCGCCGCCCAGTATCATACGATCAAGCAGGGCGATACTCTTGGTGCTCTCGCTCGGAAGTATCACACTACAGTCAAGAAGATCTGCCAGCTCAACGGTATCTCGGAACGCACCGTTCTCAGAATCGGTAAGAAACTGAGGGTCAAGTAGTTCTATAATTTAAAACTGAATATTCATCACGCTGAGGACTAATTGATGACAGTCCTCAGCGTGTTTGTTTTATGAATTGTGGACAAATGTTGAAAAATGTTCATAACTATTCATTAAAACGCTTTGAAATTATAAGGGAAAGACCTATTTTCGCAAACAATTTATAATTGATCACTCTAACCATGGAAGTAAAGAACGCTGTGGCCGGCACTCTCGAGTCCGGGGACATCATGATCCAGATCGGACCGGGTGAAGGCCTTCAGGTAGAGCTTCAAAGCTCTGTGGCTGCCCAGTTCGGGCGGCAGATCAAGTCGGTGATCACCGAGACCCTCGAAGGCCTCGGTATCTCTGACGCGTATGTCAAAGCAACGGATAAGGGTGCCTTGGATTGCACGATCCGCGCGAGAGTAACCGCCGCCGCTGTCCGCGCCACCGGCAAAGATGTCTGGAAGTAGTATGGAAAGGCTTAGAAGAACAATGATGTTCGTTCCGGGCAACAATCCCGGGATGATGGCGGATGCCCATATTTATGGGCCGGATTCGATTATGCTTGACCTTGAGGATTCCGTGACGATGGCCGAAAAGGACGCCGCCCGCCTCCTGGTCTACAATGCCCTCAAGACTATCGACTACGGTGACACCGAGATGGTGGTCAGGATTAATCCCCTCAACACTCCGTACGGAAAAAAGGACGTGGAGGCTGTCGTGAAAGCCGGGGTCGATGTTATCCGTATGCCGAAGACCGAGACCGCTGACGAGGTCCGTGAGCTCGAGGCTGAGATCATCAAGGTCGAGGAGGAACTCGGTTGCGTCGGACGCACCCAGATCATGGCGGCTATCGAAAGCGCCTTGGGTATTGTCAATGCTTATGAGATCGCCACCGCGTCGAAGAGGATGATGGGTATCGCTCTCGGAGCCGAGGACTACACCGCCAACTTGAAGACTCCCCGTACTCCGGAAGGTTCTGAGCTCCTTCTCGCGAGGGAGACTATAGTTGTCGCCGCCAGGGCCGCGGGTATCGCTTGCTTCGACACTGTATATTCCAACCTCGACGACATGGAGACCTTCCGCAAGGAAGTTGAGTTGATCAAGAATCTTGGTTTTGACGGGAAGTCAATCATCAATCCCCGTCAGATCCAGGTGGTCAATGAAGTATTCGCTCCCAAGCAGAAAGACATTGATAAGGCTCTGCGCATCATCGCGGCTATCAAGGAGGCCCGCGAGAAGGGATCCGGTGTCATTGCCGTCAATGGCAAGATGGTTGACCGCCCGGTCGTGCTGCGCGCCGAAAGGGTGATCGCCTTGGCTGTCGCTTCAGGAATATTGAATGAGGAGGAACTGTCATGAGAAACACTAAAGTAGTCTCTTTGGAAGAAGCCATCCGCCGCTCTGGCCTTAAGGATGGCATGACCATATCTTTCCACCATCATTTCCGCGGTGGAGACAAGGTCGTTAACCTGGTTGTCGCCAAGTTGGCTGAGATGGGTTTCAAGGACCTCAAACTTGCCGCTTCGAGCCTCTCGGATGTCCACGCTCCTCTGATCGAGCATATCAAGGCTGGTGTCATCACCGGCATTTCCACCTCGGGACTTCGCGGTGAGCTTGCCAATGAGATATCCCATGGCCTTATGGCTGAGCCTGTCGTGTTCCGTTCACATGGTGGCAGGGGCAGCGCTATCGCCAACGGTGAGCTTCACATCGATGTCGCCTTCCTTGGCGCTTCATCATGTGATGAGTTGGGTAACGCTTCCGGTTGCCCCCGCAGCGAGAACGCTAAGTCTATCTGCGGATCTCTCGGATACGCTCTTCCGGACGCCAAGTACGCCGATCATGTGGTTGTCCTGACCGACGACCTTGTGGCCTATCCTAACTATCCCAAGTCAATCTCTTCCTGCGATGTCGAATCTGTCGTGGTAGTGGATTCGGTTGGTGACAGCTCGAAGATTTCTTCTGGCGCTATCCGTGATTCCAAGAATCCTCGTGACATATTGCTTGCCCAGCAGGCCGCGCAGGTGATTATCAACAGCGGTTACTTCAAGGATGGTTTCTCTATCCAGACAGGTACCGGCGGAGCATCCCTGGCTGCAGTGAAGTACATCAAGGAGAGCATGATAGAGAAGGGAATCAAGGCTTCTTTCGCCCTTGGTGGTATCACTGCTCACATGGTTAAGCTTCATGAAGAGGGTTTGATCGGGAAACTCATTGATGTCCAGTCGTTTGACAAAGTCGCCGCCGAGTCTATCGCCTCTGACCAGACACATCAGGAGGTCAGCGCGGTCGAATATGCCAGCGCTGATAATCCCGGGTCCGCTGTCCACGCCCTTGATATCGTGATTCTTTCCGCCCTCGAGGTCGACGTCGACTTCAATGTGAATGTTCTCGTCGGTTCTGATGGAATCATCCGTGGGGCTGTGGGTGGTCATCCCGACACCGCCGAAGACAGCGCGTTGTCAATTATCGTGTGCCCTCTGCTTAGGGGACGCATCCCTTGCGTCGTCCCGAAGGTCACGACTCTGATCACTCCTGGCGCTGGCGTCGATGTGGTTGTCACTGAATATGGAATAGCGGTCAATCCTCGCCGTCCTGAGATCGCTGAGCGTCTCAAGGAGGCCGGGTTGAAGGTTGTCGATATCCATGACCTGGCCGCCAAGGCGACAAGTGTGATCGGTGTTCCTGATCCTCTGCCTTTCGGAGACAAGGTCGTCGGTATCGTCATGGATCGTCATGGGAAAGTCCTCGACAAGATCTACAACATCCAGTAAGTGACTCTGGAGAAAATACTTGAGAGCCGAGAGGCCAGGGTGCGGCGGCAGCGCGAGCTGCTGGAAGCCAATCCTGGCCTTTCGCTTTTATGCCTTACTGTGCAGCTGCCCGGACCGGTCAAAAGAAACCGTTCGTCCTTGGTTGTCGCCGAGGCTGGTGTTCGGGCTGTCCGTGAGGCGTTTCGTGTTGAATTTGAGGAGCTTCGTGACTTGGAGACCGGATATGAAGGCTTCTTCCTTGTTCCCTTGTCTCCAGTCGAGGCCAAGCGCCTTGCCTGCCAAATCGAGGATTCCCATCCTCTCGGTCGCTTGTTGGATTTGGATGTTATAGTTTCCGCCGGCCAGCCGCTCGAGCCCGGCCGCGTCCATTCTCGCTTCGCCCTTCGACAAGCTCAGGACGGAGCTGCGGCTGAGTACGGCCTAAGCTCGACGGCTGTTCCGGCGGCGGTTATACCTCAACCCATTGGCAGGGGGGATCTGGGACTGGAGCCGAGGAGGTGTTTGTTGTGCAGCAACGAAGTCCGGCATTGCATGAGGGCAAAAACTCACACTACTGAAGAATTGCTTGCGAAAATCGACCAAATGGTTGATAATTATTTAAATTTATAAGAAAAGCTTTGTTTATCTGTAACGATTTGTTACATTTGCGTAGTTGTTCCACGGCAGGCGGAACCGGGAGTATTGGAAAGCTTGCATAAGGTGCAGACAGAAGAAAACATAGTTGAGATACAGAGCATCCCGCTGAGTTCAACGCGATTCAGGAGACAGGTCGAGAACTTCCTCGCAACCAATGGTTTGCGCTTGGAGGTTGTCGACAATTATTTTTGTGTCCTTGGTGAAGACGGTTCCATTGTCGCGGGGGCCGGTTTGAAGGGGGATGTCATCAAATGTGTTGCCGTGGATGCTTCCGCGAGATCAAGAGGACTTGTCGCTCCGTTGGTCTCCCACATTATCGCTCAAGCCTCTGCTGACGGAATAATTAATCTTAAGGTTTTCACCAAGCCCGAGAACGAAGCTATATTCACCAGCCTCGGTTTCCACACCATAGCTTCCGCCCCTCTCGCGATTCTCATGGAAAACGGTCACGGTCTCGAGGATTATCTGGCAGGTGTGACCTGTCATTCTGAGCGAAGCGAAGAATCTTCAGGAGTCGTCATCATGAACGCCAACCCGTTCACTCTGGGTCATCGTTATCTTGTTGAGAAGGCTTCTGAGCAGGTTGAGAAACTGTTTGTGATTCCGGTCAAGGAGGATGTGTCGTTGTTCCCGTATGAGGAAAGGCTCGAGATGATCCGAAGCGGCTGTAGGGACCTTGCCACTGTCCTGGAAGGCAGTGATTACCAAATCTCCGCGGCGACTTTCCCGACATATTTCCTAAAAGATCTCACGGAGGCCTCAGAGACCCAGATGAGACTCGATCTCGATCTCTTTGCCAGGCATATCGCCCCGGCTCTTGGTGTGACTGTCCGTTTCGTCGGGACTGAGCCGTCTGATCCGCTTACCGACCGCTACAATGTCATTATGAAGGAGGTCCTTCCGCCTCAAGGCATCTCAGTCATTGAGATTCCCAGACTCGGGAATGTTCAGGCATCGGATGTTCGTAAGTCATTGGAACATGGGAGTTTCCAAGCAGCCGCAGCCTTGACGCCCCCGACGACATGGCCTTATCTTGTGGCAGAGTTGATGGCCCGGGCTCTTAGGATCGAACTTGACACTCCTATGAAGCCAGGACTTGTTGACAAGGATGGCAATGGTGCTCACAGCGATATGGACTATGTCCTCATGAATGGCAGTATCGATGTTATTCGCCGCTCCTTCATCCACCATCTTCCGTCATTGAGCAGTCAGATGGACAAAGATTCGATTGTGGGGTTCGGAAAGGCGATTGAGGCGGAAGTGCTGGAATATACCCGGGGAGTAAACACTTATCGCGGAGCGATATTCGCATTAGGCCTCGCTGCGATTGCGGCTCTGACAATTGCCCGTGATTCGCAACTAAATGAATATCAAGATAATAGGCAAATATGCCTGGTGAATAATGACCACGCACTAATTGCTAATATATTGACTGATAGACCTTTACGTTTCACGGTTACGGAACTATCTGAAAGAATCGCTGAACTTTCTGGTTTGCTTGCTGCAGGTAATGATTCCCACGGTGCCAAAGCTGTTAAAGAGCACGGGGTCAAGGGTGCTCTCCAGCTGGCTCAAGAAGGCTACAAGCCTCTCTTCGAGGACTGGCTGCCGTTTTATCGCTCCACAGGTGCCGCCGGACTTAGGCAGTGCACTGATGTACGCTCCGCAGGTGCCGCCGGGCTTAGGCCGTACTCAGCCGCAGCGAGCCCTGAGCAGAGTCGAAGGGCGACGCGAGGATGGACGCGGCCGGGCCCGGACGGCACTGCGGAAAACGATCGGTTGCTTCAGAAGACTTTGCTCAGGATCATGTCGACCTTGGATGACACATGTGTTATTCACAGGGTCGGGTACCAGAGGGCCCAAGAGGTGAAGGAGGAGGCGAAAGCCCTGCTGGATGATTTCAGCGAGGAAGGATTGAGAAAAATGAAAATGCGTTACGATGCGGAGGGCATCTCGCCAGGAGGTGCCGCCGACATGTTGGCGCTCACGATATTTGTTGATTCATTAACTAATTAATATTCTTAAAACCACACAATTATGGTAGAAATGATCCAACATGGAGTGTATCTCCTTGACGGAAAAACGATCGTTGACAATCCCGAGGGATTGCCCGGTAAAGACGAGGCCCGCGAGAACACCATCGCTTATGGTATCCTCCGTTCTCATGATGTCCAGGGTACTAATGGTACCAAGCTCAAGATCAGGTTCGATGCCATGGCGTCCCACGACATCACCTACGTAGGTATTATCCAGACAGCCCGCGCCAGCGGCCTGGAGAAATTCCCTATTCCTTATGCGATGACCAACTGCCACAACTCCCTCTGCGCTGTCGGTGGCACCATCAATGAGGATGACCATGTGTTCGGCCTTTCCGCGGCTAAGAAGTACGGTGGTATCTATGTTCCTGCCAACCAGGCGGTTATCCACCAGTATGTCCGTGAGGCCATTGCCACCTGTGGCGGTATGGTTCTCGGTTCTGACTCCCACACCCGCTATGGATCCCTTGGATGCATGGGTGTCGGTGAAGGTGGCGGTGAGCTTGTGAAACAGCTTCTCCACAACACATGGGACATAAATGCTCCTGAGGTTGTCTTGGTATGGCTTGAGGGTAAGCCCAAGCATGGAGTCGGCCCTCATGATGTGGCTATATCCCTCGTTAAGGAAGTATTCGAGAGTGGTTTCGTCAAGAACAAGGTGCTTGAGTTCGCCGGTCCTGGCGTCAAGGAGCTTCCTATCGACTTCCGCAACGGAATCGACGTGATGACCACCGAGACCACCTGCCTCAGCTCCATTTGGGTCACTGACGAGAAGGTCAAGGAGCACTATGAGATCCATGGCCGTCCTGAGTGCTTTAAGGAGCTCAAGCCCGGCAAGGTCGCATGGTACGACAGCATGATCCGCATCGATCTCTCCACCCAGGAGAGCATGATCGCCCTTCCGTTCCATCCTTCCAACGCATTCACTATCCACGAGTTGCAGGCTGATCCCGAGGGTATTCTCAAGGCTGTCGAGGAAGACGCCAAGAAGCGTTTCGGCGACAAGGTGCAGATCGATCTCCTGTCAAAGATCAAGGACGGCAAGGTATGCGCTGACCAGGCTCTTATCGCTGGTTGCTCCGGAGGTACTTATGACAACCTTTCCGAGGCCGCTTCCATTATGAAGGGCAAGACCATTGGCAATGACTATTTCACCATGAGCGCTTATCCGCAGTCGACTCCTGTATATCTCGCGACTACCCGCAATCATATCGCCGAAGAGCTCCTCGAGGCCGGTGTCGTGATCAAACCCGCTTTCTGCGGACCTTGCTTCGGTGCTGGTGATGTGCCCGCCAACAACGGATTCTCCATCCGCCACACCACCCGTAACTTCCCCAACAGGGAAGGCTCCAAGCCCGGTCAGGGCCAGCTTTCACTCGTATCTTTGATGGATGCTCGCTCGATTGCCGCCACAGCCGCTAACGGTGGAGTCATCACCGCTGCCACTGACATTGATTATGAGGACACCCACAAGCCTTACGAGTTCGATGACCGCATCTACAAGAGCCGTGTTTACAATGGCTTCGGCAAAGAGGACCTCAGCGTTGAGCTCCGTTACGGACCTAACATCAAGGACTGGCCGAAGATGTACCCGATGGAGGACAACATGCTTCTCGAGCTGGCCGCTGTTATCCACGACCCTGTGACGACCACCGACGAGTTGATACCTTCTGGAGAAACATCCAGCTATCGTTCGAATCCTCTCAAGCTCAGCGAGTTCGCCCTCTCAAGAAGGGTTCCTGAATATGTCGGGATATCCAAGAGGATCCAGGCCCAGGATCTCGAGCGTCGTCAGGGTGAGGCCCCTTCAAATATCGCCATGACCCTCGCGAAACTCGGTGTCTCTTCTGTCAACACTTCCTTCGGCTCCTGCGTGTTCGCCAACAAGCCGGGTGACGGTTCAGCCCGCGAGCAGGCCGCTTCCTGCCAGAAGGTTCTAGGCGGTGACGCCAACATCTGCTACGAGTACGCCACCAAGCGCTACCGTTCCAACTGTATCAACTGGGGTATCCTCCCGTTCACGATCGCCCCGGAGACTCCGTTCGACTACGAGGCCGGTGACATGGTATTCGTTCCTGGAATCCGTGAGGCCATTCTTAACGGTTCCGAGGAGATCGACGCCAAGGTTATCACCAAGGCTGGTGAGATCAAGCCTATCCACCTCTATTTCAAGAACCTCACCGCTGACGAGCGCCAGATTCTCGCCGACGGCTGCCTGATGAATTATTACAAAAACCGCAAATAAAATGGAAAAAATCAAAATGACCACGCCGCTTGTCGAGATGGACGGCGACGAGATGACCAGGATCCTTTGGAAAATGATAAAGGATGAGCTCATCCTTCCTTTCGTGGACCTTAAGACCGAATACTATGACCTCGGCCTCCCTAACAGGGACAAGACCTCCGACCAAGTTACCATTGATGCCGCCAACGCCACCAAGAAGTATGGTGTGGCCGTCAAGTGCGCCACCATCACTCCTAACGCGCAGAGGATGACCGAGTACAACCTCAAGGAGATGTACAAGAGCCCGAACGGAACCATCCGCTCGATGCTGGACGGAACCGTGTTCCGTACCCCTATCACCATCCCTTCGATCCATCCGGCCGTGAAGTTCTGGAAGAAGCCCATCACGATCGCCCGTCACGCCTACGGTGATGTCTATAAGAGCGTGGATATCGTTGTGGATGAGCCAGGTACCGCAAAGCTCGTGTTCGAGGGAGAGTCGGGAAAGACCCAGGAGGCCATTATCCATAACTTCAAGGGAGCCGGTGTCCTCCAGGGCATGCACAACACGGACAAATCTATCCGCAGCTTCGCCCACTCCTGCTTCCAGTACGCCCTTGCCCTCAAGCAGAGCATCTGGTTCGCCACAAAGGACACCATCGCCAAGAAGTATGACGGTCGTTTCAGGGCCATCTTTGACGAGGTGTTCCAGGAATATAAGGACCGCTTCGCCGAGGCCGGCATAGAATATTTCTACACCCTTATCGACGACGCCGTGGCCCGTGTCATGCGTTCCGAGGGTGGCTTTATCTGGGCTTGCAAGAACTACGATGGCGACGTGATGTCTGACATGGTCTCCACCGCTTTCGGCTCCCTGGCCATGATGACCTCCGTGCTCGTCAGCCCTGACGGGAATTATGAATATGAGGCCGCCCACGGCACTGTGACCCGCCACTACTACAAGTACCTGAAGGGTGAGGAGACCTCGACCAACCCGATCGCGACGATCTTCGCATGGAGCGGCGCTTTCCGCAAGAGGGGAGAGAAGGACAACCTTCCTGAGCTCGTGGCCTATGCCGATAAGCTCGAGGCCGCTTGCCTTGACACACTCAACGAGGGCTATGCCACCAAGGATCTTGTGAACCTGATGGAAGGCATCACTCCCAAGATGCTGACCTCCGCCCAGTTCCTCGCCGAGATCCGCAAGCACCTGGAGAAATCCCTCGAGGATTAGGCTGCGATTGATTCCAATAAAATAAAGCTACTGGCTCGCTGCGCTTCGCGCCCTATCCGGGTAAATGCTCGCCAGTAGCTTTATTTTTATTGGCTCAGATGCATTGTCATCCTGAGCGAAGCGAAGGATCTACCTTCCTTCGATTACCTCCTTCCAGGTTTTGCCGACTACGACAGGCGGCACATGGACAGGAGCATTGCCATCGGTCTGTACTATACTCCTGGTGGCGACCTTTGTCGGGTGAGCCTTGTCCCATGTCTTGAAGGCATTGTAGTCGTACTTCCAAGTCTCTCCTTCAGAGAGCTTCATGATCCTGGTATATATAATTGAGCGGCAGGGAGCGCTGAAGGTGGAATGATTATAGCTGTCATTCATGACGCTTTGCTCCGTAGGCCTCCAAATTCCGCTCCAGAATGTGAAGCCACCCTCATAGGCTCCGATGTTCTCGCTGGAGAAGTTCTTGTCGCCAATGAACTGGCTCCAAAGGACTTTCTTCGGATCGGAAGTGAAGTCGACGTTCAGATACCAGCTATAATTACTTTGTTCGTATTTCGTTAACTCGACTTCTTCCGCACTCATCATGCCTTGGTCTCGGTAAGCATATTCATCAGCCAGTTTAGCTATTCCGTGTCCTCCAAGCTCATGGACTAAGGTGTTTGCCAGGGCAGAAACGCCTCCTGTCACAGTCACATCCTTGTACGGGATCCAGCTTACGGACGATCCTCCGGCATAGACAGTCTTGTCCACTGGATACGTCATGTAGCAGGTGCCACCTTTCCGGAAGCTGTTCATAAGTACCAGGACGGCGACATTGTCCATCTTCGAGCTTCCGACTGCCTTCTGGGCATATTCGAGGACCTTCTTGTTGTTTCCTCCAACGGCAGATCCCTCCCCGAAGACTCCTTCAAAGGTTGTGGAACAGCCATTAAAATACTCCTCATGCTTTGACACGGCGTTGACGAAATAGATGTTGAACCTGTTCTTCATTGACTTGTAAGGCTCGACCGAGAACAGGTCCGCCACCGCTTGCTTGGCCGCCTTCTCGAATGTGCCACCACTTACCATCTCCCTGTCGGAGAAAGCGTCGCCTGTGATAACAATGTCGATTCCCTTTCCGGTAGAGGCTGTCTGGTATTTGGTCACCTTCCCGTCTTGCGAGTAGCTCTTGGACTCGTAATGAGTGATGGTGGTCTTGAATACCGTCTGGAGATAAGAGATTGCGTTATCCAGATGGTCGCTTGACTGGTCGAGTAAGCTGGAATAGACTACAGTATTATCCGGGCCGAAGATAACAATGCAGTTCTGTATCCCAAGCGGATACATGTCTAAACCTTTCTCGGCATAGAACGGAGCCCCTTGTGGATAATCCTCGTGCATGTGTCTGATGAACGAATCCCATGTCGCTCCGGACTTACTCAAGCTTTCCTTGAATTGCGTGTCCATCTTGTCGATATTATCCGGATTATACGCGTTGTTGTCGTAATATGACAGGATTCCCAACCCTTTGCTTTTGTTTGTCTTGTAAAGTGCCGCGAGTTTAGAAAGAAAATCAGTGGCATTGCCATTAGGATACATTCTGAACAGAACCGTGTACTGGTTTTTAGAGATAAATTCGGTTATATCGAGTTCTTCCCCGGACAGCAACTGTATCTTTGGACTCAAAGGAGCGGGAACCTTGGAATTCTTGAGATTATCCATGGTGAAGTTGTTGTCTTGAAAGATTCTTGGCCAAAGTTTCCAGTAGTTATCCATCTTGGCTACCATCGTGGGAATCGGGCCAGAAAGTTTGTTTACGGAGAGATCTATTTTATTCAGGTTGATCAAACTTCCAAAAGAGGCAGGTATCCCTCCTGTCAATTGGTTATTATACAATTTGAGCTCCGTCAGTCCTGTCAGCTTACCTATTTCTGGAGGAATATTCCCAGTAAGGTTCATATGACCCAAGTCCAATAGAGTCAAATTTGTCAGATTGCCAATACTACTCGGAATCGGGGAAGGTCGCATATCCTCGCTGCCGACAATCCTTAAATGTTCCAGACTCTTAAGATTGAAAAGGGATTTCGGGAATGTGCCGTTAAGCGAGCAATTCTGAAGGTTCAACCGTTTCAGATTCTTCAACTTGCCAAGTTCTTCGGGCAGAGGTGCTGAAGTACCGGGAACAGGGTTTTTATTACCGATTGATATCTCTTCCAGTTCGGTAAGATCCGCTATTTCTTTGGGTATGCAACCTTTAACGTTATTTGCTTCGAGTATTATTTTGGACACATGTTTGCCGTCATCTGTCATCCTTATCCCATACCATAGCTCTAAAGGCATATCCGATAGCCAGTTATCCTTGTAAGACCAGCTATCGCCGTCATTGGCGTTGTAAAAAGCGATGAGTGCCTTCTTTTCCTTATCCACATAGTCTGGAGTGACGACAGTCACTTCGCAAATGTCAGTCACGAAGGCGCCTAAAATTACTTTTATATTGGCTGTCCCTTCTTTATTGGCGTGGATCAGACCGTCGTCATCAACCCATATGCCAATATTGTCCGTGCTCCATCTGACGGATTCAACCTTGGCGTATTCCGGCTCGTAAGTGAAACTTAACCTGAGGGTGTCTTTTAGCTCCACTGTAATCTTATTTGTTTCCAGATGGACAGCCTTCGGACTGACAGGACTCACTTCAAACTCGCATTTAGCTTGCTTGCCTCCTGCCGCCGCTATGATAGTGGCTTTACCTTCACTGACACCTGTGACAAGTCCATTCTCATCCACTGTAGCGATACTCTCGTCGCTTGAGGACCATGTGATAGTCTGATCAGTCGCATCCTCGGGGTAAACGGTGGCGTTCAATTGGTACGTTCTCTTCATATCGAGACCCATACTGTCATGATTGAGCAATATGGACGTTACAGGGATTACGTTCTTACTGACTGTAACCTGGCAAGTCGCTGATTTGCTTCCCGCGGTGGCGGTTATCGTGGCGGTGCCTTCAGCCACGGCAGTGACGGTGCCGTTTGACACCGTGGCTACGGAAGTGTTTGAGCTCGACCATGTCACGGTTTTATTCGTGGCGTTCGAAGGCTGCACAGTGGCGGTCAAGGTGCCGGTTTCACCGGTCTTCAGAGCCAAAGTGGCTTGGTTTAGAGTCACGCCCGAAACCTCCACGTTTGTGGGAGTCGGATCAATCGGCTCCTCCTTCGGGCCGCATGCGGCGAGAAGAAGTGTCAGGGTGGTTAGAGTGAGTAGATAAGCTTTTTTCATGGCTATAATATTATTCGTTTAACGTCAATTTGAAAGATTCTTCGCTTCGCTCAGAATGACACTTTATCTCCCTTCGATGACGTCCTTCCAGGTTTTGCCGACACGGACGGGAGGAACGTGAACAGGAACCTCGTCGTCGTCGACTTCGACTATGCTCCTGGTGGCCACCTTGGTAGGATGGGCCTTGTCCCAGGTCTTGAAGGCGTTGTAGTCGTACTTCCAACTTTCTCCCTCGGAGAGTTTCATGATCCTCGTGTAGATCTGGGAACGGGAAGGAGCGTTGAATGTGGAATACTTGTAGCTGTCGTTCATGACACTCTGCTCGGTGGGTCTCCAGACGCCTGACCAGAATGTGTCACCTCCTTCATAGACTCCGATATTCTCGGAAGAGAAAGCGCTGTCACCGATGAATTGGCTCCATGGAACCTGGGATTTGGTGGGAGTCACGGAAATATTCTGGTACCAGTTCCACTTTTGGACCTTGTTGATGTAAGCTATCTCGCCGGAGGTGACTTCTCCTTGGAAGATGTAGCCGTACTCGTCCGCCAGTTTCCCGAGCCCGTGACCGGCAACTTCGTGGACAACTGTGTTGGCGAGGCTGGACAATCCGCCTGATACGGAGAAATCCTTGTAGGTGACCCAGGCGACGGAGGCTCCGCCAGCATAGATGTTGGCGTTGTCAGGATTGAGCATGTAACATGTGCCGCCATCCCGATAGCTGTTCATCAGGACCAGCACAATGACATTGTCCATCTTGGAGTCACCGACAGCCACCTTGGCGTATTCCAGGACTTTGCTATTGTTTCCTCCGACAGCCGAACCTCCACCGAAGACGCCGCTGAACGCTGTTGAGCAGCCGCTGAAATATTCATCATTCTTGGAGACAGCCTCGACCATGTGGACGTTGAAACGGTTCTTCATGGATTTCATCGGCTCGACACTGAAGAAGTCGTTCATGGCCTGCTTGGCGGCCTTCTCGAAAGTGCCGCCTGTCAAATCCTTGTCGGAGAAAGCGTCGCCGGTGATGACCAGGTCGATTCCCTTGCCTGTGGAAGCCTTATGCAACTGTGTGTACTTCTTGTCTCTTGCGTAACTCTTTGACTCATAATGTGTCATGGAGACATTAAGAACTTTTTCGAGGTACTTCAGGGCATTTTCCACATTCTTTTCCTGGTCTGAGTCAACCAGTGTGGTGTAGTCGACGGTGCCGTCAGGTCCGATGATAACTATCTGGTTGATACTGCCGTAAGGGTATATACCTTCACCGTGTATCGAATAGAACGGGGCTTCTTCGGTAGGGGTCTCATCGTACATGTGGCGGATGAAGGATTCCCATTCCGCACCGGATTTCTTCAGCTGTTCCTTGAACAAGTTGTCACGCCTGGAAAGATCCGGGGAATCCAATTGTGAGTTGTTGTCAAAATATGTGAGTACGCCAAGCCCTTTGCTCTTTCCCTTTTTGTAGAGGTTTTCCAGGGAAGACAGGTATTCTGGCACCTCGGTGAAATCCGCGGCCACATCGAACAGGACAGTGTACTTGTTGCCTTTGATAAACTCTTCTATGTCAAGGTCTTTCCCTGAGATAGTCTTGACTTTCGGTGAGATCGGGGCGGGTATCTTCGATTTGCGGATGTCATCTTGTGTGAAGCTGTTGGATTCGACTATTCTGCCCCATATCAAAGGGAATCTTTTGATTTTGGCGAGAGACGCCGGCAAGGTACCGGATAATTTGTTGTAAGTCAAATCGAAATTCTCGAGATTGACCAGACCTGAGTAAGACGAAGGCACCGTCCCGGTGAGGCCATTGAGCCCGAGGTTCAGCCAGGTCAAATTCGACAGGTTGCCGAGCTCTGCCGGCAGCGATCCGGACAGATTGATATCGTTTAGCTGGAGGTATGTGAGGCTCGTCAAATTGCCTATCGAGGAAGGCAGAGCAGCCTTGTCCATAAACTTGGTTCTGGTAATGGATAGCTTCTCAAGATTGGGAAGCGAGAAAAGCTCTTCGGGGAGTTTCCCGGTCAGAGGGTAATCATACATGACTATCGACTTTAGCTTCTTCAGCTTGCCAAATTCCTTCGGAAGCGGTCCGAACGCGCTTTTTGGCATACCGTATGATATCTCTTGAGAGGTCCAGATGCTGAAATCCTCAAGTTCTGTCAGGTTTCCTATTTCCTTTGGGATTTTCCCGATGGCACCACGGACGAACAACCCTTTCACGTGAGTCCCGGTCGGATCCATACTCACGCCTTCCCATGCGCTGGATACCTGTCCGTCCGAACCCCAGTTCTCATGATTCTGCCAGTGGTCCTTATTGGCGTTATAGAAAGCCATGAGAGCAGCCTTTTCCTTGGCCATATAATCTGGTTCGACCACGGTCACTGTGGCGGTGGCACTTCTTTGGGCATTCACTACAACTCTTACCTCCGTCGTACCGGGCCCAACGGTCACGAACGATCCGTCATCTACTACAGTACCATCCTCAAGAACTATGGGACGCAAGATATCTCTGTCGCTGTAATTCCAGTGCATAAACTTGACTTTAGCGTCCTCAGGATACACTTTAGCGGTAAAACGGACTGTATCCCCTTGGAAGGCCGTGATCTCCGCCGGCTCGATTGTCACGGATTCCATGATGACAACAACAACTTGCACCGCACACTGGTCTTTCTTGCCCCCCGATTCCGCGGTGATAGTCGCATATCCATCTTTGATTCCCGTCACGACGCCGTTTTCGTCCACGGTCGCGACTGTCTCGTCGCTGGATGACCATTTGATGGTTTTATCAGTGGCATTATCGGGTTTTACCGTGGCGGAAAGCTGTTCGCTCCTGCCCTCATAGACCACCAAGTTGCCTTTGTCTACTTCTATCGACGAGACCGGGATCACCGTTTTCGTGACAGTCACCTGGCAAGTGGCGGATTTCCCTCCCGCTGTGGCGGTTATAGTGGCGGTACCTTCGGCGACACCAGTGACTGTGCCACCTTGGACAGTCGCCACGGAGTTGTTTGAACTGGACCAGGTCACGGTCTTGTCGGTAGCGTTGGAAGGCGTTACAGTAGCAACCAGGCTTCCGGTTAAGCCTGTACCAATCGCCAATGAGGGAAGGTTCAAAGTCACGCCTGTCACTGCCACATTCTCTGGCAGGGGCTCTTCCTTCGGGCCACAGGCCACAAAGAAGGAGATGATCACCGCAAAGGCTATCAGAGCACGGGTTCTCATTTTATGCGGTTTTATATTAAATTCTTAATATCCAATTACTTCCTGCCATGTCTTGCCAACTATGACTGGCGGGACATGGACAGGAGCCTTGCCATTGGTCTCTACTATACTCCTGGTGGCGACCTTTGTCGGGTGAGCCTTGTCCCAGGTCTTGAAAGCACTGTAGTCGTACTTCCATGAAGATCCTTCGGAGAGTTTCATTATCCTGGTGTAAATCAGTGAGCGGCAAGGGGCGTTGAAGGTTGAGTGGCTATCGTTGTTGTTCATGACACTTTGCTCCGTAGGCCTCCAGACCCCGAACCAGAAGGTGTCTCCTCCTTCATATACCCCGATTTTTTCTGACGCGAAGGCGCTGTCACCTATAAACTGGCTCCAAAGGACCTTCTTCGGGTCGGAAGTGAAGTCAACATTAAGATACCAGTCATAGTTTTTCTGCCTGTTCTTCGTGTAGTTGACGTCCGCTTCAGTGACAGTTCCTTGGCTACGGTACGCATACTCATCCGCGAGTTTCGCGATAGCATGCCCCCCCAGCTCGTGGACAATAGTGCTTGCCAGCGATGACAATCCTCCGCTCACTGACACATCCTTGTAAGGGATCCAGCATACTGCCGATCCGCCGCCGTAGATGGTCTTGTCGGAGGGATCCATCATATAACAGGTGCCTCCTTTACGTATACTGTTCATAAGAACCAGAACAGCTACGTTGTCCATCCGTGTGTTGTTGTTAATGGCTTTTTTCGCATATTCAAGCACTTTGTCATCATCACCTCCAACGGCAGAGCCATACCCGAAAACTCCTCCAAATGCTGTGGAGCAGCCGTTGAAATACTCCTCGTGCTTAGACACGGCGTTGACGAAATAGATGTTGAACCTGTTTTTCATGGACTTGTAAGGCTCGACTGAGAACAGGTCAGCGGCCGCCTGCTTGGCGGCCTTCTCGAATGTGCCATCACTTATCTTCCTGTCAGAGAACGCGTCACCCGTGATCACGATGTCGATTCCCTTTCCGGTTGATGCTGTTTGGTATTTGGTCACCTTCCCATCTTGAGTGTAGCTCTTTGACTCGTAATGCGTGATCGTGGTCTTGAACGTTTTCTGAAGATAGGCGACAGCATTGTTAAGATAATCTCTGGAGTTTTCAATGAGGGTAGAGTAAACAACAGTTTGATCCGGGCCTAAAATAACGATGCAGTTCTCAAGGGGACTAGGATACATAGCATCCCCCCTTTCCGCATAGAATGGGGCTCCATTAGGATAATCCTCATACAAATGCCTGATGAACGAATCCCAAGTGGCTCCCACTTGTTTGATGACTTCCTTAAACTTCGCGTCTCTCGCGTCGCGATCGGTCTCGAGCGCACTGTTATTGTCGAAGTATGTAATGATTCCCAATCCTTTGCTTTTGTTCGCTTTGTATAAAGAGGCGAGTTGTGTCAAGCATTCAACCGCATCACCTGAACGTGGATTAAAACTGAACAGCACCGTGTACTGGTTTTTCTTGAATTCTGTTTCCGGTTCGAGTTCTTTGCCAGAGAGCGTGGTGATCTTGGGGCTTCTGGGAATAGGAATCTTTGAATCGCGGAGATTGTCCATCGTGAATTTGTTGGATCGGAAAATGTAAGGCCATAATCTCCAATAATTGTCCATCTTCGCGACAGCTGTGGGAATAGAGCCGGAAAGGCTGTTTGCGGTAAGGTCAAGTTCCTTCAAATTGATGAGGCTGCCAATTGAGGCTGGTACCGATCCGGATAGTTTATTGCTCGAGAGATTCAAAACTTCCAGTCCTGTAATCTGACCGATCCAGTCAGGAATCTTTCCAGTCAGGTTGCAACCTGGTAGGGACAGTTCCTTCAAGTTTTTAAGGTTTGATATTTCAGAAGGAATCGTCCAAGAACTAAGAGGAATGTAACCCAAGACCAATTCTTCCAGGCTTTGGATTTTGTAGATAGATTTTGGTATTGTCCCGGAAACGGTATAGGTCCAGAGAGTCAAGTTCTTGAGCTTTTTAAGGTTCCCTATTTCTGACGGGATTGGATAGCCATTATTTGGGATACCGCTCGGATTAATCATCTTGAAGACTTCCAATTCAGTGAGATCGGCTATCTCTTTAGGAATCTGACCTTTGAGATTAGTGTCATTCAGCCACAAGGATCGCACGTGTGCGCCGTCAGGAGTCATCTCGACGCCTGTCCACAACTCCAGGGGTTTGTCCGAGCACCAATTCTGCTTGGTGTGGTCATCCCAGTTGTTTCCGTTGTTAGCATTGAACAACTTTATCAGAGCCGCCCTTTCTTTGGCCTTATGGGCTGCTTCCTTGACGGTGACTTTACAGGAGGCGGACTTGTCCCCTGCCTTCGCTGTGATGGTGGTTACTCCGACTTTCAGGCCATAAACTTCTCCGTTGTCGTCAACTGTCGCTATACTGGTGTAATCTGAGGACCATTCCACTTTGATGTCGGGATCCTCGGTGTCAACGGTAGCTGTCAGCGTCAGAGTCTCGTATTCTTCGATCTGTGCGGTGCTCTTGTTCAGGGATATGGAATTAATAGGGCATATTACCGTAACATAGCAGGAGACTTTCAGCGTTCCGGCTGAAGCTGTGATCGTGGCCTTACCTTTTCCGACCGCCGTGATCTTACCATTCTCAACCTTAGCCACATTCTCGTCGGATGATGACCATGTGAGTGTCTCGTCCGCGTCCGCGGGTTCAACAGAGGAGACAAGGGTGAAGACTTCATTGATGTTCAATTCGGCGGCACCTTGTTCTAGTCTGATAGAGGTTATGCCCTTAGGTGTCACCTCACAGTCTTGTCCGTGGCGTTATGGGGACCGACCGTGGCAGTCAATGTCGTCGTTCCACCTTTCGCGATGGAAAGGGTCGTCTGGCTCAAAGAGACAGCAGTGACTTCAACAATCGGATCCTCTTTCGGCCCGCAAGCCACAAGGATGGCAGCTATCGCGGCAAGTGCGACAATGACACGTTTTTTCATATCATTAATTATTTAATATCCAATTACTTCTTTCCAAGTCTTTTCGACGATTACCGGTGGCACGTGGGCGGGAGCCTCTGCATCAATCTCCACGATGCTCCTTGTGGCTACCTTTGTCGGATGAGCCTTGTCCCAGGTCTTGAAGGCACTGTAGTCGTACTTCCAGGATGAACCCTCGGAGAGTTTCATTATCCTGGTGTAAATCAGTGAGCGGCAGGGAGCGTTGAAGGTTGAGTGGTTGAAGTTGTCGTTCATGACGCTCTGCTCCGTGGGCCTCCAGACTCCCGTCCAGAATGTGTATCCACCTTGATAAACCCCGATACTCTCTGACGTGAAGGCGCTGTCACCGATAAACTGGCTCCATAGGACCTTCTTCGGATCGGAAGTGAAGTCAACATTCAGATACCACTCATCGTTGTTCTGTTGTTCCTTTGTGTAGTTGGCATCTTCGGCACTGATGGCTCCTTGGTCACGGTACGCGTACTCATCCGCGAGTTTCGCGATACCATGACCGCCCAGCTCATGAACAATAGTGCTTGCCAGAGCCGAGACTCCTCCGCTCACTGTCACATCTTTGTAAGGGATCCAGATCACGGATGCGCCACCGGCGTAAATACTCTTATCCACAGGCTTCATCATGTAAGTGGTGCCTCCTTTTCGTACACTGTTCATCAGTACCAGGACAGCGACATTGTCCATCCTGGAATTATCTGTGACGGCCTTTTTGGCGTATTCAAGCACTTTGTCATCATCACCTCCAACGGCGGATCCGTACCCGAATACTCCGCCATAGACTGTGGAACAACCGTTGAAATATTCCTCGTGCTTAGACACCGCTTTGACGAAATAGACGTTGAACCGATCCTTCATCGACTTGTAAGGCTCTACTGAGAATAGGTCCGCAGCCGCCTGCTTAGCGGCTTTCTCGAATGTTCCGCCACTTGTCATCTGCCTGTCGGAGAACGCGTCACCTGTGATCACAATGTCGATTCCCTTCCCGGTTGAGGCATTCTGGTATTTGGTCACCTTCCCATCCTGTGAATAACTCTTTGACTCGTAATGCGTGATTGTAGTCTTGAACGCTTTCTGAAGATAAGCGACCGCATTGTTCAAAGCATCTCTTGACTCATCCAAAATGGTAGAGTAAACGACAGTATTTTCGGGCCCTATGATAACAATTTCATTCTCGCTATCATACGGATACATCACGTATTCTTTTTCCGCATAAAAAGGGGCGCCATTAGGATAATCATCATACATATGCCTAATGAAAGAATCCCAGGTGGCTCCCACTTGTTTGAGAACTTCCTTAAACTTCGCGTCTCTCTCGTCCCGATCGGTCACAATCGAACTGTTATTGTCAAAGTATGTAATGATTCCCAATCCTTTGCTTTTGTTCACTTTGTATAAAGAGGCGAGTTGTGTCAAGCATTCAAGAGCGTCGCCAGAATGTGGATTCAAATAAAATAGTACAGTGTACTGGTTTTTGGAAAACTCCTCATTGATATCAAGTTCTTTACCGGAAAGCATCTTGATCTTGGGGCTGATCGGAGCCGGAACCTTGGAAGCGCGGAGATTATCCATTGTGAAATTATTACCATCGAAAATACCTGACCAAAGCTTCCAATAATTGTCCATCTTCGCGACAGTTGTGGGAATCGCTCCGGAAAGATTGTTCGAGCTCAAATTTAATCTTTTCAGATTAATCAGGCTCCCTAGCGAAGCAGGTAAAGTACCCATCAGCTTATTGTTTGCCAAATACAATTCTTCCAACCCGGTAAGTTGCCCGAGCGAGCCGGGAATCGAACCGGTCAAGTTGCAGTCCATTAGTTTCAACACCTTGAGATTCTTAAGTTTGGATATGCTGGAAGGAATAGTCCATTTATCCAAGGGAGTGTGAGATAACGATAACTGTTCCAGGCTTTCCAAAGCAAAGAGAGATTCCGGGAGTTTCCCGGATATGGGATAATTCCACGTGGTAAGGTCTTTGAGTTTCTTTAGTTGTCCTATTTCTTTTGGCATCGGATAGGTTTGGGTATAGTTGCCATCATTCATAAGATGCATGACTTCCAGTTCAGGAAGGTCCGCGATCTCTTTAGGTATCTGGCCTCTGAGATTATTGTCATTGATCCACAAGTGATTCACATGCTTGCCGTCAGGTGTCATTCCGACGCCTGCCCACATCTCCAATGGCTTGTCCGAGCACCAATTCTCCTTGTAATATGTGCTCCAGTTATTCCCGTTATTGGCATTGAAGAACTTCACCAGAGCCGCCCTTTCCTTGGCCTTGTAGGCTGCCTCCTTGACGGTGACTTTACAGGTGGCGGACTTGTCCCCTGCCTTCGCTGTGATAGTGGTCTCTCCGACTTTCATGCCTTTGACTTCTCCGTTGTCGTCTACGTAAGCTATGCTGGAGTCCTCTGAGGACCACTCCACTTTCACGTCGGGATCCTCGGTGTTTACGGTGGCTTTCAGTGTAATAGTCCCGTCTTCCTCGATTTGTGCGGTGCTCTTGTTCAGGGATATGGATTTGATAGGGTAGGTGACTGTCACTTCGCATGAGACTTTCAGCGTTCCGGCTGAAGCCGTGATCGTGGCCGTACCTTTTCCTACCGCTGTGATCTTACCGTTCTCAACCTTGACCACATTCTCGTCGGAAGATGTCCATGTGAGTGTCTCGTCCGCATCCGCTGGTTCGATTGTGGCGGAAAGGGTCAAGACTTCCTTGATGCTCAAAGAAGCCGTGCTTTTATCAAGTTTGATAGATGATATGCCCTTAGGTGTCACCGTGACCTCGCATGTCGCCGTCTTGCCGCTCGCTGTCGCGGTGATTGTGGCTGTTCCGACCGCTATCGCGCTCACAGTACCCTTGTCCACAGTGGCGACAGAAGAGTTGGAGCTG
>CACZZF010000018.1 GCA_902785575.1 uncultured Bacteroidia bacterium | reverse complement strand
AAGTATAGACTTACACACTTATCATCTTTCAATAACCCGTCCAACTTTTAGGGTGCACTTCAAAAAATGGTGGGGCCCGCAGCCGAAAATGCCCCACAGCCATTCTGGAGGCAGCTGGGCATGCTTTTGATTTGTAAACACTTGCGACAGATGTGTGTCATTGTGACAGGATGTGTTGTTTTTTTCGGGTTAAATGGCTATATTTGAGAATCATGTGTCCCAGCATCAACTATTTCACGAAGCCGGAGCGTTCCCTTCCCAAGATTTGTGCTGGGGAGAAAGGAATAATTATCAATAGCTTACATAATATGAAAGTGACTATCTCAGCAGTGGCGGCGGCATTCGCCGTGGCTTTAACAGCATTATTCACTTTTACTGGTTGCGGCCCTAAGGAGGATCCCGAAATCGCAGTGACGGGCGTCTCATTGAACGAGAGCTCCCTAACCATAGAGGTAGGTGAATCTTCGAAGCTTATAGCATCCATTACGCCAAGCAATGCTACCGGCAGTGGCGTGGTCTGGTCATCAAGTAACGATAAAGTGGCTACAGTGAGTGAAAACGGAAATGTGAAGGCCATTTCTGAAGGAACAGCGACAATTATCGTCAAGGTTGGAAACTATTCCGCAAACTGCGCTGTAAGTGTCACGAAGAATGAAGAACAGATAGTAACGGAGGTCTTGACTGAGTTATACAATGCGATGGGCGGTCCCAATTGGACAACTCAGAACTGGTGTACCGATCTTCCCGTAAACGCATGGGAAGGTGTGACCTACAAGAAATCCTCAGGATTGATTTTGAAATTTGACAATTTCGGCTTGAAGGGGGATATTCCGGATTGTATTGGAGATTTGGCTTGTTTGAAAGAATTCTGGTTGAATGAGAAAGAAGTCACAGGCAAACTTCCGGATTCATTTGCCAACCTCAATAATTTGACTGTGGTCAAACTGAACGGGACATCTATGATATCCCTCCCCGATGTGTTCAAGAATATGAAGGCCCTTAGTGAGATTGAGGTCACCTCTAACCTGGAAATGACAGGTCCATTACCCGAGAGTCTGGGAGGATGTCCAAGTTTGAAAAAAGTAGCCATAGTTGGAAATCGAATAACAGGAAGGATCCCGGATTCGTGGGCGAGGCTTGGAAAGATTCTTATGTTAGGAGATAATTGTCTTACCGGGCAGATCCCAAAGAGATTGCTCGAATCAATCGATTTTTATTGGTTGATGCAGGAAATCATGCCTCAAAAGTCAGGATATGGCTTCGACATCTCGGGCATAGACTTCCGTGAACCAATTTATTGGCCGAAAGACGGCACCATTGAAGACTTGGATGGGAACGCGTTCTCAATCGATGATGTAATCAAGAAGAATAAGTGTACGGTTTATCTAGCCTGGGCTCCCTGGTGTCCATTCTCCAAGGAGTTGCTGCCTGAACTGAAGGCTTATTACGACAAGTACCACCAGGATGGGTTGGAAATAATCGCCACAGTAATGTTGACCTCGGAAGGATCCCTTTGGTCTGATAAGGCAGGTCAGTTGAAAGAAGTGAAAGAGAAAGGATATGACAAATGGTACAATTTCTTCTTTCCCTTGCTCAATCTGGAATCTTATCTCAATCATACTCCGTCCGCAGAAGTATTTGATTTAGATGGGAATATATTGTTCAGTTCATTCTATGATTATTCCGATCCGGTCAGGAATCGATTCGGGAAGACCGCATCCTATGACCTGATACCATTCCTGGAGACGGTTTTTGGACCGGCGGATACGGGTGAGAGCGATTACGCTTCCACGGACTATTCCGAGGAAAAGAAGGTTCTGACACTCCAGAAGGCGACTGCCGGCAAGGGTATCGACATCGTGTTTATGGGTGATGCCTACACCGACAAGGACATGGCGTCCGGAGGCTTGTACGAGACCCTTATGAGACAATCGATGGAAGAGTTCTTCGCCGTGGAGCCTTACAAGACATTCCGCGACCGCTTCAATGTGTATGCCGTGAAGGCTGTTTCAAAGAACGGCTGGATAGGTGATGGTTACACGACGGCGCTCTCCACGAGTTTCGGTGTGGGATCTGAAGTGTTCTGCGACTACGATAAGTGTTATGAATACGCCTTGAAGGTTCCTTCCATCAAGAGCCGGGAGAACCTGCTGGTTTGCGTCCTGGTCAACACCAAGAGGCATGCTGGAACCACTCGATTGTTTGATGACGGGAAACAGACAAGCGTGGCTGTCCTCTCATCCAACGGCAACGATCCAAACATATTCGGCGCGACCCTCCGCCACGAGGCCGGAGGCCATGGTTTCGCGTTCCTTGGAGACGAATATGTCGCCTCATCAGAGGCGGCTCCTGCGAGTTTTGTCGAATCGTACACCGAGCAAGCCGCCAGGTTGGGTTGGTGGCAGAATATCGACTTCACCAATGATTCTTCAAAGGTCAAGTGGAGCGTGTTCCTCTCTGACGATCGCTACAAGGACGAGGTTGGGATCTATGAAGGTGGCCTCTATGGCAAGGGAGTCTGGCGTCCTTCAGAGAATAGTATAATGAACATGAACTTCGGCGGCTTCAACGCTCCGTCCCGCTGGGCCATATACAAGAGGATAATGGAGCTTAGCGGCGAGGAGGCCAGCTTCGAAAAGTTCCTGGAGTACGACGCGGTGAACCGTGGCAAGAAACAGCCTTCTGCTCCCAGGACTCGCTCCACGGTCGAGTGGCAGCCCACCGCCCCGCCAATAGTAGGGCCATAGGGGAGCTTTCAGTGTGACTAAGTGAAATAGATTTGCTATCTTTGCCTCCGATGAGAGGCAAGGCTACTGTCGTGAAAAATGCGGGAAGTCATTTCCTGCTGTCGAGGCTCCCTGAATGGGCCCCCTTCCCGGCTGTACTCAAAGGCAAGATCCGTCTCTCCGGCAGCGAGGCGACCAATCCGGTCGCTGTTGGGGACGTCGTGACTTATGAATATTCAGAAGAACCATCGCTCACGCATCCTGCCAGTATCATGGAAGTCGCTGACAGAAAGAATTATGTGATTCGTAAGTCCACCAATCTTTCACGCCAGTCTCACGTCATCGCAGCCAATCTGGACAGGGCCTTCATCGTTGTGACCCTCTATTTCCCAGAGATCAAGCTCCAATTTTTGGACAGGATTCTTCTTACCTGCGAAGTATATGGCATTCCCGCGACGATTATTCTGAATAAGATAGATATATTCAGGAAGGAGTTTCCGGAAGAACTCGCTGATTTTCATCGTATTTATGAGAGTGCGGGATATCCTGTCATCGAGACTTCCGCATTGACCGGCGAGGGAATAGAGAGTTTGAGAGAGGCGACCGGCTCTAAGGAAGATAGCAGAATCTGTCTTTTCACTGGTGAGTCAGGAGTAGGGAAGTCGTCGATTATCAAGGCTTTGGATCCGAATCTTGATCCAAAGATCGGGGATATCTCTATCGCTCATCTTCAAGGAAAACACACGACATCTCTCTATGAGATGTATCCTCTTTCATCAGGAGGCTTCATCATAGATTCTCCCGGCCTCAGGGGCTTCGGGCTCGTTGATTTGAAGAAAGAGGAAATCGGGCTTTATTTCCCGGAAATGCTTCGTGAGATGAAAGGCTGCCGCTTCACGCCTTGCACTCACACCCATGAGCCTGACTGTGCCGTAAAACGGGCTGTGGATGAAGGAAGAATATCCCCGGAGCGTTACAATTCCTATCTCGGGATGCTAGAAGAAGACAAGAAATTCCGCGTTTGACTTGTTTAAAAGGGGATATTCACTTATCTTTGCACCTTAGTAAAAGGGCTTACAATAAACCATGGTACTAGAGAAACAGGTATTCCTTTTCCTCAACATCGCTCATAACAGCATGAAACAGAGGATTACGGAGGATTTCCGGAATGGAGGATTCAGTCTGTCTCCAGAGCAGTTCCTGGTGATGGACACGCTTTGGGATGAGGGGGTTCTGACCCAGCAGCAGATCGCTGACATCACAATGAGGGACAAGAACTCCATTGTGAAATTGATTGACGGTCTTGAGAGCCGGAAACTTGTGCAGAGGGTCTCAAACCCATCTGACCGTAGGCAGAATCTTATTAAGGTCACACCATATTCCAAGAAGATCAGGGAAAAGGTGGAAACTTTGGCATATGAATCCGCCAGGGATATTATGGGGGATATCTCTAAAGAAGACCTGAAGGTTTTTGTGAAAGTCCTCTCCAGAATGGAGAAGAATATGGATCCGGCCTCCGATCTTGAGGCTCTGGCTCAGAAGTATCCAACTAATAATCAAAAGGATAATGGGTAAACTATATGACCTCTTGATGAAGGATTATCGCCTGAAAGAAGGCCTTAACGCCTGCATCAACTGTGGGACCTGCACGGCTATCTGCCCTGCGGCGGAATTCTACCGTTACGATCCCCGAAGAATTGTGGACATTGTCCAGAGCAAGGACGATGAGGAGATAGAGAAACTCTTGAAGAGCGACACGATATGGTATTGCGGGGAGTGCATGAGTTGCGTGACCCGCTGCCCGAGGAAGAATGCCGCCGGATTGATAATCATGTCTCTCCGGAATCTTTCCATTGAGTTAGGGTATTTTATCGAGTCTGAAAAGGGACGTCAGCAATATCTGCTCACTAAAGACCTTTGCTCCAATGTCTTGGACTATGGTTATTGTGTCTATCCCCGAAGGTTCGACTATGCCGGGCATCCGGAAGCCGGAAGGGTCTGGGAATGGGAGGAGAAGCATCTGGATGACTTGTTCGAGCGGCTTGGTGGCAACCTGGACGGAAAGGGGACAGGAGCTATGAGACGTATTCCCCAGGAGGACCTTGACCAACTGAAGGCGATATTCGATATTACCGGAGCTACTGCAAGGATGGAGAATGTGCGTAAGGCCGGCGAGAAGAAAGCGGCGGAATGGGGGCTTACCGAGGAGGAATTCATTGCCAAGATTTACACGGACAGCGATCCCAAACATTTGAATCATTGATGTCATGATATACGAAGGAAAGCAGAAGATCTGGTCAGATTACCAGAAAGAGATACCGGACGACCACTATTTCTATGTCCGCAGTTGCATCAGGCAGAGTTTCTTCCCCGCTTCCGAGGCGACTTTCCTGGACATCACAAGGAATAAGCTGGGCAAGGACATATTCGAGACTGAACACCACACCACCTGCGGAGGTATAGCCTATCACAGTGACACGATCCCTCAGGAGACGGTCATGACTATCATCGCCCGCCAGTTCGCCTTGATGGCGAAGAATGGTTATGAGAACTATGTCTGTTCTTGCATCACTTCTTTTGGACTCTATTGCGAGACGATGGAAACCTGGAGGGAGTACCCTGAGCTGGAAGCCAAGATCCGTGAGAACCTTTGGAAGTCATGCAAGTTGGAATTCGCCAAGCCGAAGTTCCTGATACATGCCAGCGATCTCATCTATAAATACAGGAACCAGATCGCCGCTCAGGCGGTCCGGAAGTTGGTCAATGTCCACACCGGGGAGCCTCTTAAGGTCGTGGAGCACATTGGTTGCCATTATTCCAAGATGTTCCCGTCAAAGGGTGTAGGTGGCGCTGAATATCCCTACGTCCTCGTGGGAATGGTCGAGGCTTGGGGAGGAGAAATAGTGGACTATCCTGAAAGGAGGCATTGCTGCGGTTTCGGTTTCCGGCAATATTTCATAAAAGGCAATAGGGGATATTCCCTGTCCAACACCCATAAGAAATTCGAGAGCATGGAGCCCTTCAAGCCTGATCTTATCATCACTAACTGCCCTGGTTGCCCTTATTTTCTGGACAGGTGGCAGTATGTGATCGCAGAGTCCACCGGCAAGACTTACGGGCAAGATGGCCATGGCATACCTGCCTTGACATATGAGGAAGTCGCTGGTCTTGTGATGGGTTATGACCCTTGGGATCTGGGGCTGCAGACACACCAGGTGGGTGTTGAACCTCTTCTGGACAAGATGGGAGTCCCTTATGATCCGTCAAAGAAATATCTTGGAAAGAACGGGAAGGATATAGGCGAGCCTCTTCCTTGCGCATGTTTGAAATAATAGGAGTATGAAGAATAATATTTTGATTATCGGTGGAGGCCCTGCCGGGCTGGAAGCCTCCGCGCAACTACAGAGGATGGGTTATAATGTCATCCTCATAGAGAAGTCCCCCAAATTGGGAGGCCATCTCGCCAAATGGGACAGGCTGTTCCCTGACAGCGTCCAGGCGGAGGAGGTCCTAGGGAGGCTTCTGAAGGGTGCGGAAGGAGTAAAATGCTTTACCGACACTGATGTGAGAGCGATTAACCGTCTTGACAAGTCTTATAATGTCAGGCTGACGAACGGTATCACTGTCTTGTCCGACGCCGTCCTGGTGGCTTCCGGTTTCGATCTTTTCGATGCCGTGAAGAAGGAGGAATATGGTTATGGGATATATGACCAGGTCATGACCAACGCTGATCTCGAGGCTTATTTCAAGTCCGGGTCCGACAGGAGGATAGAGAAGCCCGGAAAGATAGGATTCGCCCATTGTGTGGGATCCAGGGATGAGAAATCAGGATGCAGGTCATGCTCTAAAGTCTGCTGTGCCACCGCTGTCAAACAGGCCATCGAGATGAAACAAGCTTTCCCTGACGCGGAGGTGTTCTGTTTCTACATGGATTTGCGTCTTTTCGGAAGGCATTATGAGGATATATACCTTAAGGCCCAAAAGGAATATGGGGTCAGATTTATCCGTGGCCGTGTGGCGGAAGTATCTGAGAATTACGATGGTACCCTACTGGTTAAGGCCGAGGACACAGTGGCTGGCAAACCGTTGAAGGTGACTCTTGACCTTCTTGTCTTGATGGCCGGAATGCGGCCTTCGGCCTCTGGAAAGGCTATCGGTGATCTCCTTGAGATGTCGGTCGAGGAGGATGGTTATTTCGCTGTCAGGAGCGGAATCGCCGCAGGTCAGAGGAGTCCTATTCCTGGGATATTCCTGGCTGGGGCCGCTACTGGGCCCAAGACTCTTCCCGAGACCTTGGCTGACGCCAGGGCCGCTGCTATGGAGGTTGACAGGTATTTGACGGAGATATTCCCGGACGCTAAGAATTACAAGCAACTTGTAAGGGAGAGATGGTAGATTTCGGTTTTGGGCTTGTGCCCAGCTCCAGGATTAATCTGGACCTGTTTGACAGGGAAAAATACGAGAAACTAGTCGCGATGGAGCCTGATGCCAAGATCTGCATGGCTTGTGGCAGCTGTACCGCGGTATGCACGGCCGGACAGTTCACCCCGACCAGTCTCCGGGAGGCCATTGAAGATGTGTTCAATGCCAAGGACGACAAGGCATTGGAGGCTCTGAAGGCCTGCCAGCTTTGCGGCAAGTGTTCAATGGTTTGTCCTCGTGGGATAAATACCAGGCATCTTATCCTTTCGATAACTAAAGTTTATTCAAAGAAATGACACCTCTGTTATATTTGCTCGCCATTCAGGCCGCGGATCCGGAGGTGATCGACAGGATACCTTCCGGCTACAGCCATTTTGTCATCCCTTTCACAGTCGGCATCACTTTCATGTTGTGCTGGATAGGTGTGGGATGTGTGAGATTGCTGGCCGCTATTCCAAAAGCGGACAGGATTAAGTTCTGGAAGTCCCTTCTTATTCCAAAGACGATAGTCAAGAACCTGAGGGATCTTTTCGGAGACTGCCTTTTCCATGTCAAGATTTGGATGCGAAAGCCCCTGCTTGGCTATATGCACTCGGCGATAGCCTTTGGTTGGTTTATGCTGATCGTTTTGGGGCACATTGAGGTAGCGCTATTCGTGCCTGCTCGTCTCAATGTTACCAGAGGAGGACTCTTCTATCCGATTTTCTACAGGTATTTCGTGTGGGTGAATCCTGGCCACACAACATTGCGTGGCTCATTCTTCTTCTTCCTGATGGACTTTTTCCTGCTTTATGTCCTTTCTGGAATAGCGTTGGCTGTCTTTAAGAGGTTCAGGTCTATCGTCCTTGGCATGAGGCACACGACGAAACCTTCCTTGGCCGACCGCATTGCCTTGTACAGTCTTTGGCTGATCTTCCCTCTCAGGTTGTTGGCGGAGAGTTTCACCGCTGACTTGAGTGGTGGAAGTTTCCTCACGGTGGGTGTCAACCATTTTTGGCATTTCCTGTTTGGCGACAAACTATGGTTCACTCCATGCTGGTGGGCATATTCAATCTGTTTGGGCCTGTTCTTCGCCGCGATGCCCTTTAGCCGTTACATGCATATCCTTACCGAGGTTCTGTGGATTTTGCTTCGCAATGCGGGAATCCAGCCCAACCATCCTCGGAAGGGTGTAGCTGAGGCTGAAATCTACGCTTGCTCGAGTTGCGGACTATGCCTGGATGCTTGTCCGATGAATGTGCAAAAGAAGAATCTGAAGTATTCCTCTGTGTATTTCATCCGCTTTTTAAGAAGGCATAATGAGAAGAAGATCAACGCTATAGCGGACAAGTGCCTGATGTGTGACAAGTGTCATGCGTTGTGCCCTGTCGGCGTCGACGCTCCGGCCCTTCGCCGTGCCCAGCGAGCCACAGTAAACGACACCCTTCCGTATGACTACTCCTATCTTCCATTGGCAGTTCCCGGCAGCATTTTGGCCGGTGAGACCACTGCCACCCTCGGCACGTTAAGAGGGGGGACCGGAGCGTCGCTTGGCGACGCGAGCGGTGGGGCCGAGCGAAGCGAGGCGGTCGAACGGCCAAAGGTGCTGCCGGGAACCGTCTCCAATAATAAGGTGCTATACTTTGCAGGATGTATGACGCACCTGACGCCTAGGATCATCAAGTCGGTGGAGAAGGTGTTCAAGGAGGCTGGAGTGGAGTATGAGTTCGCTGACAGGGATGGAGGAATATGCTGCGGAAGGCCCCTAATGCTTGCCGGCAAGGCCGAAGCCGCTTCTAAAGTGATTGAAGCTAACAAGAAACTGATAGAAGGGTCAGGTTGCGGTACGCTTGTGCTGTCTTGCCCGATCTGCTATAAGATATTCAAAGAGGAATATCATCTTGAGGGAATAAAGGTCGTCCATTACACCCAGTTCATCAATGAGTTGATCGCTTCCGGGAAACTCAAGGTTGAGAAGAGTGAAAAGAAGATCGTCTACCATGATCCTTGCGAGCTTGGCAGGGGCTGTGGTGTATATTTTGAGCCTCGCGCCGCCCTGGATCAGGTTGGAACGCTGGTAAAGGCTGCCAAGGAATATGATGAGAGCGTCTGTTGCGGAGGAAGTCTCGGTAGTCTCACACTAGACACGAGAGACAGGGCGAAAATATCTGAATCTTCTCTTGAGAACCTTCTGGCGGGAGATCCGGAGACTATTGTGACCGCTTGTCCGCTCTGTCTGAAGACTTTCTCCGAGGCTGTATCGAATTCCCGTCTCCCGATAAAAAACGTTGCGGTTAAAGATTTTGCCGAGGTCTTTTGTAGATAGTTTGCGAAAATATTCCTATATTGACGCAAACTTGACAAAAGACAGGTATGAAAAGAATCCTTATCACCGTAGTCGCCATCATGATGGCGGCTGCTCCTCTTGCCCTGGCGCAGCCCAGAGGCGGACGTCCCATGCCTGGGAAACCAGACACAGAAAAGAAAGATGAACCCGAGAAACCGGCTCCGGAACTCAAATTCACTTCCGGCATGTTCGGTGTGGCTCATCAAGAGAAAGACTGGTATTTCGAGATTCCTGACAACCTCCTTGGACGCAGGATACTTGCTGTGACCCGCTATGTCAGCAACACTCCTGGCGCTTCCAAGTATGGTGGCGAGGAAGTCACCGAGAGCATGATTTATTGGGAGAAGGCTTCCAATGGCAATCTCTTGCTCCGTGTTGACGCCCTTACGATCCAGGCGGACAAGGGACAGGACATCGAGAAGGCCGTGAAGGTCAGCTCCGAGAATCCGATCATCGCCTCAATAAAGCCTGAGAAGTCCTCTACTCCCGGAACCACGAGAGTTAAGGTCACCAGCCTTTTTGAGGGAGATGTCCAAGCCTTCTCTCTGAACTCTATGACCAAGAGGCAGATGAATCTTGGAGGTGTCAAGGGCGACGCCAGCTTCATTGAGAGTGTGCGCACCTATCCTATCAACACGGAAGTGACTGTCACCAAGACCTTCACATACAATGCCCCCACTCCTAACTTCGGTGGTGGCGGACAGAGCCCTGTGCGTGCCCAGTATCTTCCCGCGGGTAACGAGGCCGGAACAGTGACCATGGTGCTTAACACCTCTATGGTGCTCCTTCCTGAGACCCCGATGCAGCCTAGGCTTTTCGACGCCCGTGTCGGTTATTTCGCTGATGGTTACAGCAAGTTCACAGATGACCAGCAGGGAGTCGAGAACGTTCGTTTCATCACTCGCTGGCGCCTTGAGGCCCGTCCTGAGGATGTTGAGAAGCAGAAGAGGGGAGAGCTCGTCGAGCCTATTAAGCCCATCATCTATTACATCGACCCCGCTACTCCCAAGCAGTGGAGGCCTTATCTTATCGCTGGTGTTAATGACTGGCAGAAAGCCTTTGAGCAGGCTGGTTGGAAGAACGCCATCAGGGGCGAGGAATGGCCGGAGGACAATCCCGACATGAGCCTCGAGGATGCCCGCTTCTCGGTTATCCGTTACCTCGCTTCTCCTACCGCCAACGCTTATGGCCCCAATGTCCATGACCCCAGGTCCGGTGAGATCATTGAGAGCCACATCGGTTGGTACCACAATGTCATGACCCTTGTCCACGACTGGTATCAGATCCAGGTCGGAGCGGTTGATCCTAGGGCAAGGAAGATGAAATATGACGATGAACTGATGGGAGACCTGATCCGTTTCGTTTCTTCTCATGAGGTCGGTCACACGCTCGGACTCCGTCACAACATGGGTTCCAGCAGCCAGACCCCTGTCGAGAAACTCCGTGATAAGGAGTGGGTCGAGAAAAACGGCCATACGGTCAGTATCATGGACTATGCCCGTTTCAACTATGTCGCTCAGCCTGAGGATAATATCGGCAAAGATGGTCTTTATCCCAGGATCAATGACTATGACAAGTGGGCTATTGAATATGGCTACAAGGCCACTCCTTATAAGACTCCTAAGGAGGACCACCTGTACTGGAACAAGGTTATCATCGAGCGTTTGAACGCCAACCCCAGGCTTTGGTTCGGCGGTGAGGGTTCTGATTCCGATCCTCGCGCCCAGAGGGAGGACCTCAGTGACGATGCTGTGGCCGCCAGCAACTATGGTATCATGAACCTTAAGAGGATCATCGGACAGCTTCCTGAGTGGAATGCCGAGGAAGGTGATCAGTACCGTAATGTCAGCCGTATGTACACTCAGCTGACCGGGCAGTACAACCGCTATCTTGGCCATGTGGCCAATAACATCGGAGGCCGTTTCGTGACCTACAGGAGCATTGAGCAGCCTGGTCCCGTTTATGAGGCCGTTCCGAAGGATCGTCAGAAAGCCGCTCTTAACTTCTTGAACGAGAATTTGTTCCAGAAGCCGACCTGGCTTATCGATGTCCCTTACATGTACAACATGACCGACAGCCCTGACACTTATCTGTACTCATTGGTCAACGGTGTCGTGAGCGCTGGCAACCTCTTGAATATCCAGAAACTTGACAGGCTTGGACAGTTCGCCCAGAACGACCCGGCTAATTACAGCCCTGAGGAGTATTTGTCCGACCTGACTGGCATGGTGTTCTCCGAGCTTTACAAGGGTAAGGCTACTGATAGCTACCGCCGTTACCTCCAGCGTCGTTTCGTCAGCGCCGCTATTGAGGCAATGAACGGAAGGGGAGCCGAGAACTCTGATGGTAAGGCCTTGATCCTCGGCACTTTGACCGAGATCCAGAAGAAGGCCGCTAAGGCTAAGTCTTCCGACACGGTCACCCAGGCTCACTGGCAGGAAATCGCCAAGACCATAGAGAAAGCTCTGAAGTAGTATAACTTACTAATGTACCATTAACCCGCACCGCGATATAGGAGGCCGCCCAACTATGCCGCGGTGCGTTTTTATTAAAAACATGAGAAAGATCCTGATAATTCTGGCGTTAGTGTCATTTTTCGGCTCCTGCGAAGAACAGGGGAGCCAAGGGACAATGAGTTTCAAAGAAGTGGAGAAATCCTTCGCTGATCCTGGGAAGGAATTCAGGCCGGCCCCACTCTGGACTTGGAATGCCCGGGTCAACCACAAAGACATCGACTCGGGGCTGCTTTTTTTCAAGGACCAGGGATTTGGTGGAGCATTCATCCATCCACGTCCAGGGCTTGAGACTGATTATCTCTCCGAAGAGTGGTTTGAGCTGTATCGATATGCTGTCGAGAAGGCCAAGGAACTTGGTCTGGATATCTGGATCTATGATGAGAACTCCTACCCGAGCGGCTTCGCGGGCGGTCACGTCCAGCGGGAAATGCCTGAGTCATGGGATCATACCGTCCGGATCAGGCCCCATAAATTCGAGACCTTGCCGGAAGATATTTCCTCCTATTCGTATTTCCTGAAGCAAGAGGGCGAGGACTTCGTTGACATCTCTTCCGACTTGGAGGCCTACAAAGGTAAGCCCGGTGTGTATTACCTCTATACCTCTGAGAGCGCTGAGATTGTGGAAGGAAGGTCCGCCTGGCATGGAGGATATCCTTATGTTGACCTTCTGTATCCTGGAGTGACGGAGAAATTCCTGGAGATAACGACGAGCGGTTACGAGAAAGAGTTCGGGAAGGACCTTGCGCCGCTACTGCACGGAATGTTCACCGACGAGCCTCGTTGCCCCTTCTTCACGCCGGCGATGTTCGATGAGTTCAAGAAGGACTGGGGCTACGACCTTTTGCCAAACCTGCCTAAATTGGCGACGGAAGTAGGTGACTGGAAGAAAGTTCGCAGGGATTATGCCCAGACCAGGCTCCGCCTTTTCGAGGAGCATTGGTCAAAACCTTATTCGGAATATTGCGAGAATCACGGGCTGATCTGGACGGGGCATTATTGGGAGCATGAATGGCCCGGGACGCGTCCAGGTCCTGACAACATGGCGATGTACCGCTTCCATCAGATGCCTGCTATCGACATGTTATTCAACAGCTTCGACGAGTATTCGACCGGTGCCCAGTTTGGCAATGTCCGTTCCGTGAAGGAAGTGAGGAGCGTCGCCAACCAGTGCGGTCGTCCGAGGGTCCTCAGTGAGACCTATGGTGGCGCCGGATGGGATTTGACCTTCGAGGATATGAAGCGTTTTGCGGACTGGGAATATGCGCTCGGCATCAACTTCATGAACCAGCACTATTCCAATGTGACTATTGAGGGGGCCAGGAAACTGGATTACCCGGACTACTTCACAAGATATTCCCCTTGGGGAGAGGATTATAAGCTGCTGAATGACCATGTCGGCCGTCTCTCGTTGATGCTTAGCCAGGGCGAGCAGCTGAATGATATTCTTGTTATCGAGCCGACCAACACCATCTGGCAATATGATTCCGAATGGTATAGCCAGCCAAAGGTGGGGCAGATAGGCATCGGCTTCCAGACCTTTATTACTGGCCTCGAGAAGGCCCAGTACGAATATGACCTCGGCTCGGAGGACATCATCAAGGCTTTGGGGGACGTCAAGGACAAGAAATTCGTCGTCGGGCAGAGGGCATATTCAGTCGTCGTGATCCCGGAGCAAGTTGAGGTTCTTTATCCTGAGACTGAAGAGATGCTGGCCAGGTTTGAGGCCCAGGGTGGCAAGGTTGTCTGGATGAACCGTGGGGACAAGATGTCTGGCATTCTTAAGGGCGGTGTTGTCTTTGACATCCTTGAAGGCACTGGACTTTACCACCACCGCGGAGATTATCGTGAAGGTGAATTGTTGTTCCTCGTGAATTCCTCACTTTCAGATGTTTCCAGTGGCACGCTCACGATCAAGGGAGCCGGTTTGATCGAATACGACACGATGACTGGCGAGAAGTTCTCTTACCCTTCCACTCCTGCGGGCAAGGGTGAGATAAAGGCTTCTTTCACACTTCCACCGGCTGGCCACCTGCTTCTTTTCGCCTCCAGGAAGAAAGTCTCACTTGAAGGACGGCCTGCTCTGCCAGCCACTGAACCCTCTGAGCTACAGCCTGATTCGGACCTGAAAGTCAAGAGGTTGACCGATAATTACCTGACCTTGGATGCCTGTGACATCTACGTCGATGGGCAACTCTACCAGAAGGATGATTATTTTGTGAAAGCATGCAGGGATCTCTATGCCCGTTTCGGTATGAGCAGCCCTTGGGAGAGCGCTATCCAGTATAGGCAGGAAGCAATTGATGCTGACACACTTACCGTTGGAGATATTCATGTTCAGTACAGTTTCGAGATAGTTCCCGGAACTGACCGGTCCTCATTAAAGCTGGTCTGCGAGAAGCCTTGGCTGTGGGAGGTTACTGTCAACGGGGGTGCCCCAGTGCTGCTGGAAGGCCTTCATCCGCTGGATGCCCGCACAGGCTGCTTCGACATATCCGCTCTCGCCAAGGAGGGCAAGAATGTGGTCGATCTGTACATCCCTCATATGAGCGTGTTCGCCGAGATTTCGGACGCTTTCATCTGTGGCGACTTCTCCGTGGTTCCTTGCTCTAGTGGTTGGGGGATAGCGCCGCCGGTGACTTTGGGGAAAGGCTGGTGGAGCGATCAGGGAATGCCATTCTATTCCTGGACGGTGTCATATTCAAGGACCTACAATGTGGATGATCCCTCAAGGCCCTACCGTCTGGTCTTGGATGAGATTCACGGTACGGTGGCCGAAGTCGTTGTCAATGGGGAGAAAGCCGGAATAATCGGATGGAAACCATTAGAAATCAATTTGTCCGGGCTCCTGAAAGAAGGTCAAAACGAAGTGGAAGTCCGAATAGTCGGATCGCTTCATAATCTTTACGGTCCTCATCATGTCGGCCACACCGCTATGGTCGGCCCTGGTAATTGGAACAGCGTCGCCAGCAAGATGGATTGCTCGGAATACATCTTCCGCCAGTATGGCCTGACGAATGATTTCAAGATCCTGAAGTATTGATTCACATCCTGCCCAAAATGGCAGGCTTGTATTTTATAGTCTGGTAAAGGGACCGGAATATCAGATGGGTGTAATAGGCGGCGAAAAGTAGGTGGACTTTGGCGCTGAGGCTCGCTTGGAGGCCGGTCACTTTAAATAACAGGATTCCTCCGAACCATATGATAAAGAAGGCTATAAGGCAGCCTATATTGGCGTCTCGCATCTCTTTGGTAGCGGTGGCGCCAATATATATTCCGTCCCAGGTGAAGGCCGGGCAGCCTAGCAGAGGCATTATGACAAGCCAAGGCAGGAAGGCTTTGGCGGCTTCCACGACAGTATTGTCGGAGGTCATCAGACGGAACATCGGAGTCCCAGCGAAGGCATATATCGCCACGAATAACAGGCCTATCCCCATGCTCCAGACAAAGGTCCATTTGACGGTCTTGGAGACGGCGTATTTGTCCTTGCGGCCGTAAAAACGACCTGTAAGTGCCTCTCCGGCGAATGCGAAGCCATCGGTGAAGTAAGAGAATATCATCATGAGTTTCATCATAATGGAGCTCATGGCGAGGAGGGTGTCACCGAAGCGGGCGGAGATGGCGGAGAACGCCAGGTACACTCCCATCAGGCATAGCGACCGCACAAACAAATCTCCATTCACGCTGAAGAACTGCCGCATAGACGGTTTCTCCTGAGCCGTTGCCAGATCGGTGTCAGCTTCTTCCCGGGCGGCTGAAGTATGTGCCGGAGCGGTGTCAGCCACGGGCGCGTCCATTCTCGCTTCGCTGCGGCTGAGTACGCCCTTAGCCTGACACCCGCTCCGGAGAGAATCTTCTGGCGGCAATGCGCCTGGGCGGACATTTACCCGGATAGGGCGCGAAGCGCAGGGAGCCCAGGCGCCCTTTGCCGCCAGAACCCATCGATATTTGATGAGGAATATGGTGGCGGCGGTGAGGAGGCCGCTGTATTGGGCGATGAAGGTGCCCCAGGCGATGCCGGAGAAGCCTATGCCGTTGAAGGAGGTCCCGGGGATGCCGAGGGCGAGGATGATGCTGGCGACGATATTCATTCCATTCACCATGATATCCGTCAGCATCGAACTGAAAGTGTCCTGCATCCCGATGAACCAACCTCGCATAACCATCAGGCTCAAAGTGGCCGGAGCGGCCCAGACACGGATATAGAAGTATTTGAGTGCCAATGCTCTGACCTCATCGGAGCATTGTACGAATACGAACATCAACTTCTGGAAAGGCCATTGGACCGCTATCAACGCTAGAGCGGACAACAATGCCGCGGCAAGAGCATGCCGAAGGTTGTCCAGACAGCCACTCCAGTCCTCCCGACCATATGCCTGAGCGGTAAGACCTCCGGTTCCGGCTCTTAAGAAACCGAAGTTCCAATACATCATGTCGAACATAAGAGAGCCGATGGAGACTCCACCGATCAACGCGGCGGCCGAGGCATTCAGATGCCCTGCCACAGCGATGTCCACCAGACCCACCAGTGGTACGGTCAGGTTGGCAAGGATGCTCGGCAGCGCAAGCCTCAATATCTCCTTATTCAGTGCTCTCAATTTAGCGCGATGTATTCTTCCGGTGTAAGTATCTCTGGCATCGGGAACTCTTTCATCAAGCCTTTCCCTATGTGAAAATCTCTTGGGTTATGAGTAATAATTATAGGACAATCTCCAGCAATGGCACAAGTGAGTTGCATAATATCTTCAAAATCAGGCCCACTTAACAAAAGCGCTTGCTGGAATTGTTCACTATCCATGGGAAGGATCTCCATTATTGAGGAAATCTGTTTAAGAGTAGGTGCCACCAGGCTATGAGGGAGAGTCTTCCTGAGCACATACGCGACATTGGCCATGGAAAGCACAGACAAACAGACATCAATCACACCATCCTCCTTTTTTTGGAGTATCCGTGCGGCGACATCATATCCAGGCCTTTCCTGTATCAGGTCAAGAATGATGTTTGTGTCGAAAAATACTCTCGGTCTCATTTGGATAGGATGTAGTTAAGCCTTTCATCATCAACATCTTCCGGAAGAATTGATGGTTTAGCGATACCTATCAGTGACAGAATTCGCTCAGCTGTCACCCCCTCTGGCGTTTGTCTCTCCTTGGGAGAGGCGTCTTCTTCCAACAAGTCTTCTATGTAGCGCTTCAATGACACTCCTTTTTTTTGAGCCTTGATACTCAACACCCTGAATGTCGGGTTTTTGATATCGATTAGTTTTCTCGTCGTCGCTCCCTGCATGATCGTATATATTTTTGGTAAATATATATACTATTTACGAAAGAACAAAACAAAGATTCTTCGCTTCGCTCAGAATGACAGGATCAGACATGTTTCCGGAAATATTTTCCGACGACGGGGAGGGAAGAGAGTGGAAAGTCACGCCAGGCGATGAGGGCGCAGAAGACGAGGATGAGCAGTACATTGACCGCAAGTGCCACCCACGTGTTTAAGTGATTGTTCGCCACAACCATACCGGCATAAAGAATCGCCGCCACAATGCAGTAGATCAGGATGTCCACCAAAGGATAGTCGATCTTGTATTTCTTCTGTCCCACGAAATATGAAAGCAGGGTGGCGGTGCCGTAGCCTCCGACTCCTGCCCAGGCGCAAGCCATGTAACCAATTTTCGGAATGAAGATGAAGTTGATGGCGAATAACACAAGGCAGCCTATCCCAGAGAATAAGGCACCCCATAGAGTCTGGTCGGTCAGTTTGTACCAGAACGAGAGGTTGAAAAACACACCCATCAGGATCTCCGCCACCATCACGATCGGGACAACCTTCAGACCGACGCGGTAGTCCTCTCCGATTATGTACTTGAGGATGTCCATGAAGCCTATGACGCAGAGAAAAGCCAGTAACGTGAAGATTATGAAATACTTCATCGCCTTGGCGTAGGTCTCTTTACTGTCTCTTTCTGAGGAGCTTCCGAACACGAACGGCTCATAGGCGTATCGGAAAGCCTGGGTTATCATCGCCATTATCATCGCGATCTTTATGCAGGCCCCATATATTCCCAACTGGACGTCACCGTCCGGGCCCTTGTAGACCTTGGGAAACATGATCTGCGAGGCGGTTTGATTGAGGATGCCGGCGATTCCGAGCACCAGGATCGGCCAGCTGTATGAAAGCATCCGCTTCATAAGACCCCAGTCGAATCCGTGCTTGAAACCCTTAAGTTCCTCAATGAAGAACAGGGTCATGAACGCCGTGCAGAAGAGGTTGATGTAGAATACCCATCCGACCTGGATCCCGTTTTCATAGATACCGAACGGGTTGAGCCCCAGCTTCGGCAGGAACACGAAGTAAGTGAGATTCAGGAAAATGTTCAGAAATATGAACCCTAATTTCAGGGCGGCGAATTTAATCGGGCGTTTTTTGTATCGCAAGTATGAATACGGGATGCACTGGAAGGCGTCGATCGCGACCGTCAGAGCCATAGTCCATATGTAGTCGGGATGGTCCGGGTAGCCCATGGCTGTCGAGATCGGCCTAATAAAGCCGATGACCAAGGCCATGAACAAGACGGAAGTGGTCAGAACAGCGGTTAGTATCGTCGAATACACCTTGTCGGAGTTCTCTCCCTCCTTGTTGGAGAACCTGAAGAAGGTGGTCTCCATCCCATACGTCAGAATCACCAGGAGCAGGGCGGTGTAGGCGTAAAGGTTGGTGACCACGCCGTAGCCTCCGCTGGAAGCATTTATCACATAAGTATATATGGGAACCAGAAGGTAGTTCAGGAACCTTCCTATGATGCTGCTCAGACCGTATATCGCCGTGTCTTTCGCCAGGGATTTCAGATTCGCCATTTCCCTTTAGTTTTAGAGATGCTAGTTAAGTGACTTGACGCTATTAGCCCGCTGCAATCCGTATGCCGCCACTAGAATCTTATTCTTTAGAAGTTGAGGATAATCAGGGTTGTCTTCAAGGAAAGAGTCCAATTCTTTGAGCGCCTGGGCTGATGAGTGGCCACCTAAAAGCGCCCCGCACCAGTTCCCGGGGAAGAATATGTCTCCTGTGGCCTTGACCTCTAGCAGAGCGTCTAGAGCCGGCCTGATGTATTTGATGGAGGAAGACTCCCTGAGGAAATGATTGAGATAACCGAGAGCCTCGGATGCCCATGGCTCAACGACCCTCCCTTGAGGAGTGAGAAGTTCCTCAAACACCGCGTCTTGTGTCTCCAAATCAGGAAGGGCGGCCCTTGACACAAAGTCTAGATGTTCGAGATTGTTCTTGTTGTAAGACCTTGAAGGGTCGCTGCCGTCCAGCCTGCTCCTTTGGATTCCAATGATCTCTTCAGCCTTTTCTGGCATTCGGATCGCCAGCTGGCAAGCGAACGAGATATAGTCGTTGACAGTAAGGCCTTTATCCTTTTCTGCCGCCCATATGTCATATACCGCGTCCGTGACCGCCGGACTCGTCCCGCAGGAGGCCAGGAGGCGCTTCAATTGTAGCCGGCAGGGCTCCAGGGCGTGGCTGGACGCCATCTTCAGCAGCCTTGCCTCAGGCGCGGACCTGTCACCCTCGAGATCAAGAAGCGGAGTCCTTATAGCTGAGACAATGGTGGATGCTATCAGAGGATTTGTCTCGGCCTCCAGAGCGCCAAGAAGCATGTCGAGGTACTTTGCCGTGGTGGTCTTTCCCGCGAGAAAACCCTCTTTGGCCAGTAAAATCTTGGCCTCCCTGATGGTCTCGGGTTCAATATCCTGGTACTTGCTTTGGTCTGAGAATGATTTAAGGGTTCCCATCATGTCGCCACCCCGCCTCTCATTTACCCAGGACTCGCTGAATGACTTGACATCCTTGTCGCTATGAGCATCCAAGACATCCACGAGGTCATCCCAGGTGGCGTTGGAGTATGAATACCGGGCAAGGTAGGCTTTCAAACTCTCGTGAAACGCCTCCGGACCGATATACTCCTCAAGCATCCGCATCATCACAGGGGCCTTGTCGTAGACCATGTTGTTGTAGATCAGGCCGGCGTCCGCCAGGTTGGGAAGGTCCTGTCTGATGGCTGTCGCGCCTTCCGTCCTCTCCTCGTCCATCGCGAGGGCGAGGTATCCTTTGAGCCAGCTCAGCTCGTGGTTGATTCCGGGAAACATCGGTTCGACCATCTTGGCCGCGAGATGGTTGGCAAAGACTTCCTTGGTCCAGACCTCGTCGAACCAACGCATGGTCACCAGGTCTCCGAACCACAAATGAGCTGTCTCATGGGAGATCAGTTTCATTCTTGCGAGCCTCTCGTCAGGAGTTGGTGACTTGCCGAGGAACATGGTCCTCTCATTGTAGAGGATTGATCCCGGATGCTCCATTCCTCCGAATTGGAAGTTGGGAACCACCACGAAATCATATTTGCTGAATGGCATCCGGATTCCGGTGAAGTCTTCCATCCAAGTGAGCGCCTGCCCGACTTCATTGAATATGTCCGGTATCTGGGCGATCTTGTCCGGATCGGTCTCCCTGTAATACACGTTCATATCCCTTCCTTGGACAGTTGAGGTCGCCTTGCTCCATTTTCCCGCCACGAAAGCGAACAGATACGTGCTGACAGGTTCTGTCTGGGCGAAATCAATACGTTTCCTGCCTCCCTCCAGGAGGACAGTGTCTGTCGCGGCGGTGTTGGAAACGGCGGTCCAGTCTTCCGGAACCTCAAGGGATAAAGTGAACCTGGCTTTCAAGTCAGGCTGGTCAAAGCATGGGAAAACGCTCCTCGCGTGAGCCGGGACGAAAAGACTGTAGAGATATTCTTCATTCCGGTTCAGGAACCTGTTGTCAGACACGAAATCCAGGTCGAAAGAGTTGGTCCCTTTTTTCGCCCGAAGTATTATGTGCTCATCTTCAGATCGGGTGAAGTCCAAAGGTATGGAAGCTCTTGAGGATGAATGGAAAGAGACCGTCTCATGGCCGGTTATGGATGAATCTTTTTCGGAAGGGACAGAGAGGGTGATTCTATACGATACATCTGAGATCAAATCCCTTCTGAGGTCGGCCAGTGAGGCTGACACCCCGGGTTCAACCAGTGCTGAATACTTTTCGCTCCTGATGTCACAACCGGGGGTCAGGAACGCCACAATCGCCGCTAAAACCAGCGGCCGGATGATCTTCAGGAGCATAATGGAAAGACTCTTAAGCGTTATAGGCTTCCAGAGCTTTCTCAAGCACGAGCAAAGCCCTGGCGAGGTCTTCTTTCTTCAACACGTAAGCCATCCTGACCTGGTTCTTACCCAGGCCGGGAGTGCTGTAGAATCCCGCCGCTGGGGCCATCATCACAGTCTCACCAGTAAAACCGGCAGGAGTGCCCTCGTCCTTGTAGCGGAATGTCTCGAGACACCATTTGCAGAAGTCCTCCGCATTGTCGACCGGTAGGGAAAGCACAGTGTAGAATGCTCCTTTCGGCATCGGGGAATACACGCCCGGAATCTTGTTGAGGCCATCGATGAAAAAGTCTCTCCTGCTACGGTACTCCTCGAAGCATTCTTTGGAATACTCCTCCGTACCTTCGATAGAGGCCTCGGCCACGATCTGTCCCAAAAGAGGAGGACTGAGACGGGCCTGGCAGAACTTCATCACCGAGGTCATGAACATGCTGTTATGGCTAACTATCATGCCGACCCTGATTCCGCACTCGGAATATCTTTTTGACACGGAGTCAACCACGACCACATTGTCCTCTATTCCCGGAAGACATAAGGCGGAAAGATACGGGGCGTCTGTGTAACGGAACTCCCTGTAGACCTCGTCCGAAATAAGGAACAAATTGTGGTTCAATACTATATCCCTAAGCCTGTAAAGCTCTTCCTCGGAATATAGATACCCTGTGGGATTGTTGGGATTGCAGATCAGGATCGCCTTCGTCCTGTCCGTGATGGCTCTTTCGAAATCCTCCACTGACGGCAGGGCGAAGCCGTCCTCGATCTTGGATGTGACAGTCTTGATAGTCACACCGGCCGTGACAGCGAACGAGATGTAGTTGGCATATCCCGGCTCGGTCATAATGATCTCGTCGCCCGGATCCAGGCAGGTCATGAAGGTCAGTAACAAGGCCTCAGATCCGCCGCTTGTGACAATTATCTCCTTCTCGGAAACGTTTATCCCGAATTTGGCGTAATAACCTACAAGCCTGTCCCTCAACGGCTTGATACCATTGCTGGGGCTGTATTCAAGGGTTGTCCTGTCAATCCGCTTCAAAGCGTCGAGCGCTTTCTTAGGAGTCGGCAGGTCAGGCTGGCCTATGTTGAGATGGTAGACCTTCGCCCCGCTGGCTTTCGCGGCATCGGCAAAAGGGGTCAGTTTCCTGATAGGAGAGGCGGGAACCTCGATCCCGCGTTTGGATATTCCGGGCATGACGTCGGGTGATTATTTTGCCTTACCTTGGTTGGCGACCGCCTCCTGCTTGCGCTTAAGCTCCTCGGGATCAGCGAGGTAGTAGTCGTTCACGAGCTTCAGATTGTCGTCGAACTCGAAAACATAAGGAGTCGCGGTAGGTATATTCAGCTTCACGATGTCAGTGTCGGAGATACCCTTGAGGTGCTTCACGACGCCGCGGAGGCTGTTGCCGTGGGCGACCACAACGATGTTGTCGTGCTCCTTGAGGGCGGGGAATATCTCGCACTCCCAGTAAGGCATAACCCTCTCGATGCACTCTTTTAGAGCCTCGGTACGAGGGATATACTCGTCGGGGACAGCAGCGTAGCGGGGATCTCTTGTGGCGCTGTTAGGATCATCCTCAGGAAGGTTGTGCGGAGCGATGTCGAAGCTACGGCGCCAGATGAGCACCTGCTCGTCACCGTATTTCTGAGCGGTCTCTGCCTTGTTGAGCCCCTGAAGCATACCATAGTGCTTCTCATTGAGTCTCCAAGTCTTCTTCACGGGGATCCAGTCGAGATCCATGGAGTCGAGGACATTGTTGAGGGTCTTGATAGCTCTCTTGAGATAGGATGTGTAGGCCACCTCGAAGGTGAAGCCGTTCTCTTTCAAGATCTTGCCGGCATCAAAAGCTTCCTGGACACCTTTCTCACTCAAATCAACGTTGGTCCACCCTGTGAACCTGTTCTCCTTGTTCCACTGGCTCTCGCCGTGACGGATAAGTACGATTCTCTTCATGTTATTGATTAATTAAAAGTTAAATGATTTTCCTGTTTTCCCTTTCATATTCCCTGCACCAGTCCTTCAATGGGCATTCCTGGCATTTTGGCTTCCTGGCCACGCAGATGTAGCGCCCGTGGAGTATGAGCCAATGGTGCGATTTGGCCCGCTGGTGTTCCGGGATGTTCTTCTCAAGCTCCTTGCCGACAGCTTCCACAGTCTTCCCGTCGGAAAGACCCAACCTATGGGATACCCTGAACACATGGGTGTCCACCGCTATCACCGGCTTGTCGTAGACTATCGAAGCAATGACATTTGCGGTTTTCCTGCCCACTCCGGGGAGGCTCATGAGCTGATCGATATCCGAAGGAACCTCAGATTCGAAATCGGAGACCAGTTTCTCGGCCATCTGGATAAGGTGGAGAGCCTTGGAATTGGGGTATGAAACGCTCTTCACATACTGGTACACCTCATCAAACGATGCTTTGGCCAGATCCTCCGGGTTTGGAAACCGCTCAAACAGAGGCGGAACCACCATATTCACCCTCCTGTCCGTACACTGCGCGCTGAGTATGACAGCTATGAGCAGATGGAAAGGCGAGTCATGGTGAAGCTCGGTCGTAGGAAGCGGCTGGTTCTCCTCAAACCAGGCCAGAATCTTTGAATATCTGTCTTTCTTGAGCATCTCAGATGGTTAGCGCGAGGTCGATCACCTCATCGTTGAGGTTCTCATGACAGCCTTCATCCTTGCAGACGAAAACCCTGCCGTGATATTTTTCGAATATGCCCCTGTTGTGGGTGACCATGATGATCGCGGTCCCATCTTCCTTGTTGATGCCGGTGAGAAGCTTCATGATGCCGTCGGCGGTCTCATTGTCGAGGTTGCCGGTTGGCTCGTCTGCTATGATAACACTGGGTTTGTTAAGGAGGGACCTTGCGATGGCGACCCTCTGCTGCTCACCTCCGGAAAGCTGGTGAGGCATCTTGTGGGCCTTGTGGATCATCCCCACATCCTCAAGGACGGCCCTGATCCGTTTGTCGGCCGCGTTCTTGTCCTTCCATCCGGTCGCCTTCAACACGAAATCAAGGTTCTCCTCGACCGTCCTGTCCATCAGCAGCTGGAAATCCTGGAAGACTACGCCAACTTTTCGTCTGAGGTAAGGTATGTCTTTCTCTTTCAAACCGTTCAGCTTGAACCCGCAGACTTCTCCGAACCCTTTGCGGAGGGGACTCTCTCCAATCATTGTCCGGATTATAGAGGTCTTGCCGGTACCGACCTTGCCCACAATATAGACGAAGTCGCCGGTTCTCACCTCCATGTCAAGACCATAGATGACAACATTGTCTCCACCAAGGATATCGGCTCCTTTAAAGGAGACAAGCGGCTCGTTTTTTGTTGTTTGTATTGCTTTATCTTCCATGATTGTACAAATATACTTCTTTTTTTTGAGTATTATGAGTAAATTTGTGGATTGTAACTTTGAACTATAAACTTTCGCAAGATATCGTTATGGACAAAACACTTAAAGCGGCGCTGCTTTCCGCCGCGATCCTCCTTGGAGGGGTCTTCCTCCATGGCCAGGACCGTACCACGGAGAGTTTCCGCCACGCGCTCGACCTCTACAATCACGGCATGTTCGAGCGGGCCGGGACCATATTCGACCGGATATCGACAGAGACCGGGGATGTCCTGGCTGAAGGCTACAAGACCCTTTGTGCCGTGCGCCTTCAGGAAGAAGGTTATGAGACCATGGTTGACGGGTACATCGGCTCCCGTCCCTATTCCCGTCTCATCCCCCAGATCCGTTTCTATCGTGGCTTGAACCTCTTCGACAAAGAGGATTATGATTCCGTGGTAGGGGAGTTCGACAAGATTGACGCCGATCTCCTGGAAAAGGACCAGGTCGCCGAATACATGTTCAAGCACGGGTACGCCCTCTTCGAGGAAGGGGATCTGGACCGGGCCAGGGACATATTCTCCAAGGCTGAGAAGATGCCGTATTCGGACTACACCGCCCCTTCAAGGTATTCGATGGGCTACATCGACTACACCCGCAAGGAGTTCAAGGAAGCGTACAATTGGTTCGAGAAGGCTGGGAAGGACGCCAGGTTCACGGATATTTCCAACTATTACATGACCGAGTGCCGATTCATGCAGAAAGACTACGCCTATGTCATAAAGAATGGCGTGAAACTGTATGACGAGGTTCCCGCCGACCGTCAGTCCCACTTGGCCAGGATCATCTCCGAATCATACCTCGCCACGGGCGATTCCGGGAAGGCCAAGGAGTTTTATGACAAGATAGAGCAGAGCCGTCTGGACATGGATCGGGATGACTGGTTCTATGCCGGTACGGTCCTTTATTCGACCGGCGACTTCAAGGGCGCGATAGATAATTTCTCCAGGATGTCCAGCAGGACAGACTCTATCGGTCAGATAGCCAATTACCAGCTCGGTTACAGTTACATCCAGACTGGCAACAAGGTAGCTGCCCTGGACGCTTTCAAGGATGCTTCAGCCCAGAAGTACAATCCTGATATCCAGGAGGACGCGCATTTCAACTATGCCAAGCTCTCCTTCGACCTCAACAACAACCCGAAGGTCTTTGACGATTACATCTCCAAATATCCCGGCAAGGAGAAAGGTGACCAGATCTACAGTTATATGGCTTTAGCCTCTCTCTATAACCATGATTACGCGGGGGCCGTAGACGCCTACGCCAACATTGATAATCTGGATAATAACCAGAAGGCCAACTATATGAGGGCCAATTACCTGCGCGCTAATCAGCTGATAGAGAACGGCTCTTGGAGAGACGCCGTTCCGCTTCTCAAGGCTGCCGGTTATTATTCCGACAAGAGAGAGCCCTTCAACCAGCTCACGCGATATTGGCTCGGCGAGTCTTATTATCGTGGAGACCAGTATGACAAGGCCGTGGAGACCTTCCAGGAGCTTTACAACAATTCCGCCCTGGATGGGAAACCGGAAGGTAAGCTTATTCCTTTTGACTTGGCTTACAGCTACTTCCGTATGGGAGATTACGATAATGCGGCCAAGTGGTTCGATGAGTATCTCCAGGAGAAGAACCCCTCCGAGGGGGAGGATGCCGCGGCGCGCCGCGCTGACTGCGACTTCATCAAGAAAGACTATAAGACAGCTGTCCAGGGATATGAGGATGCCATGCGCCGTTTCTCATATTCGGACAACCTTTATCCCGCTTACAGAGCTGGAATAGCATACGGCCTTCTCGGAGACAAGAACGGTAAGGTGAACGCTTTGTCGAAGGCTCTGAAGGCCAATCCTTCCGCCGCTTATTATTCTGAGGCCATGTACGAGCTGGGAAGGGCATATGTGGGTGTCGGCAACAATGACGCCGCTATCAAGGCTTTCGACAAGCTTCGTGTCAATACTGATGACAAGACCATATCCGCCAGGACATTGATCGAGCTGGGTATGATCTACCGCAATATGTCCGAGTTCGACAAGGCTCTCGGGTATTACAAGAGGGTCGTCGAGGAAATGCCTGGTACTGAATATGCTAATGACGCCCTCGCCGCTATAGAGTCGATATACCAGACCGAGGGACGTACGGATGAGTACCTCGATTATGCCGACAGGGTCGGAGTCATAAAGGACAAGACCGCGGGAGAGAAAGAGAGCATGTATTTCGCCGCCGCGGAGCAGCTGTACCTCTCCGAGAACTGGAACAAGGCTCTCGCCGCATTGCAGAACTATCTTGAGCGTTATCCTTCCGGGGCTGACGCCGGCAAGGCTGAGTTCTACATGGCTGAGAGTTACAGGGCTTTAGGAAAGAAAGAGCAGGCGTGCGACTGGTACAAGAAGGCGGTCGCCTCATCAGCGGGTTCTTCTTTCGCTGAGACAGCGATGCTCAATTTCTCCAGGCTGTCTTACGAGATGCAGCGTTACAAGGATGCCTACGGTGGATTCAGCTCTCTGCTTGGCGCGGCCAAGATCGAGGGCAACAAGCACACCGCCAGGGTCGGCATGATGCGTTCGGCTTACAGGGCTTCCGATTTCACTTCGGCCATATCATGTGCCGACAAGGTCAAGTCTGACTCCAAGAGCACCGAGGCGGAACTCAGGGAAGCTGACTACACCAAGGCTAAGTCCCTTCTTTCAACTAACGAGAGGACCGCGGCGTTTGAGATATTCAGCCAGCTCGCTTCCAAGCCTTCCACAAATGAGGGCGCCGAGGCGGCTTACATGCTGATCCAGGACGCTTACGACCAGGGTAAGTATGATACTGTCGAGAAGAAGGTATATGACTTCTCATCAAAGGCTGGCGGCCAGAACTACTGGCTCGCCAAGGCCTTCATAGTGCTTGGCGACTCCTTCGCCGAGCAAGACAATTACACTCAGGCGAAGGCCACCTTCGAGAGTGTCCTCAACGGGTATCAGCCCGCGTCTGGGACAACTGACGATGTGCTGGACAATGTCCGGATGAGGCTTTCCAAACTTGGTAACCTGATGAATTAAAGAGAGATGGACATGAGAAAGATCATATTGACTTCTGTGGCCGCTTTGATTTGCGCCGCCACATTTGCCCAGGGCAATCTCAACCCTACCGTTGAGGTGACCAACACCTACCAGGGCGACCCTTCAGCGGTACACAAGCCGCAGATCGGGATGTCCATCCCTGACTCACTCTTGAGGTTCGACATGGATTTCGGTTACGAGGTCTTTGAGAAACCTTATCAGGGCGCTTATAACTTCAAGCCTTACATGCTTGCCATGAAGCCCGAGAAAAACGCCTACAGGGGCCGTAAATTATATCTGAAGGCTGGCGCGGGTTATTCCCTCCATCCGCAGGTGGACTTCGTGTTCAGCCCTGAGCAAAGCGGACCCTTCCAGATGAGTGTATTCGCCGGTCACAGGTCCTATTTCGGAAAATACAACAGTTTGACCGCCGCGCCGATAGATGGAGTTCAAGAGGTCACCAAGGTTCCCCAAACTTCGTTCGGTGGTTACGACATGCTGAATTCCGTCGGGTTTGAAGGCTCTTATAGTCTCCCCAAAGCGATAGTTTCCTTTGGTGTGGGATATGAGGGCATCGTGGCCAAGGACACTTTGCATTGCCGCTCTTTCAATGCCGCTGATTTCAATGTCAGGGTTATGTCGAACCGTGATGACGAGAAGTACATCTTCTATGATGTCGCCTTGAACGGTCGTTTCGCCGGCGACCATGTGGCCGAGACCTTGGGAGAGAGCTTTTTCAATCTGACGGGTAATGTCGGACCTGTTTTGGGCGTGGGAAGCGCGGTCTTGGTTGGGTTTGAGGCTGAGACCGCCTCATATTCAAAGCTTTTCGAGACCAATGCCGGACGTTTGGCTTTGATTCCCAAGTATCATTTGACCATGGGCAAATTGGACGCTTCCGTGGGAGTCAGGGCTGAGGTTCTTGTGAGGCCTAAGACTGTCAGTACGTCCTCTCTTTACCCTTCGATGTACCAGACGAAAGGCGGTGTGATCTTCCCTGATGTCCACGTCAGTTATGGGGCTTTGGACAACCTGCTCCTATACGTGTCGGCGACCGGAGGCAATAAGGTAAACACTTTCTCCTCAATTGTTTCCAGACATCATTTTATCTATCCGGCCATGTCTAACACGCCATTGCTGGACAATTCCGTCGAGAAGATAAACGCGAAGATCGGATTGAAAGCCAATTCGGGTTCCAAACTTCAGGTTGAGGTTGATGGTGGTTTCGCTCTTGTCGGGAACGGTCTTCTCGACTCCGGCCTCCCGGTGTATTCCGTTGGTAATGGCCCTGTTATCTCGTATTTGCCAAGTGTCGCTTACTCGGATTACAGTCTTCTTTACGCTGACGCGTTGATGGACTTAAAGACTGGGAATCTCCGTGTTGATGGAGGTATTCATATTCGTAAAACGACCTTAAAGTACGAGGATGTCGATTTCGGTTTGATGTTTCCTCGTGTCTCGGCTGACTTCAAGGCTGTCTATGATATAAACTCTAGGGTTTACGCTGGTGTCAGGGCACAGGTATCGGGTGGCAGAAGAGGTTATTGCGGATTCCTGTTGGACGGGACAGAGCCTCTTGACAATGCTTTCAGGCAGAAAGTGAAGATCCCCGGATGGTTCGATCTGGGCCTGCTTGGAGGCTGGCAATTCAACCGGAAACTGGGCTTCTGGCTCGAGTCTGGCAACCTTTTGTGTGAGACAATCCAGAGGTCGCCATTTTATTCCGAAAAAGACCTGTGGATAACGGCTGGAATCACTCTTAATTTGTAGAATTTTTCGTATATTTGTCCGTTTTAAGGGAGACCCCGAAAAACGGACAAATTTTTTATTCGGAAATGATAGAAAACGACGAGATGAAAAAGGCGGAGGAACAGTATTCCGCCAGTAGTATCCAGGTTTTGGAAGGGCTCGAGGCTGTGAGGAAAAGACCGTCCATGTACATCGGTGATGTGGGCGAGAGGGGACTGCACCACCTGGTTTATGAGGTTGTCGACAACGGTATCGACGAGGCCATGGCCGGCTATTGCGACGAGATCAATGTCACTATACTTCCCGACAACTCAATCAGAGTGACGGATAACGGTCGAGGAATTCCTACCGGGATGCACCCTAAGGAGCACCGTTCAGCCCTTGAGGTCGTTATGACGGTCCTTCATGCGGGAGGTAAGTTCAACAAGGACAGTTACAAGGTGTCAGGTGGACTCCACGGAGTCGGTGTTTCCTGCGTGAACGCCCTTTCTGACAGTCTTATCGCAGAGATTCACCGTGAGGGCAAAATCCATGTCCAGAAGTATTCAAAGGGCAAGCCGCTGGGTCCTGTCGAGGTCGTCGGCGATTGTGAGGACACCGGAACCATAATCACTTTCCATCCGGACAGCACGATCTTCACCCAGACAATCGTCTACAAGTATGATACTTTGGCTGCCAGGATGAGGGAACTGTCTTACCTCAACAAGGGTATCAAGATCACTCTCACCGATGAGCGTGAGATGGTCGAGGTCTTTGAGACCGACGCCAATGGCGATTCTAAACCCACCGGCAAGCAGGATTTCCGCAAGGATGAGTTCTATTCCAAGGAAGGTCTGAAGGAGTTCATCAATTACCTTGACGCCGGAGCGAACCAGCTTATCCCTGAGGCTGTCTGTGTCCAGAGCGACAAGGTGATCCCTATCGACATCGCCCTGTCGTACAACAACGGCTTTTCCGAGAAGATATATTCTTACGTAAACAATATCAACACGATAGAGGGTGGTACGCATCTTCAGGGCTTCAAGATGGGTCTTTCCCGTTCCTTGAAGAACTATGCCGAGAAGAACAACCTCCTTTCCAAGTTCAAGGGCGATCTCGCTCCTGAGGACTTCCGCGAGGGATTGACCGCTGTCGTGTCAGTTAAGATCGCCGAGCCGCAATTTGAGGGACAGACCAAGACGAAACTTGGCAACCCTGAGGCGACCTCCGCTGTCTCCCAGGCCACTTCCGCCGCTATGGAGCAGTATCTTGAGGAGCATCCGAAGGAGGGCAAGATGATTATCGAGAAGATTGTTCTCGCCGCTACAGCCCGTGAAGCCGCCCGTAAGGCCCGCGCGATGGTCCAGCGCAAGTCCGCCCTGACCGGAGCCGGTATGCCCGGAAAGCTTGCTGACTGCTCCGAGAGGGATCCCGAGAGGTGCGAGCTTTTCCTTGTTGAGGGTGATTCCGCTGGCGGTACCGCCAAGCAGGGCCGTGACAGGCGCATCCAGGCCATCCTTCCGCTGAGGGGAAAGATCCTCAATGTGGAGAAGGCGGCCGGAGACCGCGCCTTCGACAGCGAGGAGATCAGGAATATCTACACCGCTCTTGGAGTGACTGTCGCCCAGGAGGATGAGGATGGTGTCAAGAGGATGGATCTCAGCAGGTTGCGCTACCACAAGGTCATCATCATGACCGATGCTGATGTGGATGGCAGCCATATCGCTTGCCTTATCCTGACTTTCTTCTTCCGCTACATGTTCGACTTGATCAAGAATGGTTATGTCTACCTCGCCACACCTCCGCTCTATCTCGTCAAGAAGGGTAAAGAGGAGGAATATTGCTGGACTGACCAGCAACGTTTCGAGGCGACAGCCAGGCTCGGTAAGGGTTCCGAGAAGGGCATCACTGTCCAGAGGTACAAAGGTCTTGGTGAGATGAGTGACCAGCAGCTGTGGGACACAACCATGGATCCTTCCAAGAGGAGACTGCGCCAGATCACCATCGAGAACGCGGCTGAGGCTGAGAGGACGTTCTCAATGCTCATGGGTGACGATGTCCCGCCGAGAAGGCAGTTCATTGAGGAGAACGCCCATTACGCCAATATTGATGCATAATTATTTAGAAATTAATAGTTTCCGCTATGTATAGTGATATTTTCGACAGGATCGAGAGAGATTCCGGTGGCCCGATTGGCCAGTATTTTGAGCAAGGTTTCGGTTATTACATGTATCCCCGTCTCGAGGGTGAGCTGGGGCCCCACATGACCTTCAACGGTATCCCGGTGCTTAACTGGTCCCTTAACAACTATCTTGGCTTGGCCAACCATCCGGAGGTCCGTAAGGCTGACGCGCAGGCCGCCGCTGACTGGGGACTCGCATACCCGATGGGAGCCAGGATGATGTCGGGACACACCCGCTATCATGAGAAGCTCGAGAAGATATTCGCCGACTTCGAGAAGAAGGAGGACGCTTTCCTCTACAACTTCGGTTATCAGGGTATCGTCTCTACTATCGACGCTTTGACGGGTCGCCATGATGTCATAGTCTATGACGCCGAGTGCCATGCCTGCCTGCTGGACGGAATCCGCCTCCATATCGGCAGCAAGTACAAATACCGCCACAACAATATGGTTGACTGCGAGAAGGTTCTCGCCCGCGCTTGCGCTGAGGCTGATGAGAACGGCGGTGGTGTCCTGCTGATCACAGAGGGTGTTTACGGTATGACTGGAGCCCTCGGCAAATTGGACGAGATAGTCGCTCTCAAGAAGAAATATCCGTTCCGTATATTGATTGACGACGCCCATGGCTTCGGCCTTCTCGGCCCTCACGGAAGGGGAACTTCCGAGCATTTCGGCGTGATGGATGACATTGATCTCTACATCGGCGCTTTCGCTAAGAGTATGGCTTCCATCGGTGGTTTCGTCGCCGGTCCTCATTCTGTCATCAATTTCCTTAGGGCCAATATGCGCTCCCAGATGTATGCCAAGTCACTGCCTATGCCTTTTGTACTCGGCAACATCAAGAGAATGGAAATAATTGATTCTCCGGAAGGTGACGAGCTCAGGGCAAAGTGCTGGAAGATCACCAGGGCTATCCAGGAAGGTTTCAAGGCCGAAGGCTTCGACATCGGAGAGGCTCAGGCTTGCGTCACCCCTGTCCACATCAAGGGAGGAATCGCCCAGGCTACGAAGATGGCCAAGGATCTAAGGGAGAACTACCGTATCTTCTGCTCGATGGTTATCTATCCGGTCATCCCTAAGGGCATGATCATATTCAGGATCGTCTGCACCGCCGCCCACACAATGGAGGATGTCGAATACACCCTCAAGGTGTTCAAGGAGATCAAGGCGAAACTCGACGCCGGCCTGTACGACGGTGACGACATCGCCGCTATGACCGTTAAATAGCCATTCATATTGTCATTCTGAGCGAAGCGAAGAATCTCATGCGATGAATAAGGAATATTTCAAGGACAAAGTCATCATAGTGACGGGAGCCAGCTCGGGAATCGGGTTGGCTTCAGCCCGTTTATTGGCTTCCCGTGGAGGGAAGGTCGTTATGGCCGCCAGGTCGTATGACAAGCTGGTTGAACTGGCTCCTGGCGTGTGCTCAGATCCCGACCGGGTACTTTGCGTCAAGACTGACGTCACCAAGGAGGAAGACTGCAGGAACCTGATCGAGAAGACTGTGGAAAAGTTCGGCCGGATAGATATATTGGTCAATAATGCCGGTATTTCCATGAGGGCTATGTTCAAGGACCTGGACCTCGGAGTCATCCGTTCATTGATGGATGTGAATTTCTGGGGCACCGTCCAGTGCACCAAGTACGCTCTTCCTTATTTGCTCGAGTCAAAGGGGCAGGTGGTCGGTGTGATTTCTATAGCCGGATTCTCCGCCCTGCCCGCGAGGACTGGGTATTCGGCCTCGAAATACGCTGTGAGAGGTTTTCTGGACACGATCAGGATCGAACATCTGAAAGATGGATTGAATGTCCTTGTGTTCGCTCCGGGTTACACTGAGTCCAATGTGCGTAAGGCCGCCCTCACGGCAGACGGATCTCCGCAAGGAGAGACCCCGCTCAAGGAGGAGAAACTGATGAGCGCCGAGGATTGCGCCCTCCATTTGGCTAAGGGCTTGGAGAAGAGGAAGTCGCAAGTCGTGCTGACTGGTTTGGGCAAAGCTACTGTGCTGGCCCATAACCTGTTCCCTAGACTGACTGATAAACTCACCTACGGATATATCGCCAAGGAGACGGGCAGTCCGTTTAAGTAGAATTGATCGAGATGAAAAGACCGGAAGTGAAAATAAACTACCGTGTGGCGGTGCCGCTGGTGGCGCTTTTCGTGATCTTGACGCTTGTCTTCCCGCGTAGCGCCAAGTTCGCTTATGACTACAAGAAGGGCTCTCCATGGGCTCACGAGACACTTCTGGCCCAGTTCGATTTCCCTATTCTCAAAACGGACGAGCAGCTTCGTGAGGAAAGAAGCAAGAACAAGTCCGTTGTCGTCCCTTATTACCGCTTTCACCAGGATGTTGTCGACAATAGTGTCAAGGCGGCGGGTAGCTTGGATTTGGGAGGTTATTCCTCATTCCGTCCCCAAGTGGTCTCCGCCTTGGAGAGCATCTATTCTCATGGTATTGTGACGGATGAGGGGGTGAAGCTTGACAAAGGTGAGGACCCTAATACGGCCGTCATTTATGTTCAGAAAGACAAGAGGGCCGCGAAAAGGCCCGCTTCCGAGATCTACAAGGAATCTGACGCCAGGGCCAAACTGCTCTCCGAAGTTTCCGCCAAACACCCGAAATCCAACGTAGACTCGGTTCTGAGGGCGACAGGGGTATATGAGTTGATCAGCCCCAATCTGGAATATGATTCCAGGACCACGGATCTTGTCAATTCGGAAGCCACTTCCAAGATTTCCACCACCCAGGGATTTGTGAGCGCTGGGGAGCTGATTGTCAAGGAAGGAGAGATTGTGACCGCCGAGGTCGCCCAGATATTGGATTCATACAAGGTTGAGTTCGAGAACAATATGGGCTATGGCGGGCCGAAGATTGTTTTCTGGATAGGAAACGCCCTGCTCGCCTTGATTATCACTCTGCTGTTCTTCCTTGTGATATATTTCCTTAACAAGAGGATTTTCAAGGATACGAGAAGGTTCTGGTATCTGGCTCTGGTTGTCTTGATTTCCGCCCTCACCACATTGGCTGTCAACAGGTTCGCTCCTAAGTTCCTGTATATGGTGCCGTTCACTTTGACAGCCCTGTATCTCGAGGCGTTCTTCAAGAACAAGATGATCGTCCCGATCTGTGTGGTCTCGTTCATGCCGCTGCTCATCTTCCCCGATTACGGGGTGATGCTATTCGTCATGTTCATCGTGGCCAGTGTGGTAGCGGTGTTTGCCTTTAAGTACTTCAACCAGGGATGGCAACAGTTCATCACTGCCATCATCGTGTTTGTCAGTCTGCTGGTCACCTACTTCGCCTTCCGTTGCATCGGTAAGGTGAGCGATGATCCTTACCAGGCTATGCTGTTCTTGTTCATAGGCTCCATGCTCAACGTGGCAGGATATCCGCTTATCTACTTGTTTGAGAAGATGTTCGGGCTTGTGTCCAATTCCCGTTTGAGGGAACTGTGCGACACCAATAATCCTCTCTTGAGGGATCTTGAGCAGAAGGCGCCCGGTACCTTCCAGCATTCGCTGCAGGTTATGAATATGGCGGATGCCTGTGCCCGAGCGGTGGAGGCCAATGTGTTATTGGTTCGTGCCGGTGCCTTGTATCATGATATCGGCAAGATGCTTAATCCGACTTGCTTCATCGAGAACGACAGCCTTAGCGGCAACGGTCCCCATTACCATGACGGACTTACTCCGAAGGAGAGCGCCATAGCTATTATCAAGCATGTCACTGACGGTTTGGAGTTGGCCAAGGAGCATAATCTCCCTGACCTTGTGACAGCCTTTATCAAGACACACCATGGTACCTCCAACACAGGATATTTCTACGCCAAGTACCTAAATGAGGGAGGTGATCCCAAAGATGTGGATTGCTTCTTCTACAAGGGCGCGAAACCACGTTCCAAGGAGCAGGTCATCCTGATGCTATGCGATAGCGTCGAGGCCGCCTCCAGGACATTGAAGGATAACTCTCCCGAGACATTCTCCGAGTTTGTTGAGAATATAGTCGAGAGCAAAATAATTATGGGCCAGCTGGATGACGCTGAGCTCTCCATCAGGCAACTGAACACCGTGAAAGACGTGCTGAAGAGTTATTTGGCACAGATCTACCACGAGAGAATAGCCTATCCCCCGAGAAAAAATGAATAAACAATTATAAAACATTATGGAAGTTATTAAGAATCAAGTCGATGATCTTAACATCGAAGTCACCGTCAACATCAAAGGAGAGGATTACGCTGAGCAGGAAAAGAAAAGACTCGCGGCTTACAGGCGGAGCGCCGATTTCAAGGGTTTCCGCAAGGGAATGGTCCCTGCTCAGCTCGTGAAGAAAATCTATGGCGACCAGGCTCTTTACGAGACGATCAACGGTATTGTCTCTGAGCAACTTGACAAGTTTATCAAGGATAATGATCTTCACATTCTTGGAGAGCCTATCAGCAGCGAGTCACAGAAGGAGATCGAGTGGGTTGACGGAGCTGATTTCGAGTTCAAGTTCGACCTCGGTCTCTCACCCAAGATTGATTTCGAGTTGTCCAAGGATGACAAGCTCCCGTATTACAAGATCAATGTCACTGAGGATGCGAAGTCGAAGATGAAGGAGAACATTTTCAGGCAGTACGGCCAGCTCGAAGAAGGTGGAGCCGCCGGTGAGGATGATTACGTCGTCGTGGATTTCGCCCAGGGCGAGAAGGTCGTTGAAGGCGCCTATGTCTCTGTGAACAAGGTCGAAGGTGACGCGAAAAAGAACTTTGTCGGAGCCAAGGTTGACGACAAGTTCAGCGTCAATGTCACCGAGGCTTTCACCAATGAGACCGACAGGGCTTCGATGCTCAAGATGAAGAAAGAGGAACTAGCCGAGATGGATCCCGTCTGGGATGCTACTGTCGTGAATGTCAAGACTTTCGTTCCCGCGGTCGAGAGCCAGGAGACTTACGACAAGATATTCGGGAAAGACACAGTCAAGACTCCTGAGGAGTTTGATGCCAAGATCGCTGAGAGGCTTGAGGGTGAGTACAAGCAGGAGGCTGATTACAGGCTCTCACAGGATCTTCGCAAATACTTGGTCGACAAGGCCGGTGTCCAGGTCCCCGAGGAGTTCCTCAAGAGGTGGCTTTATGAGAGCAATAAGGAGAAATTCTCCAAGGAGGATGTGGACAGGGAGTTCGATTCCTTCCTCGGTGATTTCCGCTGGCAGCTCGTACGTGGTTACCTCATGAAGAAATTCGATCTCAAGATTGAGGACAAGGATATGCTCGACGCGGCAAAGGCTTACGCCTCTTACCAGTACGCCATGTATGGGATGGGCAATGTTCCCGAGCAGTTCATCACTGACGCCGCCATGAATATCCTCAAGGATGAGCGCCAGATCCGCAACATCGAGGAGAGTGTCGAGAATGAGAAGGTCATAGCAGCCGTCAAGGGGACTATCTCACTTCAAAACAAGAAGATCTCCGAAGCTAAATTCCGTGAATTGAAGTAATTATGAACGAAGAGTTTAAGAAATACGCGGTCAAGGGCCAGGGACTGAGTTCCCTGACCTTGGATCGCTACGGTAGGGCGGTTGACGCTTACATCAACCCCACTATCATTGAGGAAAGGAAGCTGAACGTGGCTTCAATGGATGTGTTCAGCCGTCTGATGATGGACAGGATCATATTCCTAGGAGTTCCTATCGACGATGATGTCGCCAACATCATCCAGGCCCAGCTTCTTTTCCTCGCCTCGACTGATCCGTCAGCCGACATATCCCTGTATATCAACACACCTGGAGGTCAAGTTACCTCCGGACTCGCCATCTATGACACTATGCAGCTGGTAGAGCCCGATGTGGCCACGATATGCACGGGAATGGCCGCTTCGATGGGTTCAGTGCTTCTTTGCGCCGGCGCGAAAGGCAAGCGTTCCTGCCTGCCTCACTCAAGGGTTCTTATTCATCAACCTCTTGGAGGCGCCCAGGGCCAGGCCTCTGACATCATGATTGCCGCCAAGGAAATCGAGAAGACCCGCAAAGAGCTTTATGATATCATTTCAGAACACTCCGGCCAGCCTTACGAGAAGGTTTTCGCTGACGCCGACAGGGATTACTGGATGACTGCAAAGGAGGCTCTCGAGTACGGCATGGTCGACGAGATTCTCTCCAAGAAATCCAAATAATGGCCCAGAAAGGTTCATCCCGTAGGCATTGCATGTTCTGCGGCAGGCCTGAGAACGAAGTTCCTTTCCTGCTGCAGGGGCTTGATGGTTTCATTTGCAGTGATTGCGTGGAGCTGGCTCATGACTACATCAACGACACGATCAAGACCTCAACCGCCAAGAGCGTGTCCGAGCGTGTTGACAGTGTCCATAAGCCGGCGGATATCAAGGCCTTCCTTGACCAGTATGTGATCGGTCAGGATAGGGCTAAGAAGATGCTTTCAGTCGCTGTCTACAACCATTACAAAAGAATTAACCATAACCTTGTCGACAAACCTGATGACGGAGTTGAGCTGGAGAAGTCCAATATCCTTTTGGTAGGACCGACCGGCACGGGTAAGACTTTGCTGGCCAAGACTATAGCCAAGATGCTCGATGTCCCGTTCACCATTGTTGACGCCACGGTCCTTACCGAGGCTGGCTATGTTGGGGAAGATGTGGAGAGCATCTTGACAAGGCTCTTGCAGGAGGCTGACTTCGATGTGGTGAAGGCTGAGAGGGGGATTGTGTTCATTGATGAGATCGACAAGATCGCCAGGAAGAGCGACAACCCTTCAATCACACGTGATGTGTCGGGAGAGGGAGTCCAACAGGCGATGCTTAAACTTCTGGAAGGCAATGTGATCAATGTCCCGCCGAAGGGTGGGCGCAAGCATCCGGAGCAAGAGTTCATCCATGTGAACACACAGAATATTCTTTTCATCTGCGGTGGTGCTTTCGAAGGGATTGAAAGGAGAATAGCCCAGAGGCTGAACACTCAGGTGATCGGGTTCGGGGCGTCCCGGAAGCAGCGTATCGACAAGAAGAATCTTCTGAAATATGTCGATGCGCAGGATATGCGCGCTTATGGTCTCATCCCGGAGATCATCGGCCGTCTGCCGGTCATAACTTATCTCGACGCTCTTGACAGGGACGCTCTTCTGCGGATCCTGACCGAGCCTAAGAACGCTGTGCTCAGGCAGTACGAAAAGCTTTTCGAGATGGATGGCATCAAACTTAAAATAGGGGAGGGAGTCAAGGAGTTGATTGTCGATACGGCTATTAAGAACAAATTGGGAGCCAGAGGATTACGCTCCATCTGCGAGCAGATCTTTGATGACGCCATGTACGACGCTCCATCTTCAGGGAAAAAGACATTCACGGTCTCTTTGGCCTATGCCAAGGAAAAATTGGCTGATAATTTATGAGACTTTTGTTAAGGACTTGTTTGATTGTGGGGGCGGCTTTGTTATTGGCCGCTTCCGCTTTTATTAGCGGGTGTTCCCGTCAGGAGGTTCAGGTTTACAGTAACCCTGTAATGGCATCCGATTGTCCGGATCCTACGATTCTGGATAACCGTTCCCGGGACGGGTACTTTTATGCTTATTCCACCAGAATCCGGTTGGGGGATGGCTTTTGCCAGATTCCTATATACAGGAGCGAGAATCTTCTCGACTGGGGATTGGTGGGCGAGGCGTTCCCTTCGGGGACATGCCCGTCTTGGGAACCTGATGGAGTTCTTTGGGCACCGGATATCAATTATATCAATGGGAAATATGTCCTTTATTACGCGATGGGAGTTTGGGGAGACCATGACAGGAGCGCTTCCGGTGTAGCGGTCTCAGACTCTCCGACCGGTCCGTTCAAGGATCTCGGTATGCTTGTCTCGATGTCTAACACCGGAGTAGGTAACTCAATAGATCCCAACTACTTCGAGGATACTGACGGACGGAAATACCTCTATTGGGGCAGTCTCAGAAAAGCGGATGATGCTGAACGGGGAAGGAAATCCGGAATATTCGTGGTTGAGCTTTCTGATGACGGGCTTTCCCTCAAACCTGACAGTGAGCCTGTGAAAGTCGCCGGGGACAGGATGGAGGGAGCTTATGTCCACAAGAGGGGCAAGTATTACTATCTTTTCGCGTCGGAAGGTTCTTGTTGTGAGGGTGCGAATAGCACTTATCATGTAATTGTAGGGCGTTCCAAGAGCCCTTTGGGGCCATTTGTGAGCCGTAGCGGGAAGTCTATGATAGCAGGGGATGATTGGGTATATGACGAGGTTATCCTCAAGGGAGATTCCGATAATGTTTTCTGTGGCCCTGGCCACGACGCCGAGATAGTCACTGACGATAAAGGACAGGATTGGATGGCTTATCATGCCTATTGGAAAGGAAACAATTACAAAGGGCGCTGCATGAATATCGACAGGGTCCTTTGGACAAAAGACGGCTGGCCTTATTTTGACGGCGCCGTTCCTTCCACGTCCTCCCCGATCCCGGTTTTCTAATAATTTATTGATGACTGCAAAATTTTCAGATTATAGGTTGCTCAGCCTGTTCTCAGGTTGTGGAGGGATGGATCTCGGATTTGAGGGCGCGTTTATTTGCCATAAGAATTCAGTTCCATCTGACAGCGGATGGATTGACAGGGACATTGACCGGAATTGGACTTTGTTGAAGAAAAACAGGTTTACCACAGTTTTCGCCAATGACATTCTGGAGGAAGCCTATCTCACTTGGAATCAATACATGAGCCGCTTTGGGAAGGATTCCTCAATCTATCATCTTGAGAGTATCGTTGATCTTGTGAAAGATCATCTCAAGGGTGAAAAAGTATTCCCGGACAATATCGACATTGTGACGGGAGGATTTCCTTGCCAGGATTTCAGCGTATCAGGAAAAAGGTTGGGTTTCAATTCGGTAACTTCACATAATGGAACTAAACTTCCAGAAGAGGCTCCATCCGAAGAAAACCGTGGCAAGCTTTATTATTGGATGAAGCAAGTTATTGACATCGTAAAACCGAAGGTCTTTATCGCGGAGAACGTCAAAGGACTCACTAATCTTGGCGATGTCAAGGATATAATACAGAGAGATTTCGCGCGGGCTGATGGAGACGGCTATATTGTTTTGCCGCCCAGAGTTTTACATGCTGGTGACTATGGAGTTCCGGAGACTAGGGAGAGGGTGATCTTTATTGGGATCCGGCGTTCCGCACTAAAACCAGAGGTGCGGGAAACGCTTGAGAGTGAAGCGATTCCAAAAGAATACGATCCTTATCCTCCACAAACTCATAAATACACTAAAAATTCCCAAGGCTATTTGCCGCCTGTGTCGTGTAAGGACGTGTTCGAAGGTTTGAAAGAACCCATAGACACCGAGGATCTCTCGCAGAAGTACTATTCCAAGGCTAAGTATATGGGCAAGCATTGCCAAGGACAAGCCGAGATCCATCTTGATGGCCTCGGGCCGACGATCCGTTCAGAACATCACGGTAACATTGAGTACCGGAGATTGTCTATTGAACATGGAGGAAAAATGACCGGAGAGTTGAAAGCGGGGCTTCCGGAGCGTCGGCTTACTCCACGGGAATGCGCTCTTATACAGACATTTCCGCCGGATTATCCCTTCGTGTCCTTCAAAGAAGATAGCAAGAGGTTCAAAGTTTCCCAATCAGGGGCATATAAAGTGATAGGTAATGCGGTTCCGCCCCTACTAGCCTACAATATCGCCCGACGTCTCCAAGACCTCTGGCCAGTTTATTTCGGCTGTTGAAGTTGAGAGTTTTGTTTATAAGTAATAGCTTATGATTAACCAGCAAGATTATGAGTCTTTCTCAGACTTGATGAAAGCTACTGTACGAGTTCTTGAAATTAAGGCTGCTTCTGACGTGTCGAGATTCAAGAAAATGACACCTTCTCTGTTTGAAGATGAGGTGTTAAAAGCAATCAAAGAAGCGTGTGTTGATGCTCCATTCTCTAAGGAGGACGTGGTACCTAAATTTGGCTTTAAATTCCCTGATATTATTGTCAGTCATTCTTTTGGAGTTGAAGTGAAATCCACGAATAAAGATCATTGGACATCTACCGGGAGCAGTATAGTGGAGTCCACTAGAGATAAAAATGTAGAATGCATCTATATGTTGTTTGGTAAGCTAGGTGGAACTGTTCCTGAGTTTATGTGCAGGCCTTATGAAGATGTTCTGTCTGAGATAGCTGTGACTCATTCTCCAAGATATCGTATTGACATGAAGCTCAATGCCGGGGAGACTATTTTTGATAAGATGGGTATCTCTTATGATACGTTACGGACTTCAGATAATTCTATCGGATCAGTCAGAGATTACTACAAGGAGAAAGCCAAGCGTGAAGGGAATCCTATGCCTTGGTGGATAAGCGATGATAAAGCGGATGATTCTTCAGTTGACATGAATATCAAATCATGGCATGTCCTTCCTGCTAATGAGAAGTCAATGCTTATCGCCCAATCACTTGTATTATTCCCTGAGGTTATTTATGGAGACTATGTGAATGCCGCCATGTGGTTGGTTAGTGTCAAAGGTGTCATATGCGCCAACATGAGGGATCCTTTTTCTGCTGGTGGAAAAGTTCGTAAACTCAATGGATCGGCTCTTGACAACCCTCTCCCACACATCGTCAAGACTTTATCTGATAAATACTCTTTAATCAAACAGTTATTAGAGTCCGATAAGGATTTTCAAGACCAGATGGCCTCTTTCAATCCTGAGCTTTCTACTTGTCCCTTAGAAACCTGGCTGCTACAAGCTCAAACAGCGTTAGGTAAAGCTAAAGTTCATCTTACATCAAAAAGATTAGTCAATTTATTGACAGGTAATCTAGAGATCAGCTGAGTAGTGGCGGACAGGATGACACGGGAGCAGAGGCATCGCTGCATGGCGAGCATCAAGGGAGTGGATACTAAACCCGAGATGCTTGTAAGGCGTTATCTTCATGGGCAAGGGTTTCGCTATTCGCTTCATTCAAAGCGACTTCCTGGCAAGCCTGACCTTGTGTTGCGGAAGTATCATTCGGTAATATTCGTTCACGGTTGTTTTTGGCACGGTCATCCTGGAGAGTCCTGTTACAGGAAGCCAAGTACCAATGTCAGCTTTTGGGAGGAGAAGATACGCAGGAATAAAGAACGGGACGCCGCTGATGTGGCCGCCCTTGAGGCTCTCGGCTGGCATGTGATAGTGGTCTGGGAATGTGAGCTTACAAAACAGCGGTTTGAGGATACCATGGCTAACCTTATCGCGGAACTCCGAGGCTATCTCGAGGTCCAGCATATTCATAGCATCCCTCTCTCGGTAAGGAAGCTATCTAATCAAGATCCGTCAGAGTTGTGATCAAATCCTGGCGGTTGCCTGCGCTTTGAGTGAGGCGGCTTCCGCGAAATCAGCGTCGGAAGAGGCGTAGATTATTCCCCTGGACGAATTGATCAGCAGCCCGCCTTTGGAGTTGGCTCCTGCGGAGATCACCTCCTCAGCGCTTCCGCCCTGGGCTCCGACACCAGGGACCAGGAAGAAGTTCTCCGGGCAGAAACTCCTGATTTCCTTTAACTTATCAGTTTTCGTAGCGCCGATGACGAACATCATGTTCTCCGGAGTAGATATCCCCATCATCTTTTCGATGACGGCCTGGTAAAGAGGCTTTCCGTCAATAATGGCGTTCTGGAAATCTGTCGAGGTGGGGTTTGACGACAAGGCAACCACTATGGCATATTTCCCTGGATATTCAAGGAACGGGGTGACGGTCTCGCTACCCATATAAGGCGACAGTGTCACGGCGTCAAAGTCGAAGGTCTCGAAATAGCTTTTGGCGTACATGCGGGCGGTGTTGCCGATGTCACCCCGCTTTGCGTCAGCGATGACGAATTGTCCCGGGTGGTTCAACCGGATGTGTTCCACCGTTTTTTCCAAAATGGTCAATCCATCATGGCCTAGACACTCATAGAAAGCGAGATTCGGCTTGAAAGCCACGCAATATGGAGCGGTGGCGTCAATGATTCTCTTGTTGAATTCGATCACCGCCTCGCCGGCGCTCCTTCCGGACTTGAGGCAAGCCGGAATCTTAGCATAATCCGTGTCCAGTCCGACGCATAGCATCGTCCCTTTCTTCCTTATCTCTGAATATAGCTGGTCAGTTGTCATCCCTTTTATCCGTAATATTCATAGAACTTCGCGATGGACTCCATTCCGGCGAAGAACTGGCTCAGGAGATAGCTCTCGTTGGGGGAGTGGATAGTGTCCCTCTCAAGGCCGAAGCCCATCAGCAGAGGGTCTGTCCCGAGAATCTTCTTCATGTCCGCGAGAACGGCTATGCTGCCCCCTCCACGGCTCGGAACCGGCTCTATTCCATATACTTCCGTCATCGCTTTTGATGCGGCCTTAAATGCCGGTGATGATATCGGGATGAGGAATCCCTCACCGCCTTCGCAAAGCTTCACCTCTATCGAGCAATACTTAGGAGCGATTTTCTCGAGGTGCTTCTTCAACAACTTGGAGATCTTCGCGCTGGACTGGTTCGGGACGAGGCGCATCGAAATCTTCGCATGGGCCACAGAAGGCAGGACAGTCTTGGCTCCCTCACCTGTGTATCCGCCCCAGATCCCGCAAACATCCAGGCAAGGCCTTATGCCGATTCTCTCCAGGGGAGTGTAACCTTTCTCGCCGCGTAACGCCTTGACACCGACAGACTCCTTGAATTCATCCATGTCGAACGGCGCTCTGGCAAGCATCGCCCTGTCGGCTTTGGAAAGCTCGACCACATCATCGTAAAAGCCTGGGATAGTTACTTTCCCATCCTTGTCTATTAGGCTGGAAATCAGATCACAAAGTGTCTGGATAGGGTTCGCGACAGTGCCGCCGTAGTGGCCTGAATGAAGGTCATGGTCAGGGCCGGTAAGAGTCACCTCGACGTAGGCCATACCCCTCATCCCACAATTGATAGAGGGCACTTTCTCTGAGATCATCGTGGTGTCTGAGACGAGAATCACATCAGACTTGAGCCATGATTTATTCGCCTTGACCCAAGCCGGCAGGGAAGGACTGCTTATCTCCTCCTCGCCCTCGAAGATGAATTTGACATTATGGCGAAGCTTCCCGGTCTTGACAAGATATTCAAAGGCTTTTATGTGCATGAACAGCTGGCCTTTGTCATCGTTGGCCCCGCGGGCGTAGATGGCATCCCTTCCGGTCGGATCTTTCTTTATGACGGGCTCGAAAGGATCGGTGTCCCATTTCTCCAGAGGCTCCGGAGGCTGGACATCATAGTGGCCATAGACCATGACGGTCTTCAGTTTCGGGTCGATTATCTTCTTCCCGAAGACCACCGGGTTGCCGTCGCTGGGGTATACACCGGCCTCATCCGCTCCGGCCTCCATCAGCAGGACCGCCAGCCTTTCCGCACAGCGACGCATGTCTTCCTTATGTTCCTTTTTGGCGCTTATAGAGGGGATTCTCAGCAGTGAGAAAAGTTCCTCAAAGAATCTGTCTTTGTTTTCCTGGATGTATTCTTTCATATCTGGAAATAATTTAATATCAACCTAATAGTACACGGGCTGCTTTTGCGGGAAGGACCTTGTGGGCGAGGCTGACCAGCAGCCAGGATACCGCCAATGCGCAAAGGGCTCCGATGGGAATCTGTATCCCGAGAGGGAGGTCGATGGCCCTGGTCAGGAGAATTCCCGGACCGATCAGGAGATAATGGATCATGTATATCCCGAAACCGCACTTGGTAAGGTTTGCGAGGACGGATTTGGCCTTCTCGTTATTGACCTTTATCTTCTTGCATATCATGAATATAGGGATGACCATCAGGACCACATTGAAGGAGTTGAAGGTCCAGAACAACTCGGCCATCGGTTCAGTGCAGTCCGGTTGTAGAGTCATGTGGCGGAAACCGAAGAAGGTGAACAGGTAACCGGCGATGAACATCGGAATACCCAGTAGCAAGGTCTTCCGGAGACTCCATTCCTCATCTTTAAGATAGTGCCCGAGAAGCAGATAGCCATTGAAGCCGGCGAAATAATAAAGGGCTCCGAACTGGTTCCAAGCGCAGGATCCCCAGAGGTAGGGGTCGATGTAATAGTTGTAGTAGGGGAGGATCAAGGTCACGCCCCAAGCGATAAGGAACCATCTTTTGGCGTTCCTGCTCGCTTTCTCGACCCATGCTGAGAAAATAGGAATATATAGGTACATCCCAATCAGCATGTAGATGTACCACATGTGGACATCCATGCTGGAGAAGTTCAGGGGGATCTGGGCTATATGCTTGAGACTGAGAGGCAAACTTTGGGCAAGAAAGTCCTCATCGGCATAGGGGATGAAATCTCTCACAGCGGATGCGCCGCCGCCGAATAATTTGATTACCAAGGGGAACAGGCAATATATCACCGACCAGATCAAGAATGGCCAGAAAACCCTGGAAATCCTTTTCTTGTAAAACGGCCCGACCGGTCCCTGCTGAGGAAGAAGCAACGCACCGGTCAGCATCACGAACAGAGGCACGCAAGGTCTCATCATGCTGCCCCAGAGGGCTCCCCAAAACTTGATGTCAGATACCATGGCGGCCCCTTCCGGCACATAATTGAACGGGTCGGCACTATGGCAGCAGACCAGGATGTACATAGCCACCAGACGGACTATGTCGTACCAAACGACCCTTTCTCTAACAGGTGTCGGCAATGATGAGGTTTCTGTCGTCATAGAGTATTAATCAAGTAAATAACAAGTAAGTGGACGGGGTAAAAGGCGTAAAAGCAATATTTCGCGAATGCTCCTTGGATGAAGCCGCGTTTGCCATTGTACATGCTGATGGGGATGAAGGCTGTACCCGCTACCAACCGACTTGAGAGCATGCAGCATCCGACAATGGTCTTGAAGAGCAAATTCTCCCGTAGGATGTAAAGCATCAAGATGAAACTGAAACCGACGTATCCGTAATCGGCTCTGAATACAACAGTTACGGCAAGAAGTCCCAACAGGGCAAAAGCCATCTTCTTTATGTCTTCCTTGAAATACTCTATGGCGCACATGCCAAGAAAGCCAAAGAACAAGGTGAAAAACACGTTCTGTCCCATGCAGTGCCATGTCCCACTAACAACAAGGTTATAAGGAATCTCCGATATTAGGGCGAACACTCCTAGATTCAGTCCGTATCTCTTTCTGGATCGAGTGTGAATGAAGCCTTCCACGATCAGGAAAGCGAAAAGAGGAAAGGCCAGACGGCCGAAACTCCGCATCAGGAAATATGGAGTGATCCAGCGATGTCCGATTTTGAAGAGGTGAGTCATCGCCCAGGGATCGCTTCTCCAGACGAAAGCGGCCAGGTGATCCACCAGCATGCTCACGACAGCCAAAAGCTTCAGCCCGCTACCGCTCAGCCATTTCCATTTCACTCTCATATAGTGCAAAGATAAAAGAAAAATGGGTATCTTCGCATTATGAGACTAATTCCTTCATTATCTATTCTCGGGGGCGTCCTGGCTGTGGCGGGAACCGTCGATGCGCAGAGCCGGAAACCAAATATTATTTACATCATGTGCGATGACATGGGCTATGGCGACCTTGGTTGCTATGGGCAGCCTTTCATCCACACTCCGAACATAGACCGGATGGCTTCCGAGGGAATGCGTTTCACTCAGGCTTACGCCGGATCACCCGTGAGCGCCCCTTCCAGGGCCTCGCTGATGACCGGACAGCACACCGGCCATACTGAAGTCAGGGCGAATAAGGAGTACTGGTCGAAAAGCCCGATGGTAAAGTATGGGGACAATCTCGAGTATTCCGTGACCGGACAGCATCCTTATGATCTGAACCACGTGATAATCACTGAGATAATGAAGGACAACGGGTACTCCACCGGAATGTTCGGGAAATGGGCTGGAGGCTTTGAGGGCTCTGTGTCGACGCCGGACAAACGGGGTGTGGATGAGTTTTACGGGTATATATGCCAGTTCCAAGCTCACGCATACTATCCTAATTTCCTGAACAGTTACAGCAAGGCAGCAGGAGACACGGCGGTGACCCGTGTTATCCTCGAGGAGAACATCAAGTACCCCATGAACGGCAAGGACTATTTCAAGCGTCCCCAATACTCCGCCGACATGATTCACGAGAAGGCCATGGAGTGGCTGGACTCCCAGGATGGCAGGCAGCCGTTTTTCGGGTTGTTCACCTACACTATACCCCACGCTGAGCTAGCCCAGCCTGAGGACTCGCTCCTGCTCTCTTATAAGAAGGAGTTTTTCTGGGATCGCACATGGGGAGGGGATGAACCTTCCAGATACCATGCCTCTGACCATGTCCATGCCCAGTTCGCCGCGATGATAAGCCGCCTGGACATCTATGTAGGGGAGATATTGGAGAAACTCAAGGAGAAAGGCCTTGCGGAGAACACCCTGGTGATATTCACTAGTGACAACGGCCCTCATGAGGAAGGCGGGGCGGACCCGGTGTTCTTCGGAAGGGACGGCAAACTGAAAGGCCGCAAGAGACAGTGCTATGAGGGAGGAATCAGGATCCCGTTCATCGCCTGGTGGCCTGGAACGGTCGAAGCCGGGTCGGTCAGCGACCATCAGCTGGCTTTTTACGACATGATGCCTACATTCTGTGACCTGGTCGGAGTCCGTAATTATGATAAGAAGTACAGGAGCAAGGTTCTTAGGACAGACTTCTTTGACGGATTGTCTTTCGCTCCGACACTTCTGGGGCAGTCCGGCCAGAAGGAGCACGAGTTCCTGTATTGGGAATTCTCCGAGACAGATCAGATGGGTCTGCGTATGGGCGATTGGAAACTGGTGGTTATCAAGGGAGTACCCCATTTATTCAACCTTTCGGAGGATATCCATGAGGACAATGACCTGGCCTCCGCTCGTCCGGATCTTGTCGAGAAGATGGTCAAGATAATTCACCAGGAGCACATCCCCAGCCAGCTTTTCTCTGTCACCCTTCCGTGAGCATTCTGTGAAAGCGGCTAATGAGACGGCGAGTAGAATCACCAAGCCGGAACGGATAGAAAGAGTCGTTTTATTCATAATAACCAAATCTATTATTTTTCAATGGAATATCCAAATTATTGATATGGACTCATGGGTATGAGAAAGGTGTGGCAACCAACCTTTCTGGTGGGTTTTACGTCTAATAGATGTAAGTATACTAAGTCTTTAAAAGATGTGGCAAGAAAAATTGAAAAGTATGAAAAGGACATCTTTTTGTTCACTGGCCTTGCTTGTTTTGTTTAGCTTCGGCTGCGACAAGCAATCCAGTGATTATTCAGATTATTTTTGCGAACCAGAGTCAAATCAGATAGATATAAGGATTGAT
>CACZZF010000017.1 GCA_902785575.1 uncultured Bacteroidia bacterium | reverse complement strand
TTGTGTTGGCGAAAGAAAGGTAAAGGCCTTTTTCCGCTCGTGTCATCGCGACATACATAAGGCGCCTTTCCTCCTCAATGTCAGCGGGTGAAGCGAGCATGCCACCGGAAGGGAAAAGGTTCTCCTCAAGACCGGCTACAATGACATAAGGGAACTCCAATCCTTTTGCGGAGTGGACAGTCATCAACGCTATCTTGTTCATAGTGTCCTCGTCACTCTCCATATCCACGTTAGAGAGAAGGGATATGTTCTCCAGAAAATCCCCCAGAGTCACCACCGGGTACTCCACCTGGGTCACATCCTCAACCTCGCTATCGGCCAGATATTCCTGCAAGTAGTCATTTTGCCTCTCCTCGACGAATTGTGTGGCACTGTTCACCAATTCCTCCACATTAGATGCCCTGGACTGCCCCTCAATTGATGTGTCAGCCTTGAAATGGGCATACAGGCCGCTTGTGTCGGCGATTTCCTTGGCTAGTTTGTCGGCGTTAACACTCGGCGCCTTGGCCGCCAGACCATCGATCATATCGCAGAAGGAACGGATCCTGGCAACCGCCGGAGCCTTCAAGCCATAATCCGCGAAATCAGTCAGATAAGCGGCTTTGAACATAGACAGACCTTTATCCCTGGCCATAGCGGCCAGCGCGTTCAGGCTAGTGTCTCCAATCCCTCGGACAGGCATATTAACCACCCTCTTGAATGACTCGTCATCGTGGATGTTGACAACGAGTTTGAAATATGCCATCAGATCCTTCACCTCAGCCCTGTCAAAGAATGAGTTGCCCGAATATATGACATAGGGCAGGTTCCTTTTTCGGAGTGCCTCCTCAAGAGCCCTGGACTGGGAATTGGTACGGTACAGAATAGCGAAATCCTGGTAACGGGCATGGTCTGACCGCATCCTGGAAATAATCTCAGAGGCTATCCTGATGGCTTCCTCCTGCTCGGAGAAACTGTTCATCAGCACGAGTTTCTCACCTCGTCCGCCGACAGAGACGCAATTCTTCGGAATCCTGCCCTCATTCTTGGCTATCAACGAGTTGGCAGCCTCCACTATATTCGCTGTGGAACGGTAGTTTTTCTCAAGACGGAACAGTTTGCAAGTGGGGTAGTCTTTCTTGAAATTCAGGATATTCTCAATCTTCGCACCGCGGAAAGCATAGATGGACTGGGAGTCATCCCCGACCACGCAAATATTCCCTTCCGGACCACTCAACTTCTTGAGTATCACATATTGCGCCCTGTTCGTGTCCTGATACTCATCCACCAATATATAATCAAAGCGGGATGAGATCGCCTCAAGAGCCTCCGGATTGTCCCTCAGGAGGATATTCATGTTAAGGAGGATGTCATCGAAATCCATCACTCCGCTCCTGTGGCACTTCTCGGCATAGAGTGAGAAAATGTCACAGATCCTGGGTTTCTTGCCGGCGATGTCCCGTTCCACGGCCTGCCGGTTGTTCCGGTAAGCTGTCGCGGTCACGAGATTGTTTTTAGCCAGGGATATTCTTGAGAGGACATCTTTTGGCTTGTAGACCTTGTCGTCGAGCTGCAGCTCTTTGATGCAAGCCTTTATAGCGCTCACCGAATCGCTTTGGTCGTAGATAGTGAAAGATGGGGGGTAGCCCAGGCAACCGGCATACTCCCGAAGAAATCTTATGAATATGGAATGGAAGGTGCCCATCTGGAGTTTCCAGGCGGTTCTCTTGCCCACCATGATAGCGATCCTCTCCTTCATCTCAGACGCCGCTTTCTTTGTGAAAGTCAAAGCCAATATCCTTGACGGATCGCCACCTCTGGCGATTATGCAAGCTATCCTGCTCGTCAGCACCCTCGTCTTTCCCGACCCCGCTCCGGCGACAATAAGCGCCGGTCCATCAATGCTGCTGACCGCCTGTCTCTGCTCCGCGTTCAGCCCCTCGTAAACAGCTTTCTCAATGTTTTCCATAATGCTACGAAAATACGGAATTTTTACCGAAAAAAATGAGTATATTTGCGGAATAGTAAGCTGAAATAACTATCAACTTAATATCTACTACAAATAATGTCAAACAACATCGTGTTGAAAAAAGGGTTGAACATCCCAATCAGCGGAGAGGCTGCCCTTGAGACAATGAGAACGATCGCGCCTGACGTTGTCGCAGTTAAACCCACGGACTTCAAGGGGTTCTCCCCCAGGCTCATGGTGAAAGAGGGCGACAAGGTGCTTGCGGGATCGCCTGTTTTGGCAGACAAACAGAACCCTGACATTCTCCTGACTTCCCCGGTAAGCGGAACAGTCAAGGAAATCGTCAGAGGTGAGAAGCGCAAGCTCCTCGCGGTGCTCGTCAAAGCCGAAGGCAACGAGGCCGTGGACTTCGGGGCCAAGGATCCGAAAGGACTTAAGGCTGAGGAAGTCAAGGAGACCCTTCTCAAGAGTGGTTTGTGGCCAACTATCATCCAGAGGCCTTACGGCGTCCTGGCCAACCCGGCTCAGACTCCTAAGGCTGTATTTGTATCCGCTTTCTCCACAGCGCCGCTCGCCGCGGATTCCGAATTCGTCTTCAAGGATGACCTCGCGGCCATCCAGGCTGGAATCACAGCGATCTCAAAGGTCGCCAAGGTCCACGTCTGTGTGAACTCCGAGACCTCCGCCTTCGCGAAGCTGCAGGATGCGGTTCTCCACACAGTCATCGCCAAGAAACACCCCGCCGGGAACGTTGGCGTGCAGATCAGCCACATCTCCCCTATCATGAAAGGTGAGACCGTCTGGACCTTGAGTCTTCTCTCGCTTGCCGCTATCGGAAAGCTCTTCCTCAACGGTAAGCTGGATCTCTGCCGCAAGGTCGCGGTCACAGGACCCGCCGCTCTCAAGACCGGTTATGTCGTAGCCATGCCCGGCACTCCTATGAGCGCTCTCGAGGGCTGTTTCGACCCCGCGGTCGAGACAAGGTTCATCAGCGGTGATGTCCTCTCCGGAGAGAACATCGGGAAAGATGGCTATCTCGGATTCTTCGACAATCAGGTGACCCTCATCAAGGAAGGCCGTGAAAGAGAAGTTCTCGGCTGGGCGAACCCTCTCAGGTTCAACCAGTTCAGCTCCTCCATGGCTTATTTCTCCTGGTTGCTTCCCAAGAAGAAGTACAACATGGACACCAACACCCACGGTGGCGTCAGGGCTTTTGTCTGCTCCGATGTTTACGGAAAGGTGCTGCCCATGGACATATTCCCTGTCTATCTTGTCAAGGCTTGCCTCGCCGGCGACATCGACAAGATGGAGCAGTTCGGAATCTACGAGGTCCTTCCTGAGGATCTGGCCCTCTGCGAGTTCGTGGATCCTTCCAAGAACGACATCCAGGCCATCATCCAGGACGGTATCGATCTCATGATCAAGGAAATGGCATAAAAAGGCAATGACTATGGAAGAAAATACAGTAAAACCCGGCCTTTTCGAGAAAGGCGGCAAATTAGGGTGGCTGCATTCCACATGGGATGCCTTTGACACCTTCCTTCGTGTTCCCGCGACCGTGACCGCCAAGGGCTCTCACGTCCGCGATTCCATCGACATCAAGAGAGTCATGATCATTGTTGTGCTCGCCCTCGTCCCTGCCGCCCTGTTCGGCATGTGGAATGTAGGTTACCAGCACAACCTCGCCATGAACGACCTCCCCGGATTCTGGCACCAGTTCTGGTGGGGTCTCTGGAAGGTCATTCCTCTTTATCTTGTGGCTTACATCGTCGGTCTCGGCATCGAGTTCACCAGCGCCCAGATCAAGGGTGAGGAGGTCAACGAGGGTTACCTCGTCTCCGGAATGATCATTCCCCTGATCGTCCCTGTGGACGTACCTCTATGGATGCTCGCCCTCGCCGTGGCCTTCGCGGTCATTTTCGGCAAGGAGGTTTTCGGAGGCACCGGAATGAATTTCCTGAACCCGGCTCTCCTCTGCCGCGCCTTCCTGTTCTTCTCGTATCCGAGCTCAATGTCCGGTTCACAGGTCTGGATCGCCCACCGTTGCGGAGCGGACGCCATCACAGGAGCGACTCCCCTCTCCTACATGTCTGAGGGAATGAGTTCCATCTCCAATGCCGGTTACAGTTTCTGGAATATGTTTGCCGGAACAGTTCCCGGATCAGTCGGTGAGACTTCCGTGATCGCCATCCTTATCGGCGCCTTCATCCTCATCTGGACCGGAGTCGCCAGCTGGAAGGTCATGGTCTCCTCCGTTGCCGGAGCTCTCTTCGTGGGCTGGCTAGGAACCGCCTTCGGCGTTACCGATGTTCCCGCTTACGTGCAGCTCGTCATGGGCGGCTTCGCTTTCGGAACGGTCTTTATGGCTACCGACCCTGTCACTTCGGCCCAGACCGAATGCGGTAAGTGGATCTATGGATTCCTTATCGGTGCGCTCTGTATCGTCGTGAGACTCTTCAACCCCGGATATGCCGAGGGAATGATGCTCGCCATCCTGCTTATGAACACATTCGCCCCGCTGATTGACCATTGCGTCACTTCCAGCGCCACCAAGAGAAGGGCGAAAAAAGTCTCGATCGCTTAAATGTAAAAGGATATGAATACCAACAGTAACACATATACGATCATTTACACGACCATAATAGTCACTTTGGTCGCGGCGATCCTGGCTTTCGTCTCTCAAGGTTTGAAAGCCAAGCAGGAAGCGAATGAGAAGGCCGACACCATCTCCCAAATGATGACAGCCGCGCGGTTCGCCACCAAGGCGGAGCTCCAGAAAATGGGTAACACCGCCGTGTTGGCCAAGTATGCCGAGGAGATCGAGAACGCCTTCACCGTCAATATGGACGGCAAGAAGGTCGCCGACCTCGAGCTCGACCAGGTCTTTTCTCCCAAGGAACTCAAGAAGCAGAACTACAAGATCAAAGATGGTAGCGATGCTGAGATCCCCGTGTTCATATTCAAGAACGGTGTCACGGTTGTTCCCGTTTACGGTGCCGGTCTTTGGGGCCCGGTCTGGGGCTATATAGCCTTTGAGCCGAACTCAAACGCCATCAAGGGCGCCTACTTCGACCATGAGAGCGAAACCGCCGGCCTCGGAGCCAAGATCAAGGACGACCCCGAGTTCCAGGCTGAGTTCAATGGCGAGAAAGCCGATTTCAGCAACGCCAATGTCTTTGACATCGTAAAGGGCGGTGCTCCCAAGAACGCTGACGGAACTTCCATCATCGACAACAAAATCGACGCTATCACCGGAGCCACAATGACTTCCAACGGTCTTGACGCCGCGATCGACACTTGGCTCGGAGCTTACGCCGCTTACTTTGGCGCCACAACCGCCAAGAGTGAGGACTGCTGCCGCGAAGGCGATTCATGCGAAGAGGACATGTCCTGCTGTGAAGACAAAAAAACTGAGGAGGAATAATCATGGACGCTAAATTGAAAGAAACAATTCTGAATCCGATTTTCAAGGGCAACCCTATCACCGTCCTTGTCCTCGGTATCTGCTCTTCCCTGGCCGTCACGGTCACAATGAAGGGCGCGCTCGTGATGGCTCTCTCCGTTATAGCCGTCACTGGAATATCCAGCCTGATCCTTTCCCTGCTGAGGAACACGATTCCCAGCCGTGTGAGGATTATCGTCCAGCTCGTCGTAGTCGCCATGATGGTGATCCTTGTGGACCAGATACTGAAGTCATTCGAGGCCACCTACGCTATCGACAAGCAGCTGAGCGTCTACATCGGTCTGATCATCACGAACTGTATCGTCATGGGCCGCATCGAGGCTTTCGCCCTCGGCAACAAGCCCTGGCCCAGCTTCCTTGACGGAGTCGCCAACGGAGCCGGCTACGGCATGATTCTCATCATTGTGGCCTTCTTCCGCGAGCTTCTGGGCAGCGGCACCCTTTTCGGTGTCGACATCCTGAACTGGCTCGGTTATGTACCTAACAACCTGGTTATCCTTCCTCCTTTCGCGCTCATCCTTCTGGGATGCATCGTGTGGGTTCAAAGGAGCATCCAGAAAGACTTGCAGGAGAAATAGTTAAACATCAAGGTTATGGAATACATCAGTTTATTCGTAAAGTCAATCTTCGTTGACAACATGATCTTCGCGTACTTCCTGGGTATGTGCTCATACCTGGCTGTATCGAAGAATGTGAAGACTGCCGCTGGCCTTGGTGTCGCTGTCATCTTCGTTCTTTTCGTGACTCTTCCTATCAACTACCTTCTCAACAAATATGTCCTCGCACCTGACGCCCTGATCAAAGGTGTTGACCTGAGCTTCCTCAGCTTCATCATCTTCATCGCCGTCATCGCCGCCATCGTGCAAATTGTCGAGATGGTCGTCGAGAAGTTCAGCCCGTCTCTCTACTCCGCTCTCGGAATATTCCTCCCGCTGATCGCTGTCAACTGTGCGATCCTCGGAGGCTCGCTGTTCATGCAGCAGAAAGATTTCGCGAACGTCGGTGAGTCGGCCGTCTACGCTCTCGGCTCCGGAATCGGCTGGTTCCTCGCTATAGTCTCCCTCGCGGCTATCCGTGAGAAGATGGCCTACAGCAAGGTTCCCGCCCCTCTCAAAGGTCTTGGAATCACCTTCATCACCGTCGGCCTCATGGCTATCGCGATGATGACATTCATGGGTATATCACTTTAAAAAAGGAGGTTCAGCTATGTTTAACACAATAATCGGAGCTATCGCGACAATAGTTGTCGTCACGCTCATACTCGTGGCTCTCCTCCTTGTCATCAAGGCCAAGCTCACCCCCTCCGGTTCTGTCGCCATCAACATCAACGACGGCAAGAAGACCATGGAGGTTCCCCTTGGTGGCGACCTGATGCACACCCTCTCCGACCAGGGAATATTCCTCCCCTCCGCCTGCGGCGGCAAGGCCAATTGCGGCCAGTGCAAGGTGCAGGTTCTTGAGGGTGGCGGAACCATCCTCCCCACCGAGAAGGGCTTCTTCAACCGCAAGCAGATCAAGGACGGCTACCGTCTGGCCTGCCAGGTCAAGATAAAGGACAACATCAAGATCCAGGTGCCTGACTCGACTCTCAGCGTCAAGAAACTTGAGTGCGAGGTGATCAGCAACGACAATGTCGCCACCTTCATCAAAGAGTTCACAGTCAAGCTGCCCGAAGGCGAGAATATCGACTTCAAGTCCGGCGAGTACATCCAGATCGACATCCCTGAGTACGACATCGACTTCGCTGATATCGACGTCGCGCCCGAATACAGGGGTGACTGGGAGAAATACGGCTTCTTCGGCATCAAAGCCAAGAACACTGTTCCTACGATCAGGGCTTACTCCATGGCCTCATATCCGGCAGAGAAGAATGTTATCAAGCTCAACGTCCGTATCGCCACTCCTCCTTTCGACAGGAGCCAGCCTAGGGGCGTGTTCAAGATGCTGCCCGTTCCTCCGGGAGTCGCCTCATCCTACGTGTTCACCCGTAAGCCGGGCGACAAGGTTTGGATCAGCGGTCCGTTCGGAGAGTTCCTTCTCCCGAAGGACGATCCCGAGGAGCAGGAGTACATATTCGTGGGTGGTGGAGCCGGTATGGCCCCTCTGAGGAGCCATATCATGCACCTCTTCAAGACTTTGAAGACCGGCCGCAAGGTGAGCTTCTTCTACGGGGCGCGCGCCCTTGTCGAGGCCTTCTATCTTGAGGACTTCGCCGAGATCGAAAGGGAGTTCCCGAACTTCAAGTTCTACCTCGCTCTCGACCGTCCGGATCCCGCCGCGGACGCCGCCGGTGTCAAGTACACCCCTGGCTTCGTCCACAACGTGATGTACGAGACCTACCTGAAGGATCACGAGACACCCGAGGACATCAAGTACTTCATGTGCGGACCGCCTATGATGGTCGGCGCCGTCAACAACCTGCTTGACAGCCTCGGCGTCCCGCCTGAGAGCATCCTCTACGATAACTTCAGCTAGTCCGGATTCGAACTGCTTGAATAAGAACACTACTTAGAAAGCGCATGGTTTTTCCCATGCGCTTTCTTATATTTGTAAGTGACCATGGACAGAAGAGAATTCTTGAATTTAGGTGCCGGAGCCGCAATGGCGACCGGATTCGCCGGAGTGTTTCCGGGATGCGCGGCGGCTGCGGCTGTTTCCGCGAATAATAGTTACTCTCCCATCCATCTAAAGGATGGAGAGGAAAATGGATCCCCGTTAAGGATGCGGTTCCTCGGTACCGGGGCTGCAGACTGGAACGGCCTGGATGAACGGGGTGAACTCCGGAGGCTCTCCAGCGTTCTTCTTGACAGCAAGATCCTTATAGACTTCACCCCGACCGACGAGGACATGATCCCCACCGGAGTGAAACCGGAAGCCATATTCTACACACACTCCCATGGCGATCATTACAATCCCCCCGCCGCATTGAGGCTAGGCTTGAAGAAAGTGTTTCTCGGAGGAACATGGATCGACCGGGCCATGGAAGACTTCGCCAAAGCAGCTAAAGAAAACGACCTCAAAGTCCCCGAGATCGTACCCCTCTCCCCCGGAGACAAAATGACGATCCACGGAATGACCTTGACCGCCCTTCCCGCTAATCATGCCACCGGGGATCTAAAGGAGCAAACGCTCATGTTTCTAATTGAGAAACAAGCGGTGAGAGTCCTATATGCGACCGACACGGGAGGCATTCCAGCCATCGCCGCAAGGATTGTCGGCATCGACCCCCACGCGAAGGGTAAGCCGATTACCGGTCTTGTCATGGAAGCCACGATGGGCATGGGCACTGAAGGAGATGAGGACTTCAGGATATTCACCCACTCCAGCGTCGGAACTGTTTTGAGGACAACCCACATGCTTCTCGACAAAGGCCGGTACATCCCTGCAGGAGGCCAGCCCGTCTACCTGACTCACCTCGCCCGCACGCTCCACGGCACCCAGGCCGAGCTTGACGCTACCCTTCCCAAACCCCTGAAAGCCGCCTACGACGGCCTGGAAGTCACTTTCACCGCCTGACCTTGTCATTCTGAGCGCCAGCGAAGAATCCAAAAACAACCAAAGATGAGAAAAACAATTATAATCGCGATCCTCCTTTCCTTTTCGATGGCCCTTTTTCCCGCCAACGGCCAGACCGCCATTCAAAGCAGGTGCTACCACGGGACCTTCAAGCACCAAGGTATGATCCGGGAATACTACCTGTACACTCCTGCCGGACTCAAGGAAGGGGCACCGCTGGTCCTTTGCCTCCATGGGTATGGTGGATCCGGAGCGAATGGCAAAGTCGAATTGATGGATGCCGCCGACAAGCACGGTTTCGCTATCTGCTATCCTGACGGAAGCCCCGATCCAAGAGGCAAGAAGAGTTGGAATGTCGGTTATCCTTTTCAGAAAGGAATGAAAACCGACGATGTGGACTTCATCGCGAAACTTGCCAAGAGTCTCAAGAAAGAACATGGCTTCCGTGAGGCTTTCCTCACGGGCATGTCAAACGGTGGTGAGATGTGCTACCTTACAGCCCAGAAAAAGCCAGAGGCTTTCAAGGCGATCGCCTCTATCGCTGGCCTCACTTTGACTGACATGATGCCTCTGAAATACAAAAAACCAGTACCGTTCATGGAAGTACATGGCACGGAAGACCACACTTCGGAATGGACGGGTGATCCGGGTAATGAGGGAGGCTGGGGGGCATATATGGCGGTTCCCGCGGCCTTGAGCCACATTATTGCCGCCAACGGATGTGTCAGCGAGACAATCACCGAGCTACCCCGCAAGGAAGGCCGTAACCAAGTGATCCTCCACCATTTCCAAGGAGGAGCGGCGGATGTCCTGGTCTATAAGGTTATAGGCGGAAACCACAGTTGGTCGGACAAGGACATGGACACTTGCGACGCGATCCTGGAATTCTTCAAAGCATACCTTTAAATATTAAGCGATGATTGACTCTAATGTTCATATGATGGACGCCGGAATGCGGCTTTTCTGTTCGGAGAAGCCATTCGGCACAGTTCTAGGCGGCATCAAGAATGAGATGGCCAAGTACGGGAAGGTGTTGAGATCCAAGGAATTGGAAGGCGAAAACTTACCTGAGGCATCAGTAGGCTGCGACCTACTGCTGGACAGATCCACCAGATACAAGGTCAAGTATGTCTCCTGCGTTCTGGAGGATGCCGGAACCATGGGGACGACTGCCGACGGAGAGGAGATCCACCGCTACGCCGCATCCCTGAAGGAAGGTAACAAGAACACCAATGTGGGAATATATGTAGCTATCGCCCTGATCTTTATTTGGGCAATGCTCGGATGGTTCATATCTGACGGCGAACCCTGGCTAGCGCTGGTCTTCGCCATCATAGGCATTTATGGAGCCTGGCGCATGCTACGCCCCAGCAAAGACAACGGGAAAGTGGTCTCAGCCCTCCTAGAAGCATTCGCGGAAGGGAAATAAACGTGAGGTAAGTCAACGGACGTGTACGCGGGAACGCTCAGTAGAAAGAAGCATCTTTCTGGCGGCACGTGTGTCCAATTCAACCGGTGCTGATGTGAAGTCAGGTGTGTTGAAAGAATACATCAACTGGTCATAATACTCGCGAGGATTCCTCTGAGGGAGGAGGAACGGGCGCCCGAAATGCCCGTTTTCATCCATATGAGCTATATACAGTAAAGTATAGAGGCTGTTGTCACGCCTGGTAGTGAAAACCACCCAACGTGAACTCGAACTCCAGTTATGGAAGCTGTCAGGGCAATCACTGTTTATCTCCTCTATGTTGCGGAAATCTCCCGTCTTTATGTCATAGAGCCACAGGTCGGCCTCAGGATGCCAGATCGGGAAGGTTCCGAAGTCCATAGCGGCCACCATCACGAAACGTCCGTCATATGATGGCCTAGGGGTATTTATACTCATACCTAAAGCCGGACCGTTCACCAATGTGTCAACCTTGTCACCGAATCTGCCGGCTTCGGCATCAAACGCTATCTTACAAAGGCTGTACTGGTTCCCTTCCATCTCCTTCGGAAGATCCCCAGCCTCGGATGAGACGAAATAAATCTCGCTTCCGTCAGCCGAGAAAGAAGGATAGTTCTCAAACTTATCCTTCCTGCGGACAAGATCGCTCAGAATCACCTCATGGGTCTCCGGCTTATATACAATAAGGTCAGAAGCCTGGTCATATACTTCAATTTTCTTGTCGGTATGGGTATAGAATGATAGTCGGGTCTTATTGACTGAATATGCTATATATTCCCCACCGGGATGCCATGAAGGATATACGAAAAAGCCCCCTGTCTCATCAGTTATTGTGTTCAAACACTCAGTCTGGCCATCACGGGTGAGCAAGGTAGCGGAATGGTCACCCCTGATATGTAAGCTATAAGATGAAGGATCAGTCCTGTTTGAAGTATGGCAATTCAGGCATCCGGCGTCGAACATCTTGTTGTCCAGAACGGTTTTCTGACGGAAATTCGAAAGATTCCTCTCATAGATACCCATATGCCCAAAAGACTGGTAACCGGCCTTGATCAGCCTGTATGTAAGGCCGTAATCTATAGCATCCGCACTGATGTCCACGCTGAATGGCTTGTAAGCGGTCCACGCTCCATTTCGCTTTATGGTAACAGCAAATGAGAGAGATTTCCCTTCGTTAGTCTCAAGCATCTTATGCCACCTCCTGATAGGGAACTTTATAGTCTCCTTATCAGATAAACTAATCAGTTCTGAACCGCTTTCATCACACACCGACACCGCTATACCGTCACCTCCACATCCTTCCGTGAAGGAAAAATTCAAAGGGGCGATGGTTGACGGCACCGTGACTCCCACATAGTCAGGCCAGATAGGAGGATAGCTGTCAATGGTCTTATCAGCGCTCGGAACTGAGCACGAGATGAGCAATGCTAACGCGATTGTCAATATGATGAATCTATATGCCTTCATGTCCGAGTCCGTTTATTTGCTAGCATAATAGAACCAGAATGTCTTGCCGTAATGCCCCTTCATGTAGGATGTTGTGCGTCCCGTCTGGAGATCTTTCAGGAAAGCCTGGGCCTTTGTCAGGACTTTGTCCGACACAAAGTCCCTATCATAATCCGCATTGCCACCGGCAGTTATCCACGGGACAAGAAGGGCCTCCTGATATAGCTCCGGGACTGGTCCATCAATTTTCGCCAGCTTGATATCGCTTGCCAGAGACTCCACATCCTTGGCCAATAAATCATAGGCCAGAAGGTAACGGAACGACTCATCCGGCTTCCCGGACTTCGAAACCTGGCTCCTGAGAATAGCCTGCTTAGGGTAGTCATACATGTCATCAAAAATATCAGGATCGCTATTACGGCAGCCCACGAGACGTGAATACTCGGCATCTTCCAACATAAGCGATTGATCCTGAAGGTATTTCTTTGCCCATTTCCTATAGAACAAGGTATGGGAGAGAACTTTCAGATACTTTTCCGCGACGTCTTCTGCGCCCTTTATCATGTTCACTTCCGCCATTCGTTTAATATGGCGCGCGCTCTCCCTTCCTCCAGGGAAGGTCTGATAAGCCTCAAACGAATAATGCAAAGCCATATTCAAGAGCCCGGCCTGATACAAAGCCTCCGATCCGGTGAATTTCAGGAATACGTAAGTGTCGTAATTAGGGAACAAGCCCGGAATTCCGGCTTGGTAGAATTCAAATAGCCTGTCTCCGCTCTCCCCTTTCATAACCAGGGCCAGATTAAGGCATATAACCTCAGAAGGAGTCTTTGGGGTCTTCTTTTCCGCCATAGCGAGAATCTTGTCCCATTGCCTGCCAGCCGCGAGATAATCGTACGCATATATGCGTTCCATATCCTTGGAGCAATGCTTCTTCACATATGCATACGATGCAAGTGAGATGACAACGGAAACCGCGACCAGGACAGAAATCCTTGTTTTATTTCTTAAAGGTTTTCCTACCGGTAACAATGAAACAAGCAACACCGCGGGAAGGGAAAAGACAGCTGTCCAGAAGCTCGCGGTATACTGGCCGGGGATGTGGCTATATTCAACTCCACATAGCAGACTCTTCACGGGATACTGGGTGAAGATGATTACGGACAAACCTGCGACCAAGACGCATGTAAGGATAATCAAGGTGGTGTACAGCACCTTCGCGGACCTTTTCGCGGAGCTTTCGGCAAAGATATCCGCAAACGCGACCACAACAAGGATGAACGCCATCGGCCCCGCGAGATAATACGCCAAGGCAATGGCAGGAAGCCATAATCTATCGCGTTTGCTCTTACATACAATCACCGCGGTCTCACAGATGAGCAAGAAAGCCACCAGAGCGCTGACAAGGTTACCGGCACCGCAAAGGAATGCCCAAAAACAGACTGCCGGAATGAAACTGAGAGGGTACCAGACAATATCGGCATTTGCCTTGACAGAGCTTATCACACGCCAGCTCTGAACTTGCGCCAAAGCAGTCAAAACAGACAGCAAAAGCGCTCCAAGCCATGCGACATGGAAAAACTGGACAAAGAATTCACCCAAATATGAAGCCACTCCACCAGGGAACGCGAGACACTGCTTCAGGTGCGGCCAAGTATATGGGAAAATCTGTATTTCTTCCTGGTAAAGAACGTGATAAGGCAAAACGAACATCCAGAAAAGGAATACGACAAGCGCGAATAGTAAAGTAAATAATTTCTTCATTGATCAGCAGACAATCCTGACATACACAAAGATAGAAATTGTTTGAAAGAATAACAACGGATCAGTTTGTTGAAAAAAGAGAAAGCCCACGGCCATGAAAGGGCTGTGGGCTTGATTCAGAGCCACTTGGCAGATTTGAACTCCCGACCTGCGCGTTACGAATGCGCTGCTCTACCGCTGAGCTAAAGTGGCCTGCTACATTTCTCGGTGGAAATGGACTGCAAATATAACTAATTTTTCGGAAGTTAAGACTAAATTCGCGGTAGAATCCCAAAAAGATGAAATCAGACATAATCATAATAGGTGGCGGTGCCGCTGGCCTGATGGCGGCTTATGGAGCCGTAAAAGCGCTGCCCGAAGGAAGCAGGGCTAAAGTGACAATTCTCGAGAAGATGCCTCGTCCGGGCCGTAAGATTCTATTCACAGGAAAAGGGCGGTGTAACTTCACCAATGTCAAGCCTTGGAATGAATTCAGCAAGCACATCCGCACCAACCCGAACTTCGTCAAACCGGCATTCTTCAATTTCACCCCGGAGAATATGATTGACTTCTTGGAGACGAATGGTCTTGAGACTGTTGTCGAAAGGGGCGACAGGGCTTTCCCATATTCCCACAGAGCATCCGACGTGTTGGACACGATTGTGGAAACCGTTATGCGTCAAGGAGTAACGCTTCTTGCCGAAAGAGAGGTCACATTAATATCGGCAGGCTCCGGCCCTTCGACAAGCTCAGGAACCGGTGGTTTCAAGGTAGTCTGCGCAGGAGGCGAAACCTTCGAGACCACTAAACTGATTATCGCCACAGGAGGCCTCTCCTACCCCATGACTGGATCAACTGGAGACGGTTACCACTGGGCGGAACTGCTCGGCCATAAAATAATATCCTGCTTCCCTTCCCTCACCGCACTTGTTCCTAAGGGATATAAAGTCTCTGACGGTAGCGAGCCGGAGCTTAAAGGACATATCAGCAGGGAGACCCCGATGACCGGTGCCGGCGAGGCGCTCAAGGGAGCGAAACTCAAGAATGTGAGCCTGACTGTCACCTATGACGGAAGTGTCAAAGAGACAGAGTTCGGAGACATCGATTTCACCGACGGAGGGATTGAGGGGCCGATCGGTTTCCAGGTCAGCCGCAAGTGCGTGAAAACCATGCTGAACGGAGGCCGTGTGGCCTTCTCTTTGGACCTTAAGCCAGGGGTCCCTGTCGAAGAGCTTACAGAGAGGGTCAAGACACTCTGGAACGAGATCAAGAATGACCCAAGAACCAGGCAGGCGAAAGACGGAAGAGGAATCAACGGGAAGGAAATGTACAGGATCCTGCTCGGGAAACTCATGCCATGGGACTTGATCCCTGGTTTCCAGACTTGGAATCCTGACATCCTCAAAACGACAATCAAAAAGAATGAGTATCGTTCCAGAAGAGGAGGCTCTCCCCAGCACCGTTTCTATGACGTTAATCTTGAGCTTCTGGCCAAGACATTGAAGGACTGGAAGTTTGATATCGCCGGATTCGTGGGTTACGAAAGATGCGTCATTACCGCCGGAGGTGTCTCTACTGATGAAGTAGTGGCCAAGACAATGGAATCCAAGCTTCAGGAAGGTCTTTATCTTTGCGGGGAAATCCTCGACATGGACTGCGACACCGGCGGCTACAACCTCCAGTGCGCCTTCTCCACAGGCCTCCTGGCCGGTCAATCCGCCGCTAAAGCGCTTTGATATAATCAGTACCTTACTCCGCGATAGTGCTTGATGAAGTTATAGATACGAACCACTTTGTAGTGTTTGTCTCCGACCAGATCAAGGGGTTTAACTGTTGAGAGACTGTCAGTCAGGGGCACAGTCTCGGCATTGACGACTTCCTGGTTCCCATCAATGTCAAAAGTGAGTATGGAACCTTCAGGAGTGACTTCCAGAGTCACTGGAGCGCCCATCACAAGAGGAAGGTTCACATCCCCGTGACCGCCAGGAAAACCGCAACACACCGGGATGCCATAATCCTTGAGATAGGATACCAGCATCTCCTCGACGCTGCCGAAATCAAGGTTGGCTTCACAGTCTGTGAACTCGCCGAGTATCACTCCTTTGCAACGATCCAAAATACCGTTGAGAATCAATGTGTTGAATAGCCGGTCAATATTGTGCATATTCTCCTCGACCTCTTCGATAAAAAGGATTATGTCCTTACCTGCTGTCGCGTCAGCTGAAGTACCGATCAAAGGTGTGAACGTACATATATTCCCTCCAACCAACACTCCCGAGGCTGTACCAAAACGATTCTGGGGATGCGGAGGGATCTCATATTGAGGAATAGTCCCCATAATGATGTCCCTGACTAGCGTGCTCGAGAGATCCCTTCCGAAATGCGTGGTGATCAGCGAACTCATAGTGCCATGGATACTCATCACCCCAGCCCTGGTCTCCATCCCATGAAGGGTAGTGATATCGCTGAAACCGATCAACCATTTGGGATTATCGGTCATTTCTTTCAAAGGCATGAGATCCACCAACTGGATAGTTCCGTAGCCACCACGATTGCAAAGAATAGCCTTTATTGAGGGATCATGGAGCGCCCATAGTAAGTCTGAGAGCCTTTCCTTGGGAGTTCCGGCATACTTTCCGAGATATGTCTTCCCCACATTCTGTCCGACCACCGGCACAAGTCCCCACTCCCGGAGCACCATCGCGGCGGTGTCCACATTCTCCATCGGAGTATAATATGATGGAGATATGAGCGCGACTTTATCGCCCGGAGACAGGAACTCGGGCGCGGAACAAGACAGAAGCACAGTCGAATCTTCCTCCTGAGCGGCTTTTGAACAGGAAACGAAGCATATTAGCAAGACCGTGAGAGCCGGAAACACTATTTTTCTCATGTCGCTAATTTAATATTAAAATGACTATATTCGTACTGTCAAAATGAGAATTGTTATGAGAATTCGTGGCTTATCAAATGTTTTGGCCATCGCATTGATGGCAATCATGACCGCTTGCTCCGGAAAGTTCGAACCCTTTTCATTCGTCCATTGCACTGACACCCAAATCGGGTTCATGGACAATTCGGAAGGGTATTCCCATTCAGACTCTCTTTTCAATATCGCTATTACCGCTGTCAACGAGTTAGTTCCAGAAGTTATTGTCATTACCGGGGACCTTGTCGACAATATTGATGATCCTCTTCAGAACAGCATTTTCGAGAAAAGAGTCGCCGAGTTCAAGCCTCAGGTCTATCTGCTTCCTGGAAATCACGACTACAATAAACAGTGGACTGAGCAAATCCGCGACGATTATGTCGCCTTGAGAGGCTACGACAGGTTCTCTTTTATAAAGAAAGGATGCGCCTTCATCGGGATAGACACCAACTGCATCAAAGAGAATGCGGAAGCAGCTGAGGCTGAGCAATTCAGCTGGTTGGAAAGCGAGTTGCGAAAGTCACGTAAAGCGAAATACACCTTCCTGTTCCTCCACTGCCCTATATTCAAAAAGGACATAGGCGAAGCGGATGACTATGAGAATTTCCCTACGGAAAAAAGGGAGAAATACATTTCGCTCCTCAAGGAATATGGAGTTGACGCCGTCCTGGCGGGTCATACACACAAGGATTATGAGACTGAATATGAAGGAATCCGACTTGTGGCCGCCAACCCGATCTGCAACGCCCTAGGGCATGGCAGGCCTGGCTTTAATGTGGTCAAGGTTGAGAAGGACGGCTTCGAGATAGAATTCCATCCCACTACGGACTAACGCCGCTTCGGGACACGCTTTGAGGCGCTGATCGCGTCGACAGGACAGACGAGTGTACACAGGTGGCAACCGACGCACTTCGCCCCGTTGACATGCGGTACCCGGTCCTCGGCGAAACTTATCGCCTGATGGCCACCGTCCCGGCACGATAGATAGCAACGTCCGCAGCCGATGCATTTGGCCGAGTCTATCACAGGATAGACGACAGTGTCACGATCCAGGTCAGCAGGCCTGACAAAATCGCCAATCGATTCACCGACAATATCTTCCAACTTGGAAACTCCTCTTTCTGCCAAATAGGAGCTCAAGCCGATAACCAGATCATCGATTATCCTATGGCCATATTCCATGACGGAGGTGCACACCTGGACATTACGACACCCAAGCTTAATGAAATCAAGGGCGTCACGCCAGACTTCGATACCACCGATTCCACTCAATTGGATATTCCGCAAAACCGGGTTCTGCGCCATCTCCATAATGAATCTCAGAGCGATGGGCTTCACAGCCCTTCCAGAATAACCGGAAGTGGTCCTCTTTCCTGAGACCTCACCTCCCATCGTCACGGATTTGATTGTGTTTATCGCTGATATACCATCCGCTCCGGCAAGATGAGCGGCAAGAGCCAACGGATTAATAGAAGCCACATTAGGAGTCATTTTTGGAATGACCGGGATACTGACGGCCTGCTTGACATAAGCTGTGTAGAAAGCCACCATCTCCGGATTCTGGCCGACATCGCTTCCCATCCCCGCTATACGCATCTGAGGACAGGAGAAGTTTAACTCAATCGCATCCACACCAGCCTCCTCAGCTTGTTTCGCCAGGTCTATCCAATCCTCCTCGTACTGACCCATGATCGAAGAGACAACAACTTTCGTGGGGAAATCCTTCTTCAAGCGCCTTAATGTATCGAAATCCTCTTCATTCCGGTTCTCGGAAAGCTGCTCCATATTCCGGAAACCGGCGAAAGTGCCACCCGGGAGCCTCACGGCGTCGAATCTGGGCGAAACCTCGTTGATCTCCTGCTTACAGATTGTCTTGAAAAACACTCCCGCCCAGCCGGCCTTGAAAGCCTCGGCTACCATCTCGTAGTTAGTACAAACCGCTGATGAGGCCAAGAAGAAAGGATTCTCGCAATGGATTCCGCAGAAATCAATCTCCAGAGAAGGCCCCTCATCCTTGATTTGTTCCGGCAAGGATGCGGCCATCTCACGAAGATGCAGCGGCCTGTCGTAATGGATGCAGGCTTCCTCTGCCCTGGCGAGTTCCTCCTCAGAGCAACCTTCCAGCCACTTGGCGGCGATTTTCTCATTCCCGAATCTAATCGCACGGACCGCCCTGGCGGGATCTCCGTTCCGGCATACCGCAGAGCAAGGTGCATTCTCGCACAGCAGGCATCGGGCTGCCTCTTCTTGAATATTCAGCATAATAGGATGTATTAGATGTATCCGCTAATATAATCTATTTCGGCAAAATTCCTATCTTTGCCTAACGTACAAATTATACGGAATATGAGAAAACTTCTATTTTTTATCACAATTCTAGCCCTGACCATCCAAGCCGGAGCCCAGACCATACAGAAAGGGAACAAGTTTTTCAATGGTAGCACACTTTACACGGTGCAGGAAATCCGGATGGGAACTATCGTATATATGACCGGAGAGAACGCCGCCGGTGACTATCTTGAGCTTACACTTGAAAAGGTCCCGGACAAGCCTGGAGCCTACACCCTCCAGCCCAGCGTCCAAGCCGATGACTCCCCTTTCCCCGGAGCCGGGTTCGACAGTCCTGTCCAATATGTCCGGCAGCAAGGGATGAACTTTCTGGCCGTGAGTGGCATATTCGGAGATATCGTGGAGATTCTCACACTCACTCCAGACAACCTCAAGAATTGTCTTGGACAGCAGGAATTCGCCGAGTCACAATCGCTTTATGACCTTGCTGACGGAATGCTTCTAAACAGCTCCCTGCTGGAAGGGTGCTCAGATCTCGAACTCGATGACCTTGCCAGGAACAAACTGAACAAGAAGACCCCTTCGGTCATCGAGCGTTATAATCTCCAGCTCGTGAAAGGCATTATAGCTTTCCGAAGCGCGATGGAAGCATTCAACAATCCGGACGGCTTGGGAGGAGATGGCCGTGGAGAGGATGAAATTGAGCTCGAAAACAATGTCAAGGCTCGTATCACCCAAATATTCAAGGACGTCGCCCGTCGTAACGCCGGTGGTGAGGGGAATCCCACACCGGAGGACATCGAGAATCTCTACACCACAACCCTTTGGAGAAACACGGTGGCAAGGGTGATGGCTAAAGATGAGGGTTCCGAGGACGTTTGGTTTTTCGACCACGATTACTGGACATTCAGCCAGGATCCATCTCCGGACCTTAAGATCATAAAGATTGAGGTGGAGGAATTGGATGACGTACACGCGACAGCCTTCGTAAGGTTCACCAACTGGCCGGGAAGCAAGCCCCAGACGATGTGGGTTGCTCTCGAACTAGAGGACGGAGAGCTGAGAATCAACAATTTCCGGGATTACGATGATGCCTTTGATGAGGGCTATTTCGACTATCTCAAAGAAATGCGCGAATACCTTGGTGACATCTAAGGAATCATGAACTCTGTACTGACCGCTCTTTTGATTCCCTTCCTAGGTACCGCCCTAGGCTCCGCCTTCGTGTTTTTCATGAAGAAGGATATGCCCGCAAGGCTCCAGAAAGCTCTTCTTGGCTTTGCCTCAGGCGTGATGGTCGCGGCGTCAGTATGGTCATTGATCATCCCGGCGATAGACATGGGATCCGGGAAAGAATCGGTCATCCCGGTCGTTATCGGACTGCTGGCAGGCTTCGCCTTCCTGCTTCTTATTGACCAGATAACCCCGCACATACATCCCGTCGGCGGACCGGAGGGTCCTAAGAGCAAACTCTCCCGCACCACGATGCTTGCGCTTGCCGTGACTATCCACAATTTCCCTGAGGGAATGGCTGTAGGAGTAGCGATAGCCGGAGCCATGAACACTGATTTCAGCATGGCTGGTGCCCTGGCGCTCTCTTTGGGAATCGCTATCCAGAACATCCCGGAAGGAGCTATCATATCCATGCCCCTACGAGCCGCAGGCAACAGCCGCAGGAGGTCATTCATGATCGGAAGCCTTAGTGGAATAGTGGAGCCTTTAGGAGGCGCGCTGGTGCTACTGCTGGCCTCCGCCGCAACCGCCGCAATGCCCTACCTGCTGCCATTCGCGGCAGGTGCGATGCTATATGTCGTTATAGAAGAATTGGTTCCGGAAGCCTCACAAGGTGAGCATTCCAACATCAGCACCATCGGATTCGCCCTCGGCTTCGCCCTGATGATGGTCCTCGATGTCGTCATGGGCTGAGAAAAGGGCACAAAAAAAAGGGAAAGCTTAGCACATCGCACCGCTACGACCTCCTACCCTTGCTGCCTTCCGGCCCTGGGGGGATTCAGAGGGAGCTGGTCGTGTACGACTTTCCCTGGACGCGAATATACTACTTTTCGTTGAAACTGTCAAAAATGAATGGTAGTATGTCATCGACCTTTGAGAATCTCCAAGCCTTCTTTTCTCCGAACATAATGACTCTCAATGGTTTCCCTCCAAGAGTCTGGTATTCGGCCATAACTTGGCGACATGCGCCGCAAGGGGTACAAGGCGTCTGGGCTAACGTATGGTTGAAGCCGCCTACAATGGCGAGGGCGACCATCGCCTTCCCGGGATAGTTGGCGTTGGCGGCGAACATGGCGGTCCGCTCAGCGCAAAGGCCGGAAGGGTAAGCGGCGTTCTCTTGATTCGATCCCCTCACCACGGTGCCATCCTCAAGCAGGAGGGCTGCCCCGACGTTGAAACCGGAATAGGGGGCGTAAGAGCTCTTCTGGGCCTCAATAGCCTCCTTTACCAGCATCTGATCCTCAGGATCCATCTCTTCAAGAGAGTTGTATTCCTCGTAGTTGATGTCAAGTTTGATTGTCTTCATCAGCGCGTTGATTCTAATGTGGCGATTTCAAATATAACAATAATTGTTCAAATTCCAGCGATTGAGTATCTTTGCCTTGAATATGAAAGTTTGCGTCGGCCTGTCAGGAGGAGTTGATTCCAGTGTCGCCGCCCTGCTACTGAAGCGGCAGGGCTATGATGTCTTCGCCATGTTCATGCAGAACTGGCACGATGCTGACGCTACCCTTCATGGGGATTGCGAATGGGAAGAAGACCGCTTTGTGGCCGAGATAGTCGCCAGGAAGATAGGCATCCCGTTCTATTTTGTGGACTTGTCCAAAGAGTACCGCCAGAGGGTCGTCAACTACATGTTCAATGAGTATTCCGCCGGACGTACTCCTAACCCGGACATCCTCTGTAACAGGGAGATAAAGTTCGATGCTTTCTTTGAGGCCGCTCGCGAACTGGGCGCTGACATGGTTGCCACCGGACATTATTGCCGCCGGGCTCCTTTATTGGATGATACTGGGAAACAAGTTGTTATCAATGGATTACCCCAGTGGCGCATTCTGGAGGGAACTGACCCGAACAAAGATCAGAGCTACTTCTTGTGCCAACTGACCCAGGAACAGCTCGGCAAGGCTTTGTTCCCGATAGGTCATTTGACTAAGCCGGAGGTGCGGCAGATCGCCCATCTTGCCGATCTCCCTTCCGCTGACAAGAAAGACTCTCAGGGAATATGTTTTGTCGGAAAGGTTGACCTGCCTACTTTCCTGAAGCAGAAACTGGAGCCCAAGGAAGGTGATGTGGTCGAAGTGTATGACACTTATTTTCAAGAGAATGCCCAATACAAGTTTGTCCACGACACCCTGTCCTCACTCCTGGCCACTCCCGGTGAGCCGAATATGATCACCGCTTTCTCCTCCGAGGACTCTGGTGGCGCGGATTTTAACAACCGCTCGATTGAGGCTACTCAAGAGGGCGATGGCGGCAAAAGGCGCCGGGGCTCCCTGCGCTTCGCGCCCTATCCGGGAAAATGTCCGCCCCGGCGCATTGCCGCCACCGCCACTAGAAACGTTTTTGATGCGGGAAAACTGACCGCGCTGAGTGATGAGGATTGGATGAGGCTTGCGGAACCCATTGATTATTCAGGAATTAAGTTCGAGACCGAAGTCTATCGAAGCGGCAAGAAACATATCAAGAAAGTACGTTACAAGGAGAACCCGCTCGGTAAGATTGTCGGCCATCATGACGGGGCCCAGTTCTACACGATCGGTCAGCGCAAAGGACTCAATATCGGCGGCCATCAAGATTCCATATTCGTAATCGGAACTGATATTGATAGGAATATCATCTATGTCGGAGAAGGTCACGGCCACAAAGGCCTTTCTCGCTGCTGCGTGAGAATCGCCCCTAAAGATATCCATTGGATAAGGCAGGATCTGAAAATGACTGATGGTGAGGTTCGACGTTATAGGGTTCGGATACGATACCGTCAGCCCCTGCAGGATGCCTGGCTAGTGAAGCGCCCGGTGGGGTTATTCATCCTGTTCGACATGCCTCAGAGAGGAATATCTTCCGGCCAGTTCGCCGCATGGTATTCCGAAGATGATGAGATGCTCGGCTCTGGAGTTTATTGATAACACTATATTGCCACATAACCACTTATGAAACGTCTGACACTTTCTTTGGCGCTTATTTTTGCGTTTTTGAGCCTCCATGCTGGCGGATCGCTGATCAAGGTGGCCGCATCCAATTCTTCGGACGCTGATAAAGCTTCCGCGGATTATGTCTGCGACGGGAAATCTGATTGCGCGTTGCTGAACAACCTGATTGATGGTCTCGCATCGGCGAAAGGAGGAAAGATAACCCTTCTGCCAGGCTCATATTACGTTTCTTCCCTTACTGAAATCGAAAGAAACGGAAAGACTTACAAGTATGGTCTGTTCTTTCCCCACAAGCCTGGCCTCGTGACGATTGAGGGTGTGGGAGGAGCCCGCAAGGCTACCAATCTGTCTTTCAACTCGAACCATGACGGCGCTGAGTTCATCGTGACAAAGGAGCTTTACGAGACCTTCACCGAGGAAGATGACATATCCATCATAGGCAGCGAGCCTTCCTGGATATATTCATTGGCCAACTACAACCTCTTCGACCTGTCTTTCGTCATCCCGGGATACACTAAGCGCTTGGTTGTGATCGATGGGAAATATGCCTCTGAGATGAGTGTGAGGAATATATTCATGGTGACTGGAGGAAATTTTGACAGCACGGAGGGCTTGAATCCCCGATGCGTGGGAATCAGGGCCTGCAATGGCGGAAACAACGGTTTCAATTATTTCATATCCCATTGCAAATTGATTGGTCTAGGGACAGCTTTCCACCTTGCCGGTGAACACCTTATCATGGAGCAATGCACCGCGCAAAGATGTCTTTATGGCTTCGTTTTCGGTGAGATAGACGATATCGACAGCATCGGAGAGGGATCCCGTAACACCACCGGAATCCATAACCTCACTCTTGTGAACTGTTGCGCCGAGCATGTGAGAAGGGCTCTCACTTTTGGCCGTGGACAGCTCAACACGGTGAGTATCATAGACTTCAACTGTGAGGAGGGGAACGAGGAGGTTTGGTACTGCGACTGGATAGCCAAAGATGTGGGTGACGGACGCTTCAGGGGTTATATTTCATACTACCTGATAGATTCCGTAACATGGAATACCTATGAGGGAAACATCTGGGGTGACTTGAGTGAAGGAGCCGGGGAGTGGTTCCGCTCCGAGAACCTTATAGCAAGGAAAACCGGTCCCACCTCGATGAGACCGACTAACCTCGTGGATATTGGTTTCCAGTATTTTGACACCGATCTTGGAGAAATGGTTTATCGGACCAGGACCGGCTGGAGCGACGAAAAAGCTAACCCAGGAACTGCTTTTTGAAAACCTCGAGTTTGGCCTCAACCGCGGCGGAGTCAGCGGCCGTGGCACCGAAATAGAACTTGATCTTGGGCTCTGTCCCGGAAGGTCGGACTGTCACCACATCTCCCTCGGCATCAAAGTATTGCAACACATTTGACTTGGGAAGACCGGTCTTTTCGGGCTGGTTGTAATCCACAACTTTCACGACAGGTGATCCGCCCAGTTCCTTGGCGGGATTGGTCCGCATGTCCTCCATAATCTTCGCTATCTCCTCAGCTCCGGACTTGCCCTTGCGAACAAGGTAGACCATGGACTCTTTGCGATAGCCGAACTCCTCGTAGATCTTATCCATAAGCTGGTAGAGAGTCAAACCCTGATCAGCGGCCCAAGTGGCGCATTCGGCCACCATAGCGCAAGCGATCGGAGCATCCTTGTCGCGAACGAACTCACCGATATTGAATCCATAGCTTTCCTCACCTCCGCAGATGAACTCCTTCTTGCCCTCATTCTCACGAACCACTTCGCCAATCCATTTGAAACCGGTCAGCACATCGTAGCACTCCACACCGAATTTTTTGCAGATGTCAGCGATAAGCTGGGTCGTGACAATAGTCTTGACGCAATATTTGGTGCCGTCAAGCTTTCCAAGCTCCTTCCAGCGTGTCAGAATGTAATAAGTGAGCATTGACGCGGTCTGGTTGCCGTTGAATTGGACCATCTTCCCGTTGTTGTCGCGAACGGCGATACCGAGGCGGTCAGCGTCGGGGTCAGAAGCCATCACGATGTCAGCTCCAACCTCGTCGGCCCTCTCCAGTGCCATTTTCATGGCCGCGGGCTCCTCCGGATTCGGGGAAACGACCGTCGGGAAATCACCGTCGCTCACATCCTGGGCGGGAACGTTATACACATTGGTGAATCCGAGCCTCTTGAGGCACTCGGGGACAATCCTGACACCACAACCATGCAAAGGAGTGTAGACAATCTTTATGTCATTGTGCCTTGCCCTGGATTCCGGGCTCAGGGTAAGGGACAGGATATCAGTCATATAGGCCTCATCGACCTTCTTGCCCATAAGCTGGACCTCACCGCAACGCTCCCCTTTCTCGAATTTGACCTGAGAAGGATCAGAGACCTTACTGACCTCAGCGATTATGTCCTTGTCCACTGGAGGAACGATCTGAGCTCCGTCAGACCAATAGACCTTGTAGCCATTGTACTCTTTGGGATTGTGGGAGGCGGTGATCATTATTCCGGCCACAGCGCCCATGTACCTGATAGAATAGCTTAACTCAGGAGTGGGGCGGATATTGTCAAACAGGAACACATTGATTCCGTTGGCGCTCAAGATGTCAGAAGCGATCTTGGCGAACATCTTGGAATTGTTGCGGCTGTCATAGGAGATACAGACCCTGATATCTTCACTCTGGACGTGTCCCAGGATATAATTCGCGAGACCCTGGGTGGCCATTCCGACAGTGTATTTGTTCATCCTGTTGGTTCCGACTCCCATAATGCCTCGAAGGCCGCCAGTGCCAAACTCAAGGTTCCTGTAAAAAGCGTCTTCGAAACCTACCGGGTCGTTATTTCTAAGTTCGAGGACTTTCATCTTGGTCTCGGGATCGAAATCCCCTTCCAGCCACTTCTGGGCCACTGCGTTATAATCCTGTGACATAAAAAACGGTTTTGTCAAATATACTTAAAAAACTTCAAATCCGGTGACAGACAAGAAGGAAATTCGCTGATTCGAAAGGTGTCTCAACCTTGACTCCGAAAATATGGGCGTCCTCCCCTGACTTGGCCCCTAGACGTGCTCTAAGCTCATCACTGGACATAGGGATGTTCCTGGCACTGACCTCCGACTTCGGGTACCTCTTGGAGACGTCCCGGAAAGCGGCTTTCCCCATCTTCAGAACCTCCTCAACCTCAAATAATTTCCCCATTCCACACAAGGGTCCGAGTCGCTTCTGAGCCTCGTCCCGTGAAAAGAAATCCCTGAAAGAGAGCAGCTGGGTGAAACGAGCGAGCTTAACCAAGTCAAACCTTTCACAAAGAATGTTGAGAACACCGGCTTTCGTGATGGATTTCCCAGGCTCGAAAATATACTTGAAGTTAGCTGATTCAGGAAGCGCCGGTTTTGACAAGCGGATCTCCCGCCCCCCGAAAGACAGTGACCCACCATCCTCCCGACAAGTTATTGAATAATCCCCCTTCCACTCCCTGTCTATCCAAACTAGAAGCTCCTTACACTCCCCACCGCAAGCCACGACATGTATTTCCCTGACCCAGTCGCGTTGCTCATAAGTATTGTTTAGCCTCTCCACGACCATACTTATGTCTGCCATCGGGGACAGTTTCAGCAGCAAATGCCTGGAGCTCGCCAGAAGCGAAGGCAGAATAGACAGGACATCAGGCGAGCAATCCTCAAGAAGGAAAACCTTGTTTCCATCGGATGACCTCCTCGCAGGATCAAGGAATATGATATCCGGATTAAATGAACCAAGGACAGAACTGACGGAACCAGAGGTAATCTCTTGATCCGAGTAACGGACATTCCTGATCCCCAGTTCAGAATAATTATGCTTTACCGCGGCGACTAGCCGAGGATCACGCTCATTATAAAGGACTTCCGATGCTACTGTGGAAAAAGCCCAACAATCGACCCCGAGACCTCCAGTCAAGTCAGCGATCCTTCCGGGGACCTCACCGAGAATCCTCTTGGCAAGGTTCGCCTTGTAACGGGCAGTGACGGTAGAACTACATTGCTCAGATCCAAGAGCCGTAGGATAGACCAATGAAGATATCTCATACCACTCCGGGACCTTGTCCTTGAGTCTTCTTCTCGCCTGTATCGTATTCACGGCCAACTCTTTCGAGTCGAAACCAGCCAAAAAAGGATCATCAATCGAAGGCCACCTGGCGCAAGAAAGCAGAAGCCGGGAGACATCGGCCTCCGCGTTCACGGAAATGAATCTCTCGAAGTCGCCCATGTCAAAGAAGCTTCTTTATAAAGGCTCCGGCGTCATCAGGATCGACATGGAATACCTTAAACACATCCGTATAATCTTTACAGGCCAATAGTTCCTTAACCAGGGAGTCGCCCCCATTTTCCCACGCGCACTCGACAAACAGCGCCCCAAGCATACCTTCAAGTGGAACCACAACGGTCGACTCCACTCCCTTTAAAGGCATGGTAAGGTCATAGAACAGATCCTCATCGGAGAAATCGATTTCCGCATGCGATTCTATGAATAGTTTCAATGACTTCTTCAGAGATTCGTAAGAATTGGTCATGTAACCGCCATGGAAGGTAGCGAAGCCCTCCTGAATCATCGCGAAGGCTTCCGGCATGCAGGTACGGACAACAAGAAGCGCTAGTTCATGAAGGTCATCATAGTAGTTGGAAACCAATGTGTTAGGCCCGAATGCGCGGCCGTAGAACTTGAAATCAGCGGCTTTCGGAACGGCCGAACTCATCAAGGGGTTCGAATACGCGTTAAACAAGAACCCTGAGAACTGTTCACACTGATCCACAGTGGGAGCGACGACATAGCGGATCCGACGGTCAAAACCGAATCCATATTCATTGGAAAGGGCATCCACGAAACGAGCCACCGTCACGGCGTTTGAAAGGGGGACCTTGCATCCCGGAGCGCAATAATAGTCCAGCTTCCCTACCTCGGTCTTCGCAAGCGTAGGGACAACCGCATCCAACCAGTTGCAAAGCCTGAAAGGATTGTGACGCGACTCTTTCTCATCAGACCGTGCCACGGCCATGGCACATACCCTGTACACGCACTCGTTCCACCCGTAGAAATCCTCACCGGGAAGCTTGCTGCCAGTCATCACGGAGAGTTGATAAGTTCCGAAGGCTATCTTCCTCACATCCAATACCTTATTCTCCCGGAAGGAGGAATATAGGAGTACGCCGTCATCGAACTCAGCCAGATAGTCCTGCATTCCATCAACCCACATTGAGCGTCTCTCCTGCTCGGACACAGAAGCGGAGGAATAGGAATCCACATAATTCTTCCACAATTCCATCACCATTCTCACCGAGTCCTTCTCCTCCCTGGACATCACGGCCAAGTCGGTATCGTAGTTCCTGAGGCCAGGCACCTGCCGGCTCCGGGTCACCTTTTGTGCCGACCCGGAGAAAGACAGCGACAGCATCAGAACGACGCAAAATGTGGATTTGATATTCATTACTTTCCTTTAAGGTATTTCAGCCAGAAAGCCCTGTTGGCGGCGCTGAAATGGCGGCCCTGGTAACCACGGTAACCATGCATGCCGTCAGGATAAATCATAAGCTCGAACTTCTTTCCGCCAGCTTGGAGGGCGTCAATAAGTTTCAAAGTGTTCTGGAAATGGACATTGTCATCTCCTGTGCCATGAGTGATCTTCAACATCACGGAACCATCGTAGTTCTCCTCTGTTACAGGATACTCCTTAGCGGCGTTCGTCACCTTGGTTCTCTCATAACCCTCGGGATTGTCCTGAGGTGTGGACATGAATCGCTCTGTGTAATGGGTGTCGTAAAGGGCCCACTCATAGACTCCACCTCCAGCTATTCCATAATGGAAAGCTTCCGGATGCTTCATCACCAGCAGAGCTGTCATAGTGCCGCCGAATGAGAAGCCCTCTACGCCAATCTTGTCGCCATTGACATAGGGAAGTTTCTTCAGATACTCCGCCCACTCGACAAAGTCCTCGACCTCAATCTCGTCCAGATGCTTGTAAATCATGTCCAGACCCGCCCTGCCGTTATAACCGGAAGCCCTGCAATCCAACACAACCTCAATAATGCCGTTGTCAGAATACCACTTGTAAGGGTTTGTGGAACGGAAACGGTCATGGACCTGAGGAGAATCCGGGCCACCGTAAAGGTCAACATGGACCGGGTATTTCTTGGACGGATCGAAATCCTTGGGGTAAGCGATGAGGGCGGGCAACTCAAACCCGTCATGTGTAGTCATCGTGATGATTTTCGGAAGCGCCGGAGACGCCGGGTCGAAATCAGGACCGGCGGAATCAGCGACTTTGAATGACTTGGAAGGTTTGGCCAAATCGAACAGCCAGACCTGGTCAGGCGTATTGCAGTTGCCCTGAGTGGCCACAATGTACTTCTTGTCAGGCGAGACACTCGGCTGGGAGACATTAAGTCCCGGATCAGAAATCGCTCTTACGGTTCCCTTTGTCGCCATGAAAACGCCTGTCCTTACATGGGAGCCTCTCTCCGCGGTATAGATCACCTCGGAGGTGGTACCATCGAAATTCTTTGAGGGTTTCCCTTCTTTGACGGAGATCAGGTTCATCCTCCAGTTGTCTCCGGAAGTCAGTCGCTTACAGGTCTTTCCATCGTAGGAGAGGTAATATGCCTGCTCCCATCCGGACTCGAAAGAACGGACCATATAGAGGCCGTCCCGCCCGAAAACCATTCCGGAAATCCAGTCCAGCCAGGTCTTGTATGTCTCATGGTAGATGTGAGTTTTGGATCCGTCAGCCGGAGACACGGCGTAAAGATCAAGGGTGTTCTGGATACGCGGTTCCCTTTGGATAAAGAAAGCCTTACTGTCAGCGCCCCAGAAAGGAGTGCCGAAATACTGGTCGTCATTCTCGTCGAAGTCAGCCCAGGCGGTATGGCCATCATCCAGATTGTATATTCCGATCTTGACCTTGGGGTTGGCATCCCCGCACTTCGGGTAACGGGTCATCCTGACAGATCCTCCAGTAGGAGACATATTCTCCAGATCGACAGCTCCGCCGGCGTTCTGCCCGTAACCGAGCTGAAGACCGGAACGATCAGCGCCCGTCGCGACCGGGGAATAAATCGGGAAGAATGGAACCTCGGTGTTGTCGAAACGGTAGAAACCGATCTTCTTCGAGTCAGGAGACCACCAGAAAGCGCAATACCTTGTCCCTCGGCCAAGGATCTCCTCATAATAGACCCATGATGAATATCCGTTTAGTATCACATCGGAACCATCCGAAGTCAGACGGGTCTCTTCTTTAGTGGCGACATCCACAATCCAAAGGTCATTATCCCTTGTGAAAGCCATCTTGGTGGAGTCCGGAGAATATCTTAGATTCTCAGCCCCTTTCACCTGGAAAGGAACACCGGTCCCGGGCATGCCAGGCATTGGCCTGGCGGCGGGAGCCACTGTAACACCACTACGTTTGTGGGTGGCGGCATCAAGGACGAAATCATCCTTTGAAACGCCTCTGAAATCATAGGTGAAAGCGACCTGGTGGTCACCTGTCCATCTCCACACCGCAGGGATGCGGTTCAACTCCTGCGCCGACATGACAGTGGCGGCGAAAAGGGACAGCAGTAAAACGAGTTTCTTCATGATAATCTATTTGTCACTAAAATAATCATCTTTGAAATTGACCAGATAAACTTTCTCCACAGCCCTGGTCAAAGCGGTATAAAGCCATTTAAGGTCATCAACAGTCAACTCATCCTGCCAGAAAGGATTATCGACGAAAACGCAGCTCCATTGTCCTCCCTGACTCTTGTGGCAAGTGATGGCGTTGGCGTATTTTAGTTGAAGGGCGTTGAAATACGGATCCTCCCGGACCGCCTCATAGCGTTTCTTCTTCGTGGTAAGATGGGAATAATCCTCATTGACTCCGTTGTAGAGCATATTCTGCTGCTCGTAAGTGAGGGAAGCCGCCTCAGAAGAAAGGGTGTCGAGACAGACCTTTGCCGTAATCTCCGCATCATCATAATCCGGGAAACTCAACCTCGCGTCAGCGAAACTCAGCCCGTATCTTTCCTCGAAGTTCTTGATTGAGACCAACTTGGCGATATCCCCATTGGCTATGTAATCCATTCCCTCGATTCCTCCGGTGAACTGATAGCAATTCTTCACGATCATCAGTTTCTCTCCTCTGACGAGTCTTTCCTCATCGTATAGCACCTGGGCACGGATACCCGCGTTGTAGCGGTTCGCCCTCTTGTTGGACCTGCACAGGACTATAGCGTCATCTTTTGAATAATCAGTGAAATATGCCTGATTAAGAGTATCCAGGAGCTCACCTCCTGTGATCCGCTTTATATCGTCAAAGCCCTCTGTCCTCAGACCGATCTCATCAGGAGTGAAGGTCGCTCCCCCATAAGGATCGCTCGTTATCAACTCCCTGATTCTCGTGGCGTTCCATAGTATTCCGGACTCTTTCTGCTGACGGACAACTTCCGTGAGACCACTGTACTTCACTCCCCCGAAACCTTCCATATAGTCAGGAGACAAAGCCGGGGAGGCATCCAGACCCACTGGAGGGAGCTGGGCGGAATCTCCTATCAGGATAAGACGGCAATCATTGCCGGCCCTAACGAAGTCCACCAGATCCTTGAGCAGATCCCCAGTGCCGAAAGAGGCGGTTCCCTGCCGGCCATTGTCTTCGATACCGATAAGGGACACCTCGTCAACGATAAACAGCTTATGGGACTGTTTGTTGGGAGCAAGTGAGAACTGGCCGAAACCATCAGAACCTATTGATTTCTGGCGATATATGCATTTGTGGATGGTACTGGCCGGCTTGTTGGCGTATAGGGATAAGACTTTGGCGGCCCTTCCTGTCGGAGCCAACAACACGCATATCTCCTCATATTCCGGCCCATCATCTTTACGACTCACTGGCCTGAGCTCGTCCAGAGCCTCTATCACAGCGGATATAGCTGTCGTCTTACCGGTACCGGCATATCCGTTGACGACAAGGATGTCATGCTCGTCTCCAGCCAGGAAATCAGCCACGTCAATAAACAACCGATCCTGGTCAGCGGTGATATCATAAGGGAAACAAGCCCTGAACCTCTTGTAGAAAAAACCGCTCCTGTCCATCACTTGGCGGTCTTGCCGGTAATCATCATCAGGACCGCCAGCACAGGATAGATCTCAACGCGGCCCAGGAACATGTCGAAAGTGTAAATAAGCTTGGCCCCTGTCGGCTCGGCTCCGAAATTGCCGAATACTCCGAGATCCCTGATCGCCGGTCCGACGTTACTTAAAGAAGTGAACGTGGCCGCGATAGCGTTGGAGTTGCCGGGGTTAACGGCCAGATTAATCGCCAAAGAGATGATAATCAACATCATATACAAGGCGATGTAGAGAATGTGCGGAGCGATGTCCTCCTGCCTGACAACTCTCTTGTTGATCCTCACCTCACTGACCGAGGCAGGATGAAGCACAGTCTTCAACCGGTAATGAACTTCTTTGCAGAGCAACAGGGCCCTGTCGGACTTAATGCCGCCAGTGGTGGAGCCAGCCATACCGCACCATATTCCCACAAACACGAGAAGGGCGGAAGGTAGAGATGGCCAGACCCCATTGTCAGATATTCCAAAACCGGAAGTCGAGGCGTAGCTAATCACATGGAAAGAGCTGGCCAGCATGGACCTTCCCCACGATTCTTCGATTCCGTTGGCCTTGAGAGATACCGCCACGATTATGCTGGTCACGATAATGATCCAAATATAGAACTTGAACACATCGTTCTTGAAAGGCTTCAACGACTTGGTCACTATCGCCACATAGATCATCCCAAAATGGATGGAGGAAAGTAGCATGAAGAACATTGTGATCAAGTCGATAGCCACGGAATCAAAAGCTCCTATCGACAGGTTCTTAGTGCTGAAACCACCTGTGGCTGTCACACTCATGGCGTGGTTGATAGCGTCGAAAGGACTCATCCCGGCGATCAGATAGCAAATAAATGACGCCACCAGCATTCCGAGATAGACATTCGAGAAAATGCTTACAGTCCTGTTGCTTCCGGAACGGTATTCCTTCTTGGAGAGGGAGGAGAGCTCGAGGTTGGTCAGACGGAGCTTCATCTGAGATGAGCCAGGGATAACCAGAAGGAGGAATACCACGACTCCCAAACCTCCGATGAAATGGGTTGAGGAGCGCCAGAAAAGAAGGCTCTTGGGCAAAGCCTCGATGTCATCAAGGATGGACGCGCCTGTGGTCGTGAATCCTGACACGCTCTCGAACCATGCGTTCACGATTGTGAAAGGCCCGCCCCATAAGGCATATGGGAGCATGCCGAAAATGAAGGAGAGGAACCACGACAGGAAAATGATGAGATATCCTTCCCTTAGGTTGATCTCAGGAGCTCTCCTGACGAATATGAAAGGGAATATTCCGACTGTGAAAGTGATGGTGAAACTGATCAGCAGGGCGGCAAGGGCACTGTCATTGCCATTCGCCACCGAGACCAGGATGGAGAAGAACATGAACAGGGCGCTGACCAGCAGCGCCACGCCCACATACCTCGATATCACCTTCACATTCATATCCCGGTGTTATTGATCTTGTTCCTCAGGTCAGATACTCTCCTACGCAATTGCTGGTTTTCCCCAGCGAGTTCAGTGATGCCGTCGTTCAATTCGGAAAGCTGGTCATCCCCATCAAAGGTGTAAGAATATTTCTTATTGAAAGACCTGTAATTGCTCAAGCCGTCAAGCATCTTGTAGATAGGATTGACATAATACACGAGCAGGAAGAACAGCAGCATCAAGACGAGGAGCAGCCCGACCGCGACGGCGACAGCGCCAGGAATAATGCTCCTGTAGAAACCCCTCTGGAAAGTCTCGGAATTCTTCTTGAGCTCAAGGTACACAGCGTCGCTCAGGCTGTCGATATAGCCGTTAAGTCTTTGGTACTGAGGCTGGAGACGCTCAAAGTACCAGGTCCTGGTGTCGATAAAGTCGGACTTGAGGACATCGCTTAGCTCCAGGGAAGTCAGCATGTAGGCTGAATAGGCGTACATCACAGAGTCAGTCAATGGGGAGATCAGGTTTGAGGCCGTTGAGGCTCGGAGCGAATCGCAATAATTCACGAATTCCTGTTGCCGGAAATCCGGGATATCACTCACCTCCTCATCACCGATGACCGCCAGAATACCAAGGTTGTACTGGCTGGAGACCTCCGTCAGTTTCTGGGCGACACCGATATTCTTGATGTTGGCCGCGATCAGGCTGGACACATAGTCACTCATCCTGGAATACTCCATGATGGATATGAAACTGGAAGTCAACAAGGCGATGGCGATGGCGCAAAGGCTCAACGTCAGCTTCGTCCTCATCGACAACTTGGTCTCCTTGACTCTATTTACGATCTTCTTGAACATTCAAAGCGATAATATTCAATTTACAAATATAAGAAAATTCCATAATCATTGAGGTTCCCCCTCTCAGGATAGGAATTGAAATACGTGGAGTCCATGTAGACGGCGAATGAGGTGATATTCCGGATTCCATAGCTCTTGTAAGTCTCAAGGTCTGACTTGAAAACATCGGGATGCCATGGAAGCCGAACGGCAGGTTTCTTCCACCCGCTCGCTAGGGAAACGTCCAGCCAATATTCCAGAGCGACGGCGGTTTCCGAAGGAAAGACCTTCAAATTGGCCTCCAACAGATCCATGACCTCCTTGTGGGACATCCGGCCTTTCCGGCCAGGAGCATCCAGGTCAGAAAGCGGGCGGTCCCACTGCCGCTCGATCGGAGCGAACTCCAGGAATATTCCTTCTGAAGGCTTCACTTTCTCAGGAGGGACCATGGTCCGCTGGTATGCCAGATGAGCCAGAGAGGCCTCCGGATCAACTTTCCTGATGGCCTCTATCATTTTATTCTCAATAATTAGCGCCTGATCGCTAGCTGAATACTCACTGCAGGACGGGCAGAAACACGGCTCAGAGTTATCGTCCAGCCATAAATAGTACCGATGGTTAGTTGCCGGAAGCTCCTTCGCAAGTGCGGCCGCGTTTGAGGCGATCAGGCCAAGCGCCTTCTCCGAATGGGCGCAACAATTGAAATCAGTGACACGGCGCCCGGACTTGTCCATCCTGAACATGGTCGAATCCTCCTCAAACAAGGATCTCGGTAGCAACTCCCCCATCGCATGAAGCTGATGCTCGACATCGATGCCATAGGCAGCGCATTCGTCCAGGAAGGTCTTCCCTTTCTCAGAACGCATGAACTCAAGGACCTGCGATGGGCTGATGTGGGTGCCGATAGTGTTTATCCCATTCTCCTTGGCTATTTTCGGCCAGTCCACCGTCTCAAGATCCTCCACCGACAGCACGACGCCCTTCATCTGAAAAAAGGATGACTTATCAGCTCGTGCCTTAAAGAACACGTTTGGTTGGTGAAAATCAGCCTTCTTGTCATCAGTTAGTTTCAACGAATACCAATTCACTTTCCCATCCGGGCGGAAATCCGCCCTGAACACGCCCATAAGGAAGCCTCCATCAAAATCGACTCCGAACTCCGACAGTTCATCCAAAGTCACGCTCCCGGCGATTGAATAGCCGTCCGGAAGTATCTCATGGCAATATGTCAACGTGCTGAAATTCCAGTCGTAATCGAAATTACGGTAAAATGTGCACTTATAATCCAAGACTCTCCCTGCAGGATCCATCTCGGCACCGATGTAGGTGTCCAGTTCTCCCGGGTGGGAGAAGAAAATCTCAGCCCTGTCCTCGGGTTCAACATCATTCTCGTTCCGGAAATCGCCATTCAAAGTCACCGTGGAATCCTTAACATCAAATCGGAAAATAAACAGGCTGTCCGTCACCATGCAGCGGAACTCGGTCTCATCATCAAGTCCGTTCCAAGGAGCGTGGAAAACCTTAACCGGAGTCAGCACATCCCACACATGCGAATCCAGAAGTCCCTGCAGATCAGGAGGTACCGGGGAATATGGGATAAGGAACACCTCCTCTTGCCGGGACTGGCAAGATACAATGATGGACAAAGACGCTATGACAGCGACTATATTCTTGAAAAAAGTCATCGCAAAGACTCAAGTATATTTCCGATCTGATAAAGGCCTCTGGGGACGTGGAAGCAACCCTTCCACTTGCCTCCCTTCAGAGGAAGCAGCACTTCACCACGGCGGTTCAAGTAACCGTACCACTCAGGGAACTCATTGTCCTTGAAATGGTTCCATAGATAATCATCCAATTTGAGGAACCATTCGAGACATTTCTTCTCGCCAGTCAACTGATAACCTTTTATCATCGCGATAGCGGCCTCGATGTGGACCCACCATAGTTTCTGGTCCCACTCAAGCTCCTGTGGCGGACAACCTCTTCGATCCATGAAATAGAATATCCCACCATATTCCTTGTCCCAACCATAATCAATCACCCTGAGGGAAATCTCGACCGCCTTCTTTATCAATTCCTTATCGCCCTTCCTCAACCCAAGGTTCATGATAAACCAAAGAGCCTCAAGATCATGGCCGGGATTAATCCTACGTCCCTCAAAACAGTCCACAAGACTGCCGTCTACAGAAGACACGTTCTCCACCATCACACCGAGATCCGGCTGGTAGAAAACGTCCAGAACCTCATGGAGGCAATCCTCGATAGTCTTCTCCATCAAAGCGGGGTTATTGATGATCTCCTCGACTTCCAGGGCCATATTGCAGATTATCATCGGCAAGGCGAAATCTTTCATCGGACGGGTCCCCGGAACAGCTTTCAGCCACGGCCCCTTGGGATTGGAACGACGCTCAAGAATCCTGCGGAAAGTCTCCCGGGCAACTGTGGCATAACGATCATTTCCGGTAGCCTTGGCTAGCTGGGCGAATGCCATGCAGGCGAAAGTGTTCGAGAATATGTTATAGGGATGTATCAGAGGGTTCCCCTCTCGGGTCAGAGAGAAATAGAAGTCATAATCTCCCGTATAACCGTGCTTTAGAAGGAATTCGGCTCCTTGGGTGGCACACTCCAGCCAAGCGGGATCTTTCCTGAATGAGTTGTAAAGCATGGAAAACATCCAGACTTCCCTACCTTGAAGCCAGACGAACTTGTCCGTGTCGAAGACGGACCCGTCACGGTCAAGGCAGGTAAAGTATCCGCCATATTCCTTGTCTTGTGACTTCTCAAGCCAGAAAGGCAACACATTATCAAGTAGTTCCGCCCTATAGCGGGCCGCCATCGCGGCAAAATCGACCTCTGGTACCATATGCTAAAGGATATTCATGGATTGTTCACGGATCTTCTCCAGTTCGTCCTTCATCAGGACGACTATCTTCTGTATTCCGGCATGGTTGGCCTTCGAGCCGGTCGTGTTGATCTCACGGCCCATCTCCTGGATTATGAATCCGAGCTTCTTCCCGGGATAAGGCTCACCGTCAATAGTGTCCAGGAAATATTTGCAATGCTGGCGCAAACGGACCTTCTCCTCATTGATGTCCAGTTTCTCAAGATAGAATATCATCTCCTGCTCGAACCTGGCCGGATCGACCTTCTGCTCAAGGTCAGCAAGACTCCTCTGGAGCCTCTCCCTGACTGAGGACACCCTCTCTGGCTCAAGCTTCTCAACCTCATCCTCCAGCTCCATTATACCTCTCACCCTGGAGGTCACATCCTTATAAAGCGCCTCGCCCTCCTTGCTCCGGTAGTCATTTACCGCCTTGATAGCCTCCTTGACAGCTTTTTCCACCACCGGCCAGTTTTCCTCAGTCACGACATCCTGCCTTGAATTGTCCATCACGTCAGGGAAACGCATTATTGAGGTCAGAAGCTCGTTGTCCATCCTCGCCTGGTCTCCGAAATTGGCCGCTCGGTAGCTCGTGAGATTGTTGCGGATCTCCTTCATCTGGCCAAAATATTCCTTGACCAGAACAGGATTGACCTGCTTGGCGGATCCGGCTCCCGGCTCCCAAGTCAGGAAGAAATCGATTGTCCCTCTCACAAGAGACTCGGCAAGCTTCTGACGCACAAGTAGTTCCTTATCCTTCGGAAGGAGCTGTGTCTTTATGTTGGCATCGGAGTTCTTTCCGTTGAGAGTCTTTATCTCGATGGTGAGTTTTCCTGTTTCCAGGACGGCCTCGGCCTTGCCGTAACCTGTCATTGACTTTATCATGTCCGTATCTTTGTATCATACAAAAATAACGAATAAAAGCGGATATTCCGAGAAAACGGCGCCCTACTTGATGTTGGAGAGGAAGTCGCTTTCTGGAACGCGGCTCGAGCGGACAGCGTCAACTATGGCTTTTTCCATGACTTTGGCGGCCAGGGTGCCCACGGCGTTGACATCAGCCTGGACTTTCCCGGTGCCGACTGACAAGGCGTAAATCGTGTCCCCGTCCCACATCGTGAACACGGGCCTGATGGCCCTGGACATGCCATTAGCCGCCATGGCGGCCACTTTCCGCAGCGAAGGGACATCGAAATCAGCATTTGTGAACACGGCGGCGAGAGTCGTGTTGGTGGCTCCGGGGATCGTTCCTCTTGACAGCCTCACTGGCCGCGCGATAACCCATTTCCCGGTCCGGACGGACTGAACCGTCACCGTAGCTCAAATCGAAAATGTCGCTCTGGCAAACGATAGGCACAATCCCGAAACCGGTGTCATAACCCGCTCCTATCTCCTCCATCCTCCTCATTACCCCGTCAGCGGCGGCGAGCCCGTAAGCCGAGCCTCCACCGAAGACCAACGCATTTAGTGGCAGCGAGTTCCGGTCAGGATCCAGTAAAGGGGTCTCCCTTGAGGCGGGGCCTCCACCGAGGATCTTCACTGCAGCTGTCGCGGGGGTGGGGAAATAAAACACCGTGACTCCTGTCTTGGCCCTGTCATCCTGAGCGTTGCCGACCTGGAGACCTTTAATGTCTGAGAAAGGGATATTCTTCAGGGATATAATCGGGAAAAATGATATCATGGCTATTCGATATTAAGTCTTTAAAGATATAAATACCTATCGATTAAACCGGATCAATTGCCGAGAACGGTCGCCTGGGCGACGGCACGGAGGAAAGAAGCCACTTCTGGATCGACTCCGCAGCAGGCGGGAGAGCCGGAGAAAGGCTTTCCGGCGATCAGCAAGTAATTGACACAAGCCTTAAGATAAGCTCCTTCCAGGGACTGATGATGATTGTCGGGGCCCAGTAGTTTTCCTTCCGGCCATATCTTCATGGCAAGGTTAAACGCGTCACCTATCGGCGAGAGACCGGTCCGAGCCTTTCTGGCCATCTTCGCCGCACCCCTACCAAGGTGATAATCAAGACTTTCCGGAGTTCCGAAGCCACCAGCCTCGTGACCGCTGTAAGTCCAGGTCCTCTCAAGGATCACCTCACATCCAGGAGAATGAGCCAGAACATTCTTCTTCAGCGTTTTGAGATCCTCCAGCACCTTCTTGTCCTTATCCCTGGAATATCTTGCAGGATTGGCGCTCTGGTCCTGCAAAAAGGCGAAATCATAGCCCCCGAAATCAACTGCCGCGCGGGATTCCTCATTTTCAAGATGACGCCCGAAAGTGTAGCCGCCAGCGAGGAACTTCCCGATACGGACGTCAAGTCCCTGGCTCCGAGCTATTTCCCGGAGCATCATGTCAGAATCATGGACATAAGTGAACGAGTTGCCGATGCACAAAATTTGAATCTCGCCAGGATCTTTCGCTCCTTCCGGCAACTGAAACCCTTGAGAAAACGCCGTCATTCCGCAAACCATGCAGAACAGAACGGAAAGGAATATCTTTTTCATCTGATTACGCTTTACCATTTACAAAGATAATCCGTTTTCCGTATATTTGTAAAAGTGAAATCAAGATAACCGGAATATGCTTAAAATTGGAGACAAGATGCCGTCCTTCGAGGTCCTGGACCAGGACGGAAATACCGTTAAATCAGAGGACTTCATCGGTAAAGGCCGCAAGACCATAATCTATTTCTACCCCAAAGACAACACGTCCGGCTGCACCGCCGAGGCCTGCTCATTCAGGGACAATTACGCGGAGCTTACCGCCGCCGGGTACAATGTCGTGGGAGTCAGCAAGGACAGTTCCAAATCCCACACCGGATTCAGGGCAAAATATGAGCTTCCCTTCCGTCTCCTCGCCGACACGACCACCCAAATGCTTCAGGACTTCGGGGCCTGGGGCGAGAAGAAGATGTATGGCAAGACCACAATGGGCACGCTCCGACGCACCTTCATATTCGACGAGAACGGCATCTTGGAGCGTGTGATTGAGAAAGTGGACACGAAGAACGCCGCGAGCCAGATCCTGGAGGGATAGATGAACAAGCTTCTGCAGGAAATGCTCTTGAAGGAGGACCCGTCTCAAGTAGAGGGGCTCTCCCGCTTTTTTAAGACCGGACCCGGACAATATGGGGAAGGAGACATATTCCTGGGAATAAAAGTCCCCGTTACCAGGGATGTCGTGAAAGCATGCTGGAAAGAGTTGGTTCTCAGTGATTTGGAAGAATGCATCACCAATCCGTACCATGAGGTCCGGCTCGCCGCGTTGTTGGCTTTGGTCGAGATGTTCTCCCATTCAAAAAAGGACAGGGCTTTCCAGAAAGAATGCGTCGACTTCTACCTTTCCCACACGGACAGGATAAACAACTGGGATTTAGTGGATCTCTCATGCTATCCCCTTCTCGGAGTATGGCTCCTCGACAAAGACAGGAGCTTGCTGTATGATCTCGCTCGTGACGGAAAGACTATCTGGGAACAACGGATAGGTATTGTGAGCACTATGACCTTCATCAGGCACGGGCAACTGGACGACACTTTCTCAATCGCCGACATCCTTCTTCACCATCCTCATGATCTTATCCATAAAGCCGTCGGCTGGCTGCTCAGGGAAGCCGGGAAAAAGGATGAAGTAGCTCTGACAGAGTTTCTTAAGAGTCGCCATAAGACCATGCCAAGGACCATGCTCCGCTACGCCATTGAAAAGTTCCCGGAGGAGAAAAGGGCTGTGTTCCTGATGAAATGACTATCCGGTGAGACGAGTCATATTCCATATTGATGTCAACTCGGCGTTCCTGAGCTGGACGGCGGTCAAAATGATGCGTGAAGGTCATCCGGACATACGCCTCATTCCATCAGTCGTCTCAGGAGACCCCAACGACCGGCGGAGCATAATCACGGCCGCCTCAATCCCCGCCAAGAAACTTGGCATCAAGACCGCCCAGCCTGTGTCAATGGCGCTCCGGACCTGTCCCAAGCTCCTGATTGTAGGAGGCGACTGGCTTTGGTACAAGGAGTGCTCTGAAGGTTTTATCGGAATATGCCGGAGCTACTCCCCTGTCCTTCAGCAGTTTTCAATAGATGAGTGCTTCATTGATATGACATTCCGTCTTTACGGAAAGGATCCTGTCCAGGTGGCCACACAATTGAAGGACGAGATAAAAAACAAATTGGGTTTCACGGTAAATGTCGGAGTCGGATCCAACAAACTCTTGGCGAAAATGGCTTCCGACTTTGAGAAACCGGACAAGGTCCACACTCTATGGGACAGCGAGGTGCGGGAGAAAATGTGGCCACTGGGAGTCCGGGACCTGCTCTGGGTGGGGAAAAGAACTGAGGAAAAACTGATTACCAACGGCATATACACTATTGGAGACTTGGCTAACCTCGGAATGGAATCCCTTACCAGCCTTGTCGGGCATAAGTTCGCCCTGCAACTGCATGAGAACGCCAACGGACGGGACAACTCACCTGTGGAGACAGAGATATCCGAAGCTAAAAGCTACAGTGCCGAGCGTACCTTTTCCAAAGATCTGGCGGATCCGAAAGACATAGACAAAGCCCTATTCAAAGTAGCGTGCATTGTCGCGCACCGGATCCGAAGAGATGATTTCCGGGCCTCGACAGTCTCAATGTTCGTCAAATACAAGGACTTCTCTGTCGCCCAAAAGCAATGCCAGACAGCCCAGCCCACCGATGTGACAGCGGTGATACTCAATGAGGCCCGCAGGATGCTGCAGGAGGTCTGGGACGGAATCACACCTATCCGCCAGGTGGGACTTGGAGTCTCCAAACTCACCCATGAGAGCGCTATTCAAATGTCCCTGTTTGAGGATCCTAAGTTAGAGTATTACCGGGAATGGGACAGGCAATACGACGAAAAGAAGGCAAAAGCGGAGGACGCCAGGATGCTGGCATACGAAAGAAACAAGAAGGAACATGCGTGATTATACCCAAATAATCCTTAAATTTGTTGGATTGATCAAAGAATGGAAAAATGGAAGAGACCAAGAAACTGAATTTCCTTGAAGAGATAATTGAGGAAGATCTTAGGACAGGTAAGGTGGACAGCATTATGACAAGGTTCCCTCCGGAGCCAAATGGATACCTCCACCTTGGCCATGCCAAGAGCCTCTGCATCAACTTTGGACTTGCCGAGAAATACGGTGGCAAGACCAACCTCCGCTACGACGACACGAACCCCACCAAGGAGGACACCGAATATGTCGACGCCATCAAGGAGGACATCCGCTGGATGGGCTTCAAGTGGGAGAAGGAACTATATGCGTCCGACTATTTCGACCAGCTCTACGAATGGGCGGAGCAGATGATTAAAGAAGGTATAGCCTATGTCGATGACCAAACTCAGGAGGAGATCAGCAAAGGCCGAGGAACGGTCGAGACTCCCGGAGTCGAAAGCCCGTACAGGAACAGGAGCGTAGAGGAGAACCTCAAGCTCTTCCGTGAGATGCGAGACGGGAAATACGCTGACGGTGAGAAGGTTCTGAGGGCCAAGATAGACATGGCCTCCCCTAACATGATGTTCAGGGATCCTATTCTCTACCGCATCAAGCATGCCTCTCACCACCGCACCGGGGACAAGTGGTGCATCTATCCGATGTATGACTATACCCATGGCCAGAGCGACTCGATCGAGCATATCACCCACTCCATCTGCACCCTTGAGTTCGACGTGCACAGGCCTCTTTACGACTGGTTCATCCAGGCTCTCAGGATTTATCCCAGCCACCAATACGAATTCGCCCGCCTAAACCTCACATATACCCTTATGAGCAAGCGCAAGCTGCTGGAACTCGTTCAGAAAGGCCTTGTGTCAGGATGGGACGATCCAAGGATGCCTACTCTTTGTGGCGTGAGGCGCAGGGGCTACACTCCTGAGGCGCTCAAGATGTTCTGCGAGAAGATCGGAGTCTCCAAGAGAGACCAGATGATGGATATCCAGCTTCTCGAGTGGTGCGTTCGCCAGGACCTCAACGCCAGATCCAACCGTTATATGGTCGTACAGAAGCCGCTTAAGGTCACGATCACCAATTGGGAGCCGGGCAAGGTCGAATGGTTCGATTGCCCTCTCAATCCCGCAGAGCCGGAGGGAGCCACCAGGAAGGTTCCTTTCACGGGAGAGCTTCTCATCGAACAGGATGACTTCATGGAGGATGCCCCCAAGAAGTTCTTCAGGCTCAAGCCGGATGGTGAGGTCAGGCTGAAATACACCTACATCATCAAATGCGAGGAAGTCGTTAAGGATGAGGAAGGAAATGTCATTGAGCTCAAGTGCACCTACGATCCGTCGACAAGGCCCGGAGGTGAGGTCTGGCGTTCCGTCAAAGGCACAATCCACTGGGTTCCCGCCTCGCTCGCCAAAGAGATCGAGATCCGGAACTATGACCGGTTGTTCACTAAGGAGGACATGAACTCCATCCCCGAGGGAATGGACTACAAGGACTTCCTCAATCCTGAGTCTCTGACTGTTCTCACCGGTTACGCCGAGCCGGCCCTTCTGGAGGACAACTCCGGAATAGCCGTCCAGTTCGAGCGCACGGGATATTATTTCAAGGATCCTGACAGCACACCTGAGAAGCCGGTGTTCAACAAGACCACGGCCCTCAAGGACTCTTACAAACCGGAGTAAACCGCGATGAACCTGCCGCTGTTCATAGCCAGGCGTTACCTGTTCGCGAAGAAGTCACACAATGTGATCAACATCATTTCCGCGATCAGCGCCATCGGCATGGCGATCGGAACAGCGGCCCTGATCATCATCCTGTCTGTCTACAACGGTTTTGATGAGCTTGTAAAGGACACTCTCGGCAACATCGAGCCTGACATACTCATTACCCCTGCCAAAGGAAAGGTATTCATCCCGGAGGGAGAGCCTTTTGATAAGATTATCGCCCTTCCCGAGGTAGAGGAATATTTCCACGTGCTGGAGGAGAATGTGTTTGTCGACTATGAGGAGCATCAAGGGGTCGCAAAAGCCAAAGGTGTCGACAGCGCCTATGAGATGAGCTCCCCCCTTGTCGCTCACATGACCGCGGGAGTATTCTCCCTTCATAAGGGGCAGGTTCCCCAGATGGTCGCCGGAGCCGGTCTGGCCTACAAGATGGGAATGAACCCGGCATTCCTCTCTTCGGCAACGATTTACTTTCCGGCCAGGGACAGGAATTTCTCCCTTGCCAATCCCGCCGCGTCAATCGAGTCAGTGAGCATGAGACCAGCTGGAGTGTTCACGGTCAACCAGCAGATTGATGAAGAGTTGATGATAATGCCTCTTGACCAGATGAGGCAACTCCTGGGCTATGACAAAGAGGTTTCCGGAATAGAGATACGGCTAGCTGACGGATCGTCACAGAAAGAGGTGCGTAAGGCCATCAACACGATCAAAGGGATTCTAGGCCCGGAATTCAAGGTTTTGGACAGATTCCGCCAGAACACTTCCCTTTACAAGATGATGCGCTATGAGAAAGCGGCGATATTCCTTATCCTGATATTTGTCATAATCATTATCGCCCTTAACATCTTCGGTAGCCTGACGATGCTGATCATCGAGAAGAAGGACGACATCGAGACACTCCGCAGTCTCGGAGCCACTGACAACATGCTACGAAAGACCTTTACCCTGGAAGGCTGGCTGATATCTCTTCTCGGCCTTGTAGCGGGTTTGGTCATTGGAGTATTGTTCGCCTTCCTCCAACAAAAGTTTGGCTTCATCAAAATGCCGGGGAATTTCCTGGTCAGTTCCTATCCTGTCATAGTGCAATGGTCTGACATACTCCTGACAATCGCCGGAGTGGCACTGATCGGATATTTGATAGCTTTGCTCCCGGTGAAGCAGAATATCACCGCTAAAGGCGGTTCCAAGTGACCTCGTCCTTTACGCCGTTGTTTGCCACCACCCTGAAAGTATCAGATTCCTTATTCAATTTGAGGCCTTCAAAGGTCCATATTACTCCAGTATCCTCTCCGGAGCTGTACTTCTTGGTGACAATCCTACCGTTCTGGTATAGAGTGAGGTTCCTGGCGTTGCTGTAGACTTTTAGCGAGAAGGTCTTACCGGCAGGAATCCCGAAAAGGCGGGAGGAAGTGATATGGACTGTGGTCACCTTCTTGTTCCAAAGGGACTTGTAGAGGTAAAACACATCCTTCTTAATGCGACGGTCCCTTGTTACCAACCCCTTGTCATTCATGTATTTCCGGGCGTCATTCTGGACGAAACGCTCTCCGTCGGCGGAATCCATGTACCCTTCGGTACGGTTAGCCACAGGGAAATCGAAAAGCACCCATGCCGAAGTGAAATTCAGCCAAGGCATCTTCAGGATCTGACGGACATAAGCCTCGTGGAACATGTTACCATATTCCTCGAAATGCTTGGAGTCATCTTCCTTGTTCCTGACAGCCTTGGAAGGATCCCAAGTGTGGCAGAAAGGATTGATTCCGGCGCCATATTCAGACACATTAAGAGGTCCTTGCCTACGCTCCCTGACATCCTGCATAGCCGGCAGGAAACCACTGAAATCATTAGGTTCCCAATACCAGCCGTAATAGATGTTCTGGGAGCAGTAGTCACCCGCCAGACCGGCATAGCCATCTCTGGCAAGCCTGGAATCATCAGTGAAACCAACCGCACGGTATGGATCCAACTTCTTGGTGAAATCATACAGGCGGCCTGTCTCTGTCAGAACCTTGGAACCGTCAAAGTCCCCCTGGAAATTATCATTATTGCCCCAGGTATCAAGCTCGTTCCACATTCCCCAGAAAAGGATGCAAGGATGGTTGTAAAGGTTGTTGACCATCTCGCCCATCTGATGGCGTATATTATTGAAATAAGCTTGTTTAGCGTTGGTTCCGCAGACATTGACCCACGGGACTTCAGTCTGCACCACGATTCCGAGTGAGTCACAAAGCCTGAAGGCCAGGTCGTTATGTGGGTAATGGGCAAGACGTAAGAAATTAGCTCCTAGTTCCTGGACAATCTGGTAATCCCGCCGGATATCCTCATCCCTAAGCGCTGAAGCCCTGCCGTCAGCGTCCTGATGCATGGACACGCCACGAAGAGGATAAGGCTCCCCATTAAGCAGGAAACCCTTGACCGGATCCATCTCGAACGAACGGTATCCGATCTTGGCCTCGGCCATGTCCTGCATCCTTCTGCCTCTGAATACTTCAATCCTCGCGGTGTAAAGATAAGGATCTTTAAGGCCGTTCCAGAAACGGATTCCAGTAGCCTCGAAGTCATGCTCGAAATCCAGCTCAGACTTAGGCGCGAGCCGGATTTCCCTGTCAGCCTGGTAGCCGAGGGTCCCGTCCCTCTCGATCAGTTGTACCCTGACCATAACATCGGCGCTCTTAGCGGAAGAGTTGACCAGCCGTGTCCTGATCCGGGTCTCCACCTTACGTTTTGAGACCTCGGGGGTAATGCAATGAAGCCTGTACATTCCGTAAGCCTCAGGAGAGATGTACACATCCTCCATCTCCATCAACCAGACAGGGTTGTGGAGACCTCCATTCTTGTTGAAATCCGAACTTACAGGAATCATGTTAAGGTCCTCGCTGTTATCGCAAATGACCTCAAGGGTATTGATTCCCTTTTTCAGAGCCTCGGTGATATTGACAGTGAAAGGTGTGTAACCGCCTTTATGGGATGCCAGCTGGACACCATTCACCTTGACAATCGCGGCTTGGGCAGCCCCTTCGAACAGGATATAATGCGGATGCTTGATATCGCCCGGCTTGAAATTGCAGCGATATGTGGCCGTTCCCCGGTAGTAACTAGGGGAATGGCCATCTTCCGCGTTATAGGAATGAGGGACCGTTACAGGTCGCCAATTCACACCATCCTTACTGAACTCCCAAGTTGAAAGCCGTTCCTGATGGATGCCCCTGATCTGCGCGAAAAGGGGCATCGCGGCGGATAAGGCTAAAGAGACGGCCGCAGCCGCGATTATCCTTAATCTCATTTCTTCTTATAAACTTTCATATTAGCGGTCTCAAGTCCCCAGCAACCATTCTGGACGATCGGGACCAATTCCCCATCAAGGTTCTTCTCATAAGCAGGTTCCTTGATGAAGGTGTGCGAGTGCCCTCCAACCACGATATCAATCCCGCGGGTATTCTTCACGAGACGGAAATCAGTGTATGGCTCATCCTCGTATCCGATGTGAGTCAAGGCGATGATAAGGTCGCACTTCTCTTCCTCTCTCATGACCTTCGCCCATTTGTTGACAACCTCCGCATTATCGAAAGCGGGAATCTTGCTGGAAGTCTCCTTAGAGACAAGTGTGGTGATGTCAGGCATCAGACCGACGATACCGATCCGCATCCCGGCTTTCTTGATGACGGTGTAGGGTTTTACATACTTACCCATCTCAAGGGCGGAGAAATCATAGTTAGCGCAAACCACATCACATTTCAGGTTGGCCAGACGCCTCGCCAGCTCATCCACTCCGTTATCAAACTCATGGTTACCGAGGGTGACGCAGTCATACCTCATAGCGTTGATCAGGTCAATCTCCAAGTCACCCTTAAGAACGCTGAAATAAGATGTTCCCTGACTGTAATCGCCGGCATGGAGGAGAAGCACGTTCTTCTTTCCGTCAGCCTTCACGACGCTGTCCCTGTAGGCGGCTCTCTCGATGACACCGCCATGGCCGATATTATCGCCGGAACGCTCAGGCTCCATGTGGCTATGGGTGTCATTAAAATGAAGTATGGTCAAACGCTTCTGGGCTGAGGCAGAAGGGATTATGGCCAAAGCCAAGACCACGCAAACTATCGCTTTAAGAGTTGTTCTCATTTTTTGTCCCCCTCCCCGAGGATAGTGATCCAATGCTGGTTCTCGTATTCAATAGGTTTACCGGCCGCAGTAAGGCTCTGTACATAAGGGATCATTGTGTCGTATAGCCATCCATTGCTCTGGAGGACTTCCAAAGCGTTCTTGGCGACATAGTAGCCGTCACCTCCGTCAAGCAGGAAGTTGAGTGTGGCCACTCCGTAAACCTTCTCATCATCAAGTGGTTCCCCGTTAACTGTAGCGGAGATGATCTTGCCGTTCTGGGCGACCACCTTGATTCCGCCGATAATCTGGAACGATGACGCGGCCATCTGGTCGAGAATAACCCTCACGTCCTTACCTTTCAAAGCAACATAGCAGAGATTGTTCTTGAAAGGGAACATCGACATGATGTCATCATAAAAGACCTCTCCCTGAGGCATCTCGATACGGACACCGCCTCTATTAGCTATACCGATGTCCACCTTCCTGTCAAGACTGTCCGCCGTAGCTCTCATGAGCTCGTCGATAAACCAGTCATAGAGAGGGCACTCGGGATAGACGCGATCCATGAATTCAGTGGAATACCCGATGACCTGCTTGACCTTGGCCATGGCAGGTTGGGCCTTGATCAACAGATCGGCGACATCTCTTGTGGCTCCACCCTTGAACTTTCTACCGTTGGGGGCGTAATAAGTCTTACCTTTGACATAACCCATCGCCTCTTCCACATTGGAGGCGTTGGAAGCGACAACTCCTGTACGGAGGCCGGCGACCGCTTGTTTTTCCCAGGTGATGTCCACCGTCTGGGCGGATACCCCCAGGCAAAACGCCAGCGGAGCGAATAATAGCAACAATCTTTTCATAAGCGCATTTAAATTATTATTGTTTCAACCATTTCCAAAGGTCCTTGAAGGTTGATTTCTTACCGAACATCAGAATGCCGACCTTATAAATCTTCGCGGAGAGCCACGCGCACCCGACAAAGGTGAAGAACAACAGGGCGATTGAGAGCACGAGCTGCCACATGGGAACGCCGTAAGGGATCCTGGCCAGCATGACTATAGGAGAAGTGAACGGAATCATTGAGGTCCACACCACCACAGGACTATCCGGGTTCTGGAAAGCCATGAGTATGACCAGATAGGCGATCATCAAAGGGATCGTTATAGGCATCTGGAGTTGCTGTGTGTCCTCAACGCTCTCAACAGCCGAGCCAATAGCGGCATAAAGTGAGGCGTACAGCAGGTAGCCGAGGATGAAGAAGATCAGGAATGAGATAATCAACTTCGTCCAAGGAATATTCGACAATGTGGACATAACCGTCTGCAAGCCGTCAGGTTGACCATCTATGACCTCAGCCGCAGTCGTGTCCGTAGCGGCCACAACTCCACCGATGGCTTCCATCTGATCCGGAGTCATACCGACGGTCTGTGCCATCATCTGAGGGTCACCGGAGAAGCTCTTGAGCATATCCTTGCCCATGAACATGCTGGCCGCAGAAGTGAGGATAACCGTGAGAACAATCCAGAGAAGGAATTGGGTCAAGGCCACAAGAGCGATTCCGATAATCTTGCCGAACATCAGGTCCACAGCCTTGACAGAGGAAATCAAGACCTCGACGACCCTGCTGGATTTTTCCTCGATGACGCTGGACATCACCTGCCCTCCGAACATCATGATGAACATCCAGATGATGATTCCCAAGAGCATGGAAATAATCATGTAAATACCTGATTCAGAGACATTTTCCTTACCGGACTCATCAAGGGTGTACTCTGAAACCTTGACATTCGACTTGACATCCTCCATAATCTGGGGAAGATTGTCGATGCCATATTGGGCGATTCGGTACTCCTCCACAGCATCATCGACCTTGCGGGAAAGACCTCCCGTGAACTCGACACCCAGAGGATCTTTCGAATATGCCTGGACTGAGACTGTCTTCTTCACGCTATCGAGAGGCGAAACGACAACCAGGGCGTCCTTGCCATAATCCTTGAGATGCGCCTTGATGGAATCCGGCACCTCGGAGGAATAATCAGTGTAAGTTACCCTGTCACCGCTCTCCAGATGCGACATCACGATTCCGGACTGGTCCACGACGGCCACATCCATCTTCCTCTCCTTGGTGTTGCCCATAATGAGGAATATCACAACCATCATAGCCGCGAACAGGATAGGCACGACGAAAGTGGTCACAAGGAACGACTTTTTCTTGACACGGGTGGTATATTCCCGGGAAATGACTGTTTTAATGATCCTGAAATCCATGATTAAGCCTCCTCTGTCACTAGTTTGATGAAAATGTCGTTCATCCTGGGGATGAGTTCCTTGAATGAGTTGATCGAGACTCCCTCTGAGAGAAGTGAGCTGAGGACATCATTGGAAGAGACCCCAGGTTCGAGTGACAGGACAGCAGTGTGCCTGCCCACATTATTCTCATCCGAGAGAACCTTGAATACTCCCTCAGCGCTGGCTACAGGCTGCTCACCAGTGTAAATCAGCTCGATGTTGTTATTGCCATAATGACGGCGGATCTCATCGACCCCGCCAGTCACGACCAATTTGGACTTGTTAAGGAGAGCGATGTCGTCGCAAAGCTCCTCGACCGACTCCATATTGTGGGTCGAAAGGATAATGGTAGAGCCTTCCTCATTGAGCCTCAAAATCTCTTTGCGGATCAGCTCGGCGTTTACCGGGTCGAAACCGGAGAACGGCTCATCAAGAATCATCAACGAAGGCTTGTGGACAACGGTCGTGATAAACTGGACTTTCTGGGCCATACCCTTAGAAAGTTCCTCGACCTTCTTCTTCCACCAGTCCTGAATACCGAAACGCACGAACCAGTTCTTAAGCTCCTTACGGGCCTGGGCGGCGCTCATACCCTTTAGCTGGGCAAGGTACATGGCCTGGTCGCCGACTTCCATCTTACGGTACAGTCCCCTCTCCTCCGGAAGGTAACCTATCTTCTCAACATCAGATTGCGTGATAGGCCGTCCGTCGAAAAGGACTTCACCGCTATTAGGAATCGTGATCCTGTTGATGATTCGAATAAGAGTGGTCTTGCCAGCTCCGTTAGGTCCGAGAAGGCCGAATATCTTCCCTTTCGGTATGTCCACAGAGAGGTTGTCAAGGGCGACCTTCTCTCCGAAGCGTTTGGTGATACCTTTACATTCTATAAGTCCCATAATTCTTATATTTTCTACAAATATAATAATTATTTATCGTATTACAATAATTAATTTACAAATTTAATAATTTGGCGACAAGCTCCACCAGTAATTCTCCCGGGGTGGCTTCCCCGGCATCTCCACCTTTGCCCTTGTAGTCGTAATCACACAGGAGCGAAACAGCCGCCATTGCCTTTGACGTTGGATAATTGGCGACAGCGGCGTCATATTCTTTCCAGAAAAAAGGGTTCACCCCTTGAAGGGCAGCCGCTGTCTGGGTCTTGTCCGGATAACGAGTCTTCTCCTTCAAGGAAGCATATTTCAAAATACGTGAGAAGTGAGTGAAAATAGCGCTCACAGCCATAGGCATCGCGAAACGGGGAGACTCTCCCAAACGGCTAGCTATTGCCAGCGCCCTGGCCCCATTTCTGAATGAGATTTCCTTGGTCAACTCGAAGATGCTGTACTCCCTGCTGATACCGACATTACGCTCTATATCAGAGGAACTCACCTGTTTGACGCCTTCCGGCAAGTTCTTCATAAGTTTGTCAGTCTCCACGACTATCTTGCTCATATCCGTCCCCGCATATTCTGCGAGGAGGGCGGCGGCGTCCGGAGATATGTCAATCCCTTTGGATGAGTAATACTGGCTGATCCAGCCCGGCATCTCATAGTCCCTCAAAGCGTTGGACTCGACTACCACACCATTCTTGGAGCATTGCTTGTAAAGCGCCTTGCGCTTGTCCGCGGAAGCGCCTCTCATAAGGAGCACCAGAATCGTGGAGTCAAGAGGGTTCTCGCAATACACGGAAAGCTGCTCCAGGTCCCTCATGGCCTGGGCATCTTTCACCACAACCAGCTGGCGCTCAGCCATCATAGGGAAACGCCTGGCGGCCGTGATGACCGTGTCGGAATCCACATCGGCACCGTAGCATATAGTCTCGTTGAAATCCCTGGAAAACTCATCCAGCGAGTTCTCGATAACAGCGTCGCAAACCATGTCCGGATAATACGGTTCATCCCCCATCAGAAGATAGATGGGGGAGAACTCTCCGGCTTTGATCTTGTCGATCAAGTCACGGCATTGAGAGGCGACGTTGACCGACGTTTTCACTTATTCATTATGCTTCGAATGTCTTCTCTTTAGTTCTCACGATTTTCTCTTTCATGAGATCGACAGCCACTGTGACCGCATCCTCAAAGGTAGAGGCACTTCTCTCGATCAGCAAATCCTGTCCATATGCCCTGGTCTGGATCTTCACCTCTTTATTGTCAGGCTCGTTCAGCAATGACAGGGTAACCTCAATCTCATCGAGGTGGTCGCTGAACCTGGAAAGCTTCGAGACTTTCTTCTCAACATAGTCGAGCAGCTTCTGGTCTGCGTCAAACTTCAGGGATTTTACTCTAATCTCCATTTTTACCTCCGCTTTTTGCCCTTGGATGGGCGGTTAAATACACTTTTTTAAGTTTCTCGACAGAATTGTGCGTGTAGACCTGCGTCGCGGCGAGAGAGGAGTGGCCAAGCAGCTCTTTTATGGAATTGAGGTCAGCACCTTCATTAAGAAGCTCAGTGGCTAACGAATGCCTCAATACGTGGGGGGATTTCCTCCCGGTTATGCTGCCGACCTGCCCAAGCTCGCTCTTTATCACCCTGTCCACGAAAACCGGATACAGCTTGGAGCCGGTCACGGTCACGAGGAGCGGGTCTGTGGCGGACCTCGCGCGGCCTTCTATCGTTTCAACTGATTGTAAATATAACGAAATTTCATTACAAAGAGAAGGTACAAGAGGAATTTCTCTCGTCTTGTCACCTTTTCCACGGACTTTCATCACCTTCCTGGAGAAGTCCACATTCCCTATCGAAAGGCCGATAAGCTCGGACCGGCGCATCCCGGTCGAATAGAGCATGGACACGATCAGCCTGGACAACCTCCTGGAATACAATTGTTTAGACACCTTGTCATCACCAGTTATCAAGGATAATGTCTCCTCGGAAGCGTCATGTTCGGTACGGTCGAAATATTCTTTCATCGACTCCTCCCGATAAAAGACAGGCAAACGTTTCTCCACCTTCGGACGGGAGACGACACGTGCCGGATTGGACTTGAGATGTCCGTTTTTCATCAAGAACTTGCAGAAACCGGACAGCACGCTGAGGTGAAGGTTCACAGTCCTGGGATCTTCTTTCCTGGAATCAAGAAGATAAACCTCATATGACCTTATCATGGAAGGCGTCAGTGACTCAAGTATTTCCCTGTCACAAAACTCCGAAAACTCTTTCAGAATGTCAGAATACAACTCGCAGGTCCTCGGGGAATACCTCCGTACCTCCTTCACATAAGTTATGTACTCGTCGGTCAACACCTTATATCTCTTTAAGGCCCATTTCGGCAGCCTTAAGGCGCATGAACTTGTCCGCCTCCTCGAAGGTGTTGCCGATTACCCCATCCAGAATGGCGTTCTTGACATATTCCTTCAAAATGCCGATCTCCTTGCAAGGAGGGATGCCATAGACCTGCATCACATACTCTCCGGTAATGGGATTCTTCCAGTTCCTGATGGCGTCCTTCTCCTCAACCTCGACCAGTTTCCTCTTGACCAATTCAAAGTTCTCTTTAATTCTGGCCACCTTTACCGGATTCTTGGAAGTGATGTCGGCGTTGCAAAGGATCATCAAGTCATCGATCTCATTGCCCGCGTCGAACAGGAGCCGTCTGACAGCGGAATCCGTAACTTCCTCATCCACAAGAGCTATAGGACGGTGATGAAGTGAGACGAGTTTCTGGACATATTTCATCTTCTCGTTCAGAGGCATCTTGAGCCGGGTAAATATCTTCGGGACCATCCTGCTCCCGACCACCTCATGCCCATGGAAAGACCACCCCACGGCCGGATCGAAACGCTTGCTGGCAGGCTTGCCTATGTCATGAAGAAGAGCCGCCCAGCGCAGCCACACGTAGGGCTTAGTCCTCACGCTCTCGATGAAACCGTCGCCATCCTCGCAAGGCGCGGAGTCTTTGAGAGTCCCCTCCGCTATTGCCGCGATCTCACCAGCCGCCACATTATCCACAACCTGGAGAGTATGTGAGAATATCTCTTTGTGGCCCTTGCCGTCGACCGACTCTATCCCTTTGAGTCTCAGCAGTTCAGGGAGGATATATTCCAGAAGGCCTGTCTCATCCATCAGGCGGAATCCCATCGAAGGCTTGTCGCAAATGAGTATCTTGTTCAGCTCTTCAACTATCCGCTCCTGAGAGAGGATAGTCATCCTATCCTTCATCTTACGCATAGCCGCGAGCGACTCGGGAACTATTGTGAAGCTCTGTTCCGGCGTGCTCAGTTTAACCGCGAAACGGATCGCCCGGAGCATCCTCAGAGGGTCATCACTGTAAGTCTGCGCCGGCTCCAAAGGAGTCCTGATTATGCCGGCGGCAAGATCCCTTATTCCTCCAAAAGGATCAACCAAAGCCCCGTAGTCCTCTTTCTGGAGGCTGAAAGCCATGGCGTTGATCGTGAAATCACGCCTCAACTGGTCTTCCTCAAGGGTACCGTCCTCCACTATCGGTTTACGGGAATCATGACGATATGATTCCTTCCTTGCCCCGACGAACTCTATTTCCGCCCCATGCCACTTTAGCATAGCCGTCCCGAAAGTCTTGAAAACCGAGACATTACAATGACGCTTCTCCTCCTCACTGATTATTCCCGCCACCTTCTCGGCCAGCTCGATACCGCTACCCTCGACAACTATGTCTATGTCATCATTACGACGTCCAAGGAAGCAATCCCGGACATATCCCCCGATTACGAAGGCCCGGACCCCGAGCTCTTCCGCAGCTCGGGAGACAATGCCGAAAATCGGGCTGTCAAGGTATCCTTGTGTTATTGTAGCGCTCATAATCAATCATTTCCGCATCTCTTCCCATGTCGGGAAAGAGTTCATCTGCTCAAAAGGAGCCTCATTCTCATGGCCGGGTTGGCCAGCCGTATCTACCTTCTTGAATCCGAAAGTCTTCTGCCCGTTGGTGATAATGATGTACTTGACCCCGAGAGCCAAATTATACCTCAAAGCCTGCTCCAGCACCTCACGATCCAATTGGATATCTTCCCTCTTGCACTCGACCACCATCAACGGAGCGGTGTCCCGGCCATAGACAAGGATGTCCGCCCGGTAAGACTTATCGCCGAACTTGAGGGCGACCTCACTCATCATCATGTGGACAGGGATCTGGGCCGAATCCCTCAGGACGCCGATGAACCACTGACGCACCTTCTCCTCGGGCGTCAGGGCCACAAGCTTCTTGCGTAGCGGATCCCAGACCTGTTCCATAACGCGAAATTAATTAAAATATCGATGAAACAAATTATGATTATTAACCGTATATTTGTCGCGCCACAATGGGGATGTTCTGGTTTTGACAGCAATGATTTCGGGTGGTAAGCACGTCGGGCTTCTGAGAGATCTGCCCGCCAAACCGTTCTCTCGACAATTTAGTTGCCAACAACAACTACGCGCTCGCTGCCTAATCGACTCAGTCGTTTAGCTTAATCCCGGCCGCCAAGGCTGCGGCCCGGACGAGTATCCCGCGGACTTTACGCCTTCTATGTTCCGAGTTCGGGGTATCATTCAAGAGGGACGCTCCGGTGGACTCCTTTAAAACCGGCTAAGATTCAAAGGATAAGCTTCGGTTAGCCCGCCTTCCGGCAGGCCGCGGCCGACAACCAAAGGAAGGATAAGCGTGTAGAAAGCTGCTGGGGACGTTGTTTGGACGGCGGTTCGACTCCGCCCATCTCCACGAAAAAATCCATTCTAGGGAGTCCTGGAATGGATTTTTCTCGTGTTTTCATCGGGCATGCGCTGCTGGCCATCGGAGGGTTCGACTCGACGCACCCACATATTATTGGAATAGATATATTCACTGAAAATCATTATATTTGCGGTATGAGATTCTTTGAGAAATACATCCCTGGTGACCGCCGGATCAATCCGGCCCTTCTTTGGGATTACGACACAGAGAGAATCGACCCTCTCCAATGCAAAAGGCTCATCGCCACACGCGTAATTCAACTTGGGAAACTGGAAGATTTCTATGCGGCGTTCGACACCTTCGGAGGGATTGAGGAATTCGCGCTTATCGCAAAGAATGAAGTCACCGGGCTCGACGCGAAAGACCTGAACTTCATTTGCTACGCTTTTGACTTAAAAAAGGAAGAGACGCAATGCTACAAAAGGGCGCAGTCGAGAAAACGACTCTTGAACTCCTAGGCAAACTCACGCAGGAACCCATCCTTTCTTCGACAAGGCTTGTCGGAGGAACATCGCTTGCTCTGCAGATAGGTCACCGAAAAAGCACGGATCTCGACTTCTTCACGAACGATTATCCTGATATCCAAAGCATTGTCAAACTCCTTTACGAGAAGTACGATTACAAAGCACAGCTTATCGGAGAAAAGGCGACCATCGGATTCATCAATGGTGTCAAAATCGATGTCATCCACCATCCATACAAATGGCTTGAAGAACCACTTATTGAAGGAAGCTTCCGTCTGGCCACCCTGAAAGACATCGCAGCTATGAAACTACACGCTATCACGAATTCCGGACAACGCCCCAAGGACTTCGTGGACATAGCGTTCCTGTCCCAATTCTTCTCAAATTAAAAAGACTAAGGAGTAGTAGTTAATCTTTACTCCTTCTCGGTTCGACTCCACCCATCTCCACAAAGATTAATCTATTAAATATGAAACGGTTTGATTTAGGTATTTGTCTTTTATTATTATTCTTTGCTTGCTCCTGCAAAAAGAATAACTCCAGCCTCTCATACGACACATTTGACTCATTACCAACTGTTTCGCTCGAAGATGTATTCGAACCCATCACATATATTCCCCTTCAGAGTAATGATTCCTCAATCGTATCAAATGTCTTGAAAGTCTGTATGTCCGAGGATTCGTTTTACATCCTGTCTGTTAATCCCTACAAAATCAGCAAATTTGATCGTGAGGGGAACTTCATTTCTAATATCGCGCGAGAAGGAAGGGCTGAAGGAGAATATCTGGTTTTATCTGACATTTATTACAGTGATTCAGAAAAGATGCTTTACATCGACGATGCCGTCAAGGGTATTATCAAATATAACGCTGATGGTTCCTATGATTCAACCATACATTTGAAAGTGAAAAACAGGCGGCTCCATGTTTCCAATTCAGGCACTTTAATCATCAATAATCTCAATATGCTTGGGAAAGAGAAGTATTCCCTGATTGAGATGACTCCTCAGAAAGATACTCTTTTCTCTGTCGCCAATCATCGCGTATTCGATTGTGAGAATGCGTTCTTCCTCCCAATGCATCCCTCATTCAAATCCAATAAGAATGGATTACTCTTCAATCCTGCATGCTGCGACACGATTTATTCATATTCAACCGGGAATTTAGAGCCAAAGTATATAATTGATTTCGAGCATCCTGTCTCCCCCAGTGAACTGAAGGATTTCAATAAATACATGATTGACACCCAGTTCATAATGGACTATTCAGAGGATGATAAAAACCTATATCTAACCATTTTCGACAGGGACTGGGATTACAAACAGTATATACTCAGAAAGAGTTCCGGTGAAATCCATCGCGCGCATTATCGGATTTCAGATGACTTTAACACAGAGTTCAGCCCTCGCTGGCAGTATGGAGACCTGCTGATCGACGTGTTTGATCCAGCCACTCTCAATTATACCTACCATAAAGATATCACCGCGGAAGATTTGCGAAAGGCATTTGACTTTTTCAAGAATCACGGCATACCAGGAATTAAAGAGGATTCGAATCCGATAATTATGGTTACTAAGGCAAAGTAACAGTTAAATGAGAGCAAGGTTAACAATACTGTTGTCGTTGATGGTGGTGTCATGTACCAACATCAATAAAGGGGATGGTCCCATTGCCTCTACTGTAATTGAATTCAATCCTGACGGAATTGAGCAATCGCTCGCCGAATGCGTGGACAGTGTCTCATTCTTGGTTTTGAAGGAAAACGAAGATAATGCTTTCGGCAACGTTGACAAGGTCGTCGTAGAAAACGACATGCTCTATGTGGGTGACTTCCGTAATAAGAAAATAGTTTCCTTTTATATGAACGGAGATCCTGGCATTGTCATAGACGCCCAGGGGCGTGGGCCGGGAGAATATCTTGAAATCCATAGCTTCTCCGTGAATAAGAATCATATTTATATTTTAGATAATTTTCAGCAGAAAATTCATCTGTTCAGTTCTTTAGACGGAAGATTTGAGAGATCTTTGGATCTGCCGGTACTGGCAGATGATCTAGAAGTTCTTACAAATGGTGGTTTTGTTCTGGCTTATGCCCCCACAGGTATAAATGCGCCGGATCCTCGTAGCGAAAACCAAAAATTCCGGGTCCTCATCACGGATCCCAACCTTAAAATCACAAATGGATTTCTGGAATACTCTGACAACGAAGCGATCGCTTTCCATAGATATTTGAATGTGTATGATGGGAAGATAGTCTTCGCCTCCTTTGGAGAGGATAAGTTTTATTTTTTCAATCGAGAGAACGGAGATTTGATGGAATCTGTAGAGATTAAGTCGAATACCACGCTCCCATACGAGTATCGTTCGGATATCCATAATGCTGACAGTGAACAGTATTCAAGTCTCATGGATGTCCCATTCTTATGCAATGGTTTCGCGTCCTTTGTCTATAAACAAGCCAGACAAGGGAATTCCTATGTGATCGACTTAAAAGAGAAGAAGATTCTCACCGCTTCAACGGACAACGCCCGTAACGCGATTGTGGGTGTTGTAGGAAGTGCGGATGATTATTTTATCTGCTTCTGGAGTCGTCCCATATACGACTTTATGGTAATGAATGGCTTCACTCCGGCTGACAAGGCTACCGAAGAGGCCATTCATCGTGATGAGCCATTCATCGTGAAGTGTCATATGAGATAAGGTTTTGCTCCAGGTGAAAACACGGGAATCTTCTTCCATTTCATCTCGTTCAATTCGGTGTTGAGCTGCTGAATACGGGCAAGAATTTCGTCAAAGGTCGGTTTATCCTCGCTGTAGATCATCCCGCGCATCATTTCATCGTAGTCTTTGCGCCATTCGTCTATGACACTGTCCGGAGGGAGAATGTTGAAATGCCCTGGAGTTTCCGTATTGTAGTCTACCCCGTCAACCCGATTGTAGATAAAACGGTGCATGACAATTCCTTGGAAAAGCTCCTCGTTGGCGAGAGCCTTTTCGTTGATGCGCTTCTTGTTATTACACATCATGAACAAGTCGTACAGGTGTCGCGACATACGATAACTCCGGATGTCGCCTGGCGATTTGTTGAACTCCTCGTGCAGAAGACACACTTTCTCAATAAAAGTCCTTTCGGGCTCAACGGTGAATACCATGAACGGCGATGAGGAGAATGCATTCCCAGGAAGCCTTTCGTCCATAAGTGAACAGACCTTTCTCTTCGACACAGCCGCCTCATACGATCGGCCGGACACTTCCAGCATTACCCGCGGGAGAATGTACCCTTCAGGGGGGAAAGCGGAATCATAGTCAATGTATATCTGTACAGGATCCTGCGTAGGCACCCCGTTATCGTTGTTTGACAAGCGATACGCCTCACGTGGAATACCGACAGACTCGAGTGCTGATGGCAGTTCATCATAGAACTGCCCGAGGGTGAATTC
>CACZZF010000016.1 GCA_902785575.1 uncultured Bacteroidia bacterium | reverse complement strand
ATCTCCAACGGGAGAAGTACTGGTTGGGTGCTGTCAACATCCACACCGGTCAACGAGATCTGGTACAAGTCTGTGGATAATGTGGAAATTCCTTACGCGCAGGGACAAGACGCGACTGTGAACCAGCTCGTCGCGAACATTCCACCTTCAGCGGATAATGATAACTGGGGAATCATGCGCTTCGCCGCCCCTGTCACAGAAACTGACTACGGATGTTTCGACGGGGCCTACGATCTTGTAAGCGTGAGACTTCCAGTGACTTTGGAGACTATCAATACGAGGTCTTTTGTTAACTGCACCAAGTTGGAGACAATCGAGATAGGACCAAATCTTAAAACCATCAAGACAGATGCCTTCATGAGTAGCTATATGAACAGTATCAGTTTCCCCGAAGGCTTGACTACCATAGAAGGAAGGGCATTCTCTGGTTGCAGGAACCTGAAGAACATACATATTCCAGAATCCGTAACGTCCATCGGTTCCTTAGATGACAAGGATTATCTTATGAATCCCTTCATGTCATGCTTTTCACTGGAGTCTTTCTCCGGTAAATATGCCTCCAGCGATGGACGTTCACTCGTCGTCGATGGTCTGTTATTGAGTTTCGCCCCTGGTGGAATGAGAGACGCCACATATTTTGTCCCTTCTGATGTCCAGCACATCGGACATAGCGCGTTCTTCCAGGCGGATTTCAGCGGCATTGTGCTTCCGGAAGGACTGATTACCATCCAAGACTTCGCTTTCGCATACAATTATAGACTGAAGAGTGTCTCTATTCCCTCAACCGTTGAGACGCTTTATTATGGGGCTTTCCAACGTTGCAGTGGCCTAGATTGGGTTGAGATCAAAAGAGCGGATCATGTGATGGAGCTGAGGCAAAGTGACCCTCATTCGTACTATAGCTATAATGTATTCTTTAGCACCAACGACTGCCCTATCTACGTTCCCTCCAACCTCCTTGACAGTTACACGAACGGGGCGCACTGGGATGCATACGGAAGCTTATGCGAGACTGGTAACCGGTATTTCTCCGCACAGCAACCAAACGAGATCTGGTACACGACCACCGATGGGACTACTCTTAGTTTCACACCTGCTCAGGAAGAACAATTCGGCATCGCCTCTTGCTCGGATTACGGCAGGATCATATTCGAGAATGACATAACGGAAATTCCCGAATCGTTCCTCGAGAATAATACCAAACTAAAGACCATTTCCTTGCCGGACGGTGTCAAACATGTCATGAACTACGCTTTCAGATACTGTTCGAACCTTGAAGATGTCTCTTTCGGCAACCAACTGCAAAAGATCCACGCCGGAGCTTTCTCGTATTGCGATCTACAATCTCTCGTCCTTCCCGAAGGCTTGACCGAAATTCAATCAGTTTCTTTCGAAGGCAACACCTCTCTGCAAAGCGTGAGGCTTCCAAGTAGCCTTGTCCTCGTCAGTTCGATGAATGCCTTCGAAGGTTGCACGAGCCTCACCTCATTCTCTGGCGTAAGCGGAGCATCTAACCCGATGTGGTCCATTTCTAGCGACGGTCGTTGCTTGATTGACCTCAGCGTCTCTACCTATGTTCAGGGCGTCGGGAGAGTAACAAGCCCTATGCTCTGCAGTTTCGCCACAGCGGGCCTTGACGGCCAGCACTATGTGCTTCCGGACGGAATCACAATGATCAGTAACGGCGCTATGAGGAAATGCACTCTTAAATCTATCCAGCTTCCGGCGACCGTGACTAAAATCTTCGACTGGGCGTTTGGTGAATGCACCCAATTGACTAACATAATTATCCCTCCTAGTGTCACTTATATCGGAGCCTATGCATTCTACGGTTGCTCCCAATTGACTAACACAAATATCCCCGCCGGTGTCACTTCTCTCGAACCCTATACCTTCTACGGTTGCGAGAACCTGCGGCAGATAGGAATGGACGGTGCCATCCCTCCGACTCTCGGAAGCAATGTATTTAAGAACACAAATGACACTTTCGTTATAGCGATTCCAGGAGCTGGTGACGGTAAATACCACGACTCTGTCAATTATCCGGATTGGTATGCTTTGAGAGATCATTTCCGCATTTATCAGCCCAACAACGAGATTTGGTTCCACCTCGTAGGGGATGAAGCTTCTCATCTTGTTTTTGGAGGCACTGGAGACTTTGGCGTCAATCTTGTCGACCGGCGTGAAATCTATGCTACCCGAGACAAGCTCGGCCCCCTCGTTCCCATACCGACAGAATTGGAAACTGGAAATGATGATGAATACAGCATTGCCGTATACGTTTTCGATGACAAGATTACAAATGTCCCGGCCCAGGCATTTTCGACTGAGGGTTGGAACAACAAATTGGACTGGGTCTCTCTCCCGGGGATTGTGACAGAAATCGGAGAAGGAGCTTTTGCCGGGAACTCTCATCTTTTGGTTTTTCCTCTGTTCGCGGACTATGTCCTGACCTCGATTGGGGCCGACGCTTTCAATGGCTGCTCCAGCATGAAGTACAATCACAACCTGTCCACGAATATTAGTGTGTTCCAGACGGTGACTACTATAGGAGACAGGGCCTTCCGGAATTGCAGCTCGATGCAAAGCTTTAGCGCACCCGGTGTAACATCCCTCGGCAAGGAGGCATTCTATTCATGTAGAGGGCTAAAGTTTGTGGATCTGAGATCTTTAACATCTGTAGATAATTACACATTCTATCTCTGCGATGTGCTTGAAGCGATCCGTACCGGGGAACTATCTTCTATTGGTGACCACGCATTCGCTTCTTGCTCCGCATTGAAAGACGTTGGAACAAATATTAATGACGGAATAATACAATTGCCGAATATTACCAGCCTTCCACAATATGCTTTCTATAGATGTGAGAAGGTAGAAGCTATTCGCTTGCCTAATCTTACGGTGGCTTATGGCAATGCTTTCGGAGAACTCGGAACCTCAACAACCCTTCAGGAATTCTATGTTCCAAAACTCGCGAACATAATTGGTTTATATGTATTCGGATTCATTAAAATGGATGAACTGGATCTCCCTTCTGTGACTTCCATACCAAAGTCTACTTTTGGCTATAGCGGAATTAAAACCATCCGCTTCGGAAGCAGTCTCTCTTCTTTTGGAGGGAATAACAAGTCAGACATGGTCTTCAATAGTATCCTAACCTTGCCGGAGCGAAATCTTTATTTCGAAGGGACTACCCCTCCAGTTTTTGGAACTTATGCTTTCTTTACTGATTATAACGTTTGCTCTGTTCTAATGCCACTGACATCAATACATGTTCCTGTCGGTTGCAAAGAGGCCTACAAGACCGCGTTGCATAACGCCAACAGCAGCTACGATGAATACTTTAGCATTATAGTGGATGACATCGCCGTTCAATAAAAAGATTCTGCCTTGGTTAGCCCTGGCATGCCTGGTGGTACCGATGTTCGCGTCGTACTTCTTCGACGACATGTTCAGCACTCTCTCGCACCTGTTCGAGAATCCATCACTATTGGAACTAGGCTGGAATTCTGCTGATTACGGCCTTTATACTAGCGGTTACTCAGTCCTCTGCGTGTTCGGAGGACTGGTAATCTGCGGTATGCTTCTCGACAAGTGGGGAGTCAGGATCACCGGATCGATATTCGTGGGGATGATGGCCGGAGGCGCCGCGTTGGTCGCCTGGGCAATAACTTCCGGCCTCGCTCCAAAGGCATCCTTGAGAATCGCTTATATAGGTTGCATGTTGTTCGGACTGGGAAGCGAGATCGCCGGGGTGGCTGTCACAAGATCCATAGCCAAATGGTTCAAGGACGGTCCTATGGCTTTCGCTATGGGACTCCAGCTCGCTATCGCCAGGCTCGGAACCGCCTTTGCCTTGGTCATGTCGCCCCGGCTTGTGGCGGCGAAAGCTCCCGGGGAGGTCTATTCCTTGATGGAGACAGCCCGGCCCGCATTCTTGGGACTTGGCCTGATGGCCGCCGGAATGATCCTGTGGGCCTTGTTCGTGGCCATGGACGCGAGGTTCGACCGGAAAGATTCTTCGGTCGCTTCGCTCCCTCAGAATGACAGTAAACCTCAGAATGACAGTAAAGAGGAACAATTCCGTTTCTCCGACGTGCTCGGTCTGCTTAAAAACAAGCAGTTCATCATGATAGCCCTGCTATGCGTGTTTTTCTACAGCAGTATCATATCGTTCAAGAAATTCGCCAGCGCTATTCTGATTCCAAGATTCGAGGTGCCGGTTGAGGCGGCCAGTTGGATGGTCTCAATGCTCCCCTTCTCGACTGTTATATTCGCTCCCTTGTTCGGAATCATGGTAGACAAGATCGGCAAGGGAACCCGCTGGATGGTGGCCGGAGCGATACTTGCGCTCGTGGCGCATGTGCTGCTGGCATTCGCTCCCGCAGGGGTGCCTTTTTATGGATATATGTCGATGGTCTTTCTCGGGTTCGGATATTCCCTGGTGCCAGCCGCCATGTGGCCTTCCGTGCCTAAATTAGTCCCCGCCAAGGTGCTTGGAACCGCCTATGCGTTGATCTATTGGGTGCAAAATCTCGGGCTTATGCTCTTTAAGATGTTCGCCGGAAATATCTTAGCGGACAGGGAAGCCGCCCCTGGCGCCGTAGCGGTCGAGATCATGTTCGTCACAGTTTGTGTCATAGCGCTGCTCCTATCAATAGGACTGAGGCGCAGCTCGGCCAAAAAGCCAGAGCTACGCCTCGACGCCCCATCTGGAAAGTAGATGGCTACTCAGCTATATTCGGTTCTTCAAGACCGAGATGCTTCTTGCGATCCACGACCTTAAGATAAAGGCCGATCAACATCGCCGCTACTCCAAGGCAAGCCAACATCACAAGAGCCCAGGTATAATTCAGCTGATCCGGAGGAGTACCGGGGGCATTGGTGCTGGTAAGAACGTTGCCGATCAAGATCGGGAAAAGCCAAAGTCCGATATTCTGGATCCAGAAAATCAGGGCATAAGCCGATCCGATAATCTTCTCATCCACGAGCTTGGGAACAGAAGGCCACAAGGCCGCGGGGACCAGGGAGAAGCTGGCTCCAAGAACGAGAATCGTGACGTAAGCGACTATGGTTCCGCCGACAGCGCTGCCCTTGAACAAAGGCAGGATGAAGGCGAAGGTCAGATGGCAGAATACCAGGAGTATAGAGCCGATGAGCAGCATCGACGCGGCCTTGCCTTTATGATCCACATAGTTGCCAAGGATCGGAGTAATGGCCACGGCAAGAAGCGGGAACACGGCGAAAATCGTCTCGGCGGTACCGCGTTTGAATCCCATCACGCAATATATCACCAGCGCCACTATGGCGGCTACCATCAGGCCGAGTTTCAGTCCCTTATTATTCTTTATGAAGTTGCTGGAGAATGCGCAAACAGCGACCATGAGCATGATGATATACTGGACGATAGTGACAGCCTCGCCTGCCCAGAATGAACCGGCGGCCGGTTCGGTCAAGGTCAAGTTGCACTGGAGCATATTGACCGCATATTTCTGGAACGGGAAAATCGCCGAGTAATAAAGGACGCAGAGAAGGGCGACAAGCCAGAAACCAAGACTGGAAAGGATCTTTCCGATGTCCGAAACCTTGAATGGATCATCTTTCTCTTCCGCCTCACCGGTCTGGCTGTCAAGCTTCTTGTCCATGAAGAAATATGTGATGAACATGATCAAAGCGATGCAGAGCAGCACCACTCCGAAAGCGACGGAACGGCTAACATTGATCTGGCCTCCGAGCTTGGCGAAATAAGGCGAGAAAATCATACATGTGGCAACTCCCAAACGGGCGAGAGCCATCTCTGAGCCCATGGCAAGAGCCGTCTCACGGCCTTTGAACCACTTGACAATTCCCCTGCTTACAGTAATTCCGGCCATCTCACAGCCGCAGCCGAAGATCATGAAACCAAGCGCGGCGAGTTTAGCTGACGCGGGCATGCCATGGTAAAATGGCAAGACATCGTCAATGAATCCGATCCCGGTATGCCAGTTAAGATTGTTCGTGAACCAGCTTTCGAGACCGGAGCCCATGAATGACTCGCTGATGGCGTAGTACTTTATCGCGCCGCCCAGCAGCATGACAGCTCCTGAGAGCACCGCTGTGAAGCGGACGCCCATCTTGTCCAGAATGATTCCGGCGAATATCAGGAAGAACACAAATACGTTCAAGAACGTCTCAGCGCCCTCCATAGTACCGAAGGCCTTGGAATCCCATCCTCTTGTGGATTCCATCAAGTCCTTGATCGGTGAAAGAATATCCATGAAAATGTAGGCGCAGAACATGCCGAGGGCAAGCAGCAGGAGGGCTATCCACCTCATTGCCGCCGAATCCCTCAAAGTGGTTTTGACAGAAGTCTCAGACATAAATCATATTGTTTTAACGAGGACAAAATTAACACAAATCCTGCGAAAACAAGGTTTCCCCAGAATAAAATCGTACCTTTGCTTTCCAAGTTTCTGATGATGGACATGATTCTCGACAGCATAAACTCCCCAGCGGACATCAAACAACTAGACATTTCCGGGCTGCGCGCCCTTTGCGGAGAGATCCGTGAATATATTGTCGAATGCTGCTCTGAGAACCCTGGCCACCTGGCCTCGAGCCTCGGCTCCGTGGAACTGATAGTCGGTCTCCACTATGTTTACGACACCCCCTCAGACAAGCTGGTGTTTGACGTCGGCCACCAGGCATATGCCCATAAGATTTTGACCGGGCGCAAGGACGCGTTCAAAAAGAACCGCATGGCTGACGGACTCAGCGGTTTTCCCAACAGGGACGAGAGCCCCTATGACGCTTTCGGGGCCGGCCATGCCTCAACATCAATCTCCGCCGCCCTTGGCCTGGCCAAAGCCGCCAGACTCTCCGGCTCCAATGAGAAAGTGGTGGCGATGATTGGTGATGGAGCGATGACCGGAGGTCTCGCTCTCGAGGGCCTTAACAACGCGGGTGACAGCAAGGACGACATCCTTGTCCTCCTTAATGACAACGAGATGGCCATTGACGGCAACCGTGGCGCCCTCCACTCATATTTGCTTAATTTCACGACGGATCCGGCTTACAACAAGCTCAAGAACCATGTATGGAACAAGCTGGGATCCAGCAGGTTCCGTAGCTGGGTCCAAAGAACGGTGAGGAAAACCAAAGCCGGCCTTGTGAACAAATCTGGAGGTGACCTGTTTGAGGCTTTCGGTTTCAGGTATTTCGGTCCGATTGACGGAAATGACATAGAAGAGGTCGTCCGCACTCTACGCAGGCTCAAGGACATTAAAGGCCCTAAACTGCTCCACACCTGCACTGTGAAAGGAAAAGGCTACGAGCCAGCCGAGGCAGACCCCACCACCTGGCACGCGCCCGGGAGATTCGAGCCGGCTACCGGAAAGAGATTGTCGGGACCTTACAAGGCTGACCGTTACCAGGATGTGTTCGGTGAAGTGCTCATGGAGCTTGCCAGGAAAGATCCGAAGGTTGTCGGAATCACTCCGGCCATGGCCACAGGTAGCGGTATGACCGCCTTCGCCGAGGAATTCCCGGACAGGTTCTTCGATGTGGGAATAGCTGAGGAGCATGCCGTGACCTTCGCGGCCGGTCTTGCGGCTGGAGGCATGAAGCCTTACTGCTGTATCTATTCCACCTTCGCCCAGAGAGCTTACGACGAGATCATACACGATGTGGCTCTGCAGCATCTTCCCGTGATTCTTTGCTTCGACAGGGCGGGATTGGTCGGAGAAGACGGTGCCACCCACCAAGGCGTGTTCGACCTCGCCGCGATGAGAAGCATCCCCAACACTGTGATTGCCGCGCCGAAAGATGAGAAGGAATTGAAAGACCTGCTGTACAAAGGTTTGGAGATAAAAGACGGCCCTTATATAATAAGGTATCCCAGAGGACTCGGAGAAGGTTCGGCCTGGAGGGGTATTCCAGCGGATATGGTGGAGATCGGAAAGAGCGAAAGGCTCCTGGAAGGATCCGAGGTCGCCGTGCTGGCGCTCGGGCCTGTGGCCCACAGGGCATTGGAGGCCGCTATGAGGCTTGAGAAAGAGACCGGGAAACGGCCTTCGGTGTACAACGTCCGCTTCCTGAAACCGTTCGACCTGCATATGATGGAAGAGATATCCGCCTTCAAAGCCATCATCACCGTCGAGGACGGCGCCCTGATGGGCGGCTTGTTCAGCGAAGTAAGTGAATATGTCTCCTCGCATGGCTTGAAGTCAATTGTCAAAGGCCTTGGTGTCCCGGACAAATTCATCTCCCAGGCTCCCGTGAGGGAACAGAGAGAACTATGCGGGCTTGACGCCGATAGTATCTATTCTTCAATTCTCAAACTGCTTAAAAATAATTGAAAAAGTTTTGGAGAATCGGATTAAATGCCTATCTTTGCAATCCCTTTGTCAAAGGGGGTCTTTGCCGAAATAGCTCAGTTGGCCAGAGCACGTGATTTGTAATCTCGGGGTCGTGGGTTCGAATCCCTCTTTCGGCTCTAGCCTTAACGAACTGTTTCAGAGAAACTTGGGGGGATCGCATAGCGGCAATTGCGGCGGACTGTAAATCCGCTCCTTCGGGTTCGGTGGTTCGAGTCCACCTCCCCCCACAAAGTACCGTTCTGCGGGGTACTTTGCGGAAATTTTGTGCAAGCCGAGCGAAGAAAAAGTTTACTTTCTATTCCGAGGCGCCGCCAAAATTAGCGCGATTTTCGCAGAAAATCGCGGAAGTAGCTCAGTTGGTAGAGCATCAGCCTTCCAAGCTGAGGGTCGCGAGTTCGAACCTCGTCTTCCGCTCCACAAAAGCCGGTGTAGCTCAGGGGTAGAGCGCATCCTTGGTAAGGATGAGGTCATGAGTTCAAATCCCATCACCGGCTCAATTTTTTGTGTAATAACTTTTATATTCATAATATTATGGCAAAAGAAACATTCCAAAGAACGAAACCGCATGTCAACATCGGTACAATTGGCCATGTTGACCACGGTAAAACGACCTTGACCGCCGCCATCACCAAGGTTCTCGCTGAGAGAGTCGCTGGTAATGCCGACAAGATCAAGACCTTCGATCAGATTGACAACGCCCCCGAGGAGAAGGAGCGTGGTATCACCATCAACTCGGCTCACGTCGAGTACGAGACCGCCAACCGCCACTATGCTCACGTAGACTGCCCCGGCCACGCTGACTACGTCAAGAACATGGTCACTGGTGCCGCCCAGATGGACGGAGCTATCCTGGTTGTCGCCGCCACTGATGGTCCTATGCCTCAGACCCGTGAGCACATCCTGCTCGCCCGTCAGGTTAACGTCCCTAAGATCCTCGTTTTCATGAACAAGGTTGACCTTGTTGATGATCCTGAGATGCTCGACCTCGTCGAGATGGAGATTCGTGACCTCCTCGCTTTCTACCAGTTTGATGAGGATTGCCCCATCATCCGTGGTTCCGCTCTTGGTGCCCTTAACGGCGAGAAAGTTTGGGAAGACAAGGTCATGGAGCTCATGGACGCTGTTGACAGCTACATTCCGCTTCCTGAGCGTCTTGTTGACAAGCCCTTCCTTATGCCTATCGAGGACATCTTCTCCATCACTGGTCGTGGTACTGTCGTTACCGGTCGTATCGAGGCTGGTACCATCCACGTCGGCGACCCTGTCGAGCTCGTCGGTTTCACAGATGAGCCCCGTCAGACTGTCGTCACCGGTGTCGAGATGTTTCGCAAGCTCCTCGACCAGGGTGAGGCTGGTGACAACGTAGGTCTCCTCCTCCGTGGTATCGACAAGAAGGAAGTCAAGAGAGGTGAGGTCGTGGCCAAGCCCAAGTCCATCACTCCTCACACTGTGTTCAAGGCTCAGATCTACGTCCTGAAGAAGGACGAAGGCGGCCGCCACACTCCTTTCCACAACCACTATCGTCCGCAGTTCTTCATCCGTACGCTTGACGTCACTGGTGAGATCATGCTGCCCGAGGGTGTGGAGATGGTCATGCCTGGCGATAACGTCGAGATCACCGTCACTCTTATCACCCCTGTCGCTATGAACGAGGGCCAGCAGTTCGCTATCCGCGAGGGCGGCCGTACCGTTGGCGCCGGCCAGGTGATCAAGATCGTTGAGTAATCTCAATGGAATCATGGTGGCGCACATGTCATTCTGAGCTTAGCGAAGAATCCAGGCGCCACCTTTTAGGGGAATAGAACAAGGGTAGTTCAGCGGTCTCCAAAACCGTCGATGTGGGTTCGAATCCTGCTTCCCCTGCAAATATCAAAGGTTACGATTTGGTAATTGTTTAACAGACACCGCTGCCGCTTCCAACTAGTGGTGTCCATTAAATGCAAAGATGAGAAAGTTCATTAACTATTGCAAAGAGTCCTACGTAGAACTCACCAAGAAGGTCTCATGGCCGTCCTGGAACAAGCTGCAAAGCTCAGCTCTCCTGGTCATGGTCGTGACTGTGATCCTCGCTTTGGTGCTCTTCGTAATCGACTTCGCCTTCGAGCATCTCATGACAGCGATTTACACGTTGTAATTTTCGATTACCATGGGTGACATGAAATGGTATGTCCTTCGGACAGCAGGAAGCAAGGAAAAGAAGGCCGCTGAATATCTCAAAAAAGAGATAGAGCGGTTTAATCTTGGGGATCAAGTGGCTCAAGTACTTGTCCCGGTCAAGCGCGAGATTGTGACTAAGAACGGCAAGAGGAAGGTGGTCGAGAGACTGCTCTATCCTAGCTATGTCCTTATCCAGGCCGAGCTGAGCCCGGAACTCGAGTACATCATTCGCAACGACATCCCCGGGATGTCCGGTTTCCTCACTGAGAAGAGGACTAACGGTTCACTCACCGAAAGGGTCCCCGTCCCCATCAGGGACGAGGAGGCCCAATTTATCATTGGTAATCAGGATCAGAACGTTGACAATCCCGTCGAGACCGAGGTGAACTTCGAGATCGGCGAGTCGGTGAAGATCACCGACGGTCCGTTCAGCGGTTTCAGCGGAACGGTGGACGCCATCGAAGAGGACCGGAGCAAGCTCAAGGTAATAGTTGTGATTTTCGGCCGGAAAACCCAGCTGGAACTCAGCTTTACTCAAGTAACAAAAGAATAACAGACAATCATGGCAAAAGAAGTTACCGGATTTATCAAGCTCCAGATCAAAGCAGGAGCCGCGAATCCAGCACCTCCGGTAGGACCGGCACTCGGTTCCAAAGGCTTGAACATCATGGACTTCTGCAAGCAGTTCAATGCCGCTACGCAAGCTAGCGCCGGCAAGATCCTGCCTGTGGTAATCACCGTTTATTCGGACAAGTCCTTCTCGTTCGAAGTCAAGCAGCCGCCTGTGGCTATCTCCCTTAAGGAAGCCGCCAAGCTCCAGAAAGGATCTGGCGAGCCTAACCGTAGGAAGGTCGCTACTATCACCTGGGATCAGGTGCGGACTATCGCCGAAGGCAAGATGCCTGACCTTAACGCTTTCACCCTCGCTTCCGCGATGAAGATGGTCGCCGGAACCGCCAGGAGCATGGGCATCAAGGTCACCGGAGAATTTCCTGAGAACCTTTAAAATTTCACATGCGACATGAGTAGAATCACCAAAAATCAGAAGGCGGTCGCCCAGAAGTACGACTCCTCCAAACTTTACACTCTTGCCCAGGCATGTGAAATGCTGAAGGACATCACTTACACCAAGTTCGACTCCACAGTCGAGATCACCACGAACCTCGGTGTTGACCCTCGTAAGGCCAACCAGATGATCCGTGGCGTTGTCACCCTTCCTCACGGAACGGGCAAGACTGTCAGGGTCCTCGTGCTCTGTACTCCTGATAAGGAGAATGAGGCGAAGGAAGCCGGAGCCGATTACGTCGGACTTGACGAGTACGTCGAGAAGATCAAGGCCGGTTGGACCGATGTGGATGTCATCATCTGCACACCTTCCGTCATGGCTAAGGTCGGAGCTCTCGGACGTATCCTCGGTCCCCGCGGCCTCATGCCGAACCCCAAGACCGGTACGGTCACCATGGAGGTCGGAAGCGCCGTCAAGGAGGTCAAGGCCGGTAAGATCGACTTCAAAGTCGACAAGACTGGTATTATCCACGCCGGTATTGGCAAGGTCTCGTTCACTCCTCAGCAGATCTGCGAGAACGCCACAGCGTTCATGAACGAGGTTCTTAAGCTCAAACCCCAGACTCTCAAGGGCACTTACATGAAGGGTGCGACCATTTGCACCACCATGAGCCCCGCTCTCAAAATAGATGTTAAGGCATTCACTAGCGGAAGCGCTGAATAAAAAGCATTCAAGTCATGAAAAAAGAACTCAAATCTCAGATTATTGAAAGCATCTCAGCGCAACTCCAGCAGTACCCCAATTTCTATCTCACGAACATTGAGGGACTGAATGCTGAGAACACCGTCAAACTCCGCCGCGCCTGCTTCGACGAGGGTATCAAGCTCAACGTCGTGAAGAACACCCTGTTCGCCCATGTCATCAAAGGCATTGAGAACGAGGAGCTTCAGAACGTTCTCCCTCTTCTCGAAGGCAACACGGCCGTCATGTTCAGCGAATCTCCCAACGCCCCTGCCAAGCTCATCAAGAAGCTCCAGAAGGATCTCGGCGAGAAGCCGGAGCTCAAGGGCGCGTACGTCCAGGAGTGCGCTTTCATCGGAGCTGACAAGCTCGAGGAACTCTGCGCTATCAAGTCCAAGGAAGAACTCATCGGAGACATCATCTCCCTCCTCCAGGCTCCTATGCGCAACGTCATTTCCGCTCTCCAGAATGGTGGCGGACAGACGATCGCCGGTCTTGTCAAGACTCTCTCGGAAAAAGAATAAGAATATTAACAATAAACAATTTAAAAATTATCAATTATGGCAGATGTAAAAGCACTTGCGGAAGAGTTGGTTAACCTTTCCGTGAAAGACGTTCAGGAACTCGCTAAGGTTCTTAAGGATGAGTATGGTATCGAGCCCGCCGCCGCCGCTGTCGCGGTCGCTGGACCCGCTGTTGCCGCCGAGGCCGCCCCGGCTGAGCAGACTGAATTCGACGTTGTCCTCACCTCCGCTGGCCAGGCCAAGCTGCAGGTCATCAAGGCTGTCAAGGAAGCCCTCGGTCTTGGACTGAAGGAAGCCAAGGATCTTGTTGACGGAGCTCCTGCGACTGTGAAGGAGAAGGTCTCCAAGGCGGAAGCTGAGCAACTGAAGGCTGCCCTCGAAGAGGCAGGCGCCGAAGTTGAGGTCAAATAAACAGCTTCCCGCTTGCGGGATAATCTTCAGGTTTAGAGCCTAGTGGGCTCTAAACCTTTTTGTCGTATAAAGTTTTTCTCCATTTCCTAAGGCAGAACATGTCAAAAAAGACTAACAACAAGCGAATAATGTTCGCTACTTCCAAGATTCTGGAATATCCTGACCTTCTGGAAGTTCAGCTGAAATCATTCAAAGATTTCTTCCAGTTGGAGACAACACCCGAGAACAGGAAGGACGAAGGTCTCTTCCAGGTGTTCCAGGAGATATTCCCGATCGAGGACACGAGGAACAATTACAAGCTCGAGTTCATCGACTACTTCATCGACCCTCCCCAGTACTCGATTGAAGAGTGCCTGGAGAGAGGACTCACCTATAATGTTCCTCTCAAGGCAAAACTCCGCCTTTCGTGCACTGATCCTGAGCACGAGGACTTCGACACAAGAGTCCAGGATGTGTATCTCGGCAACATCCCTTACATGACGCCTGCCGGCACATTCGTTATCAACGGATCAGAAAGAATTATCGTTTCGCAGCTCCACCGTTCCCCTGGTGTGTTCTTCGATCAGAGCATGCACGCCAACGGTACCAAGCTGTACTCCGCCAGGATAATCCCCTTTAAGGGTTCCTGGATTGAGTTCGCGACTGACATCAACAATGTCATGTACGCCTACATCGACCGCAAGAAGAAGTTGCCTGTGACAACCCTCCTCCGCGCGATCGGTTACAACTCCGACAAGGATATCATAGACATCTTCGGACTCGCCGACGAGATCGAGGCGACCCCTGAGGTTCTCGCTGAGAACAAGGGCCGCAAATTGGCCGCCAAGGTTCTAAAGACCTGGATGGAGGACTTTGAGGACGAGGACACCGGAGAGGTCATCCCCATCGAAAGGACAGTCGCCATTGTGGAGAGAGGCGAGGTCCTTGACGACGACACCATCGAGAAGATCGGCGACACCGATGTCAAGACCATCTTCTTGCAGAAGGATGAGGCCAACTCGAACGAGTACGCCATCATCTACAACACCCTCCAGAAGGATCCCACCAACACTGAGATCGAGGCTGTCAACTACATCTACAAACAGCTCCGTAACTCTGAACCGCCGGATGAGGCGACTGCCAGAGATGTCATCGAGAAGCTCTTCTTCTCAGAGAAGAGGTACGATCTGGGCATTGTGGGAAGGTTCCGCCTCAACAAGAAGCTCGGCCTTACCACCGATCCTGAGGTCAGGGTGCTGACCAACAACGACATCATCGAGATCATCAAGTATCTCATCGAGCTGATCAACTCAAAGGCCACGGTCGACGATATTGACCACCTCAGCAACAGGCGCGTGCGCACTGTCGGTGAGCAGCTTGCCAACCAGTTCAGCGTGGGTCTCTCCAGGATGGCCAGAACCATCAGGGAGAGGATGAACGTCCGCGACAGCGAGCAGTTCAACCCCATCGACCTGATCAACGCGAAGACCCTGTCTTCCGTCATCAACTCTTTCTTCGGGACCAGCCAGTTGTCCCAGTTCATGGATCAGACCAACCCCCTCGCGGAGATCACGCACAAGCGCCGTCTCTCAGCTCTCGGTCCGGGAGGTCTTTCCAGGGACAGGGCGGGATTCGAGGTCCGAGACGTCCACTACACCCATTATGGCCGCCTCTGCCCTATCGAGTCTCCTGAAGGCCCGAACATCGGACTTATCTCTTCCCTGTGCGTCTACGCCAGGATCAACCAGCTCGGTTTCATCGAGACTCCTTACCGTGAGGTAAAAGACGGAAAGGTCGACCTCACAGCCAAGGGATGGCATTACATGTCAGCCGAGGAGGAGGAGAACAAATATGTCTCCCTCGCCAAGGTCAAGATGGACGACAACGGCAACATCACCGACGATAGGATCCAGTGCCGTCTGGAAGCCGACTTCCCGGTGGTTTCCAAGGAAGATGTAAACTATATGGACGTGGCCCCTAACCAGATGGCTTCAGTGGCCGCCTCCCTCATCCCGTTCCTCGAGCATGACGACGCCCACCGCGCCCTTATGGGAGCGAACATGATGCGTCAGGCCGTTCCGCTTCTCACCCCCGAATCCCCTATCGTGGGAACCGGTCTGGAGGAGAGGGTCTGCCTCGACTCAAGGACCCAGTTTATCGCAGAGCGCAAAGGTGTCGTGACTTATGTCGACGCCAAGGAGATCAGGATCAAGTATTCCAGGACCGAGGACGAGAAGTTTGTCTCGTTCAGCCCTGAAGAGACTGTCTACAATCTCCCTATCTACCGCAGGACGAACCAGAGCACCGTCGTCACCCTCAAACCTATCGTCCGTAAGGGCGACAAGGTCGAGGCCGGACAGGTGCTGACCGAAGGCTACGCCACCCAGAATGGTGAGCTTGCCCTGGGTCGCAACCTCAAGGTAGCGTTCATGCCTTGGAAGGGTTACAACTATGAGGACGCTATCGTGCTTAGCGAGGAGATGGTCAAGTGGGATATTCTCACTTCCGTCCATGTCGACGAGTTCCTTACGGAAGTACGTGACACTAAGCGCGGAATGGAAGAGTTGACCTCTGACATCCCCAACGTCAGCGAGGATGCCACAAAGGATCTCGACAAGCAGGGAATCATCCGCATCGGTGCCCATGTCGAGCCTGGTGACATCATGGTCGGAAAGATCACACCTAAGGGTGAGAGCGACCCTTCACCTGAGGAGAAACTCCTCAAGGCCATCTTCGGTGACAAGGCCGGTGATGTCAAGGACGCTTCCCTTAAGGCTAACCCTTCGCTCAGCGGAACCGTGATCAAGACCGCCCTCTACGCCAAGGCTTCCAAGGAAGGCAACCGCAGGAGCGCCCGCACAGACCAGAAGGCCCGTCTGGAGGTTCTCCAGGAGGATTTCGAAAAGAAGGCCAACAAGCTTTACGCTGACTTTATCCAGAGGCTTTCCGTGCTCGTCAAGGGCAAGAAGAGCGCTGGTATCAGCGACCTTTACGGTGTAGAGATCATCCCTAAGGGGAAGGAGATCACCGAGGAGAAGCTGAAGGGCATTGACTTCCAGAACATCAACTCCAGCAAGTGGACTTCCGACAAGAACACAAACACGATGATCCAGGACCTCATCAACAACTACTGCATCACCTTCAAAGTGTCTGAGGCAGAGTGCAAGAGGCAGATGGACAAGGTCAAGGTCGGCGACGAGCTCCCCAACGGAGTCATGCAGCTCGCCAAGGTCTACATCGCCAAGAAGAGGAAGATCACTGTTGGTGACAAGATGGCCGGTCGTCACGGAAACAAGGGTATCGTGGCGAAGATCGTCCGCCAGGAGGACATGCCGTTCCTTGAGGACGGAACTCCTGTGGACATCGTCCTGAACCCTCTGGGTGTGCCTTCACGTATGAACCTGGGACAGATCTACGAGACCGTGCTCGGTTGGGCCGGCTCGAGGCTGGGCCTCAAGTTCAGCACCCCGATCTTCGACGGTGCCAGCATTAATGACATCTGTGACTACACCGACAAGGCCGGCGTGCCCAGGTACGGCAAGACCCGCCTCCGCGACGGAGGTACTGGAGACTGGTTCGACCAGCCCGCCACTGTCGGAGTGATCTACATGATCAAGCTCGGCCATATGGTCGACGATAAGATGCACGCACGTTCCATAGGTCCTTACTCCCTGATCACCCAGCAGCCGCTCGGTGGAAAGGCTCAGTTCGGAGGCCAGAGGTTCGGAGAAATGGAGGTCTGGGCCCTCGAGGCCTTCGGTGCCGCCAACGCTCTCCAGGAGATCCTCACTGTCAAGTCCGATGACGTGACAGGCCGTTCGAAAACATACGAGGCCATCGTCAAGGGTGACCCGATGCCGAACGCCGGTATTCCGGAATCCCTCAACGTACTCCTCCACGAGCTCCGCGGACTCGGTCTTAAGGTCACTTTGGATTAATCTCAGATAACCTATTCAAGAATATGCCTACTTTCAATAATAAAGAAAACAAGGTAAAGAGCAATTTCTCCAGGATCAGCATTTCCCTGGCCTCACCTGAGGACATCAGCGCGAGGTCTTGCGGAGAGGTCTTGAAGCCGGAGACCGTCAATTACAGGACATACAAGCCTGAGAGGGACGGTCTGTTCTGCGAGAAGATCTTCGGGCCTACCAAGGACTACGAGTGCTACTGCGGGAAATACAAGAGGATCCGCTACCGCGGAATTGTCTGCGACAGGTGCGGTGTCGAAGTCACAGAGAAAAAGGTCCGCAGGGAAAGGATGGGACATATCTCCCTCACTGTCCCCGTGGCCCACATCTGGTACTTCAAGTCCGCTCCCAACAAGATTTCCGCCCTTCTCGGACTTCCTGCCAAGAAACTCGAATCCGTTATCTACTACGAGAAGTACATCGTCGTCAATCCTGGCCAGACCGGCATTGAGAAGATGGAACTCCTCTCCGAGGATGAATATCTCGACCAGCTCGCCAAGTTCCCCGACAACAACAACTTGCCTGACGGGGATCCCGACAAGTTCGTGGCCAAGATGGGTGCCGAGGGCATCTATGACCTGCTTAAGCAGATCGATGTCGTCGAGCTCTCCAAGGAGCTGCGCCAGAGCATGTTCACTGAGACTTCCCAGCAGAGGAAGACTGAGATTCTGAAGAGGCTCAGCGTCGTCAAGTGGTTCCTCGAGTCGAAGGATATCAACCGTCCGGAATGGATGATCATGAAGGTCATCCCCGTCATTCCGCCGGATCTCCGTCCCCTCGTGCCCCTCGATGGCGGCCGTTTCGCCACCACCGACCTCAACGACCTGTACCGCAGGGTGATCATCAGGAACAACCGTCTGAAGAAGCTCATCGAGATCAAGGCTCCCGAGGTGATTCTCCGCAACGAGAAGCGTATGCTCCAGGAAGCTGTCGACTCACTGTTCGACAACTCCAAGAAGTCCAGCGCTGTCAAGAGCGAGACCAACAGGGCTCTCAAGTCCCTGTCCGACTCCCTCAAAGGCAAGCAGGGCCGCTTCCGCCAGAACCTCCTCGGAAAGCGTGTTGACTACTCAGCCCGTTCGGTTATCGTCGTCGGACCTGAGCTTAATATGCACGAGTGCGGTCTTCCTAAATTCATGGCCGCTGAGCTCTACAAGCCGTTCATCATCCGCAAGCTGATCGAGCGCGGAATAGTCAAGACAGTCAAGTCAGCAAAGAAGATCGTCGACAGGAAAGATCCCGTGATATGGGATATCCTCGAGAACGTCATGAAGGGCCATCCGGTTCTCCTGAACCGTGCTCCGACCCTCCACAGGCTCGGTATCCAGGCCTTCCAGCCCAGGATGATCGAGGGCAAGGCCATCCAGCTTCACCCTCTGGCCTGTACCGCGTTCAACGCCGACTTCGATGGTGACCAGATGGCTGTCCACCTCCCGCTCGGCAACGCCGCCATCATGGAGGCCCAGCTGCTGATGCTCGGATCCCAGAACATCCTCAACCCGGCCAACGGAAGCCCTATCACCGTTCCTTCACAGGACATGGTTCTTGGTCTGTACTACATCACCAAGATCAGGCCCGGTGCCAAGGGCGAGGGAATGAACTTCTATGGTCCTGAGGAGGTCATCGTGGCCTACAATGAGAAGGCTATCGACATGCACGCCAAGATCGGCGTGAGGCTCCCTGTGGACAAGCAGGATCCTTCGAAGGGAGAGCACCTGGTACAGACGACTGCCGGAAGGATTATCGTCAACCAGTATGTTCCTGAAGAGGTTCCCTATGTCAACGAGGTTCTCGGAAAGAAGCCGTTGCGTAAGATCATCACCGAGGTCATCAAGAGCACCGGTGTGACCCGTACGGCCCAGTTCCTCGATGACATCAAGAACCTCGGTTACGACCAGGCTTTCCGCGCGGGAATATCCTTCAACCTCGGAGATGTCATCATCCCTCAGGAGAAGGCGAATCTCATCGAGCAGGGTTACAAGCAGGTCGAGGAAGTCAAGAACAACTACGCTATGGGTTTCATCACCAACAACGAGCGTTACAACAAGGTCATCGACCTTTGGACTTCCATCGACAACCGGCTCACCGGCATTGTCGAGAAGCAGATCTCCGCGGACCAGCAGGGCTTCAACCCGGTCTACATGATGTTGGATTCCGGAGCCCGTGGTTCAACCCAGCAGATCAAGCAGCTCTGCGGTATGCGAGGCCTTATGGCAAAGCCGCAGAAGTCCGGTGCCGCTGGAGCTGAGATTATTGAGAACCCGATCATCTCCAACCTGAAGGAGGGAATGACGGTGCTCGAGTACTTCATCTCCACCCACGGTGCCCGTAAGGGTTTGGCTGATACCGCTCTTAAGACCGCTGACGCAGGTTACCTCACCCGCCGTCTCGTCGATGTCTCTCACGACGTCATCATCACGGAAGAGGACTGCGGCACCCTCAGGGGCCTTATCGCCACCGCTATCAAGAACAAGGATGAGATCGTCGAGTCCCTCGGTGAGAGGATTCTCGGACGTACCTCTGTCCACGATATCTTCAACCCTCTGACAGGCGAGCTCATCATCAAGGCCGGCGAGGAGATCCGCGAGGACACCGCCTCCTTGATCGACTCCCTCCCCATCGAGCAGGTCGAGATCCGTTCCGTCCTCACTTGCGAGTCCCGCAAGGGAGTCTGCGCCAAGTGCTACGGACGTAACCTCGCCACCAGCAGGATGGTTGAGAAGGGTGAGGTCGTCGGTGTCATCGCCGCCCAGTCCATCGGTGAGCCTGGTACTCAGCTTACACTGCGTACCTTCCACGTCGGTGGTACGGCTTCCAGCACCGCCGCCGATTCCTCCATCGAGTCCAAATACGACGGTAAACTCGTATTCGAGGAGCTCAGGACTATCCAGAAAGTCGGAGACGAAGGAGAAATCCAGGATATCGTTGTCAGCCGTATGACTGAGGTCAGCATCATAGATGAGAATACAGGTATCACCTATTCCCACTATGATGTGCCTTACGGCTCAAGGCTCTACTTCAAGGATGGTGACAAGATCAAGAAGGGCGACCTCCTTTGCGAGTGGGATCCCTACAACGCCACGACCATCGTCGAGACTGCCGGTAAGGTCCAGTACGACAACCTGATCGACGGCGTGACCTACCGCGAGGAGATTTCCGACGTCTTGGCTGTCAATAAGGACAAGGTCATCATCGAAGGCAAAGACAAGACCCGCAACCCGTCCATCATCATTGTCGACGCTGAGGGCAACCAGGTCAGGCAGTACAACCTGCCTGTCGGCGCCCACATCCTGCCGAACAACGGTGATGATGTCAAGGTCGGTGATGTGATCATCAAGATCCCTCGCGCTATCGGTAAGTCAAGCGATATCACCGGTGGTCTGCCTAGGGTCACGGAGCTCTTCGAAGCCAGGACCCCTTCTGCCCCCGCTATCCTTTCCGAAATCAACGGAGAGGTTCTCATGGGCAAGGTCAAGAGGGGCAACCGCGAGATCATCGTCAAAAACAAGGCTGGTGTTGAGAAGCACTACCTCGTGCCCACATCCAAGCAGATCCTCGTCCAGGAGAATGACTACGTCAAGGCCGGCAGCAAGCTGTCCGACGGAGGTACCTCTCCTACCGACATCCTCAATATCCTCGGACCTGTCAAGGCCCAGGACTACATTGTCAACGAGGTACAGGCGGTCTACCGTCTGCAGGGTGTGAAGATCAACGACAAGCATTTCGAGATCATTGTCAGGCAGATGATGCGCAAGGTCCAGATCACGGATCCCGGCGACACCGAGTTCCTCCAGGAGGAGCTTGTCGACAAGTGGGAGTTCATGGACACTAACGACAGGATCTTCGGAAAGTCCTTCGTGCTTGATCCGGGCGACAGCCAGAGGTTCATGCAGGGTGACATCGTCGATGCCCGCGATTTGAGGAACGAGAACGCTTCCCTCGAGCGCCAGGGTCTGAAGATGATGACTGCCCGCGAGGCGAAACCCGCCACCTCGAAGCTTGTGCTCCAGGGTATCACAAGGGCCGCTCTCCGCACCAACAGCTTCATTTCCGCCGCCTCCTTCCAGGAGACCACCAAGGTGCTCAGCGAGGCCGCCATCCGTGGCCGCGTCGACAACCTCGAAGGCCTGAAGGAGAACGTCATCTGCGGTCATCTCATTCCGGCCGGTACCGGTCAGAAGGAGTTCCAGGACATCCTGGTCGGCCGCAAGGACGAGTACGAGGCAGAGATGAACGAGCTCTAACAGCCGTTAGCTGAAGTTAAACGGCGTTTAGTTGAAAAGGCCATGCGCGATCCTGCGCATGGCCTTATTGCTTATAGTCAAGCATTCAGTTTCTGAAAAAATATATTATATTTGAATCTGATACCCCATGCCTTAAAGCCTTGCAGGGGACATCAGGCCTATGAGACGATCCAAATGCTTGATTTTCATAGCTTTTATAGCCTCCTTCTTATTGATAATTGGAGGCTGCTCCGGTAATGAAATCGAGATTAACGACAATCAGATAGAGCAAAAAGAGGAAATCCCCCCAGAACCGACTGACCCTGAATTATCCTGGAGCGCGGATTCGGTGGCCTTCGTTTATGGCTCTGAATATATATTCCCTACCCTTTCGAATCCCAATAAAGTCAAGGTTGACTATTCTTCCACAAATGAGGATGTGGCGACAATATCCCAAGCTGGAGAAATCTCTATCATAGCTTCCGGATCAGCGACAATAATCGCCACCTCCCCCGGGACAGACAAATTCACTGCCGGCAAAGCCTCATACACCTTGACTGTCGAAAAAGCTGACGCTGGTCTGGAATGGTCTGAGGAAAGCTGCTCCGCAGTTTATGGTGAAGAAGTAACCTTCCCTATTCTAAACAATCCGAATGAATTGGAAATCAACTGGTTCTCGAGTGACGAGACTGTAGCGACCATATCATCGGAAGGAAAAATCACAATCCTGGGAGCCGGATCGGCAATCATATCCGCATGCTCAGATGAAACCGGCAGATATAAAGCCTGTGAAGTATCTTACGATCTTACTGTGGAGAAAGCGCCCAGCGGTTTGGAGCTATCCGAATCAAGTATTAATGTCAAATTAGGTCAGGAGATAATAGACCTTCCTGTTCTATCTAATCCCAATGAGTTAAAAGTCAATTGGTTCTCTAGCGATGAGACTGTGGCGGCCGTATCTCCGGAAGGAGAAATAACCATCCTGGGAGCCGGATCGGCCATCATCACCGCCAGCTCGGCTGAAACCACCGGCTTCGAAGCCGGGAGCGTCTCTTTTACCCTGTCGGTCGGCAAGAACATCTGCGAGATAACTTGGTCTACAACAACCTGTAATACCAAGATCGGAGAGGAGAATGTATTCCCTTCCTTGAATAATCCGGCCGGACAAAAGATCTCATATTCATCAAGTGACGAGACCGTTGCTAGCATCTCGCCCGATGGATTCGTGATCCTTCACTCACCTGGAGCGGTCACAATCACCGCCACAGCCCTTGAAAATGACACCCACTTAGGAGGAAAGACCATCTATACCTTGAAAGTGGAAGCTCAAGACATCAGGCTAAAGAATCCGGCTCTATCGTGGTCGGTGGAGAAGTTTGAGGCCAGATATGGCAGTTCTCCGGAGTTCCCGGCATTATCCAATCCAAACAAACTGAATGTCACATATTCCTCGTCCTCGCCTGACATCGCTTATATCTTCTCCAATGGAAACATACTCATAAAGGGAATCGGAACCACCACGATAACAGCATCTTCCAAATCCAACGGCACATTCGCGGCAGGCAGTGTCTCTTATATTCTTTCTGTAGTCAAAGCCATACCGACCTTATCCTGGACTGAAGAGACATGCGAGGTCGCGCTAGGCTCGGACAATTCTTTCCCCCTCCTTAAGAATCCCGACCGCATGGAGATCCGCTATACCTCCTCAAACCCCTCGGTCGCTACCATATCATCTGATGGAGTCATCTCGTTAATATCTTCCGGCACCACAACCATTATGGCGTCGACAGAGGATTCCAAATTCTACGAGGCGGCCAGCGCGATATATACCCTTGAAGTGAATAAGGCCCAACCTTCTTTAGGCTGGTCGGCAAATACCTGCGAGGCAATACTGGCTTCGGACAACTCTTTCCCCACTCTGAACAATCCTCATGGTGTTGGCATATCTTACTCATCATCAAATCCTTCCGTAGCATCCATCAATCAAGATGGCGCTGTCACCATCAAAGGAGCCGGCAACACCACAATCAAAGCCACATCGAAAGAGAATGACGACTACGCGTCACGGATGGTATCATATAAACTGACGGTTAAAAAGAAACAGGTCGCTTTGTCCTGGTCAGTTGATGACTATTCGGCCGCGATGAACGGCAGCAATTCATTCCCAACCTTGGACAATCCTTCTGGTGTAAGTGTAACATATTCATCATCAAATCCTTCCGTAGCAAGCATATCTTCCGGAGGCGAGATAATTCTAATTGATAAAGGCTCCACAACAATCACAGCCAAGTTCGCGGGAGATAATATTTTCGAATCAGCCACATCGTCTTATACCTTGAAAGTCGCCAAGAGTTTCTACGACGACGGAGCAGGTAGCTATAAATTCCCTTCGACAGGAGACCGCTCATCTGACGATGACATCTCAAAAACAAAATTCAGCAGAATGATAACCGTCACTTTCAAGGAGGGTGAAAAAGCCGATGTGACCGGGGATTTCCACAATTTCGTTTCCGTGGATGGCAATAAAGTCACTGTCCAAAACACCCTGAATGACGAATTCATCATCTATAAACTCACAGGCTCTACCTCAAATGGCTATTTCAAGCTTTACAGCGGGAAGAAACAAGCTATCATGCTTAGTGATGTAAGCATCACAAACCAAGACGGTGCGGCCATTAACAACCAGAGCGGGAAAAGGACTTTCATAGTGGTCGAAGGTACAAACACTCTTTCAGACAAGCCATCAGCAACATACGATTCCGGGAATGAGGACATGAAGTCAGTACTGTTCAGCGAAGGGCAGCTTGTGTTCAGCGGGAGTGGGAGTCTCACCGTCAAAGCTGTAAATAAGGCCGGGAAAAGCGCTATTGTGTCTGACGACTACGTCCGTTTTATGGAAAGTCCCACAGTCAAAGTGATTTCCCAAAAAGATGCCGGGAATGGTATCAAGGCAAATGACTATGTACAGATATCCTCTGGAGAATTGGATATCTCAGTCGCCGGGAACTCGAAAAAGGGAATCTCATCTGATGATTATGTCCTAGTTGAAGGAGGAACCGCATCTATTAATATCACCGGCGGAGTGGCACGTGATGGCAAAGAATACAACGGTACCGCCGGAATCAAGGCAGACAACTATTTCGTCATGAGCGGGGGAACGGTCAACATCACCAACCATGGCGATGGGGGAAAGGGTATTAGAGCAGGTAGTTACGACTATTATTCCGAGCATGGTTCGATAGGCGAAAGCGTCATTTCCGGCGGGACAATCACAATAGCCACTTATGGGAACAATGTGCATGATGTCGCCTCAAAGGGAATCAAGATTGGTTTTAAAGACAAGTATATTGACGGAAACTTTAATCTCTCCGGCGGAAGTGTTGATGTTAAAACCGTCCATGGAGAGGCCCTGGAAGTCAAAGGAACGCTCAATATCTCTGGAGGAGAGCATTGTTTCAAATCCGATTATGACGATGCGATCAACTCAAATAACGGGATAAGCATTACAGGCGGCTACACCAGTGCCATCTCGTCAGGCAATGATGCGATCGACTCAAACAACGATATTAGGATTTCTGGAGGAGTGGTGTACGCTATATGTTTGAAAGGCCCTCCTGAAGGATCTCTGGACGCGATGTTAGAGATAGGGAAAAAGGTCTATATCGATAATGGTGCTACTGTGATAGCTTACGGCGGTATAGAACCAGGAGCCGTATTCAACCAGGCCACCTATAAGATGAATGTGAAGCCGGGAGGAATCAATGCCTTGCTGGATGAAAACGGAAAGGCTTTAGCAGTATTCAAGGCTCCGGAAATAGCTAGGATTATGATTGTTTCCGCACCAGGACTCACTACTGGACTATTGGGAGCCAATGCCAGCGGAGGGTCTTCCAGATGCCAGGGGAACCTCCTTTTCCCGACCTCGATCTCGGGCGGAGAAAAAGCGTTATTGACCACATATACCCCAACCAGTATCTGGGAGCCGGCGGATATACGGTAAAAAGTCAAGCTAATCGTTTATTTTTGACTATATTTACGATATGAGAAAACTACGAATACTATCCGCGGCGATCCTGCAGGCGATGGTCGCCTTATCCGCCGCACTTTCATCAACAAACGTTTCAGCCGCCACACCGATTCCAAGCGGCATCTATAGTTATGAGGACATCGGCGAGACGGGGACTGTCAACATAGCCTTCAACAATAAGGGAGAGTTGTGGTTCTACGCTTTTGTCATCAACGAGGACGGCCATACCGCGGAGCTCACACCCGAAAACGGGGCATGGATCCCCATGAAAGGCAACAAGTTCAGCTACAACCTCAAGACAGATATATTGGACTATACCCTTGAGGGCGAGTTCTTTCCCGATGAGCAGTTGCTGGAGCTCAAAGATAATTTCAACGCCGGAGGCACACCTTTCGGTATGGGAATGGGTCTATCTGCCCACTACCGTTATGAGGAAGGTTCTTTCGCCACATCAGATGGGTATATGTACGAGCTTATCGATGAGGGCACAACCGCCAGGTTGGTCCACGGAGGACGTTACTCCGGAGTCGTCCAGGTCCCTGACGCTGTCAAGTTCAACGGAGAAGAGTATCCGGTCGTCGGCATCGGTGAGAACGCTTTCACAAACAATTATGACGTGACCGAGGTCCGGATGGGAGCCAAGGACCAATTCATTATGCCAGGAGCCTTCTGGGGCAGTAGCATCCCTTACGATTGGGAGAGCCTGACAAAGCCAAGCTATGTCTACCCCGACCAAGACTTTTTCGCTTTCGTCAGCGCTTCCGCAAGGGATGACGAATATGACTATTCCATGGACAACTGGGTGATATTCAAGCAGAACTATGGACGTCTATACTTTGTTAGGGACAACTCAAAGGACGAGAACGCCAAATGGGGCTGCTACCACGCCGACCCGGACATAGCCCAGGGCATCCACTATGAGCTCCGCACCTACGACGAGCTTCGCAAGAAGATGTTCCGGGGATATACCAACTTCGAGGTCATCGCCCTTGCCTCCGACAGTCAGTTCGCCGCCTTCCACAGGTTCCCTTCCTTCAGCCGTTGGAAATACCCCGAGCCGGAGGTTCCCCTTGATCTGGTTTACGAGCAGGAGATCGCCAGGAAATTCGGACGGAAGATCATGTATTCCAGAAGAGTGGCTGAGCTCAGGAACGAGAACCGCTGCTTCGGCATGGTCGAGTTCGAGCATAAGGGAAAGGAAGCGATGGTCGCCTTCGTCTGGATTGACTACGGCACAATCACCGCCACATACACAAAGACGGCAGAGTTCGAGCCTAATGATCCCTACAGCATCTGGAACGTCGATCTTGAGGAATACGGCACCCCGGAAGTGCTGTCCATCGCCCTTGATCCGCAGGACAACCCGATCATCTGGATAAACCATCCCGCCCCGGAGAGCATGAACCTGATGGGCCTGCGGAAAGTCGGTGACAAACTAGTCCCGTTCGGCGAGGAACAGTGGTACGTCGCTTACGACTAATACCTAGATGAGAGAACAGGTACAAAGATTCGGGCGGAGCCTGAGCGCGATGGTCATGCCGAATATCGGCGCGTTCATCGCCTGGGGTCTTATCACCGCCCTTTTCATACCCGGAGGATGGTGGCCTAACGAGAGCATCGCCAAGATGGTCTCCCCCATGCTTAAGTACCTTTTACCCACCCTTATAGCATTCACCGCCGGTAAAAACGTCTGTGGATATAGAGGTGGAGTGGCCGGAGCTGTAGCCGCCATGGGCGTCATCATCGGCACCGACACTCCTATGTTCCTCGGAGCCATGATTATGGGCCCGGTGGCCGGCTGGTGCGTGAAGCGGTTCGACAAGCTGGTGGAGGGAAAAGTGGGGGCAGGATTCGAGATGCTTGTGGACAATTTCTCCCTGGGCATCATAGCCATGATACTGGCGGTCTCGGGATATCTCGTCATCGGCAACGTGGTCGATTCTCTCACAAAGTTGCTCAGCTCAGGAGTCGACTGGATGCTGGCCCACAAGATGAATCCCCTCCTGGCCGTGCTTGTGGATCCGGCCAAGGTCCTGTTCCTAAACAATGCAGTGAACCACGGCATCATGACCCCTCTGGGAATACAGCAAGCGGCGGAAATGGGCCAGTCCATGCTATTCCTCGTCGATCCCAACCCCGGACCCGGATTGGGAATCCTGCTGGCCTGCTGGGCTTTCGGCAAGGGAATGACCAAGGACGCCGCCCCTGGAGCAGCGGTTATCCAGCTGTTCGGAGGAATTCATGAGATTTATTTCCCCTACGTCCTGGCCAGGCCTATCCTGCTGCTGGCTGTAATGGCTGGCAATATATGCGCTCTTATGTTCTTCACTCTGACCGGATTCGGACTGGTGGCGCCAGCCTCCCCCGGAAGCCTGATTTCCATCATTTTGATGTCTCCCAAGGGCAGATTGCTGATCGGCATTCTGGGAGTCCTCATCGGGACCGCCATTTCATTCCTGCTGGCCATACCGATGATAAAGGCAAAGCCTGATTTCCAAGGTGAAGAGGAAGCGGCTGGCGAAAAAGAGAGTATGGAACCTATTGATATCCAGCCAGGTGAGATAAGGAAAATCGTCTTCGCCTGCGATGCCGGGATGGGTTCCAGCGCCCTGGGTGCCACACGATTCAAAGCCAAGCTCCTAAAAAACGGGATAAGCGGAATAACCTGCGTCAACTCAGCGGTCGACACTATTCCCGAAGACGCCGACATCGTTGTCTGCCAGAACACCCTGGCTGACAGGATCCACGGCCACGAAGTGGTAAGAATCACTAACTTCATCTCCGACCCCAAACTTGATGAGTTAGCCGCCCGTCTTAAAAACAAGGATATACCCGTTTTGCTCCAAAAGAACATCCTCACTGGCCTTAAACCAGAGAGCAAAGAGGAGGCGATCCTCCGCGCGGGACGCCTGCTGGAAGATTGCGGGTATGTCGAGAAAGGATATTCAGAATCAATGCTGGAAAGGGAGAAACTCACCACTACCTACATGGGAATGGGTGTGGCGATCCCCCACGGGACATCGGAAGCCAAGGAAAAGGTTTTAAGGAGCGGAATCTCCGTCCTGCAATACCCGGAAGGTGTTGATTTTGGGGACGATAAGGCCTATCTCATCGTGGGAATCGCAGGTAAGGGAGGCGAGCATATCGATCTTTTGGCAAAGGTGTCTGCCGCCCTGGAAGACGAAGAGACTCTCGAATACCTCTGCCATACCGCCGACGCTCAAGGAATATTCGACAAATTGAAATAATATGATAGCCAAGAAATTGACAATCGGAGCACAAGATGGCCTTCACGCCCGCCCGGCCGGAGACCTGGTAAAACTCGTCAAGTCCTTCCCCGGGACACAGGTAACCATGTCCACCGAGGCGAGGACGGTCAACGCATCGAGCATCCTTTCCATTCTCAGCCTTGCGCTAAAGAAAGGAACCGAGGTTGAGATCAAGGCGGATGGACCGGACGAAGACAAGGCCTTGGCGGAAGTGATCCGTTTTTTGGAAAGCCTTTAGGATAAGCATGGAAGGTACTCTCGCCATAGGTAAGGCTTGGATACTCCTCAGGGGAAACGGGGCTTGGGAACAGAGCGGACGGACGCTTGAAGAAGCCTTCGTCCACGAGGCCGGAAGGTTGAAGGCCTACATCAAGGACAGTCCTGCCCCGGAAGTGTTTTCAGCCCACCTGGAGATTCTTGAAGACCCGCTTCTCCTCGACACCATCAAAAAAAACGTCGAGGAAGGAATGGCCCCCTCCGAAGCCATCAAAGCGGCCGCTGACGAGATTTCAGGGATGTTCAGCGATACTGATGACGAATATTTCAAAGCCAGGATAGACGACCTTAAGGACATCTGCAGGGGCCTTGTCGAATACCTTGAAGGAATATCCGATAATCCATTTGAGAATCTTCCTGAGGGCACTGTCGTGGTTGCCCCGAAATTGTTTCCTTCAGATATGGCCAAGATGGACCTCGGCAAAGTCAAGGCGCTTGTGACGAGCAAAGGCAGCTCCACCAGCCATGTGGGCATCATCGCCCGAAGCAAAGGCATCCCGTTCGTCACTGGGATCGATATTAGCGGAATCCAGACCGGAGACCTCCTCCTAGTAGACTCAAACATTTCGGAAATTGTTGTCAATCCGACAGATAGTCAGACTGAAGAATTCAAGGACAGGCTGGCCGCAGGGAACAAAATCCCGGAAAAGATGAAACAAACCATCTTGAGAAACGGGGTTAAAATCTTTGGCAATGCCAGTTCCGTAAAGGACATCGAGGAAGCTATCCGGAGCGGAGCCGAAGGAATCGGCCTGTTCAGGACCGAGTTCCTCTTCCTGGGCAATAATAGGCTTCCTTCCGAGGAAGAGCAATACCTTATCTACAGGGATGCCGTGGAGGCCTGCCAGGGCTATCCATTAACCATAAGGACCATGGATATTGGAGGCGACAAGCCGGCTCCTTGCCTGGATTTGCCTAAGGAAGACAATCCATTCCTCGGGATGAGGGGAATACGGTTGTCACTTTCCAAGCCAGACATATTCAAAGACCAGATCAGGGCTATCCTGAGAGCCAGCGCCCACGGCAAGGTCAGGATGATGATCCCGATGGTGACCCGGCTTGAAGAACTCAAACAAACAAAGGCGCTTGTGGAAGAATGCGAAGCCTCGTTGAGGGCTTCAGGAATATGTTTCGATAACGAACTGGAGATAGGCGTTATGATCGAGACTCCTGCCGCCTCTCTCATCTCCGACCTGCTCGCCTCGGAAGCCTGTTTCTTCAGCATCGGCACCAATGACCTTGTCCAATATGTAATGGCTGCCGACAGGGGAAACTCCTCTGTATCATATCTTTGCGTCCCTCTAGACGAAGCCGTGGTCCGGGCCGTCAGGATGGTTGTGGAATCAGCCAAAAAAGCAGGCATCCCTGTGGGAGTGTGCGGTGAGGCTGGTTCTGATCCGGAAGTGGCCAAAGTCCTTTGCGAACTTGGTGTAGACTGCCTGAGCCTTGGATCGCCCGCATTAATCAAAGAACTGAGACCTCTTTAGTCTCGTTTGCCACGATTTTTGCTATATTTACAAAAAGAATAAAACTTCATCATTATGAAAAAGATATTAATTATTCTGGTTCTGGCTCTGATAGGGGTAGCCGCATCAGGGCAGACTGTCTATAGCTGCGACTACAAGAGCGACGCTCAAGTCAAAGTCTATGTGACCAAATACAAGAGTGACGCGGATCTTGTCGTGTACAAGACTAACTACAAGAGTGACGCCGACGCCAACAAGGGCATCTGGCACTTCGTGAAGTACAAGAGCGACGCCAAAAAGAAAATCTACTTCGTGGATTACAAGAGCGACGCTGACCTCGTGGTATATTTCACTGACTACAAGAGCGACGCCGGCTGGAGGAATAATTCCAAGAAACACTTGATGTACTGACAGCTTTTCAAAACGATTTGAGAATATCCCGGAACGGTTTCCGGGATATTTTCGTATATTTATGGCATACAGACTAACCATGTCACAAATAATATGAGACACCTGTTTACAAGTATTGCCATGGGGCTGGCCTGCCTTGGTTTGTGGGCGCAACCAGTGGGCATCGTTCCCGATTCAAAGATACTTGCGGCTCCGTTCAGCCCTGCTGACGAAGCCGCTTTCATGCGACCCGGCAAGGTCTTTTATCCCGAAACCTGGTTCCATTTTATCGGTGGGAACATATCCCGTGAAGGCATTGACGCTGACATGCAGGCCATTGCCGATGCGGGAATCTCCGGAGTCCAGTGGTTTCACGGCTCTGGCGGGATGTGGCCAGGAACAACCCGCCATCTGACCCAGTTGACTCCTGAATGGGAAGATATGGTCAGTTATGTGGGTAGAAAAGCTGACAGCCTTGGGCTCCGGCTTACCATCCAGACATGCCCTGGCTGGTCCATGGCCGGTGGCCCTTGGATCAAGCCGGAGAACGCCATGAGGCAATTGGTCTGGTCAAGGACAGATATTCCCGTAGGCGAAAAGGCCACGGTCATCTTGAAAGGCCAGCCGTCCGATGAGCCCTGGAGAGACTACCATGACATTAAGGTCCTGGCCTTCCCGACCCCTCTCGGGGACACGGGGGAAGCCTTGGTCCCAGAGCCGACAAGCGGCCCCGAGGAATGGAAAGAGCTTTTCAAGGGCCTGAATACCAAAGACATACAGCTCCAACCAGGAACGATCACCACGGTTACTTTTACCCTGCCGAAAGGTGAGGTGATCCGCACCTTGGAGCTTCCTCCGGTGGGAGCGTTCTCCCATAATTTCTGCTACGACCCGGGAATACATGTCAAACTGATCGCTAAGACAGGTTCCGGAGAAGATAAAACGTTGGTTGACGCTGACCTGCCGATGAGCAACTGGCAGGACGGCGGCGTGAACAACATGGTGCTCGCTTGCAATGAGGTGGAAGGCGCTGAAAGTTACACCTTTACGCTGACCAACGCCCACCCCGCGTCAGTGCGTTTCGTCCGCTTCTGGTCAGCCGCGAGGAAGAACAGCTGGAGAGGTGAGGCCGGATGGACCCTGATCGCCAAGGAACCCTTCCAACAGCACACAGAGCAGAATCCGCTGGCCTTCGTCAAAACAAAAGACATTATCGACATAACCGGCAAGATGAAGCCGGACGGAACCCTTGATTGGATCGCTCCCGCTGGAGACTGCCCTCAAGGCACTTGGACAGTCTTGAGGTTCGGCCATGTCAATTTCGGAAAACGCAATGCGCCCGCTACTCCTGAAGCCACTGGCTGGGAGTGCAGCAAGTTCGATCCCAAAGGAGCCGAAATCCAGTTCGCGAATTACGTCGGAATGCTTCAGGACGGTCCCTTGGGCGGAAAAGCCAAAGGAATGTTGATGGACAGCTGGGAGTGCAACACCCAGACCTGGACAGACACGATGGAGAAGGATTTCAAGGATGCCGCCGGCTACGACCTTGCGGTCAGGCTTCCCGCCCTTATGGGATATGTGCTTGACAGCCAGGAGGAGACGAGCCGTTTCCTGATCGACTGGAGGCGGACGGCCAACGGCCTATATGTCGAGAATTTCTTCAGGAAAATGACAGAACTGGCCCACGGGAAAGGCCTCGAGGTCCAGTACGAGACCGCCGGAAGCGATGTCGTGACCATGGATCCGATAGAGTACTTCAAATACGCCGATGTTCCGATGTGCGAGTTCTGGCAGCCTTTCACCGAGGGCTATGTCGGCGACCTGGACTTCAAGCCCATCGAACCCACCGAGTCAGCCGCCCACCTCTACGGCAAGCCCAGAGTGGCTTCTGAGAGTTTCACCAGTTTCTCCCTGACCTGGGATGAGCACTGGCAGATGCTCAAGGAGGTGGCCAACTTCAACATGGCCGCAGGCGTGACCCACAACGTGTTCCACACCTATACCCACAACCCCCAGGTTGGTTTCCTGCCCCCTGGAACCACATTCGGTGGAGCGATAGGCACCCCTTTCCTTAGAGGACAGACTTGGTGGAAATATATGGACCATTTCACCACATACCTCGCCCGCACAAGCTATCTCCTCGAGAGAGGCCGCCCTGTCCAAGACGTTCTCTGGTACCTTGGCGATGAGGTAGGCCACAAGCCATCGCAATACACAGGTAACGGAAAGCGCCAGAGCGGTGACATCCGTTTCCCCGACGGTTTCAAATACGACTATTGCAACCCGGACGCTCTCTTGAATCGCATCTCAGTCAAAAACGGCAAGCTTGTCACCCCGGAAGGCATTGAATATGAAGTCCTTTGGATTCCGGAGAATGAAAGGATGCTCCCCGAGACCATCGAGAAAATCAAGGAATTGGTAAATAATGGAGCGAAAGTCATCGCCAAAGCACCCGTAGCTCCCGCCACCCTCAACGAGGATGATGCCAATCGTTTCGACCAAGCAGTGAAGTCTCTTTGGGAAGGTATCCCTGAAGGGAAGATCCGCAAAATCGGGAAGGGAAAACTTGCGGTGGGTGTCGAACTGGCCGACGCTTTGAAGGCCTTTGGTCTGAAGCCCCACATCCAGGATGGCGGAGCCGAGATCATCTGGTCAGAGAGAGAGGTCGATGGAGCCAAATGGTATTACATCGCGGCCCCTGTCGGAGAGGGTTTCAACGGAACCATAAAGCTTGAAGGCAAGGGCAAAGCCGAGTGGTGGGATCCTGTTAACGGCACAGTCAAGTCATTGAAAGCCAAGGGTTGGGGTCGCATGAAGAAAGTCAACCTCGACCTTGCCAATGCCGAGAGCGGCTTCGTCGTGTTCAGAAGCGGAACCTCCTCGCCCGCCGCAAAGGAGAAAGCTTTCGCACCCAAACCCGATGCAGGCCAGATCGCCATTGAAGGATGGACTGTCAAGTTCCCGAATGGTTGGGGAGCACCTACAGAGCCTATCGCGATTAATGAACTGAAGCCTTGGAAAGACCTTCCGCTTGGAGAGGAAGGCAAGGCGTTCTCCGGAACGGCCACATATGAGGCAAGCTTTACTATTGACAAGGGTCAACTCGGAAAAGACCTCGTCCTGGATCTTGGCAAGGTCGATTTCATTGCCGACGTCAAGGTCAACGGGAAGAGCGCCGGAGTCCTTTGGACAGAGCCATATTCATTGAATATCAAGGACTTCATACAAGAAGGCGAGAACACTCTGACAGTCGATGTGACCGGCACATGGTACAACCGCCTGGCCTACGACGCCTCCCAGCCAGAGGCTCAAAGGAAGACCTGGACCATAGCAGGACCCGCCGCAGGAAGCCAACTTCACGACTCCGGCCTGCTCGGCCCGGTCTTTATAGAGTATTAATGCTATGATAATAAGACATTTAGTTCTTTCGCTGGCAGCAAGTTTACTAATCTCATCCACTTGCCTATTCGCCCAGAACTCATTCACCATCAAGCAGGATGCGGAAATCATGGAATATAACCCCATGATATTCGGGGCATTCCTTGAGCATTTCGATAACCAGGTGTACGGAGGCGTGTTCAGTCCAGGCAGTCCACTATCCGATGAGGATGGTTTCCGCAAGGATGTGATCGAAGCTGTCAAGGAACTGAAAGTCCCCATTGTACGTTGGCCGGGCGGCTGTTTCGTCTCAGCCTACCACTGGAAAGACGCCGTAGGCCCGGATCGGCAAAGCGTTTGGGACAAGGCCTGGCAGGTCGAGGACCCGAACACCTTCGGTACAGACGAGTTTGTCAAATGGTGCAGGAAAGTCGGTTGCGAGCCTTTCATCTGCACCAACGCCGGGACAGGCACAATGGAGGAGATGAGCGACTGGGTGGAATATTGCAACCAGACGGTCGGCAAATTCGCCCGCCAGAGGGCAGCCAACGGCCATCCGGAGCCCTTCAACGTCAAATACTGGAGTATCGGAAACGAGAACTGGGGAATGCATGAGCTTGGAGAGAAAAGCTCCGCCGAGTGGGGTCCGCTTGTGACCGAGAGCGCCAAACTGATGCTCAGCGCCGACAAGAACATCAAGCTGTTCGCCGCGGCTCTTCCAAGCCATGATTGGACATATCCTCTTTTGAAAAAAGCCGGATACCTGCTGGACTATGTCTCGATCCACGGCTACTGGGTGTGGCACGACCCGAGCAAGACCTTCCTTGATTGCATGATGTCAACCGATGACCCGGAAGGCAGCATCAGCACAACAATAGACATTTTGAAAGAAGCGGGCTTTGACGGCAAGATAAAGATCGCCTTCGATGAATGGAACCTTAGAGGATGGTACCATCCCGGAATCGGTGACCTCAAAAGAGGTTATGACTATGTAGCCCGCCGGGAGAATGACATCGCCTCGACGTACACGATGGCAGACGCTGTATTCTCGGCCTGCTTCCTCAACACTTGCCTGCGGCATTCTGATGTCGTGGACATAGCCTGCATCTCCCCCATCACCAACACCAGGGGACCGATATTCGTTCATCCTGAAGGCATAGTCCGCAGGACAACGTTCTATACGATGAAGATGTACGCCAACGATCTGCTGCCTTACGTGGTCCCAGTGGACGCCAAGGTCGGAACCATCTCACTCCAAGACGATTCCACAAAGGTTTTGGATATGATCCTTACCATGGACAAGACCGGAAAGAAATATGTCTGCGCCGTAGCCAACAAGGATCCGGAGAAGGACATCGCACTCAGCATTGATTTCAAGGGGATGGGCATCAAGGCCCCGAAGAAGGTTAGCGCCAAAGTACTCTCAGGCCGTTCCGCCGACGATTTCAACGACATTGGTGACGAGCATGTCCAACCATTCGGCACCACTCTTCCCGTAAAGGATGGAACCATCTCGATACCTGCCCATTCCGTCACCTTCTTGTTTATTGAGTAATATGAGAAAACTGGTCCCTTATCTGATCATCGCGTCAGCCATATTGATATCCTCATGCCAAAGGAATATAGATTTGGCTGGTTCCTGGGAATTCGCCCTTGATCCCGAAGGTGCCTTGAGCGCCGGGGCCAAGTTTGAGGACAGCATTCGTCTTCCCGGCACCACCGATCTTGCCGGGAAGGGTAATGAGCCTTCGGAAACAGTTGTGACCGTGAGGCTTAGCCGACGTCACTCGTATGTCGGGAAAGCTTGGTACCGCAAAAGGATCACGATCCCTGCCGCATGGTCACGGAAAGATGTGATCCTGTTCCTGGAGCGCACCAAAGCCACCACTTTGTTCCTGGACGGAAAAGAGATCGGCTCGGAGAATAACATTTCCACTCCTCAGGAATACAATCTCGGGCATCTGAAGCCTGGCTTCCACACGATTGAGATAATGGTGGACAATTCCGGAGGTGTTCCTGATGGAGTCATACGGAGTTCCCACATGTATTCCGAGGACACCCAGACCAATTGGAACGGAATTATCGGGAAGATTGAGTTGAGTGTGTCTGGACGGACGAATAAGCTGACAAAAGCGGGAAAGACGATGCCGCGGTTGGAGATTACCGACGGGCAGTTCACCGCTGGAGGTCATAAGGTATTCCTCAGAGGAAAACATGACGCTTGCGTCTTCCCCCTGACAGGACATACCCCGATGGACAAGGAGGCATGGTCCGATTATTTGGGCAAATGCGACGCTTATGGTATCAACCATGTGCGATTCCACTCCTGGTGCCCCCCGGAGGCCGCTTTCGAAGCCGCTGATGACCTGGGAATATATCTCCAGCCAGAGCTTCCCTTCTGGGGCACCCTGGAGGGTGACGAACTGCTCGGATATCTAAAGAAAGAAGGCCTCAACATCGTCAGGACCTATGGCCACCATCCCTCATTCGCCCTTTTCTCACTCGGAAACGAGCTCTGGGGAGAGCCGGAGGTGATGAGAGACCTTGTGGATGCCTTCAGGGCAGAAGCTCCGCATATTCTTTATACCAACGGGACAAACGCTTATCTTGGCATGAAAGGTTATGTCGAGGGGATGGACTTCCAGGCCACGGTCAGGACCGGCTGGGAGCCTTATGAGGCTTTCGACAACCAGGTTCGATCCTCGTTCGCCTTCTGCGACGCTCTTGACGGAGGCATACTCAACCATTTCCACCCAGGAACTCTCCGAAACTTCGCCGGAGCTCTCAAACTGTCGCCGGTCCCTGTCATTTCCCATGAGACCGGCCAGTTCCAGACCTATCCGGACTATTCGGAAATAGATAAATACACCGGACCGCTCGTCCCTCTCAATTTGATGGAATTCCAACGCCGCCTGAACGAGGCGGGTCTGGGAGATCAAGCGAAAGACTTCCACTTGGCTTCCGGAGAATGGGCTGCGAGGCTATACAAGGCCGACATTGAGATGTGCCTAAGGACTCCAGGCCTTGGAGGATTCCAACTTCTTGACATCCAGGACTATCCGGGACAAGGTTCAGCTTATGTCGGGATCCTGGACGCTTTTATGGACAGCAAGGGCACTGTGGAACGAGAGGACTGGCTGGGATGGTGCGACGAGATTGTTCCGCTGGCCGAGTTCGAGAAGTATTGCTGGAGCACAAAAGAGACTTTCAAGGCCGCGATAAAGATAGCTGATTTCAGCGGCGGCAAGGGCATATCCTCAGTGACATGGTCCCTTTCCCTTGGCGAGGATGCGACAAGCGCCTCAGGACAGCTTACACCTCCCTCCGGGGAAGGTCTATCCGGCTTAGGAGATATCGAGGTTGATTTGTCGAGCGTGAAAAGGCCGGTAGAAGGACTCCTTTCCATCAACGCGAAGAGCGGGGATGGAAAGGAACATGTGAACAGTTGGCCGGTCTGGGTATATCCCGACAAGAACTCTCCCGACAATAAAGACATCCTCGTCACCCGGGCACTTGACAAGAAAGCGTTACAGACTCTCGAAGAGGGAGGGAAAGTGCTGTATATGCCCAAAGACACAGCCGGCACAGTGGGTGGTCTTTTCCAGACTGACTACTGGAACTATCAGATGTTCAAGAGGATATGCGAGAATAACGGGAAACCGGTCTCACCCGGGACGCTCGGAATCCTGACCGATCCGGGACATCCCCTCTTCAAGGAGTTCCCGACCGCCAGACACACCGACTGGCAGTGGTTCCCGGTCATTAAGGTCTCCAGGCCAGTGATACTCGACTCCTTCCCCGAGTTGAAACCGATAGTTCAGGTGATCGACAATGTGGAGCGTAACCACAAGTTAGGGCTCGTTTTCGAAGCCACCATCGGCAAGGGGAAACTGCTGGTGTGCGCCTCAGATCTGGACTCGGTCATGGAATATCCGGAAGGCCGGGCTTTCCGCTCCGCATTAATGGATTACATGCTCTCCCAGGATTTCGCCCCGAAGACTTCAATCATAGAATCCGATTTGATCTCAATAGTTAAATAATAACATTGATTATGAGGCGTTCCCATTTATTTACCCTTCTGATTACAGCTCTCTTGTCATGTCTCAGCGGATTCGCCAAGGGTCTGGACCGGAGATTCCAGATACTGCCCCAGCCCCAATCGGTAGAGGTCCTGTCTGAGAAAGGTATTGACTATACCTCTTTCGCATACATCCAGTTGGTTGAAGGACTGGACAAAGAGGCCCTTCCCGACTTGCTTAAATCGCTTCCCAACTCTCCCCAGAAGGGGAAAGGGATCGCGCTGGCCTTGACGGAAGCCGGGGTGCCCGATTCAGAGGAAGGATATATACTTGAAGTGAGACGTGATGGAGCGACAATAAAGTCACGTGGACTGGCAGGACTCTTCTATGGATGCCAGACCCTGCAGCAACTTATGGAGGACAGCCGGGACTGCCGGACCCCTATTCCTCAGCTAAAGATAACCGACTACCCTTCAATTGCTTACCGTGCCGTCCTCTGGGACACCAAGCACCATCTGGACAGGATGGAGTATTACTACCGGGAGATTGACAGGCTGGCCCGCTACAAGGTCAACGCCGTGATATGGGAGATTGAGGACAAACTGGGATACACCCGCCGCCCTGAGATCGCCTCTCCCAACGCCATCAGCAAGCAGGAGATGCAGACGCTTTGCCGTTACGCCAAAGACCATCATGTGGAGATATCCCCCCTTGTTCAAGGATTGGGACATGCTTCCTTCATCTTGAAACACCATTGGGAGTTGCGTGAGAACCCCGCCAGCGACTGGGAGTTCTGCCCCTCTAATCCAGATACTTACGAGCTTCAATTCGACCTCTACAAGGATGCCCTTGAGGCTATGCCATATGGGAAATATCTCCACATAGGAGGGGATGAAGTTTCCGCGATCGGAATAGATGAACGATGCGAAGCCACCGGCAAGACTCCCTTTGAGTTACAGATGTATTGGCTCCGGAAAGTGTGCGATTTTGCGAGGGAGAATGGCCGCACTCCCATCTTCTGGGACGATATGCCATTGAAGTATGGAGGAGTGATGCGGTTCTCGAATGTCAGTTCAGAGGAAGAGGTTGCCAGGGAATGGAACAGTGAGAAACTGGACAAAAGCATCGACCTGTTCCCTAAAGACTGCGTCTACATGCGCTGGCTCTATGGAGACGCCACCTTGGCGGGTCACCGCCGTATCCTCCAGTGGTACAGAGACTCAGGGCTGACAGTGATGGGGGCTACCGCAGCCTCTTACGGCGCCTCTCCCTACCTGCCACGCAACGACACCAACGCCGGAATCATCCAGGGGTTCAGCCAACTTGTGGCGGAAAACAACCTCGCGGGAATATTGGCGACCGCCTGGGATGACGGCTCACCCCATCTGGAGACCGTTTGGAGAGGTTATATCGCCCAAGCGGAATTCGGATGGAACCCCACCGGCAGGACCATCGAGGAATTCAAGGTGGCACATGCCAAAAGAGAATTCGGTTTCCCTCCCGAGGACAACACAATCCAATTCGTTAACAAGATGGAACAACTGGCCTATTTCTTCGATGGAGCTTTAGTCACCTCCGGCAGAAGGAATCCAGCCTGGGGGACGACAGACTTCAAGCTCATCTCACTTCCAGACCCGGAGAAACCCGGGGAATGGAGCGAGACGTACAAGGAGAGAATCGCTAAAGCCAAGGAGGCGGACCAGCTTTACAAAGATATTTGCCAGAAAATAGGAAAGGCTCATCAGACCGCTCTGCGGGGGCATTATACCCTTGATATCTATGACTCCCTGAATGACCTTCTCCACTTCCCCGCCATGGTGATCCTGTCTTTGGAGAAATATGACCAAGCCAGCGATTACGAGAGCAGGAAACAAGCCCTGAAAGGGATAGAGGAGGTATGTTCATATTTCGAGACGATGCGCGCGAGGCTGCTGGACACATACTCCAAGACCAGGTTTATGGAACAGCCGGAAGGCTACCTGCCCGACCAGAACCGTCACAACCATCTATCCGCCAAAACCATGAACAGCGATTGGGTATTCTACTATGAGCTTCCGATGGTGAAGGCACTTTCCACATTGAAATAATATCCTGACAGAATGATTAAGTTTTATTATTCATTATCAATCGCTTTCACAATCTCGATTCTCTGTCTGGCAGGATGCGTGAAAGAAAAAGGGTACCCTGACGGGAATAGCCGCTACGAGGCGTTCGCCCCTGACGGGATTCCATTCAAAGTAGCGGATACCCAATGGAAGGTTGACCAGAGAGGTCATCACAGGGCTGTTGTCACTGTTGGTGAGACCTCAGCCGATGGCGTGGTCGCCCAGCTGCCCTGGAGGCGCCCGGATCTTAGGATAGACACTAAGAGAATAATTGTCACCGACGCCGAAGACAACGAGATCAAGGACGTAATGGTCACAGAGATGACTTCGGAAAAAGGCAAGGTGGTCTTCAGGCCCACGGCCGGAGCCGGGACTTATTACATCTATTACCTGCCTTATAAATGGCGTCCAGGAAGCGGAGACGCTAGATATGGCAAACCTTGGAACGATTATCTTCCACCAGAATACGATACGGACAAGGCCTGGGCCGAAAAAGTGGCTGGCGGAAATAATGAGCTTCCGAAAGCCACGGTGAAATGCTTCGAGAGCGTTTCGAGGTTCAATTTCTGGAGCCCTATGGGGTTGATTGCCACAAAGGAAGAAATGGATGCCGTGAAGTCAGCCGCCGGTAAGGATATGGTTATATTCCCCGAGGACAGGGCCTTCCCTATCCAGCTGACTTGCCAGATTCCCGCGAGATGGGCGAAGGGTCCGAAAACGGTTTTCAAAGGCCTCGCCTGCAGGAATGAATATTACGCATGGCAGTTAGGTGTCTGGGCGGCGAAGAAGGAACTCAAGAATGTCAAAGTCGCTTTCTCAGAGCTCAAGAACGGCAATGCCACGATCGGGACGGATGCCATGACTTGCTTCAACCAGGAGGGAACAAACTGGGATGGCAAGCATCTGGATTTCACCATCAACGTGCCCAAAGATAAGGTGCAGGCTCTTTGGTGTGGAGTCCAGATCCCTGAGGACGCCAAGCCTGGGACCTATAAGGGACAAGCGGTTATCTCAGCGGAAGGCGTTGAGCCTCAAGTAATACCGATTGAGATTAAAGTCTCTTCAAAGGTTCTGGCGGATAAGGGCGACTCGGAGACCTGGAGACACGCCAGACTACGCTGGCTCAACTCAACCATAGCGTTGGACAATGAGCCTGTCGCCCCGTTCAAGGAAATGACTGTGGACGGGAATAAAGTCGAGGCGACCGGCAAAGTCATCGAGGTCGGAGCCAACGGTATGGTCGGAAAAATCGAGATCAATGGCAAGGACGTGTTCGAAAAGCCGCAGCAGCTGATTGTATCCACAAAGAACGGTGAAGTCGTCTTCAACGCCGACAACGTGAAGATCACCAAGGACGCGGCCGGTCTCGTCACTTGGAAAGCCTCTTCTGAGCAGAATGGGATCAAGTTCGATCTCACAGGAAACATGGAGTTTGACGGCCATATGCATTTCGACATCTTTGTCTCTTCGGAAAAAGAAATCGACGTCAAGGATGTGAGGCTTGTCTCCACCTACAGCGCCTACTCTTCCGAGTATCTCCTCGGTATAGGATATGGCGGCGGAAAAGGAGGCGGATACCGTCCTGTCAACTACACCTATAAATGGGATGGTTCCTACGACAGCTACTGGATCGGTGGCGTGAAAGCTGGTCTTCACACTGAGTTCCGAGGCGGAACCTACCACGGACCACTCATCTGGGACTATAAGCCGGAACCGACACCCGTCTGGAGCAACAATCATCTCGGGACAGTCACTGTCAGCGGAGCCAAAGGCAAACCTGCCACCGTGGTCGCCTCCACGGGCAAGAGGACGATCGGCAAGGAGCCTATGAACTATGAGTTCAACTTGCTGATCACCCCCGTCAAGGATCTCAATCCAGCCAAGCACTTCTCGGAGAGATATTACCACTCCACCCCTTCCGGATTCGACAAGGCGTCAGAGGACGGAGCCAATATCGGTAATATCCACCACGCCACGAATCTGAACCCTTACATCAACTATCCTTATATTGTCCGGGACTCCTTGGTCGCCCACATCAAGCATCAGCACGAGAACGGCAGGAAGGTGAAACTGTACTACACCATTCGTGAACTGACCACCCACTGCGAAGAGGTCTATGCCTTCCACAGCCTGAACCACGAGATATTCTTGGAGGGAGTCGGTTACGGACTGCCTTGGGACTGCGAGCACCTGATCGATGACTACAAGCCTGCGTGGTACACAGCCCTCGACAACATCAGGGATGGAGTCCTGATCAAGGAAGGAGACTCCGACGCCGCCCTGGTTCTCACCCCTAACTCAAGGTTTATCAACTACTTCCTTGAGGGACTGCGCTGGATATTGGTGAACTACGACCTCGACGGAATCTATATGGATGACGTTTCCTTCGACAGGACTACCGTCAAGAGAATCCGCAAGATCCTGGAGAAGTATCACGATGGCGCGCTGATTGACCTCCACTCCAACACCGGATATTCACAGGGTCCGGCCAACCAATACACCGAGTTCTTCCCGTATATGGACAGGCTCTGGTTCGGCGAGAGCTACAGGTACAATGAGATGACTCCGGATCAGTGGCTTGTCACCTTCTCAGGAATCCCGTTCGGAGTGATGAGCGAGATGCTGCAGGATGGCGGAAACAGGTTCCTGGGAATGGTCTACGGCACAACAGCCAGACACTCTTGGACCGGGACCGGGAAAGAGAATGTCAAATCCCCTGTGCCGGTCTGGAAGTTCTGGGATAAGTTCGGGATAACAGAGGCGAAGATGCTTGGCTATTGGGATCCTGATTGCCCGGTCACCACCTCGGATTTGGATGTCAAGGCCACGGCTTATGTAAAGGACGGCAAGACACTGGTGTCTATTGGCAACTTCTCCGGCAAAGACAAGACCATTAGGTTGACAGTCAATTGGAAAGCTATTGGAATAGATCCCGCAAAGGCGAAGATCACCGCACCTGAGATCATGAACTTCCAGGAAGAGACTTCCTTCAAGGCCGGTCAACTCATCCCGGTCAAGAGCAAGGAAGGTTGGCTGATTGTCATTGAGAATTAGATGATGTTCGTGTAATTGAGTATAATATTATCACTATGATTAAAAGAATAACACTATCACTGATGCTGGCCTGCTTGGCGGCCGGTGTCCTGAGCGCCGCTCCAGGGAAAGCGACACTGACAGAGGGAAAGACCTCCATGCTCACCTACGACTTCTCGGACCCCAATCCGGTCGCCAACCCGAACCAAACCCAATATCCTTACTTCCGCTTCGACGGCTACGAGTCGGTCGGGAAGAACAAGGAATGGAAGACCGTTGTCATGGAGAATGACTGGGTGAGCGTAACCGTGTTCCCCGAGATCGGAGGAAAGGTCTGGGGTGCCATCGACAAGACCAGAGGCCTGGAATTCGTGTACTACAACAATGTGGTCAAATTCAGGGACATCGCCATGCGAGGCGCCTGGACTTCCGGAGGTATAGAGTTCAACTTCGGGATCATCGGCCACATCCCTACAACCGCCACTCCTGTCGACTATATGACAAGGGAAAACGAGGACGGCAGCGTGAGCTGCATAATCGCCTCATTTGAATTGCTGACCAGGACCTGGTGGACAGTGGAGATCAACGTCCCTGCCGACAAGGCTTGCTTCACGACCACCGCCCGCTACATCAACACCTCACCTTTGGAGCAGCCTTACTACAACTGGTCCAACGCCGCCTTCAAGGCCGGAGGTAACCTCCAGATACAGATGCCAGGAGACAGGTATATCGGCCATTCCGGTGATGCCCACGCCTTCCCGGTCGATCCGCAGGGCAGGGATCTCTCCTGGTTCTCCCAGAACGCTTTCGAGGGATCAAAGTCCTACCACATCATCGGTGGATATGACGGCTATTTCGGAGCCTACTGGCATGACGATGATTTCGGCTATGTTCATTATTCAAGGCCTGACGAGAAACTCGGCCGGAAGTTCTTCTGCTGGAGCCAATCGAGGGAAGGAGGCATCTGGGAAGACCTGCTGACCGACAACCATGGCCAGTATGTCGAGCTTCAGGCGGGAAGGATGTTCAACCAGCCTTCTCAGATCGAGAGCATCGACACTCCTTTCAAGAACCATTCTTTCGCACCTAAATCCGACGACTGCTGGACAGAGTACTGGTATTCTGTCGAGAACATCGGCAGTTTCCAGCAGGCCAGCCCGTTTGGAGCCCTTTCCGTCAAACGCGAGGAAGGCGGGAAAGCCACCGTCAAACTCTCCCCTATTTGCAGTGGAAATAAAAGAGTGACAATCTATTGCGGAGACAAAGCCCTTTCCTCGGACGATGTCGCCTTCACTCCGCTGAAACCTTGGACAAAGACTGTGAGCGGAGTCACCGACGGTTTCATAAAAGTCACTGTCGGGAATGGTGACCTGACCTACAGCGAGGATCCCACTGACAGGCTGACCGAGAGACCGGACGCCATGCCGGAGGACTTCAATTGGAAGGGGGTTTACGGCCATTGCCTCAGAGGCGACCAGCTTATGAATGTCCGCCACTATGACAAAGCTCGTGACGAGTACCTGGCCTGCCTGGCCATCGACAAATGGTACGCTCCCGCCCTCAGGGGCATGGCATCGTTCAGTCTCCATTGCGGAATGTACGAAGACGCCTTTGAATATTCGAGGAAAGCCTTGACAATCAACACTTACGACGGAGAAGCCAACTACCTCTACGGCTTGGCGGCCAAAGCGATTGGCAAGACCATCCAAGCCAAGGACGGATTCTCGATAGCCACCTACACGGCCGCTTACAGGGGCGCCGCCTACACTGAGCTGGCGAAATTGGCTATAGCCGACAAGGATTGGAACCTGGCCCTCACTTATGCCAGGAAGAGCGGTACCGTGGAAGGCACATGGGCCGAGGTCGTCGCCTCAAGGCATCTCGGAGACAAGAAGACCGTCGATAGTATCCTCAAGACAGAGGCCACTGAACTTCCTTTGTTCCCTTACTTCAATTTCGAGCGCCAACTCGCAGCCGGCGATCCAGCCTCATTCACAAAGACTCTCAAGTGCGAGCTGCCTCAAGAGACTATCCTCGAGACCGCCCTCCTCTACCTCGACAGCGGACTTCTTGACGAGGCATCCGAGCTCTGCGCCATGACTGAATATCCTTCTGCCAAGTATCTGGGAGCATACATAGCCTGCCTTAAGGGTGACACCTCAAAGTCCGACGCCCTAATCAAGGAAGCCAATGCCGCATCGCCCGAGTACGTGTTCCCTTTCAGGCCTGAGATGATCAAAGTGTTCGACTGGGCAAATGGCAAGAACCCTGACTGGAAGCTCAACTATTACAAAGCCTTGATCCTCTGGCGTCACGCCGGAAAAGACAAGGCAGCCGAGCTTATGGAATCTTGCGGCAACCAGCCTGACTACAATCCTTTCTATCTTACCAGGGCGATTCTCCGCACCGGGAACGACAAACTGTCTGATCTCAAGAAGGCGGAGTCAATCTCTCAGGATTGGCGCACCGGCAAGGCCTTGGTGGACTACTACAGGAATAACTCCGAATGGAAAGAGGCTCTCGACGCTGGTGAGAGGTATTTCAAGAAATATCCCGACAAGTTCGAGTTCGGACTCGCCTATGCCGACGCTCTCTGCGGAGCAAAGCAGTACACCAAGTCCCTCAAGGTCCTATCCAAGCTCAAGGTTATGCCTATGGAAGGCGCCAGAAGAGGCCACGAGATCTACCGCAAGGCTTGCCTCGGCAAAGCCAGGGATGAGCTGAAGGCTGGTAACTATGCGGCTTGCATCAAGTCAGTGGAGGCCTCCAACATCTGGGACGAGAACCTCGGAGTAGGCAAGCCCTACGATGTGATGATTGACCTCTCTGAGGAGAACGCCATCATCAAGGAGGCTACCGAGAAACTCCACAGAAAGAAATAATGAAGGATTATTCTTCTAAAAGTGTTATCTTTGAGAATATGAAAAGAATAGCTTTTGCCGTGGCTTGCTTGGTATTCTCAAGCGCCATGCTGTCCGGCCAGCAGAAGCCGGTTATAGAAATGGAGGATCCGCATCCGACCCCCGTCGCTGTCTGGAACAACGTGACAACCACCTCCTTCGGGTGGGGAACCATCGACAAGAAGTACAAGAAAGACGATGTCCCGACCCTCGCCAAGACCCTTGCCCTTTACGGCTGGAGGGGAGAGAGGGTCAACGCCCAGGCTGTGCTTGTCGCTCCTGAGGCCGTGGAAGCCTTTGAGTTTGAGGCCAGTGACCTGGTAGCCGGAAAGAACGTCATTCCCGCCAAGGCCGTTGACAAGTATTTCGAGACCTATGTGATGGGAGAGGTGGTTTTCCAAGGTGATATTGTCCTTGCCCCGGACAGGCTCGTCAAAGCCAAGAGTATGGCTGTTCCCGCCAAGACGGTCCGCCCTGTCTGGCTGACGATCAATATCCCTCGTGACGCCGCACCTGGCAAGTATAAAGGCACTGTCATAGCCAAGGCTGATGGCAAGTCCTTCGCTATCCCTTACACCATTGAGGTAAGCAAGAGGATCCTTCCCGAGCCGAAAGACTGGAAGTTCCACCTCGACCTCTGGCAGAATCCCTATGCCGTTGCCCGCTATTTCGATGTGCCGCTTTGGAGCGAGGAGCATTTCAAGGCTATGCGTCCGATTATGGAATACCTCGCCTCCGCAGGCCAGAAAGTGATCACAGCCAGCATATTCCAGCACCCCTGGAACAGTCAGACCGAGGATCCTTTCGAGAGCATGGTGGGCAAATTCAAGGGACTGGACGGAACCTGGAAATATGACTACTCCGTCTTCGACAAATGGATCGAGTTCATGATGAGCTGCGGAATCACCGAGCAAATCGACTGCTATTCAATTCTTCCTTGGCATCTCACATTCGAGTATTTCGACGCTGCCCTCAACGTCTCCGTATCCAAGAAGATGGATCCCGGCTCAAAGGAATATGAGGATTATATGCTGCCCTTCCTGACAGACCTCGCGAAGCATCTCAGGGCCAAAGGGTGGTTCGACAAGTCATGCCTTGCTATGGACGAGCGTCCAAAGGAACTTCTCGAGCATGCCTATTCCATCATCTACAAGGCCGACAAAGACTACCGTATTGAGGGAGCTATCAACTATTTCGGTCCCGAGGTCGCCGAGAGGATGTACGACATCAGCTTCGCCCTCCGTCCCGGACTCCCTGTGCAAATGACTCCCGAAGAGGTCGCCAGCCATCTGGCCAAAGGCAAGAAGGTAACATTCTATACCTGCTGCAGTCCCCAGCGTCCCAACACCTTCACAGATTCCGCTCCCGCAGAGTCCGCCTATCTGGGTTGGTTCGCCGCAGCGACTGGCTACAGCGGCTACCTCCGCTGGGCCTACAACAGTTGGGTAAAGGATCCTTGCGTGGACTCCCGTTTCCGCACCTGGAGAGCCGGAGACTGCTACCTGGTCTACCCTGATGGCCCCAGCATCAGCTTCCAGAGGCTCATCGAGGGCATCCAGGACAACGAGAAGATCCGTGCGATCCGCCAGGAACTGAGCCCAAAGAAGGCCGCCCTGCTTGACGCTCAGCTTGAGAAGATTCTCAACCTTGACTGGGAGAAATCCACCGATGCCGAGGCCGCTGCGGTGATCAACAGTTCAAAGGCGCTGCTTAGGACTTTGGAATAGTATTTGCTTTTTTCCTAACGGTTTGGTAAACAACAATTGACTGATAAAAATGGAAAAACTCAATCATCCCGCCATCCTTGTCGTTGACATGCTCAACGACTTCGTCACCGGCTCGCTCGCTTGCGACCGTGGTAAGGCTATCGTTCCCGCAACCGCAAGGCTCCTCAAAGCCGCGCGTGAGAAGGGTGTTCCCGTGATATTCTGCAATGACGCCCATCTTCCGGGCATTGACAGGGAGCTCCAGATTTGGGGCGACCATGCCATTGCCGGAACTCCTGGAGCCCAGGTCATTCCTGAGCTGGAGCTTTGCGAGAAGGATTATGTGGTTCCGAAGCGCCGCTACAGCGGTTTCTTCCAGACCGACCTTGACATTCTTCTCAAGGAACTCGGAGTCAAGACCGTGATCATGACTGGTCTCCACGCCCACATGTGCGTGCGCCACACTTCCGCCGACGCCTACTGCCTCGGCTATGATGTGGTGGTCGCCAAAGAGGCTACCGATTCCTTCACTGAGGAAGATTACCTCAACGGTCTGGCTTATCTGAAGACCTGCTACGGAGCCGACGCCTACTCCAACGACGAGCTGATCGAGGCGATGTAGCGTATCTCCTATATAATTGACTCGGGAGGCCGGTGTTTTCCACCAGCCTCCCGATTTTTTTGTATATTTACCGAAACGGATTCTAATTCAAATTAATAATATCTTTTTACAAACCACGATGAGAAACCTTTTCAAATCATTGACGGTCACCATCCTTTTGCTTGCGGGAAGCATTTTCTCAGCAGCGGGAGAGGGAATCGACCGGATCGAGCCGCCGTTCTGGTGGGTCGGCATGAAAAACAATTCCCTGCAACTGCTCGTCCATGGCGAGGGCATCGGCAAAGCAGATGTCTCCCTGAAGCGGAAAGACATCAAGCTTAAGGGCGTGACCAGAGTCGAGAGCCCCAACTACCTGTTTGTCGATCTGGAGATCAGTCCCAAGGCCAAGGCCGGTTCTTTCGACCTCACGTTCAATCTCGACGGACAGAAAACCGTAAAAGCATACGAGCTAAAAGAGCGTAGCAAGGAACCTGGAGCGATGGGATTCAGCCCGAAAGACGTGTTGTACCTGATCACTCCGGACCGTTTCGCCAACGGGAAACCGCAGAATGACACCATCGGCGGAGCGACAGCCGACAGGAGCCGTGACGGAGGACGCCATGGTGGCGACATCAAAGGCGTCGCGGACCATATCGACTACATCAAGGACCTAGGGATAACCACGATCTGGCTCAACCCGGTCCAGGAGAACTCGGCCCGTACCTACCACGGCTATGCGATCACTGATTACTATGCGGTCGATCCTCGTTTCGGAACGATGGATGAGTATCTCGCCTTTATCAAGAAGGCCCATGACAACGGGATGAAGGTGGTTATGGACATGATATTCAACCACTGCGGAAGTTCACATTGGTGGATGGAGGACCTGCCCACCGGTGACTGGCTCAACTTCAACAACACCTTCGTCGGAACCAGCCACAACAAGTGGACGGCTGTCGACCCCCATGCTGCCCCCTCAGAGAAACAACTCTTCTCGGACGGATGGTTCAACAGGGGCATGCCCGACCTCAACCACAAGAATCCTCTCGTGGCCAACTACTTGATACAAAACTGTATCTGGTGGATTGAATATGCCAGGATCGACGGAGTTCGTCAGGATACCCATCCCTACATGGATCCCCTTTTCGCGGCGAGATGGTGCAAGGAAACTCTTGAGGAATATCCCGACTTCAATATCACCGGAGAGACTTGGTATCCGGTCGGAAGCGGCTTCCCTGCATGGTGGCAGAGAGGCAGCGCCCTGAATAAGGAATATGATTCCCACCTGAAGAGTGTGATGGACTTCAACCTGGCTTTCCTCGCCCCGGACGCTTTCACTTATGAGAGCAAGTCCGACGACGTGAACCCGACCGGTTTGTTCAACATCTATGTCTCTATGGCCAACGACATCCTATATCCAGACCCGTCCAATGTGCTTGTTTTCCTTGACAACCACGACCTGGGACGCTTCTCGAGAGTAGAGGACAAGGGGCTCAACCGCTACAAGCAAGGAATAGGTTTCCTGCTGACTACCAGGGGAATACCTCAGGTCTATTACGGGACTGAGCTGCTGTTCAAGGCCACCAAGGCCCAGGGAGACGGAGCCATCCGTAAGGATATGCCAGGAGGCTGGCCGGGAGACGAAAGGAGTGTGTTCACCGAGGCTGGAAGAACCCCCGAGGAAAGGGAGGCATATTCATACATGAAGAAGATCCTCAACTGGAGGAAGAACTCGAAGGCTGTGACGGAGGGGACTATGACCCAATACGCCCCGCTCCAGCAGAACGGCAATTGCTATGTCTATGCGAGGCAAAAAGGGGATGAGACCGTGCTGGTCATACTGAGCGGCTCTGACAAGGATGTGGACATCAAGATGGATCGCTTCCGTGACGTGACAAAGGGCTACACCTCAGGAAGGGATGTTGTGACCGGGAAGGTTTACGACATTCTCGGTCAGATGCATGTCCCGGCCAGAGCCACCTTCATCCTGGAACTTTTTGACCAGAAGATAGATCCAGCTATCGGATCGACAGTTCCGGCCCCTCCGTACGCCAAGTTCAGCGAGGGACTCATCGACAAGATCGAGCCGAAAGGATGGCTCCTTGAGATTCTCCAGAGGCAGAGGGACGGGCTTTCCAGCCATCCCGAGGCGATGGCCTATCCTTTCAACTCCGTCCTTTGGGCCGGAGAACTAGAGAGGGATTCCGACCGACGAGGCGCTGACTGGTGGCGTTTCGAGCAGACCGCCTACTATCTGGACGGCATCACAAGGCTTGGTTACGTGCTTGATGATGAACGGTTTCTGAAGACTTGGCAGGAGAATATCGATTATGTTCTCAACCATCCGCTTCCGGCCAAGAAAGGCGTGCCGCCGTCCGCGCAGGACAACACTCAGCAGCGTGGTTTCAACGGTTTCCCGGGAGGTAACTTCCAGGGAGGCCAGAGACCCCAAGGCAATGGTCAAGGACAGAACTTCTCCGCACAAGTCTCCGAGGATCCGAGGCTGAGGGAGAGGATGGCCAGAATGCAGGAAAGAAGGGCTAAACAGCAGCTTATCAACTCCAAGGACCGTCCCGAGGGACGTCTCGGACCTGAGACCGGATCAATGGCCTGGCCGTTCGCCGTGTTCTTCAGGGCCGTAAAGGCTTATTATGAGGCCACTGGAGATCCCAGGATTCCGGAGGCTTTGGAAAAGAACTACCTGTCATATTCAGTGGAAGAGATGGGTATGGATCGCTTCGTCATCAACGTGGAAGGCATTCTTTGGACATATTCATTGACCGGAAACAAGGCGCTCCTGGATCTTGCGACAAAGGCTTGGGCCGAGAACGCGAGCGACATGACCCAGATCACCGCATTGGATGAGAGCGTGTTCAACATGCACGGCGTCACGATGAACGAGCTGCTTAAGATTCCTCTCCTCCTGTATGCCTACACGGGAGACGAGAACTATCTCAAGGCTGCCCTTCACGCCGAGAAGAAGATGGAGGAGCCGAATATGCTGATCGACGGAATCAATTCATCCTCAGAGGCTCTCGCCGGAAACGACCCTCTCGCGAGCCATGAGACCTGCGATGTCAGCGACTACACCTGGACGATGGGTTACTACTTGATGACCACCGGAGACGGCGGTTGGGCGGATCGCATTGAGAAAGGAATATTCAACGGCGGACTCGGATCCATCACAAAGGATTTCAAGACCATGCAATATTTCTCCTGCCCCAACCAGGTGATCGCCACCGGAGAGTCCAACCACAACCGCTTCAAGCACGGCCTGACCTGGATGGCCTACAGGCCTATCCATGAGACCGAGTGCTGCATTGGCAATCTCCACAGGTATATGCCTAACTATGTCGCCAGAATGTGGTTGAAAGACAAGAAGGGACACCCTGTAGCGGCTCTTTACGGACCTTCCGCGGTGACTTATGATTTAGGCGACGGCTTGGAGGTCAAGATCGAGGAGAAGACTGAATATCCTTTCGAAGAGAGGATCGTGTTCGAGTTCACCTTCCTTAAGAATGGTAAGGTCATCAACGATCCTGTCAATATGGACTTCACTTACCGCATCCCGGAATGGAGCACCGCCGGACAGAAGGGATTCCACACAGTATCAAAGGCTTGGAAGAGCGGTGACACCTTCACCGTGGATCTCCCCATGAAGATAGAGATCGTGGATAACCCCCACACCGGAAAGTCCGTCCAGAGAGGTCCCATAGTGTACGCTTACGCTGTGCCCGCCCTGGTCGAGGAAGACAACAAAATCTACGATAATCTCGCCGGAAAGGTTTCGGCCAATCCTGATTTCAAGAGCTGGAAGATGACTCCTTCAGGCAAATGGAACTACGCCCTGGTTGAGAGCGGACTCAAGGATATCAAGGTCGAGGCTACCGGAGCCAAGGGCTTCCCCTTCGATCCCGCCACGGTCCCTTATGTGATCAAGGTGCCGGTCAAGGGTGTGAAAGGCTGGACCCTCCAGGAGGACAGGTACACTCCTCCGCTCCCTGAGACATTCGAGACAGAGGACGGTGATGTTGAATACATCCCGCTCGTCCCTTACGGAAGCACTACGCTCCGCCTTACTATATTCCCGACTGTGGAATAGCTGAATCTTACTTCGCCACCGCCTCCTTAATCGCCTGGCCCTGCGGGGTCAGGAAGGGGGCGATGTCGTCGTAAGAAACTGTGAAAGAAGGCATTCCAGCGGCATAGCTGGCGATCTCATATTGCTGATAGATGAACTCGAGACCCTTTTCCGAAGGGTAGGGTTCCCATGCGGGAAGAGGGATGGCGTCCCCGTCCAGCGACAGGTATTCGTGAATCTGATCAGCACTGACCTTAAAGCCCGCGTCAGAGAAATAATCAATTATTCCTTTCACCAGAAGCGGCTGGATATCAGCGGCTTTCGCCCTGTCGACCAAATGCTCGACAAGGCTTCCGTCCTTTTTGTCGAAAGTCAGGCCGCCCTTGCCGACGACTCCCCCATGTGCTCCGCCCATGTAGATGTAATCCATCGATTTGAAGACCACGCAAGCGGGATTCTCATAGATCTTCTCAAGGGAGAAGTCATAACCCCACATGGGAATGTAGGCGAGAATCTGCTTCTTTTGGGCCTCTGACATGTCATCATCTTCCATGATGTAGGCGTTCCGTTCCTCGACCTCGGAGCGGGAGAGGTGCTCGATGAGGGACGAGGTCTGTTTGAAATAATAGTCCACGAAAGCATCGGTGTCAGCCTTATCTCCATCATAAGGCGGGTAGAAACGCTCGTTCTCATAGGACGTCACGCGGCTCAGGATGTCGTCCGTCACTTCCATCAGTTTCGCTTTGATGTTGGAGGCGACGCTTCCCGAAGAGACCGGGAGGTCAATCTTCATAGACATCCTTGAATACTCCGTCGAGTCTTTCTGGAAGAAGCTCTTTGTCTGGATATCCTTCGGGGCCTGGGCGCAGGAGACCAGCAGGACAGCCAACGAGGCGATGATCGCGTGGATTTGAAATCTCATCATTTCTGGTTTTAGGATGCGCTAATATAACGAATTTATCTAAATTTGTGTTTACTCGGATATAGGATATGAGAAGAAGAGACTTCATAAAAGGGACTGCCGCTGCCGGTGCCTCGACACTGATTCCGGTCGGAACGCTAAGCGCCCTGTTGGCCTCCTGCGCAAAAGCAAGTGCGGGGAAGGGATGGGATTTTGACGCCGTACACGACAGATCCGGAACATGGAGCATTAAATATGGCAGGGCGACAGACGGGGAGATTCCGATGTGGATCGCTGATATGGATATGAAGACAGATCCATTTGTCGCGGAGGCTTTGCGTATGCGTCTGGACCGGGATGTCTTAGGTTACACTTCCATCCCGGCGGAGTTTTATGATGTTATCCATGCTTGGCAAAAGCGTTATCATGGCTTTGATCTTGACCGGGAATGGATAGGCTACGCTCCGGGAGTCATCACGGGCATCAACCAGGCTTATCTCACTTTCACAGAGCCGGGAGACAAAGTTATCATCCAGCCTCCAGTATATGACCACTTCCGCTTGTACATCGAGCGTATGGGGCGAGTCGCGGTCGATAACCCGTTGATATTCAAGGACGGAGGGTACCAGATGGATTTCGATGGGCTGGAAAAGCTGTTTGATGACAAGACAAAAATCCTTCTCTTATGCAACCCGCAGAATCCGTGTGGAATATTGTGGGATCGGGAGACGCTGGCCACCCTGGCGGAGATATGTGACCGGCACGGGGTTATGGTCATTTCCGACGAGATTCATGGGGATCTCGCCCTGTACGGGAAAAAGCACACTCCTTTCTGCAGTGTAAGCGAGACCGCGAAACGGGTCGGAGTGATGTTTGCCGGCCCGACCAAAGCATTCAATCTCGCCGGTCTTTCCGGAACCGCCTACAGCATTATACCCGACAAGGAGAAACGGGATAAATACAACGGAACTTTGCGGAATTCCAAGTTGGACGAACCGTCAATCATGACCCTGGTCGCACAGATTGCCGCTTACCGTGAAGACACCGCCTGGCTGGAGTCCCTCAAAAGGTACATTGAGAACAATATAGCGATCGTTGAGCGGTTCTTCAGTGATCACGATCTGGGAATAGTCCCTATCCGTCCACAGGCCTCTTTCTTGGTCTGGCTGGATTGCAGGGCTCTCGGCCTGAGTCAGACAGAGTTGATGGACCTGTTCCGGAAGAAGGCAAAGATCATCCCCAGCAACGGCACCTCTTACGGCCCTGGCGGGGAAGGATTCGTCAGGCTCAACATCGGCTGCCCAGCCCCTGTCCTCAACGAAGCCCTCAACCGCCTGCTATCAGCTTTCTGAAAGCCCCGCTTCTTCGTCAGGATCAGAGGAATAGGGAGATGAGGAGGGCGATGAGGAAGCCGGTGGTGCCGACGAGGGTTTCCATGACGGTCCAGGTCTTAAGGGTGGTCTTCTCGTCCATCCCGACGAGCGACCTGACAAGCCAGAAACCCGAATCGTTGAAATGGGAGCAGACAGTGGCTCCTCCAGCAATGGCAGCCGTGACACAAGCCAGATGGGCAGGAGACAAGGCCGCGACTTCAGGCATAGCTGCGATCATTCCCGCGGCCATGGTCATCGCCACGGTAGCTGAACCTACCGATATCCTCACGAAAGCGGCCACAATGAAAGCCACAATCACTATCGGGAACGAAGCCGAAGCGACAGCCTGGCCGATAACCTCGCCCAGCCCGGAATATTGCAAAATGTAGCGCAGAACCCCACCGCAGGCGGTCACAAGCAAGATCAGACCGACCGGCTCAAGCGATTTGGTCATCACCTTCTCCAGCTCTTCTTTTGAATATCCGTTCTTGTAACCCAGCAGGATCATAGCGGTTAGAGTCGCTATGGTCAAAGCCACGAAAGGCTCACCCAGGAATCCCAACACAGGTCTGGCCGGAGCCATAGCCTCCCACACCCCGGCGACAGATTTCAGGATAATCAACCCGAGCGGAATCAAGATAATCAGCGCCACCGTCCAAAAAGAAGGCAACTTGGAATCATCCCCATCAGGACGGCTGGAGGCATATTCAGGAACAGGAATATAAAATTTCTTGCCGCAATATGCTCCCCAGATTGGGCCCGCGACAATCATGGCCGCGATTCCGCAGACCACGCCGATAATGATGACCCAACCAAGATCCACCCCGAGCATGGCCGCCACCAGCACAGGGCCCGGAGTCGGAGGAATGAACGCATGACCCACAGCAAGTCCAGCCAGCAGGGGGATGGCATAGTAAAGCGAGGAACGGCCAGTCCGTTTAGCCAGCGAAAAGGCTAGCGGTATGAGGATGACAAGGCCGGCATCAAAGAAAACCGGCATGGCTATAATCAATCCTGTGATGGCCAGAGCCCATGCCGCCTTACGGTCCCCGAACTTATCCACCATCGTGATAGCCAACGTCTTAGCCCCACCAGAAATCTCCAGTATCGAGCCGAACATAGACCCCAGACCGACCAGCAAAGCGATACCTTTCAAGGTATTCCCGACTCCATCGTCGACTGCCTTGACAATCTGCCCGAAAGACATCCCGGCTCCGAGGCCTATCAAGACCGCCCCGACAAGGATGGCGATCATAGCCGGGAACTTGAACTTTATAATCAGCACAAGCAGGATCACAATCCCGATAAGGGCGGCGATCACAAGCCGGGCGGAAGACAGAGTAGCGACGTCAGTCATAGGAACAATATCTGGTTCTCAAATATATGAAAAAAACCTTATCTTCGCATTAACGACTGTTTGACGGATGAGAAGAACTCTAATCATATTCATTCTGCTAGCTTTGAGTCTGGGCGCCCAATGCAAGACCTACAGAGTCAGGAATGTGAGCGCCTTGAAGGAGGCTATCGAACAGGCCAGAACCGGGGATCGGATCGTTCTCCGTAAAGGAATATACCGCCTGACGGATACCCTCGTGGTAGAAGGCAAAAAAGGAATCACCATCGAGGGGCATAGAGCCCAGCTCAACGGGGGCGTCAAGATCCCTCGCAGAGCTCTCAAGAAGTGTAAGGAAGTACTTGGTTCTCAAGCCACTAAGGGACTTTGGCATATTGACATATCCAGTTACCAGGCAAGCCCTGTGGTCGAGAAAGGGCACACTCATCCGAGCGGACCTTCATGGTCGGAATTCTATGCTGACGATGTGCCGATGCGCCTCTCTGAATGGCCGAACGACGACTGGATCAAGCTGGACTCAGTGGTCCGGATGGGAGTCGGAAGGCTGCAAGGGAACGAAGGACCTGGCTACGGAATAATCGCTTTCAAGGAGGACAGACCTCTTGAATGGGCGGAACCCACAAGAGGCTGGCTATCGGGATGTTTCCGCTTCGGCTGGTCGGAAGAGTTTGTTGGAATCAAGGAGATTAATCCAGATAAAACCTTGGAAGTCAGGGATATGACTTCCTACGGTTTCGGGTTCAAGCCAGGAGAGAACTTCCAGAAATGGAAGGTCTTGAATATCCCCGAAGAAGTGGACGCTCCGGGAGAATATTCATTGGACGCTGAAGGAGGCCAGGCATGGATAATGCTTCCTCCGAAAACCAAGCGGCTGGAAATGGCGGTCCGCCGGACTCCCCTGCTCATCATAAGGAATTGCGTCAACATCTACATCGAAGGTCTGGAATTCAACTGCACATGCGGCGACGGTGCCGTGGTCTATTCTTCAACAGGCGTCAAATTCGAGGACTGCGAGATCCATAACATCGGCCATATCGCCATCAGGATCGCCCCATCTTGCCGGAACTGCGGAGTCAGCGGATGCCACATCCACGACATCGGCGCCGGAGGAGTGGACCTCGCCGGAGGCGACCGGAAGCAGATTATAAGAGGCGATAACTATGTGACAGACTGCGTGTTCCACGACTTCAACAGAATAGAGAAACACCTTCGCCCGGCCGTCACGATGAGCGGACTTGGCAACAAGGTCTCCTATTGCGAGTTCTATGACTCGGCCAGCTCAGCCCTCCTGATGCTGGGCAATGACCAGCTCGTGGAATATTGCAACTTCCACCACATCTGCATGGATGTGGAGGACAACGGAGCCCTTTATCACGGCCGCAACCCGGCCCAGAGAGGGAGCGTCATCCGCTACAACTATTTCCATGACATCAACGTCCCGTTCAACGTCCGGGCAACCTACCATGACGACGGATCCGGGGCCGTGGAGGTGTACGGGAATATTTTCAACAATATCTCCTCCCCGCCGGTGCAGATCGGTGGCGGAAGTGACGTGGTCTACCACGACAACATATTCATGAACCTCGATTGCGCGGCCATAAAGACTGACGGCCGGCTGCAGACGTGGGGAGCTGACCGCCTGATCGCCCACAGGGATTCAGTGGCCCTTGTCGATGGTCCGGCTTTCCGGGAGCATTATCCGGATTTCGCCGCCTTCTACGACAACGACTACACCCTTCCTGCCCGTAACACATTGATTCGCAACGCCTTCTATAATGTGAAATATGCCTTTGAGAAGGTCATTTGGAGCGACCATTTCTACAACGATGACATCGAGGGCAAGGCCAACTTCATGGACGAGATGATGGACAACTGGAAGACGACCGAGAATCCCGGGTTCGCGGATCCTAAAGATCCATTGAGGGGTTTTGTGGTCGACTCTCCCCTTCTGCGAGCCATCCCAGGATTCCAGCTCCCTCCGGTCGAGGAAATCCCTCCCACATCTCCTTCCCGCTATGAGACCCGTAACGACGGATTCTCCGGCGGAAACGACGAAGCCCACACAAAAGCCAGTTTATGATAAGACTATGGTAATCAACGTTTATTCCCAATATTTCGAGAAGGAACTTTACCGGGCCCTCGCGGAAGCAAACAACGCCACCGTAGACTGGTCCAACCCCCTGAACGAAGCCAGGTTAGGGTAGATCCACCAGCACTTCCCACCAACCGTCGCGCTTTCCATTCTTGCGGCACAAATACCCTTTTTCGGAAAGACGGACTGTAATAGACTTTACAGTTCGTTCTGATCTATGGATCAACTCTGCCATCATAGTTTGTGTAGCCTTTGGGTTTTCTTTCAAGAATCGCAGTATGGCCAATTCCTCCAAAGTGCAATTTAAAGTGCAATAATTGCTCTTTGAGTCCAGCTCTGTTTCTCTTTGATAACCGATATGCAAATATCTGTTTTTCAACTCATTCTGTTCACCTAAAACCAGATTCCGCAAGAATTTGACCAGATATGACATGTCTGGAACAATTCCTTTTTCCCGGTTGAAATAACTGGCACGAACCAAAGCATTACGGAAGTACCATGAATGAACGGCAAACAAGTCATTAGATATTGAGAAACCAAAAGAACGCAAATACTTTATAAGGAAGACTGCCGTAGTACGAGTATTACCTTCGCCAAATGGATGTATTTGCCATAAACCTGCGGTAAAAGCCGCAATGTGAGAAATGGATTCGTCCGTAGACACTTCCGCATAATTGAACTGCCGTTCTTGAGCGAAATCATAATCCAATGTCTCGGCAATATTCTCGAACGGGTTATATAACACTGAAGCGCCGTCCAGCACCCATTTTTTTTTTGAGATATTGTAAGTCCGGAACTTGCCCGCGAATTTGAAAATACCCTGAAACAAGCGACGATGGATTCGTTGATACTCGGACGGCGTAAATGAAAACGTCTCTTCCTGAAGTAGTTCCGTGATCCTGGCAGAAACTTTATCGGCCTCTTCTGTCCTCTCTTCTTCTAAAGAAAACCTTCCCTCTTTGGATTTGTAGTATGAGTCGATGAGCCCTTTTACCTGCTCAATTGTAATGTCTCCCTCAATATGACGTTTGGCGGTATCCAACAAATATGTGGACGGCTTCAGGCCATCAACATCCTGCAAACCTATAGCGGTTTTCCAGGCTTCCGCCTTTTGCCTAGGCCCAAGCTCTCCTTGTCGGATATATTCGTCAAACTCACTCATACTTATACAAATATAGCAAAAAACAGCCGCTTAATCGATCTTCACCAGCTGGTATTTCTTGCTGCCGAGACCGAGGGCTTCGGCGTGGTCGAGGATATGAAGGCCGTGCTGACGATTGATGCGCTCCTGAAGAGGCTTGGCATCATCACCAGTCGAATCAGTGTGACCGAAAACAAGGTCTATGCAAGCCTGGTCCACCGCGACAGGATCAACTGAAGCGAGAATACCGATATCCTTGAGACGAGGCTTGTCAGGATGGGCGTCGCAGTCACAGTCGACCGACATATTGTTCATCACATCAATGTAAATGATATCCTTGCCTTCCTGCTTGAAATAGTTATGCACTGCCTGGGCAGCAGCCGCCATGGACTCCAGGAAGCCATCCTGATTGTCTGACATCCAGCGAGTTGTGCTGCGTCCGGCGGAATGGATGTAAAGCTTGCCGGAAGTGGATGCGAAACCGATTGACTGGTTCTTGAGCACACCTCCGAAACCACCCATCGCATGGCCCTTGAAGTGCGCCAAGTTAATGACGAAGTCGTAATTCTGAATATGATTCCCGACTATGTCATACTTGATAAAAGTCTCATCTTTGACCGGAATGCGGATCTCACCCTCCTCATCCATGATGTCCACCTTGGCCACAGTCTCGAAGCCACGCTCAGCGATAGCCGCGCGGTGAGCGGCGGTATTGGCGCGAGACCCGCCGTAAGCGGTGTTGCACTCGATAAAAGTGCCCTTCACCTCATGAACAAGGTTGGCGATCAACTCGGGACGCAGGTAGTTGGACTCCTTGGATTCGCCTGTGGAAATCTTCACACCGACACGACCGAAGGCATTGACTCCGAGCGCCTTGTAAATCTTGACCAAACCTTCGGGGCTGATATCCGAAGTGAAAAAGACCTTGGGAGCGGAGGCGTCCTGGACCTCATGGGTAGTTTGCTGGGGTGTCTCAACAATCTGCGTTCCACGTGTTCCGGAACAGCAGGTGACGGCCATGACCGTCAATAGCGTAGCGAGAGATAAAAATATCCGTTTCATGTTATGATCTTATAGTTTCTTCAAATACTATATCTTGCGAAGGAATGCCGGCTGCGGTCCTTTCACATCAACCTCAACGCACGCTCCTGCCGCAAGGTGTCAATAGAGAAAACGCTTTTTTTTGCCATTCCTTAGACAATATTTAAAGAACCGGCGGCGAAAAGAACCAAATAACCAAGCACGACACTGATCAGACCTATGATGATACCCATCCGGACCATGTCTTTCTGTTTGATGAGGTTAGTGGCGTAAGCCAAAGCGTTCGGAGGGGTGGAGATGGGCAGGATCATGGCGCTGCTGGATGCGATGGCGACTCCTATCAGCACGGTGGAAGTGCCGCCGACAGCTGCGAGTTTATCGCCCATAGCCATACAGACCACAACCAAAATAGGCATGAGGAGCGCGGCGGTGGCGGAGTGGGAAATCAGGTTGGAGAGACCGTAGCACAACAGGCCGGAGAGCAGGACGATAAGGAGCGGAGGGAAGTTGCCGAAAGGAATCGCGCGGACCACCAGCGCGGCGAGTCCGGAACCGTTCATCGCATATCCAAGGGCGAAACCACCGGCGACCATCCAGATGACCGACCAGTTGATCTCCTCAAGGTCATATTTGGTGACTATGCCGGCCAAAGCGAAGACAGCGAAGGGGATGAGCGCAACCGTGTAGGTGTTGATACCGGTGACTGTGTCCATCATCCAGAGGAGGATGGTGACTATCATAGTGACAATCACCAGAATGGTTTCCTTGCCCTTCTTCATCTCGCCCTCTATTTTCAGTTCTATGGTCTTCTGGGAGAACGGGAATATCTTCTTGAGCAATGTCCAGGCGATAAAAATCATGACGATCACAAGAGGGACCATGAAAATCATCCACTGGCCGAAACCGATGCCCATGGCCAGGCCTTCAGAATCGTTCAGATATTTAAGCGCTATGGTGTTGGGAGGAGTTCCGATGGGGGTCCCCATTCCACCCAGGTTAGCTGCGATGGGAATGCTGAGCGCTAAGGCTGTCCTACCCTTTCCGGCCTCCGGAAGCTGCTTGAAAACAGGCGTGAGGAAGGTGAGCATCATGGCGGTCGTGGCTGTGTTGCTGATGAACATCGAGAACAAGGCGGTCACAAGCATGAAGCCCAGAAGGATGTTCTCACTCTTCTTGCCGAATGGCGTGAGCAGCACACGGGCGAGATGCACGTCAAGACCTGTCTTTGTGGTCGCGATGGCAAGAACGAAACCACCGATAAAGAGCATCACCACCGGGTCGGCGAAACTGGCCATCACTTGCTTATAGCTAAGGAGTTGCCCCGCAGCAGGATCGCATATCCATTTGATGCCGGAGTCAGAGGTGCACAACAGCAGCAGAACCATAATTGACACCGAGGTCGCCCAGGCGGGAACCATCTCCAGCACCCACATCAACGTGGCATAGACGAATATCGCTATAATCCTTTGCTGTACCGCAGTGAGACCATCAATCCCGAAGGATTCAGTGGGCAGGAACCAGAGTACGGCGACGATGATGGCGACAAATATGAGGCCTAAACTTTTCTTCTTTAATAAAGCGGGGTTGAACCTGTTGCTCTGACGCAACTTGTGCATCTGCTCAACCAGATGGAATCCTGTGAAATTCTTGAACATAGTGTCGTTACAATTTGGTTGGGAGATTATTCATAGTTAAAGCGGATGTCAACGGGGATTCCGGCGTTCTCAAGGACCCGTTTGTCAGACAGGCTCTCGGGACCGGCGATCCCGTATTTGTCGATACAGGTTTTGGCCGCCTCGAAGTCACCTTGAGCCTGGATGCGAAGTATCTCAGCGCCAAGTGTTTCCAGGGCCTGCCAGGTCTTGTCGTAGTCGATGCTGTAACGACCGGAAGGATTCCAGATGATGGACTTGCTCTCAAGCAAGTAGTTATAGACGAGAATATTCGCGACACCCGTAGGGTCAGCGGCGCCGAAACGGGTGGAACGTATCGTGTTGGTGACGAAAGTGGTGAGCACATCTTCCTTCTGGAAAAGGGCTGAGATGTTGTAGTCTTCAGCCTCCTTGGCGCAAAGCCAGGTGCCCAACACATTGGATTTCGCTTTCTCAAGGACAAGGGCCTCGCTGCCGAGAGCCTCCGCCACTGTTCCCTTCCCATTGATGGTCTCTTTCACACCAAGCCCTTTCGCAATCTCACGGAAAACGATGATCCAATAGAACGCACTGGCATCAATGTGTGGTTTATAGACATCCTCCAGGAGCGCGTCCCCGACCGGATGGACCGTGCGGTTGAACTTCTCCCGGATGATGTTATCAAATATGATTGAGCGGGTACCCAGCTCCTGCTGCATCTTCGCGTCATACGGGAAGTTGATTCCGATCACCTTGAAGCCGGCATTGGTGTAGCCGCCGCAGTAGAGCACGTTGCATGAGAATATATCTGACTCGGAGCCAGGAACGAAAGCATGGTTGGCCGGATCACCGGGCAACATCTTCTGCAGCTCCGGCATACGGGCGGACAAAGCGTTGAGTTCCTCAGTGCGCTGGAGATTCTTCAACAGGACATAGGCTCCGTAAGATGCCTTGGTGCCATGGAGGGCGTCATCCTCAGCCTCAATGGGGCCAAGCACAAGGTCCATCTTGCTGTCGTTCATCTCCAGCCAAGCCTTGTTGCTATCGTAATAGTCATCGGTCTTGAGGCCCTCGATCAATTCGAGAAGATAGTTCCGGACGCTCTCCTTGATGGTAACGTCGGCCGCCCTCTGGAGATACTCCTCAATCTTGGCGATATGCTCGGCATAAGCGTCGTGGTACCAGACGGCCTTGAGGTTACCATCCTCCGCGCGCCGTACTAGCGTGTAAGGGCTGTTCTTGTCCGGATCGTTCCACTTTTGGAACTCCTCAGCTGTCATGTCAGCGGGATAGAAACCGGCCCCGTCGGGCTTGCTGCCATATCCCGGAAGGAAGGGTTTCCCGTCGATGCGGTCCCAAGGGCCATAGTTGATTCCGGCATAAAGCTTCCAAGAAGGATTTGAGAGAGAGTTCATTAAGGCCTCACCATCACCGAAATACTGCTGCCAGTAGATTTTGTCAACCTCATCGGCAGCCATCCTGTAAAGCCTCAGGACTTCTTTTCCATTGTCGGTGATTCCCGTCAGATCAGGTGCGGGAATGGTCACCTCGGCATAATTCTTCAAGAGCCTGTCCACATCAACCTCATTCCGGGCGCAAGACACGGCGACCAAAACGAGGAACGACAACACAGCTGAAATATTCCTCATAACGATAATTTTAAAAGAGCTTGTAAAGATAGCGCTTTTTTGCGTATGTTACTTCACTCTGCCCTCAGCAGGCTATCAAGCCGCCGGGCATAGTCGAGATTGGCATATTTGAATATCGGTTTATTTACGAAAAGTTAGAATTTAAATTTCAAAGATAAGCCCGCGGATAAATGGTTTCCTCCCATTTCCCTGGTGGGAGCCGATGCCAAAAATGGTTCAATCTTTATATCAAGCCCCGCATTTTGCGAACGAATATCCCGGTAATACATGTTCTTAATCTTCGCGACTCGCACAGCATCACAAATGTTCCAAATATACACAACGGCTTGGCCCAATAAAGCGCCGCACAATAAGGCAACGGCCCCTCCGTCCCCTCCTAACTCATCTGTAGTCTCATTATTGTGTGAGACAACTGCCACTAGTGAGCCCAGCACTACTACATTAAGTCCAAAGTTGGCGGCGAAGAATCCTATTCCCCTGCCCCACTCTTCATCGACACACTGTCCCAAGCCGGGAATGAAGAACGATGCGATTCCCGCTATTTCAGGGCTAAAGACATCGTCCACATCTCGGAAATAAAACCGCGGATTATAGTAATTCTTATACTCACGATATTTCATACCCTCGGAAATATTGACATCGGCATACAACCGGGAGTCCACCTGGGCAAAAGACACTGTGCTAGCGCACGCCAAGAAAAGTATTAATGCGAATATATTCTTTCTCATCACGATAGGATCTTCTCATTCGCGAATATAAGATTTTATTCATCATAATATTAGATTGGAACCCTGTCGCCGCAAAGGCGTTTGACCTAGGCGTGGTTCGTGCCGGTGTAAAGGAGGCGGAGCATGGGAGAAGACTATTTGTGCCAGCAGCGCTGGCGGTTAAGATGATGAATATCAGTTATTTCCGCAATATTAAACCACGGTCAAGCAGCACTTTAATTTGGCCCAAATCCCTACAAATCAAGCGATTAAGCGCCAGCGCTACTTCTCGATCCGCAGGGTGCCGTCATCTTCCAGGACGACTTTTCTAAAAGTGCCATTGCTGGCACAATTCGCTTTTCTAAAAGTGTTTTTTTATAATAATTTCGCTTTTTCAAAAGTGTTTTATATATTTGCGTCCAGAAAGATACTGATATGGAACTGACAGATATTCGCCCCATCGTTGAGTTTTACCACAGTAAACTCGCCCAGGTTACGCTGGATTTTAAACGTTACCTTTATTCCCGAATCAACTGGGACTCCCGCGTCATCGGCATCAAGGGAGAGCGTGGCGTAGGTAAAACCACCATGCTCCTGCAGCGGATCAAGGAGAAGTACAGCAATCCGGATGATACGTTCTACATCTCCCTGGACCACTACTGGTTCGGGACACATCAGTTGCAGGATTTGATCGCGTTCCTTTACAAGAGGGGGATAACAGAGTTTTACATTGACGAAGTCCATAAGTATAAGGGTTGGAGCACCATCCTCAAAAATCTTGTTGACCAGTATAAGGATCTCCGGATAGTCTATACGGGATCCTCCTTGCTGGAGATTGATAATGCCAAAGTGGACATGTCCCGCCGTCAAACCTCTTATACGCTTAAAGGGATGTCTTTCAGGGAATATCTAGCTTATGAGAACATCCTTCACGTGGATGCGATTTCTTTGGAAGACCTCCTGAAGAATCATATTACCATCTCCATTGATATGACCGCCAAAACCAAGATTCTGGTGGCATTCGAGGCCTATTTACGCTCAGGTGTATATCCTTTCTACAAAAACGCAGGCTTGGATTTCCTGGTTCGCCTGAAGGAGGTAGTAGATACCGTGATTGAAAGCGACCTCCCCGCCGTGGAGAAGGTCACCTACGATACCATCGAGAAATGCAAGAAGCTACTAATGATCATAGCGGAGAACGTTCCTCTGCAGCCCAATGTGAATCGGCTATCCACCTCTCTCGGTACGACGCGGGATTCTCTATTGAAACTCCTGTACAATTTGGACAAGGCCGAGATTCTGGAGCTTCTCACCGTAGAACTTAAGAGCTATAAAAAGTTAGTTAATCCAGAGAAGATCTACCTTGGCAACACTAATTTGATGTACGCCCTTTCGCCCAAGATTGACGTCGGCACACTCAGAGAGACTTTCTTCATCGACCAGCTTTCTGCTATCGGTACCGTTCAGATGCCCCTCAAAGGCGATTTTCTGGTGGATGGGAAATACCTGTTCGAGGTTGGTGGCGAAAGCAAGGAATTCAATCAGATCGCCGGCATCCCCGACAGCTACCTTGCCATTGCCGGCATCGAAACCGGTTATAGCGCTCGCATCCCTCTGTGGATGTTCGGACTTCTCTATTAACGCGCTACTTCTCGATCCGCAGGGTGCCGTCATCTTCCAGGACGATGGTGTCGCCCTCGTTCACGGTCACGAACCCATCGCCCGTGTCAACCGACAGCATCGAGAACCCCATACAGAAATACGGCGCCAGAACCCTGTCGCCGCAAAGGCGCTTGACCTCGTCGAAGTTCGTGCCGGTGTAAAGTATTGAATCATTCATCGCATACTGAAGAATAAAGCAAGGGAAAAAACAGTCCCTGAAATCAATGATTATTATCTCATTAAAAATCCCTAACTTTGCTTTACTGAGCAAGTATTACTACAAATATATTTAATATGGCCAAGAAAAACACGGCCGACGTCGGATTTGAGAAACAAATCTGGTCGGCAGCTGACAAGTTAAGGGGCAGTATGGATGCCTCTGAGTATAAGCATGTGGTACTTGGACTTATTTTTCTCAAGTACATCTCCGACAGATTCGAGCAGCGTTACCAGGAATTGATAACCGAGGGATACGGGATGGAGGAAGACAAGGATGAGTACACCAGCCAGGGCATATTCTGGGTCCCGCAGGAGGCACGTTGGGAAGCGATAGCTTCCAATGCCCATACTCCGGAAGTAGGCATCAAGATCGATGAGGCCATGCGTCTTATCGAGAAAGAGAATAACCGCTTGAAAGGTATCCTTCCCAAGAACTTCGCCCGTCCGGAAATGGATAAGCAGCGTCTTGGTGATGTTGTTGATCTGTTCACGAACATCAATATGAAAGAACATGGTGACAGCAAGGATATTCTGGGAAGAACATACGAGTACTGCTTATCGATGTTTGCATCTTCCGAAGGCAAGAATGCTGGAGAATTCTATACTCCCGCTTGCATTGTCCGCACACTCGTTGAAGTACTCAAGCCATATCATGGCCGTGTGTTTGACCCTGCCTGTGGGTCCGGTGGAATGTTCGTGCAGTCAGCTAAATTCATAGAGCGCCATCAGGGGCGCATCAATGATATTTCCGTATTCGGCCAGGAAAGTAACCCTACGACTTGGAAGATGGCTCAGATGAATTTGGCTATCCGTGGGATTGAGGCTAACCTTGGCGAAGCCAATGCTGACTCTTTCCTCAAAGACCAGCATGCTACTCTTAAGGCCGACTTTGTCATGGCGAATCCACCTTTCAACATGAGTGACTGGGGCGCCGATAAACTTCAGGATGACGTCCGCTGGAAATACGGTATTCCTCCGGCAGGAAATGCTAACTTTGCCTGGCTCCAGCACATGATACACCACCTCTCACCAGTCGGAAAGATCGGAATGGTGTTAGCCAACGGTTCTCTTTCTTCCCAAAGCGGCGGAGAAGGAACAATTCGCGAGAATATTCTTAAAGCAGATCTCGTCGAATGCATCGTAGCACTTCCGAGTCAGCTCTTCTATTCCACCGGTATTCCTGTATCCCTTTGGTTCCTGAATAGGGCAAAGAAACAGCCAGGCAAGACACTCTTTATTGATGCCCGTAACATGGGAACGATGGTCACACGCCGGCTTCGCGAACTCACAGAGAAAGACATCATGAAGATTGCCGAGACATACGACAAGTACGTTTCTGGAGAATTGGAGGATGAGAAGGGATTCTGCGCCGTAGCCACTTTGGAAGACATCGCCAAGCAAGACTACATACTGACTCCCGGCCGGTATGTTGGAATCGCCGAAACAGAGGATGACGGCGAGCCTTTTGAGGAGAAGATGACCAGGCTCACCGGGGAGCTCTCCGAAATGTTTAAGGAATCTCACAGGCTAGAAGAAGAAATACGCAAACAGCTGGCCTCCATTGGCTTTGAACTTAAATAGGAGATCTTTTCCTTACTGCTCGATAGTCTATTGTTTAACGAATCAGTAAGGATATGAAAGAAACTTTTATTACCCAGATTACCGAAGCGATGTCAGGCACATTGACAGTAGACCAAATGACACAACTGAGCAGCGTTTTACTTCAGACGCTGAGCAGTTATACGCTCATTGATGAAGGTGGCAAGGTCCAAGAGGATGTTGTCACCAATAACCGTCTGCTGGAGATATTCCTTTCCGCCAAACTCGTTGAAGGTTGCTCCACAAAGACAATAAAGTATTACGAGACAACCATCAAACAGTTGTTTCGGTATATGCCTAAGGCCGTAAAGGATTATACGACAGATGACCTCAGGGCGTATTTGGCTGTTTTCCAAAAGAAGCACAAATCCAGTAAAGTCACTATTGACAATATCCGCAGGATCTTTTCGTCATTCTTCTCCTGGCTTGAGGATGAGGATTTCATCTTGAAGAGCCCCGTCCGCAGAATCCATAAGGTAAAAACCGGAGAACAAGTGAAGGAGACTATATCGGACGAAAATATGGAGATTCTGCGTGACAACTGCAAGAACATCCGCGATTTGGCGATGATAGACTTGCTTTCATCAACCGGCATGCGCGTTGGTGAACTGGTGAAACTCAATCGCTCTGATGTGAACTTTAACGAACGCGAATGTATTGTGTTCGGAAAGGGGAACAAGGAACGCATCGTGTATTTCAATGCGCGAACCAAGATTCACCTGCAGCAATATCTCAAATCCCGGAAGGATAAGAATCCTGCACTTTTCGTGTCGCTAAACAAACCGCACGAGAGGCTTCAGATTTCTGGAGTTGAAGTTCGGCTCCGCCAACTTGGCCGCGGGCTGAAGATCCCCAGAATCCATCCTCATAAGTTCCGTAGAACGCTTGCCACAATGGCTATCGATAAAGGGATGCCCGTGGAGCAGGTTCAAAAGCTTCTTGGCCATGTGAAAATTGATACCACCATGCGCTATGCAATGGTGAATCAAACTAATGTCAAACTCTCCCACCGTAAGTTCATAGCTTGATGTTAGCCCCCTATGCATACGGCCGCCAAAGGCATCGTTCCTTGACCCCAAGAAGGCCAAGAAATCATAATTTAGAGGAACAATCACAAGTGCTGTATAAGTCTTGGTTTGTTGATTTTGAACCATTTAAGGATGGTAAGTTTGTGGATTCAGAGTTGGGAATGATTCCCGAGGGATGGCGTGTGGGAACCATTTATGATATTTGCGATGTCTATTATGGCGCTCCTTTCAATTCGACATTGTTCAACGCCGAGAAAAAGGGATTACCACTTATACGTATTAGAGATCTTGCCAAACAGGAAGCTGGGGTTTTCACAGAAGAACGTCATCCCAAAGGCCAACTCACTTGTAAAGGAGATATCCTTGTTGGCATGGACGGAGAATTCTCTATTTATATATGGGGAGGCGAAGACTCCTGGATTAATCAGCGAATCTCACGTTTTTCACCCAAGCCGGGCATAAGTCATCATTTCTTAACAGAAACACTCCGGCCGCAACTAAAGGCAGTTGAATCTTCTGAAGTGGCAACCACCGTCATTCATATAGGAAAGAATGATTACGATAAGTTCAGAGCTATTATCCCTCCTCAAGGCGTATTGGATTCATTCTATCAAATTTCAGAGCCGCTATATTTACAATATGTGGAGAATCTATCTGGAAATCAAGAACTGTCTAGTACGCGAGACGTGTTATTGCCTCGTTTAATGTCCGGAGAGATTAGTTTTACTTGCTAAATTCTCATTTATGGACGGATTCAAAACATACTTGATGGAAGATGTAATCGAAGAGATTGCAATGGGCCCTTTTGGCTCTAACATTAAAGTCGATTGTTTTGTGGATTCGGGTGTTCCTGTTCTCAATGGATCTAATCTTCAGGGATATAAGCTTTGCGAAGATTCTTTTAACTATGTGACAGAGGAGAAGGCAAATAGCTTAAATAAAGCCAACGCCTATAGAGGTGATATTGTTATTACCCATCGGGGAACATTGGGACAAATTATTTATATCCCTGTCGACTCGAAATATGAACGATATGTGATTTCTCAGAGTCAGTTCAGGGTAAGAGTCAATACCAAAATTGTTCTCCCTCAGTACGTTGTGTATTTCTTTCACACTCGCATCGGACAGCATCGATTATTAGCTAATGCCTCCCAGGTCGGGGTTCCTGCCATTGCACGTCCTTCTACTACATTTAGAAAAGTGCCCATTGATTTACCTTCACTGCAGGCACAAAAACGGATTGTAGATATTCTAGACTCTTTATCTCAAAAGATTGAGCTCAACAATCGCATAAATCATAATTTAGAGGAACAATCACAAGTGCTGTATAAGTCTTGGTTTGTTGATTTTGAGCCGTTTAAGGATGGTAATTTTGTAGATTCAGAGCTGGGAAGGATTCCAGAAGGATGGGTTTGTGCCCCGCTGGCGAGTATTCTGGAATACAGAAAGAATACGGTTAATCCTCAAAAGTTTCCGAACACCCTTTTTACGCATTACAGTTTACCGGCCTATGACAATTCAAGAGAGCCAGAGTTACAGCGAGGTGCCGAGATTATGAGTAATAAGTTTCGACTGGACAATAAGATGGTGTTATTCTCAAAGCTTAACCCAAGAATAAAGAGACTCTGGCCAATCGATGTCGTCGCACCTGATTCAATTTGCTCTACCGAGTTTATTGCATATAAAGCTCTTAAAGAGCAGCATCATTCATTTGTTTGGTGCTATCTTAACAGCGATTCGTTTTATGAGAAAGTTATGGCTGAAGTAAATGGCGCAACAGGAAGTCATCAACGTTTTCACGCTGAAGACACTTTGGATTATATTATTTCGTATAACCCAATAGCAATTTCCGAGTTCTCTGAACATGCTATTCCTCTTCTCGAAACAATAATTAAAAATGAGAAAGAGAATAGAATTCTAAAGAAAGAGCGCGATGAATTATTGCCAAGATTAATGGCTGGAGATGTTTCGTTCACCTGCTAAATTCTCATTTATGGAAATGCTTACAATAATACTTTCAGCAATAGCAGCTGTCGCTTCAGTCTTATCTGTTATTCTGATGCTAAAAAGTAATCACGATAATAAGAGGCACCTCCTTCATCGTCTTGAAGCGTTAGATGATGAGTACAATGGCGCATTCGGCCATATAGTAGACAGAACAGGGCGTGATAAAGTCCGTGTCGAAATGAATACACTTAAGAAAGACCTCAAAATCAAACATTAACTTTTCGGATGAAAGAGTGGTATTTGACAAAAATTGGAAGTCTCTGCAAGAGAGTCTGTAGTGGAGGAACTCCTAAGAGCTCTGTAGAAGAATACTATGGTGGAGGAATTCCATGGCTCAATACGAAGGAAGTCAATTTTAATAGAATCTATTCAACCGTGTCTACAATATCAGAGGCAGGATTGAACAACTCGTCCGCAAAATGGATTGATAAGCATTCTGTTATTATTGCAATGTACGGAGCAACAGCAGCCAAATGTGCCATTGGAATGATTCCCATGACCACAAACCAGGCTTGCTGCAATCTTATGATTGATGAAGATCTTGCGGACTATCGATATGTCTATTATGCTTTAACAAATGCCTATTCGAAACTGGCATCTCTTGCAAATGGTGGCGCTCAACAAAACTTGAATGCTCAGCTTATAAAGGATTTCAAGATTCCACTCCCCAATCTGCAAACGCAACATCGCATTGCTGACATTCTCTCTACTTTCGACGATAAGATTGAGAACAATGTTCGCATAAATCATAATTTAGAGGAGCAGGCTAAGGCACTGTATAAGTCTTGGTTCGTTGATTTTGAGCCGTTTAAGGACGGACAGTTTGTGGATTCTGAGCTAGGAATGATTCCGGAAGGATGGCGAGTAGGAACACTCTCAGAATTGGGTGATATTGTGGCTGGAGGAACTCCCTCTAAAACAAAGCCAGAGTATTACACGAATAACGGAATCGCTTGGTTGACTCCTAAGGATTTATCCGTCAAATGTTATAAGTTTACTGCCAGGGGCGAGATTGATATCACAGAGGACGGTTACAAGAACAGTAGCGCCAAGTTAATGCCGCGAGGTTCGGTTCTGTTTAGTTCAC
>CACZZF010000015.1 GCA_902785575.1 uncultured Bacteroidia bacterium | reverse complement strand
CATTGAATACCAATAGTTTAACTGCCAGCGGGAAAGGGCACCGCCGCCGGAAAATACGGCCTCCGGCGGCTAAAGACCGGGCGCTGCGGGGGGCTCTGGGGAAAGGCCCTCCTCGCGCCCGGCTTTTGCCCGAATTGAATGGCGGAAAGCTGGCTCAGCGGTTCTTCCCCCGCCGAACCTCGCCCGGTGTCCCTGAATCAGCACCACCTGTCACGTTTACCCCGCCAAACCGTGCCCGGTGTCCCTGAATCAGCCCCACCTGGAGCACTTTGGGGTGAAACAGACTGTGTTGGGATTCGTTTGAGTGACTCTGATGGCAACAAATTGGGCGTTATCTTGTCTCCAGAGTAAATAATTTACTCCCAGGGAACGGAAATGGGGGTTTCCGTGTCCTGGGAGTATTAAAAATAATATCGATTATTATTCTTGCAGTTTGGAGATTATGTTCTCTGGAACTCCTTCCGACCGCAAGACAGACAAAATGCGCGTCCTCTCTTCTGAAGCGCCCTTCTCGATTCCTTTCTCGATTCCCTCCTTCAGGCCTTGTTCGCGGCTGAATGCGATCTGGTTACGTATGTCTCTCTCGGTGGTCATGTCGTTCTCGTATTTGATCTTTTCCTCAGGCGTGAATTTAGCTATTTCCGCCGAATTAAACAAAAGCTCGAAAATCTCTGCCTGCATTTCCTTTGGCCTCGACTTCAGGGCAGTCATGTTATGAAGAGCGTAACATAACTTCTCTAAATCGGAGGACTCTTCGGATATCGACTTCACATTCGGAAGCTCCAGGAAATAATAGCGCAATCTCTCCGTCATAGGCTCTCCACTGTCCCGTTCGACTAATTCATAACGGAACAAGAAACGGCCGTCAGAAACGGGATGAAGTGAAAAATCCATCAGACCAATAAAGTAGACAGGCATGAACTCATACGAGTCAACACCTTTGTCCAGTTGTTCCTGGACAGCAAATGATGAATAGTATAACGCTCTTTCCATGAACCATTTCTGCTGAGCCAGTTGTACCTCGACAATAAATCTGGACCCATCTGATGAGGTACACTCAACATCGAATATGACCCCATGATAGTCTGGAAAAGGATTTGGGTGCTCCTTGTTCCCATACTTGATGTCTTCAATGTTCGCCTCAGGAATAATCTCCCGTAGAAGGAGAATCATTAACCTCTTGTTGATCTCTGTGCCGAACGAGCGCTTGAACCAATAGTCCAGCAGAATGTTTGCATAACGGCTGTTAATTTCAGTTTCCATAATTATAGTTTATTTGGTTTCCACAAATATGGCCCAACAAAACGTAAATAATGTTAAGAAACAGAAAAAGATGTTCTTACCCCCTGAATACCTATTCTAAGAATGGCACCGCCGCTTTTTATACGATTTCCGGCGGCTAAAGACCGGGCGCTGCGGGGGGCTCTGGGGAAAGGCCCTCCTCGCGCCCGGCTTTTGCCCGAACCTCTCAGGATAACAGGGGCGTCTCTCAGGTTGGAAGAGCTGGACTTTAGAATAAAGAAAAACCGAGGGGAAAGGGTAAAATGCCTTCACTTTGACTATTTTTTCGATCTCCACCCTTATGGAGATGCGAACAGGCTTTGGTCTTGTTCTTCTTTTCATTTGGATTTAATAAAGTTAGTGTGAAAGAACAACGTCCTCCCTGCTTCAGTACCTCCCCTCGGTTGAATCTTTATTGACAAACAAACAGGCATCTATTAAGGGTAGATGCCTGTTGAACATGACTAACAGTCATAAATCCAAATGATGGATACAAAGGTATAAACTTTTCTTAATTAGAATCTACTTATTACGTAAAAAGATTGATTCATACCCCCCCCCGAAAACCAATCTGCTCGGCTTTTGCCCGAACCGAAAAGCGGCTCGCTTCCCCCGCCACACCTCGCCCGGTGTCCCTTCTGCCGCCCCACTGGGCGCACTTACTAAGGAGGTCGAATTTTTCGACCTCCTCTTGCTAACGTGACCGATTCCTTATGTCCTAATATGGGAACTCCTAAACTCACACATGGTCCTGGCGCCTAAAGTTCTGATTGACAGATATTTATTCAACATTAAAGTTGGTTTGTTCGACACTTTGAATATATTCAAATCATTGAATACCCATTGAATACCAATAGTTTAACTGCCAGCGGGAAAGGGCACCGCCGCCGGAAAATACGGCCTCCGGCGGCTAAAGACCGGGCGCTGCGGGGGGCTCTGGTGGAAGGCCCTCCTCGCGCCCGGCTTTTGCCCGAACCGTGCCTGGTGTCTCGGAATCTGCAGATTAGGCTGTTGCGGAGAAGTGTTTCTGGGAAGTGTCTGATTATCAGGTTGATATGGAAAATGCGTAGCTTATTTAGCTACGCATTTTCTGTAAAGTGCTGAGTATCAGTCGTTTCCGAAAAACGGCCGCAGGGACGGCCCTTCGGCAGGCTCAGGGACCTAACGTACCGCTCTGGGCCCTACCTCTCGTGAATCCTGCCTTCCTGGGGCTTGACGTAGCGGTTGCCGGTGGCGGCTTTCACGGCGTCGACGAAGACAGGGGAGTAGGCCGGGGTGGTCGGTCTCTGGAAGCCGGGGCCGGGACGCCCGACGAGGATCTCACCATTCTGGCTGGCCCTGATGCTCTGGTCATTAAACTTGACAATCAAGAGCTTCGCGAGCTTGTCCCAACGCTTCATCATCATGTCGGTGTAAGCGATGGTCTTGCCGGTCAAATATTCAGTGCGGTCTGAAGGAGTCAGCTCCTTCGCTCTTTTCTCGACCTCCTCCTGATCCTTGGCATAGAAGTCCTCAAGCTCTGCCTGGGCCTCCTTCAGATCGCCGATCATAGCGCTGTAGCGAGGATAGACCATGTTCGCCACGAAGTTGTTCATCCAGAAAGCGCTCTCGGTGCTGAACTCGTTCATGCTGTTGTTCTCCCTGCGGAACGGATCCGGAACCCTGTTGATTCCGCAATATGCGGGAACATAGGCCACCATCGAGGCGTCGTCCATATTGAAATAAGTCACACCACCGACAGCGTCAGGAAGCCAATCCCTCATCTGGCAGACCATGGTCATACCGCTCTGCTGGCAGCCGATAGGCCTCTCGCGGAACATCTCGGTGCCGTCGCTGGAGGTGTAGTTGACAGGCTGGTTGCGGTAAGGGGAAGCCCAAGGACCGGCGCTGACGTCAGCGGTCATGTCAAGAGCGGTGCCCTCGTAGTGGTCACGCATGTCGTTCATGATGTCACGGACAGAGACCTTCTCTTTAGGTTTGATCCAGAGCGGAAGGTGGTCATACACAGACATATCACCGTCGATGTAGGGGAGATATTTGTCCATTTCGGCGGGATCAGTGTGGTGGCGGTAGAAGCTCCACACACGGGCCTCGCAGTAGCGGATGGTGCCGAAGTCCATGGGGCCGTAGGCCTCGCGGAAGCTGAAGTCGGCGTCAGGACCATCGTAGTAGCCCTGCTCGCGTGCGAAGGAGATGATGTCGGCTGAATACATGCACTCGATGTCTCCAGTGACGACGCAGAAGCCGAGCTTCTTGTCGACCTTCTTGGCCTGGGGGAATTGCTGAATACGGCTGGAGTTGGCGTAGGCGCAGATGCAGTCGTCAGGAACCCTCATGGCGATCCAGATGGCGCCCTTGTTGCCCTTACCCTTGCCGATGATCTCCATGATCCAAGCCTCGTTCTTGTCGCAGACGGCAAACGACTCGCCGGTGCTGCTGTAGCCATATTCCTGAACCAGGTTGTGGATGCAGGCGATGGCCTCACGGGCTGTGGTAACCCTCTGTAGGACAATGTCCATAAGGGTGAAATAGTCGAAGTATCCCTCAGGATTGCGGAGCTCGTTGCGGCCGCCCCAGGTGGTCTCGACGATGGAGACCTGGTTCTCGTTCATCAGGCCCACGACTCCGTAGGTGTAGGGGACTTGGGTGATGAAGCGGCGCTCGGTGGAGGGACCCCAGCCTCTAAGCTCGATGAGTTCGCCTTCGGCATGGCGGCCGGGGGCGCTGTAGGTGAGGGGAGAGGCGAAGCCGAAGCCGTCGCAGTTGTAGGTGCAGATGACGCTTCCGTCAATCGAGGCTTTCTTGCCGACGATGAGGTTGGTGCAGGCGAATGACGCCACGGTCGCGAATACCGCCGCAACCGTCAGGATCAGTCTTTTCATGTTCGTTTTATCTTAATTGTAAACTGTTTTCTTTTCGAAATATAACAAAAAACATCTATTATGGCAAATCTGGCGGTAAGGTATCCCCCTGAAAACTCCTCGCTACGCTCGGCCCCTCCCACTCACTTCGTGAGCGGGCCCCTCCCTCTTACGAGCCGAGGGTGGCTACGGTTTTCAGGGGGGTACCTTACCGCCTGAGCAAATCAACCTTCGTTGAGACGAGGGCGGGGGATTTGGACATGTCCTGGGGGTTGGTGCCGGGGAGGCCCTGGGGAATGGGGGCCTGGAGCCGCTCGAAGAGCTGCCGCCAGTAGAGGGGGAACTCTCCGTCGGCGTCCTTGAAATTCATCGGGACGGTGTCGAAGACATATTCCCCGTCAGGACCGACATAACAGTCCCTGACCAGCTCGCTGCAATAGAGCGAGTCGTCCGAGGGCATGAAATGGAGGTCGTAGGAACGTCCGAGGTATTTCCGTGTGTTGGCCACATATTCAGCGGCCTTGGAAGGGTCCTTAAGGCGCTTCACTATGAAGACCGGCAGAGAGCCATCCTTCAAGGTGAAATCTGTGACGAATGTGTCGAGTGGATGGCGGTCGATGCCTCTTTTGATCGTGGCGTCAATGATCCATTTACCTTCAGCGTCGACCTCGGCGATAGCGACATGGATGAGGTTAAGTCTGTCGGGGTTGCCGGTGGCGCTGGCGATGGCGGCGTCCATCGAACTGTTGTCAAGGGAATAGTCCATCGGGATCCCGACAAATACAAGGTCTCCGGTTTTGAGGGTGTCCACCTTCTCCGAGCGGCAAGCCACGAATAGCGCTGCCACCATTGAGAAAAGGATTATCGAATGTCTCAACATATTCATTTAGAGATATTTCCAAACTTGACGCAGAAGATTGGAGTTCCGTCCCTGCGGCCTTCCACGAAGGTGGCTCCTTCCGAGTCAGCCCGGTAAAGGGCGATCTCGTCACCGGGAATGGCCTCATGGTGGAAGACTATCTCTACCTCGTCGACACGGACGCCTTCGGGGCCGTAGTCCATGCAATCCATCGCCCAGGCGACATAGCGGGCGTTATTGGTGTGTCCCACGAGATCTATGTCTGAATATGCCACCTTATGGGTCGTGACGAAGGTCTGCTCAACGCCCCTGGGCATCATCACCTTGCCGGCGGGAACCTCGATAGCGAAGTCGTGGCAGGCAGTGTCCTCGGATGGGAGAACATCCTCCGGGCGAGCCATACGCCGGCTTGTGACATCGATCACAACCCAAGAGCTTGTGGCCTCTATCATCCTGTGGCCGTTCTTCCCGATAACCTCGAAATCCCTCACGAAAAATGGACCGAAAGCGCCTCTGTGCCAGGTGCGGATAGTGACCTCATCCTCCCAAACCGGAGCGTCCAGGAAGCGGAAACGCATCCTGGACAGCACCCAAGCCAAATTGCTCTCTATAAGCTCGTAATAACCGAATTTCATGGCGGAGGCGGCCTGATAGGCCATCTCCTGGGCCATATCCATGAATGCCGAAGGCTTCAGCCTCTTGGCCGAGTCGACCTCATAGCATTTCACGGCGAAGGAATCTGTTACCTTCTTGTCCGGCTGGACGATCACACCCATGATTTATCTTCTTTTCCTGCCGGACTTGTGATGTTTGCGGCTATTGCGGCTCAGCACTACAGCCACGCTCAGGGCGACAATGATACCTCCGATAATGAGATATGTTAGGGCGCTGGCGTTGCTTCCCTTGACCCTTGACCACATGGTGATCAGCATCTCGGAATCCTCGCCCCAGTCGTGCTCAAGGGCGCAGCGGGCGATCACATCCTTGGTCGGATAGAGAAGGGGATCGATGTGGACCGAGTCGGCTTCAGGGCCGAAGAAGTAGCTCAGATCCTGGACATCGCAAGACTCGTCGATATAGTTGGCGAGCATCTCGGGAGTGCCGCAGGAGTTGGAGTAACCCACAAAGTCACAGTTCTTTATCGAGTTGCCGGTCTCGCACATGAAGTTGATGAAGTAGCGGGCGGCCTTGACGTTCTTGGCATATTTAGGGATAACCCATCCGTCGAACCATATTGTCGAACCCTCGTCCGGGACGATGAAGTCCAGGGTCACTCCGACCTTCTCGGCCTCGTCACGAGCCCATCTTCCGTCACCGCTCCAGTTGAGGCTTATCCAGCCCCTCTCAAGAATGAGCTGATCCTTTCCGAAGTCGGCCTCGTAACCGGCCACCTGGTCCTTGATCTGCATCAGGTAGTTCTCGACAAGGTCGACATTCTCCTTGGAGGGAACGGACAGCAATTCCTCCCTCGTGACGGTTCCGGCGGCGATCTCATCCTTCTTAAGATACTGGATGATCTGGCTGTAGATGTCACGGGCGGCGTCCTTTACGAATATCTTGTCCTCGTACTTGTGGTTACGCAGCACGTCCCAAGTCTTAAGGTCTTCACGGTCAACATGTTTCGGGTTGAATATGAAGCCTACGGTGCCCCACATGTAAGGCACGGCGTACTTGGTCGGGTCGACGTCTCCGGTCTTGAGTTCCTTCAGGCGCTCCATCAGGTAAGGGGAGACCCCGCTCTTGATGTAGTTGGGAGTGCTCCCGAAATCCTGCTCGATGGGGAGGAGCAGGTCGTAGCGGATCATCCTCTCGATGATGTAGTCGGAAGGGCAAACGACATCGTAGTCCTCGTGTCCCTTCTCGATCTTGGAGAGCATCGTCTCGTTAATATCGAAGGTCTGGTAGACGATCTTGACCTTCTCTCCGGTCTGTTCCTCGTACCACTTCTCGAAATCCTCGATGAGGCTTTCTTCCATGTAGTCACTCCAGTTGTAGATCTTCAGGATGTGCTCCCTGTCAGAGGAGCAACCGGCGATCATAAGCGCCGCCGCGAGGATGCAGAGTAATCTTTTCATTTCCTATAGATTGATATGGTTTTGCTGGTTGGTCTTCCCCTGCCTGGTGTTGATCAGGCCAAGGACGACGAGTATTATGATGAATATCAGTGTCATGAGCGGACGCAGCTCGGGAGTGAGGCCACCCCTGCGCGCGTCAGCGTAGATAAAGGTTGAGAGTGTCTCAAGGCCGATCGTGCCCCTGGTGAAGAAGGTCACCGCGAAGTCGTCCAGGGACATCGTGAAAGCCAGGATGAAGCCTGTGAGCATTCCGGGACGGAGCTGGGGGACCAGCACCTTCCAGAGCGCCTGTGAAGGCGTCGCTCCAAGGTCGAGAGCGGCCTCGTAGATGTTGGGATTGAGCTGTCCCAGCCTGGGCAGCACGCTCAGCACGACATAAGGCGTGCAGAAGGTGATATGGGCCAGGATGACGGTCATATACCCTTGCGAGAATCCGAGGAACACGAACAGCAGGAAGAGGGACACACCAGTGATCACATCCGGGTTGATCATGGGGATGTTGTTGAGGAACTGGATAGTCTTTTTCTTCCGGCCTCTCAGGTGGAAAATGCCTATGGCTGAGACGGTTCCAAGAATCATTGACACGGCCGCGGAGACCAGCGCTATTATGAGGGTGTTCTCAATGGCCTGCACCAGGCCGTGCCCTCCGGTGATGTTCCCGGTAAGGAGGTTGGCGTAAAGCTTGCCTGAGAAACCTGTCCAGCTACCGAACGCCTTGGCCTCTGTGAAGGAATAGACAGCGATGAACACTATCGGGGCGTAGAGCAGGATCAGAAGGATCCAGAGATATGCTTGGGCGAAAAACTTCTTCATCACAGCGTCCCTCCCTCAACTTCGCGGTCCTCGCCTCCGAGCAGGATGGTGGTCAGACCAATTATCACCAACATTATGAATGAAAGCGCCGCGCCATAGTTCCACATAGAGGAGTTGATGTTCTCCTGGATAATGGTACCGAAGAGTTTGATCTTATTGTTAGTCAGGAACTCAGATATGGCGAAGGTGCTGACCGTAGGCATGAATACCATCAGGATACCGCTGAATATTCCCGGCTTCGAAAGAGGCAGGGTGATCTTGCGGAACACCTCCGAGGGAGTCGCTCCAAGGTCAGCGGCAGCCTCCCCGTATGACTTGTCCATTTTCAAGAGGACGTTGTATATCGGGTAGATCATGAAAGGCAGGTAGTCATAGACCATACCGAAGATCAGGGTGCCTTTGCCGAGGGTGAAGCCGAACACGTTGAACAGCTCCGCCGTGGCCAGTGTCCTCATCAAAGCGTTGACCCACATCGGGAGGATGAACAGGATGGCCGTCACGGCTGATTTGTTGAGGTCCTTGTTAGCCAGGATGTATGCGGCCGGATAACCTAACAATAGGCAGATCAATGTGTTCTCTATAGCGACCTCAATCGATACGGCAAATGTGTTGAGTGCGTCGCCATCGGAGAAGAACCGGGTGATGTTGGAAAGGGTGAAGCCTCCGCTCCCGTCTCTCAGCGCATAAAGCACGATCAACAGGAGGGGTAGCGCGACAAAGAGTACCAGGAATATGAAATAGGGTAGTGCCCAGTTACTTCTCTTGCCCATTTCCCGCCTCGACTATGATATCCCCAGGTTGGATGCTGATTCCGGCAAGGTCGCCCTTGTCCCAGATGTCGTCTGTGTCGACGTAGAGATATTCACCACTCTCGGTCTTGACCGTGAGGTGGTAGTGGTCGCCTTTGTAAAGGATGAACCAGACCTCGCCACTTGTGACTCCGTCATCCACATGGTCCCAGAGGTCGACCTTTGAGAACTGGATGTGAGCCTTTGCGGGTCCGTCCGCGCCGGCGGGGATCGTAGAGCACTCAAACTCCTCGCCGAGCATCTCGATGTGAGTCTCGTCGATAATCTCGCAGTCCAGAACGTTCTCGGTCCTTTCCTTCTTCATGACCTGTATGTCGTCCGGGTTGATCTTCATCTCAACCATAGTTCCGGGCTCGTAGGCGTCATAATCCTGGATCTGCAGCTCGTTGCCGGAGTCGGTGTCGACGTACATCTCGTAATGAACCCCCTTGAAGGCGCATGACTTGACCTTCCCGGTGAACTGGGCTCCGTCGATGGCCGTGCCGATCACCACGTCCTCGGGACGTATCACGACATCGACAGGTACATTCTCACCGAAGCCTTCGTCGACGCAAGGGAAGTCGTGACCTATGAAACTGACCTCCCGGTCACGTATCATCGTGCCGTTCAAGATGTTACTCTCGCCGATAAAGTCGGCGACAAAGGAATTGACCGGCTCATTGTAAATGTCTGTCGGGGTGCCGATCTGCTGGATCTTGCCCTCGTTCATGACGGCGATCGTATCACTCAAGGTCAAAGCCTCGCCCTGGTCGTGGGTGACGTAGATGAAGGTGATGCCGAGCTTCTGGTGCATCTCCTTGAGCTCAATCTGCATGTCCTGCCTCATCTTGAGGTCGAGGGCGGCTAGAGGCTCGTCCAGCAGAAGGACCTTCGGCTTGTTGACGATAGCCCTCGCTATCGCGACCCTCTGTTGCTGGCCTCCGGAGAGGGAGTCCACGTCACGATCCTCGTAGTCGCTCATGCTCACGAGCTTGAGGACTTTACGGACCCTGGTGTCGATCTCATCCTTTGGGACGCCTTTGAGCTTCAGGCCGAAGGCGATGTTGTCGTAGACGTCGAGATGGGGGAATAGGGCGTAACGCTGGAAAACGGTGTTCAGCGGCCTCTGGTGAGGGGGGATACCCGCCACGTCGCGGAATTCCACCTTGCCTCCGCGGTCGCCCCATTCCATCATGATGCGCCCTTCATCCGGCTGTAGAAAACCTGCGATCATCCTGAGGAGGGTGGTCTTGCCGCACCCGGACGGACCAAGGAGGGTGACGAACTCGCCTTTACGGATGTACAGGGATATATCCTTGAGCACCTGGTTGTCTCCGAATGACTTGGAGAGGTGCTCTATGTTGATGATGATGTCGTTCTTGTTCTCGCCCATTATCGATTCCTGGGGATGTTGAGGTAGTACATTGCCCCGATAGTGAGGGAGTTCATATTAAAGAGATGCTGATGAGCGGCAGCGACGTGGATACGCAGGTTCTGGCTGTTCCTGAGGGGGAACCAGTGGGCCGCGACACCGAATATCCCGTTGTCCAGATTCTGGTTGTGGGCATGCTCGAAACCGGCCCTGCCTACAAACTCCCAATGGTCCGAGGGATTGAGTTTGGCGGTGCCGAATATGGAGACACCCCTGCGGAGTATAACCTCAGGATCTCCCACCATGTTGGTGAAATCAACCCCAAGAGTCCAGTCGCCGACCTCCAACTGGTGGCCGAGGCTGAACATCCATTCATAACCTCCATCCCAGTTGTCGATCATATTTGTGCTGTAAAGCAAGCTCAACGGTCCGTAGTTGCCCTGATACTGGAAAGAGTAGGACATGGCGTTGAACGGCTTCTCCCCGTAAGGAGAACTGACTGCCTGAAGGAAGAATCCCGTGCTCTCAGCGTCGTTCATCCAACCGGCCTTGAGGCCCCACTGGTAGCACTGGAAGTAATTGTAGAGAGAGGACATCATGTCCCAATGGATCTCGTAGTCGTTCTGCTCCAGCTCGAATCCGCCGAAAGTGACAACCTGTTTTCCCGCGGTGAGGATGAAGTTGCCCGGGTAATACTCGAGATATGCCCAGTCGCACCAGTTCACGTCGTCAGAACGCCAGGTGTTCTGATACAACGGTTTAGGATCAGTGCTGAGCCAATGGTTGCAGATGCTGAACGAGAGTTTGTCAGAAATGTCTCCCTCGAAAAGAGAATAAAGTGAAGAATTGCCGAGAGTCGCCTCTTCAAATTTTCCATCGTAAAACACCGGATTGTAATCAATCCTCGGAATGATGGTGATCCCGGCACTGGTGCCGGAATCGTCAGCCCCTTGCGCCTGGGCAAGGGTGCAAAGCAGGATCGAAGCCGCTAAAACAACCAGTTTCTTCATTTAAATCCATAAAGAATTATTTAGTTCAACTTAAAACGCGAAAATACTAAAAAAAAACTATTTAGACGCTTTCTTCAAATTTATTATTATGACTCCGTTGGTTCCTCTGACTCCATAGATGGCGGTGGCGGAGTCTTTCAGGACGTCTACAGACTGGACGTCATAGGGATTGATCATCGAGATGTCATCCATCTCGACCCCATCCACAACGAAGAGCGGATCAGTAGGACTGTTGATGGATTGGACGCCCCTCACATAGACTTTCGCGGTGAAAGCACCGGTACTGTGCACCTCGACCCCGGGGACCATCTCCCTCAGAAAATCGTAGATCGTGGTGTAGGTTCTGGTGTTTTTGTTCTCCAAGTGTGAGACTGAATTTGTCAAGTTCTTTTGGGATACTTCCTGGTATCCGATATTAATGGTCTCGTCTTCCGTCTGGGCGATTTGCCTCGATGCGGAACAACCCGTGGCCACCAAAGCGATCACGGTCAAGGTTTGAATCAAGTTAATGGCTCTCATTTTATCTCGGGTTATTTTTTCTTCACATTATTTTTCTTCACATTCACAGCGACGTTATTCTTCTTAACGACAATGTTATGCACCACGGCGGTAGAGTCCTCGAGGCGTAGGCGGAGCCATTCCTCAATCTTCTGCAGCCTGTCACTCGGAATAGGCTTGTCGGAATTCGCTATGATGATAGTCATGTCCTTGACTTTCAGACTGTCATCCACATTCGCGCCCTTGCCGATCGCAAGGTCTTTGACCTCGGGATAGCTGAACCTGACCTCCTTTGTGACCCTCTGGTAATTGATCTCCTTGCCTTTAATGTCGGTGAGTTCCTTCTGGAGCGCTTCGATCTGTTTGTCCTTACGGGTCATCTCGTCCTCCGCGCGGTCATATATTCCTTTAAGGAGCTGGTCCGTGGTTTTCTCCGAGGTGCCGAAATCACTCTCCTTGAACACGAGTCTGGATGTTGGAATGCCATGAAACTCAGCTGATTCTGTCAGTGCGGTCCTCTCGGAGTCGGAGAGTTTGTTGCCGGCGTAATATATCTCGACCTTGCCGTCCTTGCCGCTTGTTATCTTGTAGTCGTAGATGTATCCTTGACTGTAATTCTTGTTGGCGGCTATGAAGCTCTGGACATTACGCTCGATGTTGTTGTCTTTTATCATCAAAACGGCACTCCAGAGACTCGGGACCATAACGATTATGACAGCGAGCGTCATGAGAGTCCTGGTCCGCTTGGCCACCGCGGGGAATTTGTACTCTGCCTCCTTGAACCTCAAGTACTTGGTCATCAGGAAGGTAGCGAGGATGATGAACACGCAGTTGATGAGGAAGAGGAGCATGGCTCCGAGGAAGTACTGCGGGTTGGCTTTTGCTATTCCGTAACCGGCTGTGCAGAGAGGCGGCATGAGGGCGGTGGCGATGGCGACTCCGGACATCACTGTGCCTTTCTCTTTCCTGCAGCTTTCAAGGATTCCCGCGAGTCCGCCGAACAACGCTATAAGAACATCATAGATAGTCGGCCTGGTCCTGGCAAGCAGCTCGGTCGGATTGACCAGGTTAAGAGGCGAGATCAGGAAGTAGAATGAAGCGGCGAGGAGGCTTACGATCACCATGATAAACAGGTTCCGGAAACTGCCGTTGAGCAGGCGGACGTCGCTTGTGCCAAGGGACAGGCCTATTCCCATGATGGGACCCATCAAGGGAGAGATCAACATGGCGCCGATAATGACAGCCGTGGAGTTGACATTCAGGCCGACCGAGGCGATGATGACAGAGAAAGCGAGGATCCATACGTTAGGCCCCCGGAAATAGATGTTATTCTTTATCTTCGCTGCCGCCTCGTCGGTGTCGATCTGGTCATTGATGTAGACGATATCCTTTAGCCAGCTCTGGAATCTTCCGTCTTCTTTCATGTCCTCACATTAGGTTGATTTGTTGCTAATATACAATAAATTCTTATTTTTGTAACTCTAAATCACCAATGAGATGAAAAGAGTTCTGTTTTCCCTGTTCATTTTCGTCACAGCCCTCGGCGCCGCCCGCGCTGACGAGGGAATGTGGCTTCCGGCCCTTATTTCCCAGAGGATCGGTGACATGCAGGCCAAAGGTTTCAAGCTTTCGGCTGAGGACATCTACAGTGTCAACCAGGCTTCCCTTAAGGATGCCGTCGTCCTTTTCGGCGGCGGTTGCACCGGGGAGATCGTGTCTGACGAAGGTCTGCTCCTCACCAACCACCACTGCGGCTATTCCTTCATCCAGCGACACAGTAGTGTTGAGCACGACTACCTCAAGGACGGTTTCTGGGCGATGGACAGGAGTCAGGAGCTTCCCAACAGGGGACTGACAGTCAGTTTCCTTCAGCGTATGGAGGACGTCACCGAAGCGGTCCTGAAGGGATATTCCCCCTCAATGACTGAGAAGCAGAGGGATTCCGTGATCAGAGTCAACTCGGGCGATATCGTCCGTGCCGCCATGGAGGAGGGGAAAGGACTCCGAGCGAGCGTCGAGGCCCTGTATTACGGTAACCAGTATTTCCTTTTCGTCTACAAGATTTACCGTGACGTCCGTCTTGTGGGCGCCCCGCCATCCTCGATCGGAAAGTTCGGTGGAGACACCGACAACTGGATGTGGCCCCGTCACACCGGTGATTTCTCGATATTCAGGATTTACGCCGACAAGGACAACGAGCCTGCCGATTACTCTGAGGACAATGTGCCTTACAAGCCCAAGAGATTCTTCAAGATCTCCCGCAAGGGCGTCAAGGAGGGTGATTTCACATTTGTCTACGGCTGTCCCGGCAGCACTAAGGAATATGTCATGTCTGAGGATGTGAAGTATACCGCCGAGGTCTCCGATCCCCAGAAGATCGATCTCCGCACAAAGAGGCTTGACATCCAGAAGAAATACATGAACGCCAGCCAGGCTGTCCGTATCCAGTATTCTTCCAAGAACGCCAGTGTCTCTAACGCCTGGAAGAAGTGGCAAGGAGAGGAGAAAGGCATCAAGAAGATGAAGACTGTCGCCGCGAAGCAGGAGTTTGAGTCCCGCTTCAATAAATGGGCGAAAGGAACTGAATATGAGGGACTTGTCGATAAGTTGGGGGCTCTTTACGCCGAGCGTAACCCTTATTTCCGCGCCTCTGAGTATTACTCCGAGACTGTCAGGGCAATCGAGATCCTTAACTTTGCCGCGGGTGTTGTTTCCACCCTCGAGAGGGGCGCTTCAGCCGCTGGGAATGCCGAGTCATTCTTCAAGGATTATTACCAGCCTATCGATGAGGAGATATTCGTGGCTATGCTGGAGGCTTTTGACCAGAAGATGGAGGATCGCTTCAAGCCGGAGTATTTCAAAGAGAAACTCGCCGCTTATGGCAGCGTCAAGGCTTGGAAGGACGATCTCTTCAAGAACACTGTGTTCACCGACAAGGCCAAGGTTTCCGCTTTGACAAAGGCCGACCTTGAGACAGTTTACAAGGATCCCGCCGTTGAGCTCCAGAAGGCTTTCGCCACTTGGTTCGCCCAGGAGATCACCCCTGTGGTCAATGAGGCCAACGCCAAGATCCGTCTGGCGAACAGGGACTACATGCGCGCCCAGATGGCTTTTGAGCCTGACAAGGCATTCTATCCGGACGCCAACTTGACTCTCCGTGTGGCTTACGGCCAAGTCGCCGGATACCATCCCGCTGACGGTATGTACTACGCCCCTGTGTCAACCCTCAAGGGTATAATCGAGAAGGATAATCCTGACATATTCGACTACAACATCCCTCAGGTGCTCCGCGACATCTACGCTGAAGGTGGCCATGACGACCAGCCGGTCTGCTTCATCGCCACGAACCACACTTCCGGCGGCAATTCCGGTTCCCCTGTCATCAACGCTGAAGGCAACCTTATCGGTATCAACTTCGATAGGGTTTGGGAAGGCACGATGAGCGACATCGCTTTCGATCCCGAAGTGTGCAGGAATATTTCCCTTGACATCCGTTACCTTCTGTTCGTCGTGGACAAGATAGGACACGCCTCCTACCTGTTCAAAGAGATGGATTTCGCTGACTAACAAACTATTATGAAGAAAATCCTTGTCGGGTTCCTGCTGCTTTGGATTCCCGTCCTGACGTCGGCCCAGGTGGGTGTCGACAGGTTCTTCCTGGACATGAGAGCCTCCTTCCATCAGGAGACCGAGGACGGGGAGTACAACAGCCAGATGACTGGCGACTATCTCAACCTCCATCTGCTTGGCCATATCACCCCGAAGATTGATTACCGCATCCGCCAGAGGCTCAACAAGAAGGTCTTTGACGAGCGGAACATGTTCAATGCCACCGACTTCATGTATCTTAACTGGCAGGCTACCGACCGTTGGAGTTTCATGGCCGGAAAGCAGACTGTCCTGATTGGAGGCTATGAATATGACGCCGCCCCGATTGACGTGTATTACTACAGCCAGTTCTGCAGCAACATCTACCAGTGCTTCACATTCGGAGTCTCTGCCAATTACCAGTTTATTCCAGGGCAGAGTCTTATCGCCCAGGTCTGCAACTCACCCCTGTCACTGGGATTCCAAAGCATCTATGCCTACAATCTCGCGTGGAGCGGTAGTTTCGCGCCCTGGTGGCATACCATCTGGAGCGTGAATATCGTTGAGGATCAGGATAAAAGACCTGTCAACTATATCTCCCTCGGCAACCGCTGGACTTTCGGGAACGTTCTTCTTGACCTGGATGTCATGAACCGAGCCGGTTTTGGCCAGGAAGGATTCCTCGGGACGGATATGTCCTTCATCTCCAAGTTTATATGGAGTGTCGGCAACTGGAATATCTGCAGCAAGGCCGGCTACGAATTCAACAATGTCCGCAATGTCGATTCCAATGGTAGGGCATACGATCTCGTGATAGCTCCCGGCACTGAGTATTTCTACGCCGGAGCTGGCCTTGAGTGGTTCCCCTTGAGCAAGGATAACCTGAGGCTCCACGCCGTGTATTACAGAGACAATTCCGCCCGCAAGAATAACCTCGAAATCGGAGTCACCTGGCGGGCGGATATAATCAAAAAATAGAGGGATCTTCTACATCAGATCGTGAGCTTTGAGCCACTCGACGCTCTTGGCGACTCCTCCGAGGCGGTCAAGACCCATGCTGGGCTCGTCCTGCTCGATGCATAGCCATTTGACGCCGGTCTCCATGGCGGTGAGGATGATCTTCTCCATGTCCATCTGTCCGGAACCCATCGGCCTGTACTCGAACCAGCCGCCCTCGTCCTTCATCGAGTTGTCGGTGTTGACACCGATTAGGGCGTAAGGGGCCGAGCTCAGTTTGCCTTCGAGCTTATAGTCCTTGGCGTGGAGGACGGGCGTGCCGCCATTGCCATATTTCTTGAGAGTCTCGCACACGTCGAAGCCGGCATAGTCGCACCAGCAGGCGTCAAGCTCGTTCTGGAGGTTCTCGCGGCTGTTGTTGGCGAATATCTCATCGTATCCGACCTTGCCGTCAGGAAGCTTCACGAACTCGAAATCGTGATTGTGGTAGAGAAGCTGGAAACCGGCCTCGCGAACCTTCGCACCGACCTCGCCGATCTTGGCCACAGTAGCCTTGAACTGCTCAGGATCAATGCCCGGGCGGCTGGCCTCGTCCATGTACGGGAACACGATGTACTGGACTCCGAGGATGGTGTTCTCCTCGATGACCTTGTCGATGTCATTGATCATCTGGTCGAAGGGAACGTGGTTTGAGAAGGGTACAAGACCCAGCTCGGTGCACCAGCGCTTTACCTGGACGACAGAGTTGCCGTAGTACTCACCGTAGAACTCGACACCGAGAATGCCCATCTCGCTGATTCTTTTCAGGGTGCCATAGAAGTCGGCTTCCAGGTCGGTGCGGACGCTGTAGAGCTGCACTCCGATAGGGAGCTTCTTGGGGAAGACAGTCTTGGTTTCTTTCTTGCCACAGCATCCGGCAAGGAGAAGGACGACCGCCGCGGCCGCCATGATCTTCATCGCTATATTCTTCATCTTCTTCAGTTTTAATTGTTTATACAAATATGTGAATAATATCCGTCAAATCAAGCTTCTTTTTCCCTTTCCTTGAGTTTCCTCACCGGATCGCAGGTCACGCCTATTCCGAGTTTGCTGAAGGTTTTGCGGTCAACCTCGCTGAGCATCACGCTAGAATGGACCTGTGCACCGGCCAAATTGGGGAGCTGGTCGATGGCCATCTTGCAATTCTCGTCAATCAGGCTCATCATCGAGATGGCGACCAGGACCTCGTCCGTGTGGAGGCGGGGGTTGCGGCCATGGAGGTATGTCACCTTGGTCTTCTGGATCGGCTCTATCATCGTCTGGGGAATCAGCTTGACGTTATGGGCGATCCCGGCCAGATGCTTAAGGGCGTTAAGCAAAAGGGCGGCGCTGGGGCCGAGCAGGGGACTGGTGGTCGCTGTGAGTATGGTCCCGTCGCAAAGCTCGATCGCCGCGGTGGCCACACCGGCCTCATCAAGCCTTTCCTTGGCCGCCACTGTGGTCTTTCTGTAGGCCGTGGTGATCTTAGCGCGCTTCATGAGAAGGGCCAGCTTGTTGACCTCATTTTCGGTCGCTTTTCCGTCAGCGAAGTTGCAAACGGCTGTGTAATAGCGCCTTATTATCTCCTGTAGAGAAGCCTCCCGGCAAACCTCATCATCGCAGATACAGTATCCGACCATGTTGACTCCCATGTCGGTCGGGGACTTGTAAGGAGAGAAACCGTAGATGTCGTCGAAGAGGGCGTTCATCACGGGGAATATCTCAACATCCCTGTTGTAGTTGACCGCTGTCTCGCCATAAGCCTCCAAGTGGAACGGGTCAATCATATTGACATCCTCCAAGTCAGCTGTTGCGGCCTCGTAGGCCAGGTTGACAGGGTGTGTGAGTGGCAGGTTCCAGATGGGGAAGGTCTCGAACTTGGCGTAACCGGCCTTTATTCCACGCTTATTCTCTTGATAGAGCTGGCTTAAACAAACCGCCATCTTTCCGCTTCCGGGGCCAGGAGCTGTCACCACAACCAGAGGCTTGGTCGTGATCACATAGTCATTCTTGCCGAAACCCTCGTCGGAGTCGATCAGGGCGACATTGTTGGGATAATCCTCTATAGTATGGTGGTAATATACCGTGATGCCCATGTTCTCGAGGCGCTTGCGGTAAGCCTCGGCGCTTGCTTGGCCGTTGAAATGGGTGATGACAACGCTGTTTACGCTTAGCCCTCTATCCATAAACTCATCCCGCAGACGCAGAACATCTACATCGTAGGTGATTCCAAGGTCGCTGCGGACCTTGTTCTTCTCGATGTCAACGGCGCTGATCACAATGATGATCTCGGCGTCGTCTTTCATCTGCATCAGCATTTTCAGCTTGCTGTCCGGCTCGAATCCGGGAAGAACCCGGCTGGCATGGTAGTCATCGAATAGCTTGCCGCCGAACTCCATGTAAAGCTTGTCGCCGAACTTGGCGATACGTTCCTTGATGCGCTCTGATTGGATTTTGAGGTATTTCCCGTTGTCGAACCCGTATTTCATAAAAATGAGAGTTGTTTTAAATACGGGTTACAAAATTAAAAAAAAATTCCGAAATTCACGACAATTCGACTTAAGATGCGAGAATTGATCTCACTTGACATGTTCCAGACGGCGGGTGTGGGTGTCCTGGCCCTGCTGCTTGGAATGTTTTTCACTCGTTCCATCCCGTTCCTGAAGCGTTTCTGCATCCCTGCCCCGGTTTCCGGAGGAATTCTCATATCCTTGCTGACCCTGGTCTCTTACAGTTGGCTCGGAGTGGAGTTTTCTTTCGACGGCACCATCAGGGACATCAGCATGATGCTTTTCTTCACTTCCGTGGGTTTCCAATCCGACTTCAAGGCGATTAAAAAGGGCGGGAAACCGTTGATTATCATGGTAGTGCTGGTTGCGGTCCTGATTGTGGCCCAGAACCTGATCTCTGTCGGTACAGCCAAGTTGATGGGACTCGACCCTCTGCTCGGTATGGCCTCGGGTTCGATCCCGATGGCCGGCGGGCACGGGACCTCGGGTGGCTTCTCACCATTGCTTGAGAGCATGGGCCTTTCCGGTGCGCAGTCCATCACAATGGCTTGCGCGACCTTCGGACTGGTGGCTGGATCGATGATAGGAGGCCCTCTGGCTGAGATGCTTATACGCAAGCGTTCCTTGGCTGAGGAGTCCCATTCCACGGATGTCGTGACAGGATTGGAGGGTAGCGAGGCTTCACCGGATGCGAAGATGGAACGTTCGCAGTCTGATGAGAGAGCGTTCAGGGACTATACCAAGGCTGTTTACCTGCTTGTCCTAGCCATGGCCGTCGGAATGTGTCTCAGCAAGCTCCTGGCTCTGACGGGAATCACGTTCCCGACATATTTCGGATCACTTATAGCAGCCTGCCTTATCCGGAATTTCACCGAGGCATTCTCTAAAAAGAAGGATACGCTCAAGATGGACAAGATCATTTCGGTCGGGGACATTTCCCTTTCCATATTCCTTGGAATCGCCATGTCCACTCTCAAGCTTTGGGAACTGGCCAACCTTGTCCTGCCCCTGTGCGTAATCCTGCTCGCCCAGGTGGCCTTCATAGCCCTTTTCGCGTATCTGGTGGCGTTCCGCTCGCTCGGGAAGGACTATGACGCCGCGGTTCTGGTGAGTGGTCTTTGCGGTTTCGGCCTGGGCGCCACTCCGAACGCCATGGCGAATATGTCGGCCGTCTGCTTCAAGTACCGTTATGCCGTCAACCCGTTCATAATCGTCCCTATAATCGGGGCTATGTTCGTGGATATAATCAATACCACCATAGTGACTATATTCCTGAATATCATTTAAATCACTTAATACTCAAATCATGATCGCACCTGTCTACTCCGCCTATCCGGAGCGCTACGAATCGATGGATTACCGCCGTTGCGGCCGTTCCGGAATCCAATTGCCTCTCCTTTCCCTCGGCCTTTGGCACAACTTCGGCTCCCACAAGCCTTTCGAGGAAGTCAAAGCCATGGCCTGCCGGGCTTTTGACAGCGGTATCTGCCATTTCGACCTCGCCAACAATTACGGCCCTGAATATGGCACGGCTGAAGAGAATTTCGGCCACTTGATGTCCAGCGTGTTCAAGCCCTACCGGGACGAGTTGTTCATCAGCTCCAAGGCCGGCTGGGACATGTGGCCCGGCCCCTACGGCAACTGGGGATCCCGGAAATACCTGATGGCCAGCCTGGACCAGAGTCTGAAGCGGATGAATATAGATTATGTCGACATATTCTATTCCCACCGCTATGATCCGGCCACTCCGGTAGAGGAGACCATGCAGGCCCTTGTGGATATAGTCCGTCAAGGAAAGGCCCTTTATGTGGGTCTGTCCCGTTACCCGAAAGAGCAGGCTGCCAAGGCCTATAAGTATCTGGCTGAGCATGATGTGCCATGCCTTCTTTACCAGGACCGCTACAACATTATCGACCGGAGGCCTCAGGATCAGGGCCTTATTGACCTCTCTTATGGTGAGGGAGTAGGATTTATCTCATTCTCTCCGCTCCAGCAGGGACTGCTGACAGGAAGGTATCTTAATGGTATTCCTTCTGACTCCAGGATGGCCAGGAACACATCTCTCAAGCCTGAGGTTTTGACTCCCGAGCTGCTGGAGGCCCTTAGGAGACTGAACGATATGGCACTCCGCCGCGGGCAGAGCCTCGCCCAGATGTCACTCTCTTGGCTGCTTTCTGACCCCAGGGTGACCTCGGTAATCATTGGTGCCAGCTCGGTCGCTCAGATTGATGATGATCTTAAAGCCTTGGATAACAGATACTTCTCTGAAGAGGAGATATTCGAGATTGATTCTTTGTTCGCTGGAAAGGATTTCGGAGTATGAGACGAGTTTTGCTTATAGTCCTTGCCGCCATACTGGCGTTTTCCTGCAAGGAACCTATAGAAAAGTTCAAGATCCAACGAGGAGTCAACATCGCCCACTGGCTGTCCCAAAGTAATGTCAGAGGGGAGCAGAGGGCAGCTTTCTTCGTTGAGGAAGATGTCAAAAGGATTGCCGGTTGGGGTTTTGACCATGTCCGCATCCCTATTGACGAGGAGCAGATGTTCGCTGAGGACGGTTCCAAGGAAGAGGAGGCCTTCGCCCTTCTTCGTAACGGCCTGGATCTCTGCGGAAAATATGGCTTGAGAGCGATAGTAGACCTGCATATCCTGCGTTCCCATTATTTCAATGCCGCCGTCAAGCCGCTGTTCACTGAGCGGGCTGCCCAAGAGGCTTTCTATGAGTGCTGGAGAAAGATCTCCGGTGAGCTTAAGGATTATCCGACCGACATGGTCGCATATGAGCTTATGAACGAGCCTGTCGCTGACGATCCCGCTGATTGGAACAAGATCGTCGCGGAATGCCACGCCGCGATACGTGAGCTTGAGAAGGATAGGATAATTGTGATCGGCAGCAACCGTTGGCAGTCATTCAGCACCGCGAGCCAGCTGGAGCTTCCCAAGGATGACCCTAACATAATCCTGAGTTTCCATTATTATGAGCCTATGCTCCTGACGCACTACCAGGCTAGTTGGATGGATTTGAAAGATTATATGGGACCGGTCCATTACCCGGGAAAGGTCGTTTCAAGTGAGGAATTGGAGGCTTGCTCGGATACCGATCGCGCCCTCTCCGCGACCTGGACTGACGCTGTGTATGACACCGGGAGATTTGCCAAGGAATTTGGAATGGTTCTGGAAGTCGCTAAGAATCATGGTGTTCCCGCATATTGTGGGGAATATGGATGCCTGTCCGTCAAGGCTAATGAAGAGTCCAGGTACAACTGGCTCTCGGAAATGAACAAGGTGCTGGATTCCCTGGGAATCGCCCGGGCGGTCTGGGCATATAGGGAAGGAATAGGAGGCTTCGGCATCCTTTCAGGCACCTCAAACGAGCCTGACTCGAAAATGCTTGACTGTCTAATCAAGTGAGATGATCGTTTTAATTACTTTTAAAGAGTATTATTAAAATATTTTTATGTAAGTTTGCCCTAGTAACGAACTTATTCGATCACAATGAAAAAGGTTTTATTTGTTTTCTCGTTGCTGGCCATGGTATGTGCCGGCAGCGTCAACGCGCAGGTGTCACAGTCACCTGAGCTCGCCACCAAGATCAAGAACGAGGGCTTGAACAACTCTAAGATCGAGGAAATCTCCCAGTTCATGACCGACCTGCTCGGATCAAGGCTTACGGCCTCCCAGCAGAAGCGCAGGGCTGAGAGCCTTGTCGTCGAAAAACTTAAGGAGTTCGGCCTCTCCAATCCGAGGGCGGAGTTCGCCGCCGAGTTCCCTCGTGGTGGATGGGATGTCGTGAAGACCTACGCCGCGATGACATCTCCTTATTATTGCGCTTTCTCTGTCAATCCTAAAGCTTGGACTGGCAGCACCAACGGCCTTGTGAAAGGGGAGTGCGTGGTGTTTGATGTCCAGAAGAAGGAAGACCTTGATAAATATAGGGGCAATATCGCCGGCAAGATCTTGCTGAGGGCCCCGACACAGACCTACAATATCGGTTTCCAGCCTCTCGCCAAGCGTTACACTGAGGAGGAGCTTGAGGCCCTGTCACAAGACAGGCGTACCGCTGGCTTCATCTCTCCCGCCGGGCCTCCCGGAGGTGGCGCCCGTCCTCGTATTCCTTTCGACAGGGCTTCCATCATGGAGCTCCAGAACCTTACCAATGAGCTCCTCGCTAACGAGAAACCCCTCTGCATTGTCACAGGACGTGGCACTTTTAATGTGCCTAGCGGTTCTGGTGGATCTTACAAAGTCGGTGATCCTGAGCCGGTTCCCGAGATCATAATGCCTATCGAGGACCATGGCCGTATGGTCCGTCTGATCCAGAAAGGCGAGAAGGTCGAGATGGAGCTCGAGCTCATCAACAAGTTCACTGATGACCAGGAGGTCCACAATGTCTACGCTGAGATCCCTGGTACTGATCCCAAGATGAAGGATGAGATCGTCCTTATCGGCGCCCACCTTGATTCATGGCACGGTGGCACTGGAGCCGCTGACAACGCCTCCGGCTGCATCGTGATGATGGAAGCTATGAGAATTCTCCAGCAGCTTGGCATAAAGCCCAAGAGGACTATCCGTATCGCCCTTTGGGGTGGCGAGGAGCAGGGCCTCTTCGGATCCAGAGGCTACATGCAGAATTACCTCTTCAAGGACAACAAGAAGCTCCCTGGCTTCGATAAGTTCGCTCTTTATCTGAATATGGATAATGGCTCCGGACGTTTCCACGGTATCTATCTTGAGAACAACGACGCCGCCTTCCCGTTCTTCGAGGCTTGGAAGAAGTACATCGAGCCGTTGGGATTCAAGTATCTCTCGCCGAGGAACACAGGCTCTACTGACCATGTGTCATTCTTGAGGGCTGGCCTGCCGGCTTACCAGTTCATCCAGGATCCTCTGGAGTACAACCGTACCTACCACACCATCATGGACACTTACGAGCGTCTCTCACTTGGTGACCTCACCCTGGACGCTACGATCGTGGCTTGGCTGGCGATCTGCGCCGCTGACGATCCCGGCAGGATCCCCGTTAATCCTGTCCAGCCTCAGCAGCCGGGACCGAGACCGTAAAGGAGAAATAAGAGTATGAGAAAAGGGGCCTGCGCGGCCCCTTTTTTTCGTGTATTTCCGTAATAATTCCTATTTTTACACTTCACTTAAAGACAGTTCCTTATGAATAAAAGAATGAATATGTTCCTTTTGGCCGCGGCTTTCGTCGTGTCAGCCTTTTCCACTCTATCCGCCAAAGAGCCTTTCCGCGTCGCTGTCGCGGGCGTGACCCATGATCACCTTAATGGAGTCGTATCCCAACTCCGTCAGGGAGACATTCAGGTTGTGGGTGTCTGGGAAGCCGATCCAAGGTATATCCATGACAATTCCTTGAGCAGGATGCTGCCGGAGAACATATTCTATTCAGATCTCGGGCAGATGCTTGACGCGACAAAGCCCGAGGCGGTCGTGGCCTATGGCTCAATTAAGGAGCATCTCGCAGTTGTCGAGGCTTGCGCTCCGAGAGGCATACATGTGATGGTCGAGAAGCCTCTTGCCACAACGTTTAAGGACGCCCGGAAAATGGCCGCGTTGGCCCGGAAACACGGTATTCTCCTTCTGACCAATTATGAGACCACCTGGTACGCCTCGAACCATTACGTGAAGGCTCAGGTGGATGCGGGAAAGATCGGGGACATATTCAGGATCGAGGTATATGACGGCCACCAAGGGCCTGTCGAGATCGGCTGTAGCAAGAAGTTCCTGGACTGGCTCACAGACCCTATTCTTAACGGTGGTGGAGCGGTTATGGATTTCGGCTGCTACGGCGCTAATCTTGCCACATGGCTGCTGGGCGGCAGGAAGCCGGTGAGTGTCTACGCCGTTCTCCAGCGCGATAAACCCTCCGTCTACCCTAAGGTGGATGATGATGCGACAATAGTCCTGGAATATCCCGGAGCCACTGTTGAGATCAACGCCTCCTGGTGCTGGCCATATAACCGCAAGGATATGTTTGTCTACGGACATGATGGCCTCCTTTATCAGGCGAATCCTAACCGTGTGGAAGGCACCAAGAAGGGTGAATGGACTGACGCTCCCGCCCTCGCCGCTCCGTATGACAATCCGTTCCATCTTCTGGAAGCAGCTGTGAGAGGGGAGATTACGATTGCTCCTGGAGACCTTTCATCATTGGAGAATAACCTTGTCGTGGTTGAGATTCTCTCCGCCGCTGTCAAGAGCGCCCAAACGGGACGCCCCGTCAGAATCAAATAGCCGATGATCTCGATCCAAGCGTTCAATTTGTTCCTCCTGGCGATGGCCGTGGTAGCCGTAGTGGTCTTCGTCTGCTTGTTTTTCGTAGACGCCGGCTACGGTAAATTCTACCAGCCTAAATGGGGACCTTCGGTGGACAACAAACTCGGTTGGACACTGATGGAGGCCCCTGTTTTCGTGGCTATGCTGGCTCTCTGGTGGTTCTCGGAACGCAAGACTGATATTGTCCGGATCGTTTTCCTCCTATTATTCGAGATCCATTATTTCCATCGTTCGTTCATATTCCCGAGACAGATAAGGGGCAAGAGCAAGATGCCGCTGAGCATCATTTTGATGGGGGCGCTGTTCAACACTCTAAACGCCTTCATGCAGGGAGGGTGGATATTCTATTTCTCCCCGGCGGAGATGTATGGACCGGGGTGGCTCCATGGACTGCCTTTTATCCTCGGAACGGTCATATTCTTTGCCGGTATGGTTGTGAATATCCATTCTGACTCGATCATCAGGAATCTCCGGCAGCCGGGGGACACGGCGCATTATCTTCCCAAAGGAGGCATGTTCCGCTATGTCACGAGCGCCAATTATTTCGGAGAGTTCGTGGAATGGGTTGGCTTCGCTATCTTGACATGGTCATGGGCGGGAGCGGTGTTCGCGTTGTGGACTTTCGCCAACCTTGCTCCGAGGGCTGCCAGGATATATGACCTGTATAGTCGTGAGTTCCCGGAAGAACTTGACACTCAAAAGACTAAGCGAATGATTCCTTTTATCTACTGACCCTATGCCTGCTATTGAATCTCCCATATTCACCCCAGTGAAGATAGGCCCGGTCACGCTTAGGAACCGGGTTATCCGGTCTGCGGCCTTCGAGAATATGGCCTATGGGAACAAGCCTTCCCAGGAGCTGAAGGACTATCATGTGGCTGTGGCCAGGGGAGGGGTTGGTATGACCACTTTGGCATACGCCTCTGTGAGCCGGAGCGGCCTTTCATTCGATGGCCAGCTTTGGATGCGGGAGGAGATTGTGCCGGCCTTGAAAGACATTACGGACGCCATCCATGCCGAAGGGGCGAAGGCCTCCATACAACTCGGCCATTGCGGGAATATGACCCATCGTTCGACCTGCGGATGTACTCCTGTAGGAGCCTCCAGCGGGTTTAACCTCTATTCTCCGACCTTCGTCAGGGGCCTGAGGGAAGATGAGATAGAAGCCATTGTCGAGGACTTCGGAAAAGCCGTGGAACTTGCCAGGAAGGCGGGCTTCGATTGCGTGGAGATCCACGCCGGCCACGGTTATCTTATAAGCCAGTTCCTATCACCTTACACAAACCGTCGCAAGGACCGTTTCGGGGGTTCTTTGGAAAACCGTATGCGATTCATGAGGATGGTTATCAATAAGGTGATGGAGGTCGCCGGGGATGACATGGGCGTGCTTGTGAAGATGAATATGCATGACGGCTTCAAGCGGGGCATGGGCAGGGAAGAGTGCCTGGAGGTCGCGAAGGAGCTTGAGAGGCTTGGTGTCCACGCGATTGTGCTATCCGGCGGCTTTGTAAGCAAGGCCCCGATGGAGGTCATGCGGGGAGCGATGCCTATTCGGACCATGGCCCATTATATGAATCCATGGAAATTCTGGTGGCTTAAGGTTGGCCTAAGGCTTTTCGGTAGGATGATAATCCCCACAGTGCCGTACAAGGACGCGTATTTCCTGGAGGATGCCAAGGAATTCAGGGAGACTGTCAAGTTGCCTTTGGTATATGTCGGAGGAATGGTCTCACGTTCGTCGATGGAAGAGGTCCTGGATTCCGGCTTTGACGCGTTGCAGATGGCCAGGGCATTGATTCGGGATACGGATTTTGTCAATAAGATCCGCCTCGGGGAAGTGGAGCGGAGCGAATGCCGCCACTCCAACTATTGCATCGGGAGGATGTATACCCTCCAGATGCGCTGCAACCATTGTTGCGGAGATCTTCCAAAGGCGTTGAGGCGTGAGATTGATAAAGCGGAGGAAAGATGGTCGCGTTAATAACAGGAGGGAGCTCCGGGATGGGGCTGGAATTCGCTCGCCAGCTGGCTGGTCGTGGATATGACTTGTTGCTCGTCAGCAACAAGGAAGATGATCTGGCCAAGGCTTATGAGGAACTTGTCCGTGAATATAAAGTCCAGATACAGACCCGTTTCCAGGATTTGTCGGAACCTCGTGCCGCGGATGATTTGTTCGCTTGGTGCCAAGGGAAAGACATCTTGCCGGATGTGCTTGTCAACAATGCCGGTATGTTCTTTTTCAAAGAGCTTGAGGCCTCAGACCTGGACCGTATCCAGGCCATGGTCAATCTCCATGTCACCACGGTCACCCGCCTCTGCATACTTTTCTCTCAGGCGATGAAAGAGCGCGGGAGCGGACGGATCCTCATAGTCTCATCAATGGCGGCTAAACTGCCCACTCCGGGTATCACTATCTATTCGGCGACTAAGGCCTACCTAAGGAGTTTCGGAAAGTCTCTATCCTTCGAGACCAAACCCTATGGCGTCAGCGTCACCACTGTCTGTCCCGCCGCTATCGCTACTCCACTTTACAACCTGAAAGATAAATGGTTACGGCTCGGAGTGCGGGTTCGTTTGATCCATACTCCGCAATGGCTTGTCCGTCGGGCATTGAAGGCCATGTTCAAAGGCAGGAGATTGATCAGTCCCTCGATCATGAATGTTTATCTGCCGGTGCTGATCGCGTCATTGCCCGGTCCTTTAGAAGCTCGGATATGGGAAAAGTTAAAATAGCCGTCCTATCCTTTTTGATAGCCTCCGGTATTCCTTTGGCCGCCCAAAGGATTGAGACTGTGCCATTCGGGGATTTCGAGCGGTGGACTACCCGCCACATCAAGGAATCAGCGATTATCGGTGGCGAGGTTAAAACTATCTATGTGCTTGGCCCACAGGAGACTATCGACGGGAATAAACCTTATGATTATTCCAAGACCCCTTGGGCATCGTCCAATGCCTATGCGAAGGTCTCTGGGGTGACCAAGACAAGCCTTTCCGCTGAGCCGGACAATGGGCCGAGCGGGAAATGCGCCAAGCTCTCCACTGTCTATGCTTCTTGTAAAGTGGCTGGTTTGGTGGATATCCAGGTCCTTGCCACAGGCGCCTTGTATTGGGGCAAGATGTTCGAGCCTATTACTGGAGTGAAGAACCCTTATGCCAATATGGATTGGGGAATACCTTTCATAAGGCGTCCTAAAGCGGTAATTATTGATTATAAGGCATTTCTGCCGGCGACTGGCAAACTGGTCAAAGGCACTACATTCCGTAAGACAGAGATTCCAGGGGAGGATCCTTGCCAGGTGATGCTTCTTCTTCAGAAACGTTGGGAGGATGAGGACGGGAATATCCACGCTCTTCGTGTCGGCACCGCTTTTCTGAGGATTGGCTCAAGCACTTCGGATTGGATCCAGAACAAGCGGATTCCCGTAATGTATGGGGATGCCAGGGAAGTGTCTGGATATAAGTCATATATGGGCCTGATTTCTGGAGAGAACACTCTTTATGCCGCCAATAGCCGTGGCAAACTCGTGCCGATCCGGGAGGAGGGTTGGGCGTCCTCGAAGGAGGAATGCACTCACGCTGTCCTCCAGATTTCCTCCGGCTCCAGGGGCGGTTTCACAGGGGCTTTGGGGAACACTTTATGGGTTGATAATCTCAGGTTGGAATATGAGAGATAGGATCATTGTGACCGGAGCGTCCGGAGCCATGGGAGCGGCGGCCACGAGGTATCTCGCCGGAAAAGGTTACCATGTCGTCATGGCATGCAGGAACCCGGAAAAGGCTGATACGGTGAGGGGAGGAATAATGTCGGATATCCCTGATGCTGAGATCGAGATAGGGCAGTTGGATCTCTCGTCTTTGGAGTCGGTCAGAGACTTCGTCAAAGGTTTGGAAGGTGAGAGAATCTCAGCCTTGCTGAACAATGCCGGTGTGATCAGCCGTGGCTATTCCCTGACAGGTGACGGACTTGAGAACACATTCGCTGTCAATTACTTCGGTACGGTTTTACTGACCAGGCTATTGCTCCCTTTATTGATTCCAGAGGCTCATGTCGTGAACACTGTTTCCTTGACCTGCCGATTCGTCAAAGTCTCCGATAAATCACTGATGCCCGAGGAAAAAGAGTTCTCCCGGCTGGGAACGTATGCCAAGTCTAAACTCGCTCTCCTTCATTTCTCCCAGGAGCTGGCCCGCAGGAATCCTTTATTGAAGGTGAATGTGGCTGATCCCGGGATTGTCAACTCGAATATGATTTCGATGGGGAAGTGGTTCGATCCGCTTGCTGACGCCCTTTTCCGTCCTTTCTGCAAATCGCCTGAAAAAGGGGTGAGGCCGGCTCTTTCCGCTCTTTTCTCGGAATTGTCGGGGAAATATTTTGTCGGTCAAAGAGTTATTGACATCCCAGGCCGTTTTGTCGACCAGGAACTGGACAAAATGTTATGGGATAAGACATCGGGAATCATCGGATTGTAGCCGAAAAAATGCTATATTCGCATAACAAAAACAGAATCACAAGAGATATGAGCAAACATTCGTTCAAGGATTGGTTCACGGTGACACGTTATTGGTCATTCCCTGTCTCCACAATGCCGGTGCTGGCAACTTTCGCATATCTGTTCAGTGAGAATCTGCTTCCGGGGGGATTCAAGCCTTATCTGGTCTTCATCCTTTGCCTTCTGGGCGTTGTCGTCCTCCATTCCGCGGGCAATGTGCTTAGCGACTGGTTCGACCACAAGAGCGGGGTGGACAATGAGAACGCTTTCGCTGTCCCGAATCTTGTATTCCATCACTTTGAGCCGAAAGAGTATTTGAATTTCAGCATTATACTATTCGTTGTCGGTGTTCTGATCGGAGTCAGTATAGCCCTTCTGAGCGGCCCGGCTCTATGGATCATAGGTGGAGTTGGAGTGCTGCTCACCTTATTGTATTCATTCTTGAAGTATCACGCTCTCGGCGACCTTGACATATTCATCATTTTCGGAGTATTGCCTGTTATCGGCACCGCTTATGCCGTCACCGGAGTCCTCCATTGGGATGCTCTCGTGTTGTCCTTGCCCATAGGTATTATAACCGTCTCTGTCCTTCATGCCAACAATACTGTTGACATCGTGTCTGATGGAGCGGCCGGGATCAAGACTTTCGCCATGTTGATCGGCGGCAAGGCCTCAAGCATCCTTTATTCCGTTTATATGGTCATCCCGTTCCTTTGCGTCATCGGCGCTGTGGCTGTCGGCAGGCTCCACCCTATGGCTCTTCTCTGCCTCGTAGCCGCTATTCCGGCTTGGAAGAACCTCAAGCAAGCTTGTGGCTATGACAAGTTAGGTATAGAAGCCTTGAAGGGATTGGACCAGGGTTCGGCTAAATTGCAGATGGCTTTCTCAGTCCTTCTTTCAGCCGGACTGTTCATTTCCAGGATGTTATGAGATCAGATTCCGGCCGTCTGGTGTTCTCTGTAGCCATAGCGGCTCTTCTGTGGTTCTACATGTTCAGCCCCTGGACCGGGGGTGCGCCCAACTTTTGGATCGTGATGTCGGTCTCGGCGGTCATATTGACCTCGTGCACCCTCGCTTTCACATCCGACCGGAAGGCCCTTTTGAAAGTTGAAAAACCTCTGTTTCAATTACTTGGTGGCATCGCCCTGGCATTTCTCCTCTGGGGAATATTCTGGGTAGGGGACAAGCTATCCGCGTTGATGTTCAATTTCGCCAGGCCGCAGGTGGACGCTGTGTATTCGATGAAAGCCGGTCTTCCGGTCCCTGTAATAGCTGTCTTGCTGCTTTTCCTGATCGGCCCGGCGGAGGAGTTATTCTGGAGGGGTTATGTCCAGAGGACGCTGTCCCGTCTGTTCCAGGACAGGAAGTGGGGCGCTGATTTGGCTTTCATATTGACCGCCGGTATCTACGCTCTCGTCCACATCTGGTCATTCAATTTCATGTTGGTGATGGCCGCACTTGTGGCCGGACTGGTCTGGGGTCTCATCTACCGGATATGTCCCAAGGCTCTTCCGGCTCTGATAGTCAGCCACGCCTTGTGGGACGCCCTAGTCTTCGTAATATTCCCCATCTGATTCCAGAGGCTGGAATGATTGCTCGACCTTGCGGGCTGTCTCGGCGATAACCGAGTCATAGCCTGTGAGAGCGGCGAATGGTGAGAACTGTGCCGCGCGTTCAGCCAAAGGCATCCTGGGGTACCTTTTCGAGGTTGGATGGGGAAGGTTTATAATGTCGTCGTATTTGCCCGTCATGCCTTGTGCCCTCCAATCTGCATATTACGTTCTTTGGCAGTCGCTCCATCCTCGAAGTTCATCCCTTTAAGGATGGCGTTCTTTCCGAACTTCCGGCGGATCTGGAGAATGGCCTCCTGCTGCCGGCGTTCCTTTTCCTTGTCAAAGGAATCATCGAAGAGCTCAAGTTGCTCAGCCTCACTATCTTCGTCCGTCACATTCATCGCAACCACACCAAGGCGGCGGACTTGAAGCTTAGGGTTGACAATCCTGTCATAAAGGCCTAGAGCCGCCTCTGATATGATGTGGGTGGAAGATGTCTTCCGTCCGAGATTAACTGAGCCGTGTGCCGGTTTGGGCACGGTGCGGCCGTACCAGTCACGGACCAGATTCGTGCCGTCCGGTCGGTCATCCTGATGCTCATAATTGACGCTCAAGACTATCTGGTCAGTAACCAGCCGCTTCTCGACCAGGTCCATGACAAGGGAGTCTATCATTTCGCCCACAACTACCCTGGCCTTCTCGAATGAATATGGCTCCATCAAGACCTGCCCTGATCCAAGGCTGTTTGAAGATGGCCTGAAGGCTTTTATATGAGCCATTGTGCAAGGCTCCCATCCCCATGCGTGGTCTATCAGGAGCTCGGCGTTGACTCCGAAAGTCTTGTAAAGGAATGCTTCCCAGGCGGGGTCAAGTGAGTTCCTGGCCAGTTCGCCCATAGTGTGTATGCCAGCCGCTTCAAGCCTTGCGGAGATCCCATGTCCCACCCGCCAGAAATCAGTCAGGGGAGTGTGGTCCCATAGAAGTCGACGGTAAGAAATCTCATCGAGGGATGCCACCCTGACTCCATCCTTGTCCGGCTCGGTGTGTTTCGCGACAATGTCCATCGCGACCTTAGCCAAATACAAGTTGGTTCCTATTCCGGCCGTGGCGGTGATTCCGGTTGTGGCCAACACATCCCGGATCATCCGCATGGCGAGGTCATGTGCGGAACAAGAATATGTAACCAGATAGTCTGTGGCGTCTATGAACACCTCGTCTATGGAATAGACATGTATGTCCTCAGGAGCTATGTATTTGAGATAGACCGCGTAAATCCTGCTGCTGACTTCCATGTAGAGAGCCATGCGAGGGGTCGCCACAATGAAGTCCAGGGCCAGAGACGGATTCGAGCGCAGCAGTGGATCATCGGTTGATTTCCCGGAAAGCCTGCGGCCTGGAGCGGCCCTTCGCCGGTCCTCATTGATCCGGGAGACCCGCTGCTTAACCTCGAAAAGCCTTGGCCGCCCTGAGATGCCATAAGCCTTCAAGGAAGGAGAGACCGCCAGGCAGATGGTCTTGTCGGTGCGGGATGAGTCAGCCACTACCAGATTCGTCGTGAGCGGGTCAAGGTCGCGCTCAGCGCATTCCACAGACGCGTAGAATGATTTAAGGTCAATAGCTATATATGTTCTCTCTCCCACATCCGCGAATATACGAAAAACCCGTCCTATTTGATCGCGGCGCTGATGATCTGGAAGGCGGTCTCGCTGTCAGCCAGCATATTCCTGGAACCGAATTGCTCGATTGTGAGCCAACCGGTGTAACCATCCTCTTTGAGCTTCCCGATGATCTCCACAATAGGGATGCAACCGGTGCCGGCCGGGACACATTTGAGGTCAGTCTTGGACACCCTGTCCTTAAGGTGGAGATGTCCGATCTTGTTCCGGAAATGCTCAAACTGCTCCATGGCGTCCTGCCCGGAGAACTGGAAGTTGCCTGTGTCGAACACCAGTCCGAGATCCTTCGAGACGGCGAAAAGGGAGTCCAGTCTCTCGGCGTTGGAAGTGAAGGAACGCTCATGGTCGTAGTCCTCGATAAGGATCTTGTAGCCTTTCGCGGTTACTCTGGCGGCGAAAGCGGCTATCCTCTGCCTGGCGTCGTCCATTTCCGCCTGGCTGAAACCTCCTTCGGGGATGAAGCCGGCTACCAGCATCAATCTGTCGTAACCATATTTGTCCATGAAGTCTATGGTCTTGTCTTCCAACTCCTTCTGGTCAGGATTGGAGTAATCAATGTCAGTGATCACGCAAGAGTGTGCGAAACCGAGACTGTCAAGAGTCTTGAGTTCCTCCGGCTTGGTGAACACCCGGACATCAGCTCCCTCGAAGCCTATCTCCTTTATCTTCTTCGCCGCTTCAGCGAAGGGTATTTTCTCTTGGCGTGCGACCGACTCGATGTGGTCGCAAAAAATGGAGATCTTCATTGTCTCAGGAGCTTTTCGGCAAGATGGAATACTCATGACGACGGCCGCCAGCGCGGCCAGGAAAGTTGTCTTATTCATGTCCTTCAGATTTGTGGGTCTTTAACGCGAATATAACACTTCCCTCGGAATCTAAAAGCGGATTTTTATACCTCCGTTCATGACAAAGCCGTCAAGTGGGGCGTATATTTCAGAAAATACTGGATTTGAGATACTTCCGGAATAGATGCTGCCGAATCTGGTTTGTCTCCTGTCGGTGAAATTCTCGAAGTTGATAAATAAGGAAAGATGTTCCCAGAATTTCTCGGCCATGAATCCGCAGATCAAGTAGGGCTTGCAATGGGATCCGTCTGAAAGCAATTGTGGACTGTAGTAATATGACTCGAGACCTATTCTCCAAAAATCATCTTTCTCGTACATCAGGACGGCGTTGATCCTGTGCTTGGATGTCAGGAGGCTCTCAGTCAACCTTCCTGAGTCTTTCGTATGAGCGTCGGTCAAAGTGTATCCCAGGTAAAGATGCAAGTCCTTCCAGCCGAATTTGATGTTGGTCTCTCCTCCTTTGGTGTCCAGGTATCCTTGAATATTCCTGAGCGCGGGTTTGCCAGCGTCTTCTTTCAGCAGCAGCGGATTCTTCACCGTGGTGTAGAAAAACAACTGGTTGACGCTGAAGGAGACAGCGCCTCCGAAAATACGGGTTGAATAATTGAAATCCCAGTTAAGTCCGTAACTTCGCTCGATCCGATTGTCGGAAGTCAGGGGTTGGAGGTCTCTGAATTGTATTCGCTCGGTCTCTTCCGTGAATAATGTCGGGACTTTATACCCCATCCCTCCTCCAAGCCGTGATGAGAACCTAGTCACCGGTTTGAATAGGAATGATATTCGTGGAAGTATCTCTGGACCAAAGCTTTGGACATAATCACCCCGGAGTCCTGTCTCAACGGACAGCCATCTGGCGACATCCCAGTCATTTTGGATGAAGGCACCGTAAACCGAATGGGAATAGGTGGTGAACTTGTCCGTCCAGAGATTCATTCCGTACACCCAATCGAGGATATCTCCTTTCTGTTTGAGGTTGATCTCGGAGAAAGAAGTAATCTGCCTGCCATCGAATTGATAATCCGGGAGTGTGATCCTCCTGTCATAGCTGGTCACGTTGTTTTTGGCTTCCAGGGAAACCCTCTCGCTGAAATTGTGTGAGAAAACGATCTGGGAGGCGAGCAGGGCTGTTTTGTTTCGTTCGAAATAACTGTGGGTCCCGTCACCTCTTCCCTTCACATATTCGATGTCACCGCCAAGCCGGTTCTCAAACATTGAATTAATTCCGAGACTAAGATTGGTGGCATCGGACAGATACAGGAATAACTTGGGATTCATCACAACCCTGTCAAAGGCCGGAATGGCGGTGAAACCGTATCCGGAGGGATCGTAGGCTTGGTTGTGGTTGTAAGTGGCGAGCATAGTCACACCGGCCTTTTTGAATCTGTGGCTGGCGAAACCACTCGCGTCAAGGCCTCCCGCGGAGGTTCCGTTAAGCAGGAAGGAAAGCTCATTCCCGTCGTCCGGTGTCTTGGTCACCAGGTTGACAAGTCCGGCGATCGCACCTCCACCATAAAGGGTTGATGTGGATCCCTTTATTATCTCGACCTGCTTAAGGTCCAGCGGGGGAGTCTGCAACAGTCCAAGTCCGCTGGCGGCTCCAGGAAAAGCCGGCATACCGTCTTTAAGGATCAGGGTATATCTTCCGTCCAGACCCTGGATGCGGATTGCGGAGTTGCCTGAGATCGCTGAGGTCTGCTGTGTCGTGATCCCGGTGCTCTCACTCATCATTACCCGGATGTCTCCAGGTTTCATGTTGATTTTCTCGTCAACCTCCTCTTCGGCGACAAATTCGATGCGAGTAGGGATTCTCTCGATGGTGCGGCTGCTCCTGGTGGAAACAACGGATATCGCTTTCAAGGTGTCTTGCCTTTCTTGAGCGAAACTGGTCATTGAAAAGATGATCAGAATATATGAGAATAATGATCTCAGCCGCATTAACACATAATTTACGCGATAATACGGCTATTCGTTTGCAACCCGGTTGCAAATATCAGAGGGCAAACTATTATATTCGCGTATAAGACACTTGATAAAAGACACAAATGAGGAAGGTTTTGTTGTTTATATCACTGATCGTCGCCACCTGCTCTTGCGATCATGTGATTGATAAAGATGCGGTGAGGGATGCTGTCAGATCCCAATTGGCCAATTATCCGGAAAGCCACCTGGCGGATTTATACAAGAGCTTTTTCCAGGATCGTTTCGGCCCTGGGCATATTATCAATGACAGGGAATCCGCCCGCAAGTATATCGCCTCTGAGTTTGAAAACGCTGACACTCTGGTACTTCCATATCTGGAGCCCTGCGGTTGGGAACACAACTATATAAGAGTTTCACTCTCTGCCATAAGGGATGGTATCATTACCGTGGACGCCTTGACTGACGCCCTTGTCCAAAGCGCCGACCCGGTCCGGGAGGAGGACTTGGAGTCATGGAAAGGAGAATGGAAGGAGATACTTTCCGTGATCTCCGAAGAATGCCCTGACCTACCTGACTTTGATTCAGAGAAACAGCGGATTGACAGCTTGTTAGCCTCAGGACAATATGCCTTTCATCATAGCGCTGCCTATGAGAAACTGTACCATCCCCATTACCGCATACTCAAAAGGGATCTGGCGGATAATATATTAGGTGAGAAATATGGGAAAAAAGATCAATAACAAACAGATATTCTGGTGGTTGGGAGCCTTGCTGATAGGCGCCCTGCTTGGCCTTGTTCATGTGAAAGGAGTGGATGCGGTCTGCGGTTTCATAGCCACGGTATATACCCGCCTGTTCCAGTTCCTGGCCGTGCCGACCGTGGCTCTGGCAATCACCACCACACTGATTTCTTTCGGCCGGCAGAGGAGTACCAGGGAGATTTTCACGCACACTATCACATATACCCTCCTCACCACCTTGGCCGCGTCTTTGGTCGGATTCGGGCTTTATCTTTGGATATCTCCCGGGAACCTTCCTGCGGAGATGATCTCGTCGGTGGCTGATAGCGCTTCTGGTGAGGCCTCTTTTTATGATCATATAATATCCGTTATACCGAATAACATTGTCCAGCCTTTCCTGTCCGGGAATGTACTCTCTATTTTGCTCATCGCCGTGGCGGTGGGACTAGCTCTGGCCTATATGGGTGAGAGTGAGCGGAAGGATGTGCTGGTCAAAGGGATAGAGGGCCTTCAGGAGCTTTTCTACACGCTTATCAAGGCACTTATCTGGACCTTGCCGCTAGGTATTGCCGCCTTCGCGGAGCAACTGGCGTCACAACTGAGCGGTGGCATTATCCTAGGCTCTTTAGGTAAATACACAGCTGTCATCCTGATCGGAAACGCCCTGCAGTTCTTCTTGGTGTTACCCTTGTTCTTGATCGCAAGAGGAATCAACCCGCTCAGAGTCCTCAAGGCCATGAGCCCGGCCGTCATGATGGCGCTTTTCACCAAAAGCTCGGCGGCCACTCTTCCCTTCACGCTCCAGTCAGCGGAAAACAGGCTTGGAGTCAATCCGAAGGTGTCCAGGTTTGTCCTGCCTATCTGCACGACTATCAATATGAACGGTTGCGCGGCGTTTATACTCGTCAGCTCACTTTTTGTCATGCAGAACGGTGGAATCCACCTGTCTATCTGGGCTATGCTTCTATGGGTTTTGATCTCAGTTATCGCGGCTGTGGGCAATGCCGGAGTGCCTATGGGTTGTTTCTTCCTTACGGTTTCTCTAATGACCGGCATCGGTGCTCCGGTGGCCGTCATGGGCCTTATCCTGCCTATCTATACAATCATTGACATGGTGGAAACAGCTGAGAATGTGTGGTCTGACTCCTGTGTGTGCTCGATGGTTGATAAAGATTTGGGAGGGAAATGAGTATAGTCTGTTATATGCCGATGCTGGAGGGCCAGACTGATGATGTCTCTCGTTGGCTGGAGGGTGTCGAGGAAAGGTTCGGTGTGATTCCGGTGATGTTACCTCCGGTAGACTGGAATGACGATCTGACACCTTGGCCGGCGGATCCCATATTCAAAAAAGGTAAATCATTTGGAGGTAAAGCGGAGGCTTATTTGGCTGAGCTGGAATCCGAAATCATCCCATCTATAGAGACGGAGTTGGGCATAGTCCCCGATGAGCGTTGGCTCATCGGAGTCTCATTGGCTGGATTGTTCGCCATCTGGGCGTCGGCAAAGAGCAGCATGTTCACCAGGGTCGCGTCGATATCCGGGTCATTCTGGTACCCTGGCTTTGTGAAATGGCTTGAGGGACAATCGTTTCCGATTAAGAAAGCCTATCTTTCCCTAGGTGACAAAGAGGCCGAGGGAAAGAACAAGCATCTGAAAAATATTGCAGAAGACACAGCGGCTGTGGTCAAGATCCTGGAGTCCAAAGGAGTCCGAACTACCTTCGAATGGACGGAAGGAACTCATTTCGGCCCGCTGCTCCCTAGGTTGGATAAGGCGCTTACATCTATTATCTGACCAGCCCGCAGGAATCTGAACTTTTCCTGGTCCTTGTGGTGGATGGCGACGTAGGACTTGCCCAAGACTATGATCTCGTCGCGGCGAGGATTCTTTTGATCGTTCTCATTTCTAAATACTTGTCAAGTTCGTTTGTCTCAGATGTCTATTGGCCACAATAGCGAATACTCCGAGCGGGGCGATGATCTGAATGTATAAAGGGATCTTTTTCATGTCTGATTTGTGCCGCCGCAGACAAGCTCCATGGAATAGTATTGGAAATCCATTCCCATCGCTTTGTAGAAGGCTACCGCGTCAGGATTAAGAGCCCATGCGTGCAAGGTTATGTTGTAGCACCCCATCTCCTTGGCGAAGGCTTTAACATGCTCGAAAAGGCTTTTCCCGATATGCTTCCCTCTGGCTGTCTCATCCACGCAGAGATCATCCAAGTATAAGGTTGTCAATGGCATAAGGCTGCCGCTTTCTTGGTGATTGATGGCGCAGAAGGCATATCCCAGGACAACACCATCATCCTCATAAACGAATACGGGAGTCTGAGGATCATCGAATATCCCTAGCAACTCCTCGTCCGTGTATTTTTTCCCGACAGGTCGGAAGAGGTCGGGCCTCCCGGCGTGATGGATTGCCAGAACTTGTCCGAGAAGCCGGTTCACGGCATCCAGATCCCGAGGCTCCGCTTTACGTATTATACCCATATCAAGTCTGTCAAGTGTTTTCAGTTCCAACTAGTGCGAAAATACGAAAATATATTAATTCTTTCGTATCTTTGCGTCTTGTACAAAGAAAAAAACAGGATATGCAGCAGGATAATCAAGTGATTCAGGAGCAGCCGAAAAAGCGGATGCTTTCAGGCATACAGCCCAGCGGAGACCTACATTTGGGAAACTATCTAGGAGCCATAAAGAACTGGGCTGACAGGGTGAATGATTATGAGTGCTATTATTTCATGGCGGATCTGCACACGATTACTGTCCGTCAGGATCCTGCCGAGCTTCGCAAGCGTTCCCTCAACCAGCTGGCGCAGTACATCGCCTGCGGTTTGGATCCGGAGCTGAACACCCTTTTCCTCCAGTCTCATGTGCCCGCCCACACGCAGCTCGCGTGGGTTCTAAACTGCTACACCATGTTCGGTGAGCTGTCCCGTATGACCCAGTTCAAGGACAAGTCCGCTAAGTACAGCAGCAACATCAATGCTGGCTTGTTCACTTATCCGGTCCTGATGGCCGCTGATATTCTTCTCTATCAGCCTGATTTCGTTCCGGTGGGTGAGGATCAGAAGCAGCACGTCGAGCTTTGCCGCGACATAGCCACTCGTTTCAACTCCATTTATGGCGATGTGTTCACTATCCCCGAACCGCTGATCATGAAGACTGGGGCCAGAATCTATGGGCTCACCACCCCTGAGAGCAAGATGTCCAAGTCCATTCCGGACGGCTGCGTGTTCCTTATGGACAGCCCGGATGACATACGCCGCAAGTTCAAGAGGGCCGTCACCGACAGCGACACGGAGCGTTGTGTCCGCTTTGACCCCGCCACTAAGCCCGGTGTTTCAAATCTGATGAATATCTATGCCACACTGACCGGCAAGACCATGTCCGAGATCGAGCGGGAGTTCGAAGGGAAGGGCTATGGCGTTTTCAAGCCTGCCGTCGGTGATGTCGTGATAGAGCAGTTGCGCCCTATCCGTGAGAAAGCCGAGCTTCTTATGAAGGACAAGGCATATTTGAACGATGTGTATATCCGTGGCGCCGAGAAGGCCTCGTATATCGCCGGAAAGACCCTCCGCAAAGTCTACAAGAAGGTCGGCTTCTATCAGATATAGGCTTAATCTTCCGTTTTCAGGTATTCCAGCACTCCCTGCCGGTAAAGATCGGCGGGGTCTGATATCCCTTGTGCCGAAAGCTTGTCGAATATATCGCTGAAGGTCTGTACGTCAGCTTCTTCAAAATTGCGGAAATCCTCAGTCTCTTCACCAGCTATCTTGCGGTTGAACCAACATGCGAGACTCTCGAAAGCGCTCCAAGGGACGAATGTCAGGTCATTCTCCGACTCCATGGAATTGATCATCTCCTTCTTCCGCAGGAGCTTAGCCCCAAGTGTTTGAAAAGCATCACACTTGGGGCTTTTCTTGTGCAAAAAAGTTGCACCAAAAATGCACGGGGTTTCTAGAAGCAAATGTCCCTTTGTTCTACCGTGGTACAGCAGCATAGAACTCTTGAAAAGTGATATGAATGAGACGGCCTTCGAGTTGATTATCCGATAGTATTATCGTCTGTTTGCAGGTGGTGGCGGTGGAGGATCTTGTTGTTTACGGTTCATTTGCTGAACTCCTTCCTTTATGATCGGCCCTACGTCTATGCCAATATCAACACCGCCGACTTTTACCTTTGGCATGACTATAGGGTAAGTTTCCCAACTATTCGTGTATGGGTTGAATTCCCGCCGCACTCCTCCGCTTACGGAGAAATTGTCGAAACGGTAGGTAGCATATACCCCAAAATTCGATGATGGGAGCATGGCTTGGATGGCAGGAGAAAAGACTATCCCCGGGTTGGTCGCATACCTTCCAAAAATAGTCGCAGTCCAATTCTTACTTATTGCATAGCTTGCTGAGCCACCGGCAAGGAAGATTGTCGCATTGTTGTATTCGTAGAAATGATTCTGTACTGATGAATAAGCACTGAAGGTAAAATTCCCGGAATGGATACCTTTCTGGATTGTTGCGGCACGGGAAGCACCAAGGCCAATGTAGTTTTCGTTTGTATTGCTTCCTTGAAGGCCCCATGGCAATACGGGATTATAAAGCCGCATACCCCATCCTCTGGTATCTATGTATGACGGGGAAAATCTTCCGGGGAACAGATCATTCTCAATACCTATTGTAGGGAATATCGGGGTCGGATTCGTTTCAGGATCAGTTTTAATGGTTTCCGGAGTCTTATATCTCATTTTGAGGCTGTCGGGAGCAGAAACATCCTGCGCATGAAGGCAGCATTGACCAAGAGTGATCAATAAAAACAAGGATATTATTGCTTGCTTAACCATCATCGTATACAAATGTGGGAATAGTTTTTGATTCCCGCAACGGATTATGACAAATGTTTGAATGCATTGGGCCCGGGCGGGAATAAATCTTTTTAGGCCTGTTTTCTCCATACTATGGGAGAACTCACACGAGTGTATTATTATCATCCACGGTGCGTTTTTGGATCAAAAAAAACGCACCAAAGCGCAAAAAGCGTATCGTTACGGTGAAACAAGTCTAGACTTATCGCAATGAAAAAGCGACTGAATATTGATTCAAACTATCTACAAGGCACATTTGCCATCATTACGAAATAGTCTGTAATACTCAGGTCGCTCCTCCTTCATCTCCGCATAGATCGGCTCAATGGCGTAGGCAAGTGGTTATTTCTCATAATGGCGCGAAATTACGCTTTTTCTATTTTGTTTTTCCTATCTTTACAAAGAAGTTGATAATACATCTGAATCATAAATTATAATCATATCAGGCTATGAGAAAGGTTGCTTTGATCATTCTTGTGTTTGTCTCCTCGGCTTTGGCGGCGCAGGATCTGGACCATTACAAAAGCATCGTCAAAGAACTGAGTTCGGCTAAATACCAAGGCCGCGGCTATGCACGAGACGGGGCCAACAAAGCCGGAAAATATCTTCAGAAAGAGTTCGTCAAAGCCGGGGCCGATGAGGTCTCGCTTCAACCTTTCACATTGGATATCAACACCTTCCCGAAGAAGATGAAGATGTCCGTCGATGGCAAGAAACTTGTCGCTGGCGAAGACTTCACCGTGCGTGAATTCACTCCAGGCGCCCATGGAAGCTATCCGCTCTATTATGTGGATACATTGAATTACAATCCTGATAAGATCTTCGCTGACCTTGCCCTTCCTGAGAATAAAGGGGCGATGGTGGTCTGTGACTTCTGGTTCACCTACAAGCACAGTAAGGATTTCAGGCGTCTTGAGAGCAAGGATGGAGCGCCTAATGCCGGAGTGGTTTACACTTGGGAAACACCGCTTAAGTTCTACAAGGCTTATGGAGAGAAAGTGGTGGACAAACCCATCATTTGGGTCGGCCCGTCATTCCCAAAGGGCGCTAAAAGCGTCAAGGTAGATATCGATAATTTATTCCTTGATGATTACGAGTGCTTCAATGTCATCGCTAAAGTGGAGGGTGCCCGCCACGACAGTTGCTATGTGTTCACGGCGCACTATGACCACCTCGGGAATCTGGGCCGCAAAGTGTTCTATGCCGGTGCCAATGACAACGCTTCCGGGACGGCGGCAATCGTGACTCTTGCGAAGCATTATGCCGCTAACAAGCCGCCTTACGACATGTATTTCATCGCTTTCTCTGGTGAGGATGCTAATCTTAGAGGGTCGCAGTATTATGTTGATCATCCGGTTATTCCGCTATCTCAGATAAAGTATCTCTTTAATATAGATATGATAGGAGACAATAACCCGGTGCAATACTGTGAGCTCAGTGATGAGGGGATGCGGGCGTTCGCTTTGCTTGAGCGGATCAATGAGCGTGAGCATTATTTCAAGGCGTTGAATCGAGGGAATCTGGCCGCTAACAGTGACCATTATCCTTTCGCTGTCAGACATGTTCCTTGCATATTCCTTGAGAACGAGGAGGGAGACGCTTTCCAGTATTACCATACCCCGAAGGATAACTGGCAGAACGCCGTGTTTGATAGTTACGAGCCTGTATTCAAACTGGTAACTACATTTATCAATGAATATTGATTTGCGTGATGAGCCGGGAAAAAGAGATATACAAAGTCACTCTCGTGGGAAGTGCCGGTAATCTGGCACTTCTCACGTTCAAGTTTGTCGCTGGTGTATTAGGCCATAGCTCGGCGATGATCGCCGATGCCGTTCACTCCCTGTCGGATTTCTTCACAGACCTCATTGTCCTTATGTTTGTGAAGGTCAGCGCCAAACCGCAGGATGAGTCGCACGATTACGGCCACGGCAAGTTCGAAACCATAGCGACATTGTTTATAGGTCTGGCATTGGTTGGGGCGGCGATTTGGATTATTGTGTCCGGTGCTGTGAAGTTTGCCCACTGGCTAGGTGGTGAGACTCTGGAAGTCCCTGGTAAACTGGCGCTTCTGGCCGCTGTTATATCTATTCTGGTCAAGGAAATCCTATACCGTTACACAGTTGTGAGGGGGCGAAAACTGGAATCTCAAGCGGTTGTCGCAAATGCCTGGCATCATAGGAGCGACGCTCTTTCCTCGATAGGCGCCGCGATCGGTATCGGAGGAGCCATTCTGTTGGGAGAACGCTGGGCGGTTTTGGATCCGCTCGCGTCCATAGTGGTCGGCGGCATGCTGATGAAGGTGGCCTTTGACCTGCTGAAAGACAGTATGGGCGAATTGACGGACCAGTCATTGTCGGCGGATGAGGAGCATGAGATCTTGGATATAATCGCTTCATTTCCAGATGTCTCCGAGCCACACAATCTCCGGACCCGCCGTATAGGTAACCGTATCGCGATTGAATCACATATCCGGATGGACGGGAATCTCCCGCTCAGCTCCGCACATGAGCATGCCTCAGCCATTGAGCGCAAATTGAAAGAGCGCTTCGGTCCGGACGCCCTGGTCACATTACACATGGAACCGAAGAAATCAGATATTGCCTAGATATACGGTTTTTATTCCGGAAGAGAGGGCGATGTCCCTGGCCATGACAAGGGACGCCTTAGGAGTTGGAGTTGTTTCAGTCATCTTGTATCTCGGGAAGAACCTGCTGAAGTGAAGCGGCAAGTCTTGCAGGCCATTTGAAACCATCCACTCGCATAGTTTTCCAACCTGTTCCGCCGAGTCATTCAGGCCGGTGACTAGTAGGTTGGTTATCTCTAAATGGACGCCAGCCTCTTTCATGGCGAGTATGTTCTCCAGCACTGGAGAAAGAGTGGCTCCGCAATATTCGCGGTAGAACGAGTCATCCATGGCTTTAATGTCTATATTCGCAGCATCAATAAACGGAAGTATCTCATTCAGAGGCTCTTTCTCGACATATCCGGCAGAGACCAGGATATTCTTAAGGCCCTTCTCATGAGCCTGGACCGCTATGTCGAACATGTATTCCCACCAGGTGAACGGCTCGGTGTAGGTGTAGGCGATGGATGGCAAGCCGTTCTTGATACATGCCGCGACCACTTCTTCCGGCGAGAGTGTAGTGTGGTCCGAATCTTCCGGTGCGGCCTGTGATATGTCGCTGTTCTGACACCACCGGCAGGAAAGATTACATCCGGTGCAACTCAGTGACAGGCAATATGTTCCCGGCATGAAGCGGTTCAGGGGTTTCTTCTCAACAGGATCGATGGCGAGAGCGCAGGGCTTGCCATAGGATAGGGCATAAAGCTTCCCGTCATGGCATTCACGGCTTCGGCAGATACCCCTTTTGCCCTCCTTGATGAGGCAATGGTGAGGACAAAGCAGGCACCGGACTCCATCACCGGTAGCTTTATAGAACCTTGCCTCAGTCATATTCTTTGACGACCTCTGTCTGGTAGGTATATAGCTCGGCGTCCTTCCAGCCGTAATAGCCTATTCCAGCCTTGTCCCTGGCGCAGTGCCCAAGGAACTCCTCCGTATTCCAGCCGGTTTCCTTCGCCACTTGTGGCAGGAAGGTCCCATGGTTATATCCCTTTATCATGTAGATCCCATCCCTGCCTAACTTAAACTCATCTATGGACTGTATTCTTTTAAGAGGGGAGAGGACTGAAACCTCAATCTCAATCTCCGGGGCTTCCTTTTTGGAGAGCGCTGGGAAACGAGGATCATCAAAGGCGGCGCTCCGAGCCATCTCCCTTATCGTGGAGTGGAGGCTTGATGGGGAAGTGAATCTTCCGATGCACCCACGCAGATTGCCATTTAGATTAAGCGTGACGAACACCCCGTATCCTTTTTCCTTCAATACTCCGACAGGGGAGTCATCCCCGTCATATTTCAGACCGAGATAAGAATATATCGAAGATCGGGCGGTGGCGATCATTTTCTCCTTCTCTTCCTGAGTGAAGTGGAACAGGTGGTCGGATGGTGTGAAAACAATGGAATTATATCCAACGACCCTATCTTTGTCGCCATAAATGGAGTCTCCGGAGTTCCTGTACATCACATGCTCGGCGTAGAAGCTGTCCCGCCCCTGCGCGTCCATCATCTCAAGGAGTACGGCAATGGCACAGGCTCCGCAGGCTGCGGTGCCTTGGCCGGGGAAGTCTTGCTTGTCGATCTGCCTCAGGGCCTTCAGGAACTCTTCAAGACCTCCTGTGGTGATAGTCTCCGCCAGATAAAGATCTGAGGACCTGGCATCTTCATATGATGGATAGTGGGAGAAATCCGAGCTGATAATGAATAAGTTATCTTCGTTGAAATATGGCTCCAACGCTTTGGCTATATTTTGGATGACGCTTAGGCGCTCGGTCCCGATCACAATCGGGACAATGGGCGGAACATCTCCGAAGACCATCTGCAGGAAAGGTAATTGGACCTCGAGGCAATGCTCGCCATCATGCGCGGCCTCGCTCCAGAAAGTGAAGGCCCCTTTCCCTTCGCTGATCAGTCTCTTCCCAAGTGAGATGTCGATAGGAACCTTTCCCAGGGGAGTCTCCGCGAAGGAATACACTGTGTCCACACTCGCTCCGGCGAATCCTGCCCTGTGGCTTGGACCGAGCAAGAAAACCCTCTTGTACTGATGTCCGGGCGGGATGCGGTTGTATGCCGAGGCGGCCACCTCACCGCTGAACACATATCCCGCGTGGGGGACAATAATCGCCCTGGGGGGCGTCAGGGCATCGTTTCCGGAAGGATGAAGCCATCCTCCCAGCATGGATTTGATTTCTTTCGCTGATGCGGGGTAGAAAGAACCGGCAACAGCCGGCTTTCTCGTTTTTTGTGTTTCTTTGGACATGACAAACCTTCTTTCGCGAAGATATGAAAAAATGGTTATCTTTGGTGAATGAAACAAATTGAGTTACAGTTTTGGAAATAAGGATAAGTGATTAGTAAGCAATGAATTTCAGTGGAATAATAGTTGGCGCGGCGGTTTTCCTGAGTATAGGGATATGCCACCCGGCCGTCATCAAAATGGAATATGCTTGGGGCAAGCAAAGCTGGTGGATCTGGCTGATAGTTGGCCTTATATGTACCGGGGCGTCCCTTTTCATAAAGGACGCTGTCATCTCAACTATTCTTGGCGGTTTCGCTTTCTCGTGTTTCTGGGCGATACATGAGATGTTCCGGCAGGAAACACGAGTCCTCAAGGGCTGGTTCCCGGAGAATCCCAAGCGTCATTCCTATTATGAGAGCAAAAGGAATAAGGTTAATAATCAATAAAACAAGTAGATCATGAAGAAGATTCTCCTCTGGATCCTGGCTATCGTTGTGGCGATTTGCGTCGCTGTCGCTCTTATATGGAGCGGCGAGATAGCAACCCTTCGTTCCGTGCGTTCCGTTGATGGGAACCATTACTTGTACCAGATGGAATACAAGGCTGCCTATGATCTGGACGATGTCGTGGCGAAAGATATTGACGAGAATCCGGAACTGCTTGATTATATCATCAGCCGTATCGGTAAAGGCATTCCAATCAAAATGAAGAGCGCCCAGGTGGCCGATGAGAATGGCGAGTTGGAGACTTTCAACTGCACGAGTTTCCAGGCCGGTAAGGCTGACGGAGACGGCTTCTGGTATGGCCGCAACTACGATTATTACAAGAACCCGACGATGGTGACGATTTCCCGCCCGAAGAAGGGTTATTCGTCGATAGCGGTCAGCGACATGTCCCATTTCGGATATTCGCTGGATAAGATACCGACCTCTTTCATGACAAAAGTCAGCTGTCTGGCCGCTGTCTATGCTCCTGTCGACGGAATCAACGAGAAAGGTCTCTGCACCTCTATCATGGCTCTTCCGAAGCAGGCTTCCCAGCAGGCTACCGACAAACACGACGTCGGAACGACAATCATAATGCGTCTGTGGCTGGATCGCTGCTCTACCGTTGAGGAAGCCTTGGCCTTATTGGAAACAGTTGATGTACGGCATGACGCGACCGTGGGTTCAGGTTATCATTACATGGTGGCGGACGCGAATGGAGACTGCGCTGTCGTGGAATTCGACAAAGAAGATGGCTGGAAGACCATGATCGTCAGGAAGGATCCCGAAGCTGAATATATGCTCGTGACAAATCACCTTCTTTCTGAGAAATACTACACCACAGAGCCGGATATCGCTGTCGGGAATCCCCATAGCAAAAGCTGGTGGCGTTATGAGACCGCCACGGCTTATCTGGACGGCCACAATGGGAAACTGACATTGGAAGAGGCGCAGGAATGCCTTGCCCAGGTTCATTGGAAAGATCTCTTGTGGGAGGATGGCACAGTCGAGGACACGCAGTACAGCAACGTCTATGACCAGAAAAACATCACTCTGTCCTTGCGCAACTGGAACACCTACGAGACTACCAATTTCTTCTCCCTGGGCCAATAGCATATTTCCCTGTCGATTAACGGCCCGGGCCGCCCCCGGGGCCGTTGTTCCCTCCGTTATAGTTGGAGAGAGTCGTTGTGGAACCACCTGATATCCCTTCAGTTGCCCAGATGCCGTTGCACTTGGCCTCACCGCTCACACTCACGCTCTTATAGCCGCTTGACAACGAGGGCGCGGAGACAATGACGTTTGAGATGTTGCCGGGAACCTTGAATGCCGCGATAAAGGATTTGCCGTTGTGAAGCGCGTTCCAAGAACCAGCGGTACAGCTCATGCCGTAAACATTCTGGGACGCCGAGTAACCTCTCTCCAAACCACCGTATGCGACCAATGTGGCGCCGCTATTGATATATAGCTTCTTCCCTTCCTCGGTGTTGGCGTCGATGGCTACTTCCGGATTGCCTTTCGTGCAGATGGCCATTACGTAACCTCCGTTAAGATTGGTGTTTCCGTTAGAGTCCATGGCGTCATTTTGGGATGAGAAGGCATAGACATAGCCGTTGTTGACGGTCAAGTCACCTTGGCAGTTGATCGCGTCGTCGCTTGTGGAAGAGATGTAGGTCTCGCCACCGTCGAAGATCAGGTCTCCCTTAACCTCCAAGCCTTCTCCGCCAGCGCTGTTCACCACAACAGTTCCACCGCTGATGACCAGTTTCCCGGCATTTCCGGTAACCTTCGCGTGGTCACCTGATCCACTTTTGGTAACCCAACCGATCTTGATGCCCTTGGCAGACACGTCGTTGGATTCACGGCCTGTGGTCGTCACGGTAAGGCAGCCTCCTGTGATATAGCTATCGGATAAAGTGTGGTTCTCAGAGTCGAAATCGTAGCTTCCGGCATTGATGCCCTTGCCTCCGTTGCCGGTGTTCTTGATAGTCAGGGAACCGCCGGTCATGGCGAAGTAGTTGTCGGCTTTCACGCCAGCGGTGCCGGAATATTCAGAGTCTTCTTCATCATATGCCACTCCACCGCTTACCGTGACCATATGTGTGCCGCCTTCCACCAGGACATAATCATCAGAACTGATTCCTTTCTTCAAAGCGGCTGCGGTTGAAACGACCAGGGATCCATTAGAAAGTTGGACGTAATCCTTGCCTTTGAATCCATGTCCTGCGCTTTCGCCAGAGTTGACTTTGATGGTAGGGCTGTCCATCATACGGATATAGTCGTCAGAGGCGATCGCTGATTTGCCCTGCTTATTCATGGCGTTGACAGTGAGCAATCCGCTACCGCTGAAAATCAGTTGCGCCTCGCTGAACAGGACAGACTTCAGATCCTCTTCCCCCTCGGCCACGTAACCTGCCGAAGCGCTGTCTGAAAGGGTGTTATTGCCCTTGACTACGATGAAAGTGCGCTTTTTGTTTTGATTATTGAGCGCCGCACCGTCCGGATTAGTGATACTGGCCCCGTTCAGGACAATCGCTTGTTTCTTGGCTCCATATACTTTAAAGAAGCCGTTGGAAGTGGTCCCTGTGAGTTCATATATGAGCACTTCGCCACCTGTGTTGTTCACAGTGACTTTGTTGCCGTCCACTGTGACATAGCCGTATGAGTCGCCCTTAACTGAAGCGTCACCTGACTCGGAGAACGTGATGGTGATTTTTCCCTTGAAGGATGTGGTAGATATGTCATCATCCGACGAGGTATCGCCGGTGGATGCGAATGAAAGCGAATCGTCTTCCGGTTCACCAGTTGATGCGCTGATTACTGTCAGAATATAGGAAACACTTGATGCTGAATATGTTCCATTGGATGCTGAGGACACTTTGATCATGGTTGTGCCACTAGCCAGAAGAGTGATGATGCCGTTCTCATCGATGGTCGCGACTTCTGGTCGCGAGGATTCATAAGTCACATCCACTTTATATGTGTTTGTGAGCGTGGGGAAAGTGTTTTCGGTACCGATGGTGGCCTCGAAAGAGTCCGTACTCCAGGCCAGTCCCGGGTCTTTCAGATTTGTTGCTGTCTGCTGCCCTCCCGGCATCTCGAAGGGTCCCTCCATACTAAAGGGGAAATCGTCCTGCTCGCATCCGGTAGTAGCGAGTGACACGGCTAAAAGTATGATGACTATTCTTTTCATATAGAACTGATTTTAGTGAACATGGAACTTCGCGAGGCAAATTATAAACCATATCCACCCCTCTAAGACAGGTATTCAACGAACGCCGTGAGTTCTTCAACGAATGCCTGCGATTTGTTTGAAAAAGGTAGTATTTTTGTAAAAAGAATTGTGGATGAAGACCCTATTGCCATTTATTCTGCTCGTTCTGGCGCATCATTTCCTCCTGACACCCCTTATCAGGAAGAAGCTTCCGCTTTATATAGGGCTCTTGTCTTTGCTTCTCGTCTTGTTCGGTGTTTGGACTCTTTCTCCCGCGGGACGTCCCGGCGTTCCTCCATCTCAGCGGTGGCGGACAGAACAGGCTCCTCCGCCTTTTATCAGAGACCGGGAACCACGGCCGGAACCGAATAGAGACCCTTTACCCGGACACCGGAACCAGCCTAAAGGTAAGGGGCAGAGACCGCTACGGCCGGAGATAATGAGATTGATCATGGGTGTTCTTCTTATCGGAGCGGATCTGGGTATATATTTCTATATTGAATCCAAACGAGAGGAACGAAGGATGAAGGAATTGCAGGCCGAAAACCTGAGCCAGAGGCTGGAATCTCTTCGGTATCAGATCAATCCTCATTTCTTCATGAACACTCTCAATAATATTCACGCGCTTGTGGATATCGACCCGGAGAAAGCGAAGGAGAGCATAGAGGAGTTTTCGAAAATGATGCGAATACTCCTATATGAGGGAGATTCGCCCACAATTCCGCTGTCGAAGGAACTGGACTTTATTGAGCACTTCATATCGCTTATGCGGCTTCGTTATCCTGAAGATTCCGTCCATATCGAGACTATCTTCCCTGAGGATCGGAGCGGGGTGAGTGTGCCTCCATTGGTGATGGCTTCCTTTGTTGAGAACGCTTTCAAACATGGCGTAAGCTATTCGGCCGATTCGTTCATCCGTATCAAAGTGGAAAGGCAGGAGAATAAGGTTGTTTTCCTGTGCTCCAACTCCATCCATCCTGTCGAGGGGGATGAGCGGCACGGCCTCGGTTTGGAGAATATCAGGAAACGGATGGCATTGCTGTACGGCAATTCATATACGCTTTCCATTGATGAGAACTCCGGCAGATATGATGTGCTGATGGCTATTCCTTCACAACCTGAAATCCAACTGTCATGATACGTGTCCTGGCCATAGATGATGAGCCTCTGGCTTTGCGCCAGTTGGAAATGTATATCGCGAAGGTGCCTTTCCTGACACTTGTTGCCGGATGCAGCAGCGCTGCCGCGGCAAGGCCTCATTTAGAGTCGGTTGACGCTGTATTCCTGGATATTAATATGCCGGACCTCAGCGGGATGGAATTCATCAAGTCGTTACCGGATCCTCCGGCGGTGGTGTTCACTACGGCTTATTCGGAGTATGCTGTGGAAGGTTTCCGGGTCAATGCTATTGACTATCTTCTCAAACCGTTCAGCTTCAATGAGTTCATGGCTTCATGCGAAAAGCTTCGTGAGCATTTTGAGATGAAGGCTGCTTTGGCTGCCCAGGAAGAGGATCCGATCTTGCGCTTTAAGGCGGATTACCGTACGATAAACATCGATGCCCGCAAGATCATCTATGTGGAGAGCATGAGCGAATATGTCAAGATATTCCTTGATGATGCGGAAGTGCCTGTCATTGTGCTATATAGCATGAAACGCCTCGTCGAGGAACTGCCTGCGGGACATTTCATGCGGATTCACCGTTCTTATATAGTATCCCTGCGCCACATTTCTGAGGCGTCCAGAACCAGTGTCAAATTGGATAATGGTGTCACTCTCCCCGTGGGAGAGATATTCAGGCAAGCTTTTGCGGAGTACCTTGAATCTTGCTCTAAGGCCTGATGAAATGCGTCGGCTCCCACGGCTCATCGCCGCGTCCTGGAGCCTTCTTCCCCTCTGTGGATTTAAGATAGAAGGCCATGTTGTTCGCCAAGGCGCGCATGGTCTGTAATCCTTCGGCATCCAGCGAGGCCTGTCCGGGCTCCCGGCCGAAAACGATGTTCCAATACTGTGAGCTTACGACTGGCATATCCATCATCAGGAATGGCATATTCAGCGTCTGAAACGCCGTCGTGGAGCCGCCACGCCGGCATACCGCGACGGCTGCCGCCGGTTTGCCGGAAATATTCTTTCCGTTCGAATGGAATGAGCGCTGGATGATGCTCAGAAGGGCCCCGTTGGGCTGCCCGTAATAGACAGGTGAACCCACAATCAAAGCGTCCGCCTCAGCGTATTTGGCGCTGATCTCGTTGCAGATATCATCGTTGAATACACAGGCGCCTGGCTTCGCCTTGCACTGGTCGCAGGCGATGCAACCACGGATTGGCTTGTTGCCGATCCAGACTATTTCGCTGTCTATGCCGTTTTTATCCAGCTGCTTGGCAATCTCAGCCAGGGCAACTGATGTATTCCCATTACGCCTGGGACTACCATTAATAATCAGAACTTTCATCGTAAAACTTATAGAGTGTCTACCCAGGCCTTGATGTCTTCTTTAGAAGCTTTATTCAAGGTTTTACCGTCCTTCCAATTGATTTCGGGATAGGCTTCCTTGAATTCGGCATTGGCTTTCTCGAGGCTGCTGCCGCCGGAAGTGGCGAAGAAGATGACCGTCTTATCCTTAAATCCATAGGTCTCAATGAAAGTGTTGATGATGGTGGGGGCAGTGTACCACCAGACTGGGAAGCCGATGTAAATGACGTCGTAATTGTCCGCATCCTTCAGGTCCTTAATTATAGCGGGGCGTGAACCGCGGTCTTGCATCTCCAAGGTACTGCGGGAGGTCTTGTCGGTCCAGTCAAGGTCTTCAGCGGTGTACTTGACCTCGGGTTTGATCTCATAGAGCGTAGCCTCGGTAACTTCAGCCAGGTCTTTAGCCACGGCCGCGGTGGTTCCGGTGGCGGAGAAATAGGCTACCAGTGTTTTCGTCGCCTCGCTACCGCTCTTTTTGCTGTTTTGACCACATGCGGTAAAAGTGATGCCCATAATAGCGATCGCCGCGATACTAATAAGGATTCTATTCATGATTATTGATGTTTAAATATGTCATTTTGATGTGTGGGATTCCATCCAATATGAAGGGGGCTGATGATTGGCGGAAACCGACCTGCTCGTAAAAACCTTTCGCATATTCCTGGGCCTCGAGATCGATTGAACTGGCCTTGAAAAACTCCTTGGCGGCGGAGATGCCTTCCAGCACAGTGAAAGCGTCTGCGATGTATTGTATCATCAAGTTCGTGTGTTAGACCGTTCAGATCAAAGAGAGGGCCACGTCCATCATATTCGTGAAGGTGTTCTGCCTTTGCTCGGAGGTTGTCGCCTCGCCGGTAATAAGATGGTCGGAGATCGTGAATAACGCGAGAGCCTTATTCCCGGAGCGGGCGGCGTTCATGTATAATGCGGCGGCCTCCATCTCGACTGCCAGTACGCCCATATTGACCCATTTTTGGGTTTGCGGGTTCTCGTGATAGAAGATGTCAGAGGACAGCACGTTTCCGACTTTATAATTGTACCCGAGTTCCTCGCAAGTGTTCACGGCTTTGACCAGGAGACCGTAATCAGCTATAGGACAGAAAGTTCCGGGAAGACCGAACTGAGCACCGTAGTTGGAGTCAGTGCAAGCGCCCATGGCGATCACGAGGTCTCCGATGTGGAGATCCTTATGGTAAGCGCCAGAGGATCCGATGCGGATTATTGTCTTGACACCATAGAAGTTGTAAAGCTCATAAGTGTATATTCCTATCGAGGGAATGCCCATGCCGTGGCCCATGACGCTCACGGGGCGACCCTTGTAGGTGCCGGTGAATCCCAGCATGCCGCGGACCTGGTTGAACTGTACAGGGTTCTCCAAATAATTCTCGGCCATGAATTTGACTCGTAGTGGATCTCCCGCCATGATTACGGTCTCGGCTATTTCTCCGGCTTTGGCGCCGATGTGTGGTGTAGGAGTCTTGCTCATATTTTCAGTTGTTTTTTAGCATGTGGTTTTCGCGAATATACCTTTTTCTTCGGTTAATTCCGCTTATATTTGTATGATACTTAATTGATAATATGCGTCAGACAAGCAGATTGTTCGCCACTTTCGTTTTGGTGGCACTTGTGTATTCCGTTTGTTCCTGCGGACATAAGGCTCCTCGGGTCGAGGGGAACTATGTCTATGAGCATGGTTGGAACTACGATATTAAAGAGGGGCATATTGATGTCCACGAGACCGGGACGATGGATTTCTTCCCTGACGGCACCGCGATTGATTCCGCCAGGCAGGTCTACACAGTGGATCTGAACTCCGGTGGCACTGTCAAATGGGTGTTCGATTATGTCAGTCCCAGCCGTTGGAGGGTGGATGGCGAGGATTTCTATTTCTCAGGCGACGAAGCGTCTTTCCGTATGGAACTAATTGAGTCCGTGGCGGATGGATGCGCTGACCAGAATGAGTTGGCGTCCAGGATAATCCAAAGTGTAAGAGGTGGAATCGGTCGTGAGACAAAGTTCCACCTGGCTCTGTTGACCCGTGATGAGTTGGTCTGGAGCTACACCTATCCTGACGGTCACACCGACACTTGGGAGTTCCGCAGGCGGTGAACCACATGAGAGGGACTCGGCGCATCTGGAACTAAATCAACAAGATTTGCCGATGTTTTATTATATTTGATTCTTGAACATCTAATACCAACACAATCATGGCACAATACCCTTGCGAGAACTGCAAGTTCAGGGCTCACTACGACAAGAACCCGAAATCAGTTTTAGGCCGCATCTGGCGCTGGCACATCAACTTCTGCCCCGGCTTCAAGGCTTATTTCACCAATCAAGACGAGGAAACCAAAGCTGCCCTCAGAGAAAAGTATAACTTCCAGAAATACCAGTAGATTATTATGCCCGCAGACTTCAACAATGTACCCGGCCGCAAGAACTTCGGCCCCGGCCACGCCCTCGTGACCACTCCCCAGCCATGCGTTATGATCGCCACCTGGGACAAAAACCACAACCCCGACGTGATGATGGCCGCATGGGCCGGCCAGTACGACTACAAGCAGATCGTCGTCAGCCTCTCCAAGCACAAGACAACTGAAAATCTTGAGCTAACTGGCGCGTTCACAGTCAGTTTCGCTGACGAATGCACCGTGGCCGAATCCGACTACTTCGGCCTTGTCAGCGGCAATAAGGTCCCCGACAAGGTCGCCAAAGCCGGTTTCACAGTCACCCCCAGCCCCAATGTCGACGCCCCCATTATCAACGATTATCCCCTAACTCTTGAGTGCAAAGTCGTCAGCTTGAAAGACGGCATCCTAGTCGGAGAGGTCGTGAATATGAGTGCCGATGAGCTTATACTCACCGACGGCAAGGTTGACCTCGGAAAGCTTAAGCCTATCGTCTTCGATGCCGCGTCAATGACCTACCGGGCGATCGGCAAAGTAGTCGGCAAAGCCTGGGGCGCCGGCAAGATATTCACGGAATAGTTCGGTTTATTCAGCGCACGGTTTGGTTGCTTTTGGTGCGGTAAGGGCAGTTTTGGCGACTAAACCGCATCGGTTGGCGGTTATTTGTGCGGTTGCTGTGGTTTTGGTGACTTGATTGCTCGATGTGGTAGATCCTTCGGCGCTTTGCGCCTTAGGATGACAAAATGCGTTGTCATTATGAGCACGGCGAAGAATCTGCTGCAACGATTCAGGCGTTTTTGTCGCTCAACGGGCACCTATCCGAACTCCCTTTGGAAGGGGAGGAGGTTCCCGTCGGGGTTGTGGGCGAGGCCGGTGCGGTAGCCGTCGATGATAGCGAAATCTATGAGTTTGAATATATTCCGGAACTCATCTTCCTCTATGACTTGGTGGAAGAGCTTCGCTATGTGTGCCGGGGGATTGGCGAAAGCGCCGCAACCCATCGCCGAGAGGACGAGGGAGTCGTGGAAGTTGGCCTTCCCGATGCGGAAGATAGTGCGCATCTTGTCCAACGTCAAGTCCGTCTCCTCGGGGAACATCAGGCCGTCCGTATCGACGCGAGGACCGCTTATGGCCGCTACGGAAATCACTGGAATATTGTAGGTTACGTCCTCGAACGGATAGCCGTCCGACTCAGTCCCGCGGAAAAAAGAGACCTTGCCGCTGTATATTCCTCCGAACCGCTCGTCCATCGGGTACTGGTTCCCGTCAGGTTCAAGGCCCAGGTCTGGATATTGCCGGATCCTGTTTCGAGAGAACTGGTATAGCGAGAGGATGAGATTGCTGCGGCGGCACAGGTTCTCCTCCTGCGCTCCGGAGCCGAACTCAACCAGGCCGCCGGGCACGTAGAGGTCGGCCAGATTAAGCATCGCCGGATTGTATCCCTCGTCGATGAGCCGCTTGGCCGCCAGCACGCAGTCGCTGTCCTCCACCCGCACCTCGGTTTGGATGGGTGAGATGGGGGCTGCGCTGCCACTGGGCGTGACAATCATCCGCACCGGCTCAGAGTACATTTTCGCCGCGGACATAACCTCTTGAGCCGCGGGAAGTTCCACCTTCTGGCCGGAAGGGGAGAGGTACCATCCCTGACGAATGGCCGCCAGAGTGGAATTGAATATTCTGATTCGTTGGGAATGTGATGGTGGCATAGGAAGGTGATTTATTTGCTTTTTCTTTCACCTAGCACGGCCCATCGGACGAGGGGGATGCGGCGGAGGGTTTCGTAGAGGAGAGGGGAGAGTGTGAAGACCGCTGCCGTTAGGATGGCGTACATGGCCCAGGGGGGCAGCTGGGTGTATTGTCTAATCATATAGCCTAAAGAGGCAATTACCAGATAGTGAACTATATATATTCCGTAACTTGAACGGGTCATATAGCTTGCGAAGGTTCCTGTGCGGTCAAACTTGGCCTGGAACCAACCCATCATGGCGAGGCAGGCGAGCCAACCGTAGAGACAGTTGAGAGGGCTGCCTAGATATTCAGGAGAAGTGTTGTTCTGGCCGAAGGTGGTGCCGATGAGTATGGCGCCGGATATGACCGCGCAGACCATGAGCGGAATCCATGCGTTCCTGAGTTTTTCCTGCGTCTGGTTGTGGGAGAACACGAAATAGCCCAGAAGGAAGGGAATCAGGTAGAATAGGGGTTTGTAGAGGTTGAGAAGGCCGTCCAGGCTTTCGGGGCGAGGGTTACGTATCAGTGTTTTCTCTCCGGCCCAGAATAGGACGCCCAACAGGATTATCGTGACAATGCCGGCTTTCCCGCACCAGTTCCAGAACTTGTCTTTTCGGTCAAGCGCGCGGACCAAAAGCAGCACGGCGCAGAGTAGCCACAGCAACTGGATGAACCAGAGCGGTCCGATGCCGCTGAAAGCGCAGATAAAGTACCTGCCAATCACCGGGACTCCGTCGAATACTCCCTCTCTGGCTGCTACGACGGTATTGAAATATCCCACCATCCACTGGAATACGAGGAGGCCTATTGTCCCTGGTACCAGCAGTTTACGGGTGCGAGCCTTGAACCACTCCTTGGCGGAGTGCTTCTCAAGAGCGTAGCGTGCGCTTATGCCCGCGAGTATGAATAGCAGGGGCATAAACCAGGGGTATAGGATGTACATCACGACATCCTGGTACTGCGGTCCGTCGCCGAAACCGCCGATTCCGCCGAAGACACCCTTGTTGTTGTAGAAATAAAACACATGGTAGAGCAACACCAACAGAACGGTTACCCAGCGGAGGTTATCAATCCAGTGCTTTCTCATTATCGTGGAATTTCTTATAAAGATAGCATTATTACGTGAATAAATGGTTATATTGCAAAATAGGTTCATGAATTGAATATGAGAAAGTTCTTGTTATTGACACTTATGTTGTCCCTGCTTGCGGTCGCGTGCGAGAAAAGAGAATTCCATGTGGTTTTGGAGACCACGAAAGGGAATATTGAATTGAAATTGTACAATGCCACTCCTCTGCACCGTGACAATTTCGTCAAACTGGTGAAAGAGGGCGCATATGACTCGCTTTTGTTCCACCGTGTGATTCGTGATTTCATGATCCAGGGTGGCGACCCGGATTCGAAGAACGCGGCTCCTGGAGTGTTCCTGGGTGATGGTGACAAGCCTTACACGGTTCCGGCGGAGTTCCGGCTTGAGGAAGGGATCTTCCACCGCCGTGGTGTTTTGGCTGCCGCTCGTGAGGGAGATGACGTGAATCCGGAGCAGCGCAGTTCAGCAATGCAGTTCTACATTGTCTGGGGTAAGATATTCGATGACGCCGGACTGGACAATATTCAGAAACGCCTTGATGACCGCACGGGAGGACGTGTGAAGCTGACTCCGGAAATGCGTGAGGTTTATAAGACCGTTGGCGGTACGCCGCATCTGGACGGCCAGTATACCGTTTTCGGAGAGGTGGTTTCTGGCCTTGATGTGGTTGATGCTATCCAGCAAGTGCCGACGGATGGGAATGACCGTCCGCTGGACAATGTGTGTATAATCAGGGCACGGCTCCGTTGACCCTCATTTCCCACTGTTATGACTCGTTTATTGCTAATATCACTACTGACTATGATACCATTAGTTGGATGCTCAATTAAGCAGGATCAAGGGCGATCTGTCCTTGACGTTATCCACTCCCGTAAAAGTGTCCGCGCTTATACAGATCAGCCGGTCTCTCCGGAGCAAGTGGAAACACTTCTGAAAGCTGCGATGGCCGCCCCGTCTGGCCGGAATCTCCAAGCCTGGCGTTTCGTTGTGGTCAGGGAACAATCTGTGAAAGAGAAACTTGCGGTCGGATTTAACAAAATGATCGCCAAGGCTCCAGTGGTGATTGTGGTGTGTGGTAATACCATTAATCCCCAGGGGGAGTTCAATGGCAATTGGACCGCCGATTGCGCCGCGGCCACGGAGAACCTCCTGCTTGCAGCGGAGGCTATCGGCTTGGGAGCCGTCTGGACAGCTTGCTATCCTTATGAGGAACGGATGAATCCAGCTATCGAGGCGCTTGGCCTGCCTGACGATATCACACCATATTGCATTGTCCCCATTGGCTATCCTGGCGGTGACGAGAAGCCCAAGGACAAATGGAAGCCTGAGAACATCCACTATGATTGTTGGTAGTGTTCTGGACATCTCCAGCCGGAAGGAACTGTACCGATGGTTCTTGGATAACCACCAGAGTGTCAGCGATTTCTGGATAAGGGTCAATCGTGCGGCGGAGGAATATCCCGGGGTGATTCGTTATGTCGACGCGGTTGAGGTCGCTTTATGCTTCGGGTGGATCGACAGCACGATGAAGAGGATTGATGAGGGGAAGGCTATCCAGCATTTCACTCCTCGCAGGAAGAGGAGCAACTGGTGCGAGCAGAATCTGGAGCGGTGCCGTCGATTGGTCAGGCTGGGGGAGATGACTACGGCCGGACTGGCGGTGGCGCCTGACTTGGATCCTGCCAAATTTGTGTTCGAGGACTGGGTGATCGGAGCGATCAAGGCTGACCAGCAGGCATGGAAGAATTACCTCTCATTTCCGGAGAATTACCGGCGCATCAAGGTGGACCGCATCCAGCATTACCAGCACACCGCCAGAAGTGAATATGCCCAGAGAACCTTGCGGAATTTCATCAAGGACTGCCACGACGGGAAAATGCAAGGCGGTTGGAGCGACTTCGGCAGGCTTGAATATAGATAGATATTATTTATAATGAAACGAATCTTATATTTATTGCTGGCGGTTTGCTGTGCGCTTATCGCCGCCTCTTGCCACAAAGAAAGTGCTCCTGTCGTGACGGAGCCGACGATTTTTGACATCATGGTGGAAGACTATCAAGCTTTGGTGAAGGCTTTCCCTTTAGCGAAGGACAATTTTGTGGAGGCTAGGTTTGTCCTAAATAATGAAATATCAGCTGCTTCCGCTGCGTCTTTGAAGGCGGAGTCCATGGAGGTGATCTGCTATACTTGGATTGAAGGATTCAGCGAGATATTCGTTTTGGACCATGATCTCACGACCGGGAAGACCGAGATGAACCATTATTCGGTGGACACTCCGTGGACCGGGGATATGAAGATTCCAGAGTCTGAGATGCAGGGGCTCAAGGTCTCCCTTGAAGAAGCTATCGAAAGGGCGAAGAAAGATCCTGAGGCTGCCGCTGGGGATGGCCTTGACACACACTATGTCACCTTCCGCAAGCCCCTATGGCCCGTTTGGCCTAACCCTCAATATGTTATCGGAGGATCCGCCGGGCGCAAGAACCACGTGTTCGTGGACTCCAAAACTGGTGATGTCGTGTCGCTGGAGGCTCCTGTGGAAGAGGGAACAGCGAAGGCGTTCATCAGCGAGGACTACAATATGATGATTGACCAGTTCGGCAATTTCGAGATAATGGGGTACAAGATCGAGATCCATGAGCATTGGGTTGAGGCTCAGTATATTCTGAATGCCCCCGTCAACTCCAGGCAGGCTTCTGAATTGTTTCCCAAGGAGGTAACTTATATCTTCTATGCTCCGGGAGCTTCAAAGGACGGTAAGGATGTCATGGCGAGAGGATGGCGTGATTTCACTGCCGGCCCTATGGCCAAACTGGATATGAGTATGGAGGAATTGTCCTCACCATGGACTGTGGATAAATATATCGTCTCCGATATCATCGATGACCTTATCGGTGTTGATGACGCTATCTATAATCTGAAAATATCCCCTGTGACAGACACTGACACGCCGAATGTGACGCTGCGCTGGCCTGCCATTCCTGCGCTGGAACATCCCCAGTATGTGTTTATCGGAGAAAAAACCAAGAGTGTCTATGTGGATGCGATCACTGGCGACGTAATGGAAGCTAAATAGTATCAATCACTTCCCGAGGAACTCGGAGGGGGTGACGCCCGCTGTTTTCTTGAATAGGCGGGTGAAATGTTGGGGATATTCAAAGCCCAGTAAATGAGCGGTTTCGCCAATGTTGTGTCCGTTCATCAGGAGGTTTTTCCCCTGCTCTATCACGAAAGAATGGATGTAGCCGATGGCTGTGCCGCCGGTTGCCTTGTGGATGACATCACCCAGGTAGCGGGCTGAATATGCCAGCTGATCAGCGCAATATTGGACGGAAGGGACGCCATTCTCCAGCTGCCTGCCGTCCAGATAGTAATCCCTGAGCAGCTGATGGAATCGTTTGAGAAGATCCGATGCTGTTTTATCTTCTTTTGAAAGCTGACGCAAATAAATCCGGTCGCAATATTCAAGAATAAGCCGAATGTATCCGAGAATGACTGAACGGAGAGCGGGGGAGTCGGCGTTCTCCTGCAGCTCATGCCGCATCTGTGTGAGCAACTGCGTGATACGGCCCCATTCCGAGGGTTCCATCTTGAGGGTTTCCGTGGCGAAATAGGAGAAGAAGTGATAATCCTTCATCTTGACCTCCAGGTCAGTTCCGTGAAGGAGTTCCGGGGAAAACATCAGGACCCAGCCGCTGATGAATATCTTCTCTCCGTCGTCTTCCTTTCCTCCGATCTGTCCAGGCTCCACCGCGATGATGGAACCGTCCGCCGCATCGAACATTTTCATTCCGTAGGTCAGGTTCTTCGGGAAGTTCTTCTGGATGAATAGGCCGTAGACTCCGTATCGATTCAAGCTGGAGTGGATAGGGGAGACTTCGTCGTAATGTATGACGTTCACCAACGGATGTAGCGTTGGGGCGCCTAGATAGCTGGCGTAGACACTGGGTTCGGATACTTGGAGAATGGTCTTCATAACGCCCATAAAGGTAGGTAATTCCGCAAAATAATCCAAAAATCTGCGATATTGGTAGTTATTCGACAAAAATCGGTAAAATATTCATGAACAGATGGCCTATCTTTGCAAAAACATTGAATATGAGATATTTCATTCCAATCGCAATCGCGTCGCTGATGCTTTTAGGCTGCAATAAACAATCAAAAGATATGAGCACACTTTCACTTACTCAGGAATGGGACAAGACTTTCCCGAAATCCGAACTGGTCGACCACAGCAAGGTTACTTTCCACAACCGTTACGGCATTGAGTTGGCGGCGGATATGTATGTGCCGAGATCCTTCGCTGCCGCTCAGGATGACAATAAGGCCGCTCAGGATGACAATAAGGCCGCTCAGGATGACAATAAGGCCGCTCAGGGGGACAAGCTTCCGGCTATAGCGGTGAGCGGTCCTTTCGGTGCTGTGAAAGAGCAGTCTTCCGGACTGTATGCCCAGCACATGGCCGAAAGAGGCTTTGTTACTATCGCATTCGACCCTTCCTTCACCGGTGAGTCTGGTGGTGAGCCTCGCAGGATGGCGTCTCCTGACATAAACACTGAGGACTTCCTAGCCGCGGTGGATTTTCTTTCTACATGCGAAATAGTTGATCCTGAGCGTATTGGCATCATCGGTATCTGCGGTTTCGGTGGAATGGCCGTCAACGCTGCGGCGCTTGATCCTCGCATCAAGGCGACGGTAGCGTCCACGATGTACGATATGAGCAAGGTCAATGTCGAAGGCTATTTCGCTAGCGAGGACACTCCCGCGCAGAGGATGGAGAAGCGTAAGGCGTTGGCCGCCCAGCGCACAAAGGACTATGCTTCCGGAACTTACGAGCGTGCCGGTGGTGTTATCGATCCGCTCCCGGAGGACGCTCCTTGGTTCGTCAAGGATTATCATGCGTATTACAAGACTCCTCGCGGCTATCACGAGCGTAGCGGCAACTCCAATGACGGCTGGAACGTCATCGGCTGCCAGAGCTTTATGAATCAGCCTCTTCTGGCCTGGGCTGGCGAGATCGAGAATCCAGTGCTTCTCATCCATGGAGAGAAGGCCCATAGCCGCTATTTCAGTGAATATGCCTTCGGACTTATGACCGGAAGCAACAAGGAACTCATGATCATCCCCGGAGCTTCACATGTCGATCTTTATGACGATGTGGCCGGTGTGATTCCCTACGACAAGATGGAGGCTTTCTTTAAAGAGAATCTGAAGTAATATGTTCCGCACGTTAGCCATCGGTATTTTTTCCCTGCTGTTTCCTGTGCTCCTTTCTTGTGAGAAGCTGCCGGATGTGGTTGTTCCCGAAACTCCTCAGCAAGAGCAGAAAGAGAACGTCGAAGGGAATAAGGAGGAGGGAAAAAAGGACGAGGGAAAGAAGGACAAGGAGAACAAGGGTGATGAGACGCCCAAGTATTTGGAACCGACCAGCAAGACGCTTGTGGTATATTACAGTTTCACAGGTAATTGCAAATCCATAGTCACTTCGTTGACCGCCAACATCGAAGCGGATGTGCTTGAGATTCTGCCCGCTCAGGAAGGTTTGGACTACGCGGCCAATAATTACGCCATCGGCAGCGGTTTGATCTCTGCCATTCGTGAGAAACCGAATGAAGCCGCCAGTTATCCTGCGATAAAGCCCGTGAATCGTAACGCCGCTGATTATGAGACGATTATTATTGTGACGCCTCTATGGTGGAGCAATATGGCCGCTATCATGCAGAGTTACCTCTTCCAGGAAGGCTCTAAAATGAAAGGCAAGACCATCGGTCTTATTGTCTCAAGCCATTCGAGCGGCATTTCTTCCGTCGTGGCCGATGCCAAGAGGCTTGTCTCCGGAGGTGTTTTTCATGAGAATAATCTCTGGATCAACGCTTCCAACCGAGACAAAAAGGCTGATCTGGTAAAAGAATGGATAGCTGGTTTTAGTATTAATACTTACTCTATGCCTGAAAAAATCAAGATTACTGTTTCCGGGAAGTCTCTCCCGGTGAAAATTGAGCTCAATGAAGCCACGAAAGCCCTTGTGGCGGCGCTGAAGGAGGCTTCCATCACCTATGAGGCCAATGACTACGGCGGCTTCGAGAAGGTGGGGGCGCTAGGACGCTCGCTTCCTACCAGTGATTCCCAGATGACCACGCAACCCGGCGATGTGATTCTTTACAGCGGTAACCAGATCGTGCTGTTTTACGGCAGCAACTCTTGGAGCTACACCCGTATCGGAAAGATTGAATACGGCACTTTGGATGAGTTGAAATCTTTCCTTAAGGCCGGGCAAGGCAAAATATCCGTATCTTTGTCATTATGAAAAAGTCTATAATCTGCATAGCGCTTATGGCTATTATTTCGCAGATGGCAAACGCCCAGCTAATCATTAACATCCGGTATTCCGGAGAAAACGGGAACGCCCGGAAATATGTCGAGGAAATGGAGAATAGCGGTATCGCCGCCAGAATCCGCGCTATCGAGGGCTGCGTCCGCTACGATTATTTCTTCCCGGCAGAAGATCCGGAAGGCTTGCTCCTGATTGACGAATGGGCTGATCAGGAAGCCTTGAACCGTTATCATAGCTCTCCGGTGATGAAGGAGGCTGCCGCGCTCAGGGAAAAATATAAACTTGGAGGACGTCAGATAAGGAGATTCTATCCGGAGTCGCCCATGGCCGCTCCTGGTAGCCAGCCGGCTCAGCCAGTTGTTGGAGCTATTGATATTCATAGCCACATGATTCCGGAGTCTTACTTGAAAGCGGTCAAGAAGCATGGGATGGAAATGGATGAGAAGTATCCTATTCCTTCCTGGAGTGCCGAGGAACATCTCAAGTTTATGGATGAGGCTGGAATCCAGACAGCGGTACTCACTATGCCCGCTCCTCAGCCTTTCTTTGGGAAGGCGGCTGAGGCGTCCGACGTTTGCCGTAAGTTCAATGAGGATGCGGCAGCTCTGAAGGCCATGTATCCAGGCAGGTTCCTGTTCTGCGCCGCTCTTCCACTTCCCGATGTGAAGGCTGCCATCGAAGAAGCGAAATACGCGTTGGAAGTACTTGGTGCTGATGGAGTTAAATTAGCCACCAATAGCTACGGACAGTATCTGGGTGATGAGGATCTGGAGCCTCTGATGGCTTATTTGAACAGCCGAAAAGCCGTGATAATCACCCACCCTCACAAGCCTTCGGCTGTAAATGACAAATTGATTTCGTCAGTTCCTCTGGCTTCTTACGAGTATCTTGCCGAGACCACTCGCGCCATATTGAATATGGTCGCTCATGATGTGTTGGTGAGGTATCCGGATCTGAAGGTGGTAGTCCCGCATTGCGGCTCATTCCTGCCTAACGCTTTGCCGCGCTTCAAAAGCTTGATGCCGGTTATGGTCGCCCAGGGATATATGAGGCCTGTTGATGTGGACGCTAACCTTTCCCGCTTGTACTTTGATCTCGCCGGAGCCGCTACGGATGACGCGATAGAGTCCCTCCTGACAATCACGGAACCGTCTCATATTCTTTATGGCTCGGATTATCCCTACGTTGCCGCCCCTGCGCTTATCGGTGCGAAAAAAGCGTTGGAAGGACGTCTGGGATCCCACGGCCTGGATCCCAACTCTATTTTCGCGGGTAACGTCGCTCAGCTTTTTGGTTCAGATGTATTAACGAATTAGTTCAAATACAATGAAAAAGCATCTTTGTGTTTTCGCATTTTTGCTGTCTGTTTTGACAATGAACGCTCAGAATATGGAAGATATACTTACACCTCGTCGGCAGGGTCTTGCCGTCATAGCATCCCTTGAGGCAAAGGGTGATATCGCCGGTTTGGAAACAGCTATCGCCAGGGCGCTGGACAATGGACTCACTATCAGTGAGACGAAAGAGGCGCTGTCACAGCTCTATGCCTATACTGGATTTCCCAGGTCTCTGAACGCGCTTGGAGCGTTACAACGTGTACTGGAACAGCGCAAGGCGGCCGGAATCGTTGACAATCCAGGCAAAGACGCTGATCCGCTTCCCGCGGATTATAATGCTTTGAAACAAGGAACCGAGGTCCAGACTCGACTCACCGGGAAACCATTCAATTACAGTTTTGTTCCTGCGACTGATTATTATTTGAAGGCACATTTATTCGGAGATATATTCGCCAGGAATAACCTTTCTTTTGCGGATAGGGAGATTGTCACGGTTAGCGCTATTTCGGCTCTTCCCGGCTGCGAGCCTCAGCTTATCGCCCATGTTTCCGGCGCCCGCAACATGGGTGTTTCCGATGAGGAACTACGAGCCCTTCCGGCCCTGCTGGAGAGTAAAGTGGGTACCGCAGAGGCGGAGCGGCTCCGTGGAGCTCTGGCCTCTGTATTTGGCGGGGAATATATTCCTGTCCAGACTGTCGATTTCTCGGTATGGCCTAAAGGAGAACCTAACACAGCTTACGCTAAGTACTTCACGGGTAATAGTTTCCTGGCACAGATGGAAGGTGGGATGGCCAATGTCACCTTTGAGCCTCGCTGCCGCAACAACTGGCATATTCATCACAAGCAGGTTCAGGTTCTGATTTGCGTAGCTGGTCGTGGTTGGTATCAGGAATGGGGGAAAGAGGCAGTGCCGATGACTCCCGGCACTATCATCGCTATTCCTGCCGAGGTCAAGCATTGGCACGGTGCGGCGAAGGATTCCTGGTTCCAGCATCTGACTTATCACAAAGATGTGAAGGACGGTGCCAGCAATGAATGGTTGGAGCCAGTCTCAGACGAGCATTACGACGCGCTGTAATAGTCCCAGACATATTAGCTCTATGATTCTTGCCGATATCGGCAAGAATCTTTATTTTTGTCCATGGCTATGGTGCCGCGGGAAAGTAAATGATCACTCTTATCATTATACTGATAACTGTTCTTGTCAGCGTCCTTTGTTTCAGGGGAACGCTGGACATTAACGCCTTGAAGTTCAACGCCAATGGTGTTTGGCACAGGGGGCAATGGCACCGTATGCTTACCTATGGCCTGGTTCACGGCAGTTGGGGGCATCTGTTCTTCAATATGCTTACCCTCTATTTCTTCGGGACTGTTGTGGAAAGGTACTTCCAGGCCTCATTTGGTGACGCGTCGGTTATCCTGTATGTGGTTTTCTATGTGAGCGCTATTGCCGTTTCTACGATTGGAGACCTTATCAAGTACAAGGATGACTATGGATATAATGCGGTAGGAGCTTCCGGCGCGGTTTCCGCAATCCTGTTCGCGTCCATTTTGTTCGAGCCGAAGATGGGCATATTCATATATCTGATTCCTATCCCGATCCCTGGTTATATATTCGCCCCACTGTACCTTTTGTATTGCTGGTTTATGGCGAAACGGAATATGGACAATATCGGGCATACCGCACACTTCTGGGGCGCGATCTACGGTCTGGCATTCCCGCTGATTTGCCGTCCCGATATCTTCTGGCATTTTCTTTCCCAACTCGGAGTCTCCATTTGATTTAGACGAATCTTTCCATATTTCACTTGACTTTTCATAGTTTTTGCGTCTAAAATAGTGAAGTATGGATAAAGCGCTTGAAATAGAACTAGCGGAGATCAGGCCCAAAGTCTTGGCGTTGGCACTGAAGTTTTTCCGGTCGTCCCATCTGGATGGTGATCCGGAGGATGTGGTGCAGGATGTGTTGCTCCGGCTTTGGATGGCTAGACGCGATGGGGCGCGGATTCGAAGCGTGGAGGCTTGGGCGGTCACTACAACGAAGAACAGTTGCATTTCGCTTTGGCGTAAAAAAAGACCGGGAAGGAGCGAGGCATTCCCCGAATGGCTTTCGGATGACCAGGATGCTTCCGCATCTTTGGAACTATCTGAGACTGAGCGGATCGCGGAAAGCGCTTTGAGGCGGCTACCTGCCGGGACACGGCGGTTGCTTCAGCTACGTGCCACCGGGCTTTCTTTAGATGAGATCGCAGCCATTACCGGCAGGACGAAAGGAGGAGTGAAAAGCTCTATTTCAGCCGCGCGACAAGAGTTTATGAAATCATTTAATCCGAAGTGATATTATGGACCGGAAAGACTTGATTAAATTGTATTTGGAAGCGGAAACTACCTGCGAACAGGAGCGGGAACTTGCTGATTCCTTTGCGATTAATCCTCCGTCCAACGAGGAGGAGGTAGCGGTTTACAATATGATGCGGGTTGTCAAGCCCATACATATTACGGAATACCCAGAAGCGCGGGTGAAGCGATTCTTGCCTTGGGGCATTTCCCTGACCGGGGTTGCTGCCGCTATTGTGGCTGTGATTCTGTTCTTTGGAAAGCCTGGAGAACCAGCCATCCCTGCAACGGAACAGAATGACTATTCCGAATTAATCCAGCAAATAGCTTTTTTATCCAATTTCAATCCGGCGGAAGCCGATAGCTTTGAATTCAAACCTGTTGGGGACGGGTTTGTGATGTCTGCCCATTTCCCCGATGGGCATACCGCTTCATTCATCGTGACTCCATTGGATGGTGGCGATTCCTTTAATCTCATATCTTTCAACCAGTAAATAATGATCTAATATGAAAAAGATAATCCTTCTTTCCATTTGCCTGCTGACTTGTCTTTGGACACTCTCTGCCCAACAGACGTTATATGTCATTGATAATGAAACCGTAGAGAGTTTTGACGGCACTCAGCTGAAAGGGAAAACCATAAGAGACTATAAAATAACCACCAAAGGTCGTGGCCGCAACGCCATCACGGTTCACTCTATAAGCACATCGCCGTCCATTTATTCTATCTCCAAATCGTTTGCCCGTCTTGATTCCCTGAAAATGCCAGATTTAAAAGTTAAAGGAGTTAAAGGCTTCTCTAATCTCAAAGCGGACACGGTTCTTTTCTCCAATGGTATGAGGGTTTTCAATAATTCAGACAAGAAGATAGTTTACGTCATTGATGGCAAGGTATATAATGACGCGTCGGCTTTTCTTTCCATCAATCCGATGGATATAGCGAGCCTATCCGTTATCAAAGATGGGTCTCCGGAGCAAAAAAAGTATGGTGATAACGTTGGTGTCATTAAGATTACGACGAAGAAATCCGCGGATTTGATGGATTTCCTCAAGACACTTCCTGGCGCGGTGGTTGATTCGGATGGAAAAATAACCGTTAACGGAGAGCCGGTTAAGAAAGTCACTATTAACGGACGCACATATTCCGTTAATACAGAATAGTTTCCGTTGTATTATCCAGCAAATTGTCTTAACGCTTGCTCATCAAGCCGCTGAACCGTCCAGTCGGAGAGGGGAACGGCGCCGATAGAATGGTAAATTGACAAGGCGGATTCATTCCAGTCAAGGCAGATCCATTCCATGCGGCCGCAGTTCCTCTGTTCCATCCTCCTCAGCGAAAACAACTTCGGCGGGCCTGGCAGGTCGGATATTGAAAGATCTCATTTCGGTTCCTTGTATTTATACCGCATAAATATAAGGCTTTTCCGAAAATCTAACCTTCAACTCTTTGTAAAGAAACCCAAAATAAGCTATATTGCGGTTATGAAAAAGATAATCCTTTTTGCGCTGCCGTTTCTGATTCTTTCCTGCGCTAGAGACCAGTTCAGGATAGAAGGGAAGTATTCCGTAGCTGATGGTAAAACCGTTTATCTTATTGATCTTGGCCTCAATGATACTCTCGGTGTCACTGAAGTGAGAGACAGTTCTTTCTCGCTTTCGGGACGTGGGGATAAGGGACCGATGTATGTCTATGTCGGCAACGGTAAAGAAAGGGTGCGTTTCATTCTTGAAAAGGGGACTGTCAATGTGGATATTGACGAAAGGACTGTAAGCGGCACTCCTATGGTGGATGCTTACAATGCTTTCCACAAGCGTTTTTATTCATTTGACGCGGAGAGAAATGCCGAGAGGAAAGTCCTGGCTAGGGAGGAGTCGACGATGGATCCGGACATATTCAACCTTAAATGGGAGGAATTGAATAAGAAATATGCCTCATTTCAGGCTGACCTGGCGGATTCGCTTATACGCTTGAACCCTGATAACCTCCTGGGAGCCATGGCATTGGAGGATCTCTCTAACAAGGATTTCGGACGTTTCATAGAGCTGTATGATATCGCAAGTGAGGAGGTAAAGTCTTTCCCGGCTGTTGCTTCCCGTTACAAGTCTTTGGCCCCTATGGAAAGGACTTCGCAAGGGAAGATGTTCACAGACTACACGGTGCCTTCAGGGAACCTTGATGGAACCCCGGCCAAGCTTTCCGATTATATCGGCAAGGGGAAGTACATCCTTCTAGATCACTGGGCATCGTGGTGCGGGCCATGCAAGGCGGAGATGCCATATCTCAAAAAGACTTACGAGGCGTTTCACGGGGAAAAGTTCGACATTCTTGGGATTGCTATTAACGACAAAAAGGAGGATACTCTCAATTCGATAAAAGAGCTTTCGCTGCCGTGGAACCAGATATTGAACGCCACTAACCAACCATCTGATTACTATGGTATTAATGCTATTCCTCATCTCATCCTTTTCGCTCCTGACGGGACCATCGTCGCAAGGGGAATGAGAGGTGAGCAGATATATGCTTTGGTGTCAAAGGCGCTTGCCGAATAAACCTTGAATCGTAGTTATTATGATCATTAGACTGGAAAAACCGTCAGATTACCGCGAGGTGGAAAACCTTACCAGGGAGGCGTTCTGGAATGTGTATCGTCCTGGCTGCACGGAGCATTATGTTTTGAACCAATATCGCGGCAACCCGGATTTTATCCCGGAGTTGGATTTCGTGATGGAAGAAGATGGCCGTCTTATCGGCCATATCATGTTCTCCAAGGCGGAATTGGTGTTGCCGGATGGTACCCGCAAACCTTCCTGGACCTTCGGCCCCATCAGTATTCACCCTGACTATAAACGGAAAGGATATGGACTTCAGCTGCTTCAATATGCGCTTGAGAAGGCTCGTTCAATGGGTGTTGGCTTCCTATGTATGGAAGGCAATATTGACTTCTACAAACATGCGGGCTTTGACTTGGCCAGCGGATTCAATATCCATTATCACGATTTCCCAAAGGAGGATGAAGTCCCGTTCTTCCTGGCGCAGGAACTGATTCCGGGATGGCTCATTGCCCAAGGAATAGAAGAGGCCACATATTGTCCACCCAAAGGCTATTTCGTGTCTGATGAGAGCCCTGAAGCTTTTGAGGCTTACGAAGCTGCGTTCCCGAAAAAGGAAAGACTCCGTCTGCCTGGCCAACTGGGATATGATGGCGTTATCTTAGAATCGGACAGGATCAAGCTGCGTCCGTGGAGAGAAAGCGATGCCCCCGCGCTATTTAAATACGCTTCTGACCCGGAAGTAGGGCCTCGCGCGGGATGGCCGCCACACAAAAGCGAGAAAGAGAGTCAGGAAGTTATCCGGACGGTTTTCCATAACGACACGACCTGGGCTATCGAGCTTAAGGAGACGGGCGAGGCAATCGGTGCGATGGGCTATGGCCCTTCTTGCGATTGCGATCTTCCGGCTCGTGAGGGCGAACCGCTTACTGGTTATTGGGTTGCCAAACCATATTGGAACAGAGGTATTTGCACAGAAGCATTGCAACTGATGCTTGAGCATATTCGCCGCACAACTGACATCAAATCCCTTATTTCAGGTCACTTCATCGACAACCCCGCAAGCGGACGGGTGATGGAGAAATGCGGGTTTGTCCCAACCGGAGAAACAGTCATCGATGAAACTCAGTATCAGGGGAGCAATCATCCCATAAGAGTATTACGTATAAAACTATAGAAGAATATGGAAATGAAGTTTTGCCAGAGTTGCGGTATGCCGCTTACCGAGGAAATGAAAGGCACGAATGCCGATGGAAGTAAGAATGAGGATTATTGCATCTACTGCTATAAGGACGGTAAGTTCTCGCAGGACTGCACGATGGATGAAATGATCGAGTTCTGCGCCCAATTTGTGGACGAGGTGAACAAGGGCCTTCCTCAGCCCATCACTAAGGAGGAGTATATCGCTCAGATGAAGATGTACTTCCCGCAGCTGAAGCGTTGGCGCAAGGAATAGTTCAGTTCTATCTGTTGAGGTTATGGATTTTGCCGTATATGGGAGAGAAGAAGCTCCTTCGTTGCTTCTGATTCCTGGACTTGGAGTATCTTACGAGATATTCTATCCTTTAATAGATCTCCTGAAAGACAGATTCCATATCATTTCCGTTGGGATCGATGGATTCCTGCTTGGCGAGGCCTCGGCGTTTACTTCAGTTGATGACCAGGCTGGGCAGATAATACAATACGTCCAAAGGAACTTGAACGGTCATTTGGATGTCGCTTACGGTCTGTCTCTTGGCGGGAAAATATTGTCACGTATCTTGGAACGGAATGAGTTTGTGATAGATCACGCCATAATGGATGCCGCGCCGTTGTTGCCTCTGCCGAAATGGAGTGTCGATCCACTACGATACTATCAGAGCCTGAATGTCTGGACATGCTACCACTGGACTGGCTTCTGGAGGTGGGTATTCCATTCCCATTATTTTGATGTGTTGCTTGATGAGTGTAAGAAAGTGTGGCCGTCCGGCAGAGGGAAGGCCGTTCGTGATGGCTACAAGGACGTCTATACCCACAAATTGGAATCCATTCACGGTGCCGATATCCATTATTGGTACGGAACCAAGGAGGCCTTCGTGGCGAAACCTCAAGCCAAGCATCTGTTGACTCTATGCCTCGATGCGCGCATTGAGGTTTTCCCTAAAATGAACCACGGACAGTTCCTGGTTGACCATCCGGATGAAGTTGCCCGCCGGATCCTTAGTTTTGTATAATATTATGAGGTTATTCAAAGTATTCATTATCATTAACTTCTGCCTGCTCGTTTTATCATGCGGCAATAAGGTTAAAGAGTCTTCCAACGAGGTTTTCTCCGATAGCGTTGTGGCCGCGTTGGCAAATGGCGGTCATATTGATCTTTCCGCGTTCCAATGGACCCGGGAACCTCTTGGATACACTGTCAACGGTGATACGCTCAAAGTCACGACAGCTCCGCACACAGACCTTTGGCAGCGTACATATTATCATTTTCGCAATGACAACGCTCCGGTATTCCAGATCCAGACCAAAGAACGGTTTTTCAGTTTTGTCGTAAAGACTGATTTCACTCAGAGCCATCAACGCTTCGACCAGTGCGGTGTCGTGATGTACTTGGATAGCGATAATTGGCTCAAGGGCTCTGTGGAATACGAGAATGAGGAGTTCCAGCATCTGGGTAGTGTGGCCACCAATAACGGATACTCAGATTGGGCTACCACCGCCATACCTGCCGATGTGAAAACCATGTGGTACCGCTTCTCCCGCCGGGAAGATGACTTTTGCATTGAATGCTCCACTAACGGGATTGATTTCAGTCAGATGCGCATCTGTCATATGTATGGCGGAGCTGACAAGATCAGTTTCGGAATATACGCTTGTTCGCCGGAGAAATCTTCCTTCACGGCTGTTTTTTCGGACATGAAGATCACAGAATGTATGTGGAAGGCCCATGATGGCCAGCAGCCGGATTAATCGGATGCGGAGGCTTTATTTGTGTTTTTTTTGTAAACAAAGAACAATGTCATATGGTTAAGACGAATAGATTATTGGCGTCAGTGGTATTCTCCTTTTTCGGAATAGTAGTCGCCGCCCAGCCCGGGATGCGTCCTCAAGGCCCTGTCAATGAGTTTTCGGCTATAGAGGGCACGTCCGTCCTAAATTACAACATGCGGCCGGAACGTGACATCCATTCCCGCGCAGGGTTCGGACCGGCATTCTATATCTTCCCTGACGGCAGGCTAGACAATGAACAAGCGCTGGAACTAACTGAGAAACTGAATCTTATTGGGATTGTGAAGGAATATGGCGGACGGATTATGGTCGTCAATCCTTCTTCGGACAAATGGCAAGATCAAGATCTGGATTCCTTTATGCGGTTGGTAGGAAGGGGAGGATCCCCGACAAACCTCAAGGTCATTGGGATTGGCTCAGGAGCAACCTTCGTGAATCGGCAACTGGCCGCTACAGACCTGACAGGCGTCGTTGCCGGGATCGTCTCTATCGACGGTGAGCCAGGTAAAGTCTGCAAGCATCCAGTGCCAGCATTCATTGGTGGGAAGAACGCGGCAAAGGTAGCTAAACCTTACCAGTCCGCGAGTGCGACGGCACCTGACGATCCCCTGCAAAAAGTGGTCGTGAACATTGACAAAAAGGCCACGTTGGAGACGCTATTCGCGGAGGCTTGGGACCAGATCCTGAGTGCCAACTATCGGTATAACAATCTCTTCCACACATTTTATATGAGCCGTGGGATCGATAATCCTGAGGGTGTGAAAAACTATGAGCTGGTTTCAATTCCTGTATTCGATAAACTTGGAATTCAGCGGAATGTGGTCGAATATCCTCTGGTAGATATGAATGCTCCTTCCAGACCGGAGAATCCTGACAAGTATCTCTGGTATGAGTATATTCCCAAGCAGGCGCAGGATGCCGCTCCCGGTACGGTTCCCCTAGTCGTGCTTCTCCATGGCCATGGCAATGACCCGCGCACGCAGAGTGAGACGTCAGGCTTCCCTGAGCTGGCGGCGGAAGAAGGTTTTATGGTTGTTGAAATGGAGTGGCAGGGGAGTAACGGCTACGTTCCAATGGGTCTAGACGGTATCGAGGCGGTGATAAGTGTTCTGCGGCAGAAGTATCCCCAGATTGATGGATCGAGGATTTATGCGGAAGGACTGTCGGCCGGAGCTATGACGAGCAATATGCTTGGAGTCCGTAAATCCCATCTCTTCGCGGCGGTCGCCGGCCATTCTGGAGGCATTTTCTCCGGTAATGGACTTGGTTACTATGCCTACGGCAGCGAGCCGCTGATGAACGAGGCTATTCAGAAGAGAGGACACGTGGAAGTCGCTTATTGTTCAGTAGTTGGCACTCACGATGACACGATCCGTTTCTTCAATAAGGACAACTGGAAAGGCAACCCCTATCTAAATGTCTGGCGAATCTATGAGACCATCAACGGAATGCCCGTGACCGGGGATCTGGATTTCAACGTGGATCCCACCTTTGGAATAGCGTTACAGGATAGAAAGCTCATCCATACCGGCAAGAGCGAAGACATTACAATCGAGTTCGGTCAGCTTTACAAGGGTGAAAAGCCGATGATCCGTCTTATGGTCATCAATAACTACGGGCATTGGAATTTCAAGCCCGCCGCCCGTCTTATCTGGGACTTCTTCCGTCATTATTCACGAGACACTGAAACAAAAGAGCTTCGCTACCAATGAGGAATTCTTTCGGTTATATTCTTGGTTTCCTGGTATTTGTGGCCGGGATTCCCGCATTGATGTGGTTTGTTTCGGGGCGGCCATTCCCTTGGGTGCCGTCGCTTCCGTGGGCCGTTTTAGCTGTTGCCTTAATGATTATCGGACTGTCGCTCAGCATTTGGTCCATCGTCCACATGAAGAAAGTGGGGGAGGGCAATCCCTTTGATGCCTATAACCATGAATTGGCACCTCGCACCAAACATCTGATGACGGATGGCCCATATAAGTATACCCGCAACCCAATGCTGGTCGGAGTTTATATCTACGACCTTGGCGTTCTGCTATGGCTGCAAAGCTGGTGGCCGCTGGCGGTTTTTGCTATTGAGGTAGTACTTCTAACCTTGCAGGTCAGATCCGAGGAGAAACGCTTGGAGGCTGATTTTGGCGATGAGTATCGCGCTTATAAACAATCAGTTCCACGGTATTTATTTAAGTGATGAATCAGGCCTCAATATAGCGGCGAATCCTCCGGAGGCTCCGAGATGGACATCGATGGTGTCGATATTCTTGACCTTGAGCACTTTCTTCTCCAGATGGTTGGGATCCGTGTCGGTGTCTTCGGCATCGGTGAATAGCTCCATTGTGTATTTACCGTCCCCAAGGAAGTCAAGAGGGAGGGAAATATCTCTCGCTGAGTGATTTCCGATGGCTCCAACAAACCATTTGTCACCTTTACGGCGGGCAGTGACCACATATTCATCGAGCTTTGCCTGCGGGACAATGGTCTCATCCCAAACCGTGGGGACCTCTTTGATGAACTCGAACCCAGGCTGGTTCTCGTAGTTGGCGGGGGCGTCTGAGACCAGGTGCAAACTGCTCTCCAATGTCACGTACATGGCGAGCATATGGCAGCGTGTGCTGGTGACGTAAGGATGGAGAGGCTCAACCTTGTAATCGTCATACGGCAGCGACAGGAAGCCTCCCAGATGGTAGTCCGCAGGACCGGCCAGGCAACGAGTGAACGGCATATTCAAGTCGTGGTCGGCTCCCATCTGGCGGGAATAGTCCCACTTGTAGACCTCGTAATTGAGGGTATTCTCTCTTGTGAACTCGCAAGGATATGTCCTTTGCAGTCCAGAGGGTTTGCTGGCACCGTGGAACTGAATATGCAGATGGTACTTCATCGCCAGTTCCAGCACTCGTTTCTGGTATTCGATCATCTCCTGGTCGTCACGGTCCATGAAGTCTACCATCATACCCTTGATGCCTAACTCCTGGAACTTCTTGAAAGAGCCCTCGATGTCATTCGCGAGCGCCTCCCAGTGGACCCAGACACGCATGTCAACGCCATTTTGTTTGGCATAATCGCAGATAGGCTTGATATCGAAACCGGGGTAGGTTTCTGTCGGGCAGTCTTCATCTCCGGGAGCGCCTGGCACCCTGTCCACTTTCGCATACCAGACGACCTCGGATCCATTTGAATTGAGGATTCCGGAGATGGAGTGGTATTCAATACCGTTAGCGACGCAGAAGTCAATATATTCCTTGCTGATATTGTAATTGACGGTCTGGAGGTCGCCTTTTTTCGCCTCGGGGGAAGACTGATAGCCGTTCCACCACGGCCAGGTCGCTTTGCCTGGCTTAATCCAAGACAGATCGGCCTCCTCGCAAGGGTCGCATAAAGTGGTAAGAATAGTCGACTCCATCAGCGCTCCGGCCCGGTCAGAGACAAGGAACACCCTCCAGGGTGACCTGTGGGGGAGGTCAGCCAAGACGCTGTACTCGGGCTTGTCCATTCGTGGAGTAAGAACACCTTTTAAAGTTCCGTTTTCGGCAGTCACACGCATTCCGGCGAAGTCAACCACCATCGCCTCTGTGAGGGCGAGGAAAGCGCCACTGTCGTAGGAAAGCAGCACGGGCATATCTGCGGTTTTCCCTTCATTATGCTCGCTAAGACGGAGCGTGGTGTAGGGTGATTCGTGAGAACAGACCAAACCAGGTAGATACATGGCTTTGAGAACAGGATCGCCTGTCGGGTGAAGCTCCATCAGCTCGCTTCGAATACGCAGACTATCAACACCTTCCTGCTCCGGGAAAAGGTAGCGGAATGCGACGCCGTCATTGAAGGCCCTCAGGCAAATGTCCACCTTTCGCCCGTCTGGCGAGGTCAGAGAAACAACACGCTGGTTTGAGACGCTGTGAATATGGCTGGCCTTGCCTACAGGCATGTCATAATCATCCGTGACACGTTCCAGCTTACCAAGCTTCATCTTTATTCCAGCACCGAAAGAGCCTTCCTCAAACTCTATCCCGACAGGGGAAGGGGAGATAAGCCTTTCGCCTTTATAATCAATTGATAAAAGCAGTTGCCCGGATTCTTCGGAGAGTCTGATGAGCAAATGCAGGTCTGGAGAAGGGACAGAGACAACGGATGTTGAGCATGCCGAGAGGATTGACAACAAAACCGTCGCGGCGATTGACATCCCCAAGAATGATCTTTTTCTCATATTTGATTGGTTAATAATCGTTGATGCTTTCGATTCTCAGGCGAAGGGTTCCGGCGGGGACCTGGGCCTCTACGATATCTCCGACCTTCTTGCCCATCAGGGCGGCGCCGATCGGGGATTTCAGCGAAATCTTGCCGGTCTCGAGGTTCATCTCGTGTGGGCTGACTATCTCGAATCTCATGCGGATATTTGTCGAGAGGTTCGTGAATTCGACACGGCTAAGAAGGCAAACCCTGTCTTTTGGAAGATTGTCGGGGTCTATCACGCGTGAATATTCCAGGATCCTCTGCAGATAACGGATACGGCTGATGGTCTTCGCCTGCTTCCTTCTGGCTTCGCGGTATCCCGCATTATCGCTTCGGTCCCCTTGAGCGCTTGCCTCAGCGAGGTCGTCTACCACCTTGGGGTAAACCACGTTGATAAGATGCTTCAACTCAGCCGTAATCTCGTCGTATCTTTGCTTTGAAAGGTATTCCATGGCTCAAATATACTCATTTTTCGCTTGACCGCACTGAGCATTGTTAATCCGTGCGGTTAATGCCGTATTTGTTAGGCAAAAGCACCAGGCAGTACTAATCCGTGCGGTCGTATAATGAAGGCTGCCAGGGCTTTCCCTTAGCCAGGTCATCGACCAGCTTGTCAAGGATGCGGAGGTCACGCATCCTGGGATCCTCAATCTCTTCCACCCGGATACCACAAATTCTGCCCTTGATATTGAACCGAGCGGGATTCATCCGAGGCGCTCCGTCCAGGAAGGCACCGTAGGATGAATCGCTATCCAGAAGAGAGACTAATTCTTCTTTTGAATAGCCGGTGAGCCATTCGGTAACCGCGAAGACCTCGTCTTCCGTCCGTCCCTTCCGCCGCACCTTGGCAATCAGAAGAGGAAAGACTTTCGAAAATTTCATCTCAAAGACATCCATATTTATGACGGTTGCGCATTGTTATTCAGAAGTACCTTCGGGTGTAAAGGTACGAATAATCTTCGATAAGAACAGCCGGCATAAACCAACATGAGGGCCCCAGTGATAGTTTGCATATGCCGGAGTTGATGCCTGTGTTGGAGCAAGATAAACTGACATTAGCCCAAGGGATGGGCGCCATTGCCCGGCAATACGGCCTGTATCTCCAGACCTGCCCCAACGGTTGCCGCTACTGCTATGCCAACAAAGACCACGCAAAGGCTCTCCAGAATTATCTCACCCACGATCCGAAATCTCCGCTGCTGCTGGGACATTTGCTGCCGACCGATACCGTCAAGCCGCTGAAGCAGGAATCTTTCCTGTCGAAGGAGCTCAGTTTGTTCGATTAATTGCGATTTGCTTATTACTCAATTACGAAGCTCCTGGGATAAAAGTCGCTGTAGAAACGGCCATCGGTGGCTGTGAACTTCAACACGCAGTAGTTTGGATCAGTTACACCGGCGGGATAGTATTGTGTGTCACCCTTGCGCCAAATCATTTCCTTCGAAGCGGCATCGGTCAGCACCTCCATCGTACCTCTGAGCATCATGCCCTTAAATCCTCTGGCATCGCAAAAATAGACGCAAGCCTTAGGGTTAGCCTTGTATTGAGCCACACGTATTGAGAAGGTGTTGGTCGTAAAGTAGAAGGTTTTGATACCCTCACGCTTACGTGGCTTCAACATAGCCTTGGTCCAGGGGAAACCGTCCTGGTCGACTGATGAGATGTAAGCGATGGGCTGTTTGTCGGCCATCCGGGCAATGAGTTCTTTGACGCCTGCCAAAGCAGGGTTGACATTCGTGACTTCATCGTTGCAGACATCCAACGTTTTGCGCCAACGCTTCAACTGGGGAAAATACGTTTTCATCTGGCCGATATACTCCTCTTTGGTGATGGGTTTCTCCAGCCCCTCGTTTACGGCACCGACAAATCGCGCGCAATGTTCGATCATCTCTTCCATCGTGCAGTCCTGCAAGAATTTTCCATCCCTGTAGCAAAACATGCAGTAATCTTCATTCTTACTGCCGTCGGCATTAGTGCCGAGTACATCTTCTGTTAGCGGCATTCCGCAACTCTGACAAAATTTCATATCATTATTCATTGATTATCATTTGATCGGCCAAATATGACTATAAAATCCATTACACCGCAAGATAGAAATAATAAGAACAAATAATCAAGAATAACTTGATTTTCTGTACAAAAACCTGCTTGCCGATGCAGAATATTCAATCGTTGAAAATCTATGAGTTCTGAGGACTTGTAGAACGAATTGCCCATCCCGACGCCATACCCCGGAATCTGTCATTCCCTTCATTGGCTATAAGTCGATAAATGCTATATTTGCAAAGATAAACAGTAATTAATATGTCACTCAAAATAATGAACCTGAAACATTTCCTGACACTATCCGCGCTACTGCTCGGATATGTCGTCTCCGCCCAGCCAACAGAGTGGAATGTCCAATACATCAAGCAGAAGGAGTATGGCTCTCCCAGCGCCTTCAACCCCCGCAAGATAGACCTCCCCGACATCGACGGCTACACCACGCTCAAGGTCGATCTTCATATGCACACAGTCAACAGCGACGGCGAC
>CACZZF010000014.1 GCA_902785575.1 uncultured Bacteroidia bacterium | reverse complement strand
CGATGGTGTTCATCTTCTTGACAGCCTTGCGGATGGTCGGGAAGTTGGTAAGCATACCGCCCGCCCAGCGCTCGGTTATCGATGGCATGTTGACTGCCGCAGCCTTCTCAGCGACGATCTCCTTAGCCTGTTTCTTGGTGGCTACGAAGAGGATCTTGCGACCTGAACGCGCAAGCTCTTTCATCGCGTCGGCAGCCTCGTCTATCTTGACGATGGTCTTGTGCAGGTCGATGATGTGGATCCCGTTCTTCTGATCGAAGATATAAGGAGCCATCTTAGGGTTCCATTTCCTGGCCAAGTGACCGAAATGTACGCCTGCATCAAGAAGTTCTTGGAAATTTGTGCGTGGCATTGTTAATTGAAATTTAAATTTCTGTTTGTAAACTCTTTACTTCAATCCCGAAAGTAGCGGAGCTGCTCCGGTCTCCGGGATTTTCCGCAGTCTCGGCATCCTGCCAAATAGGGCTGGATTTGTCGCACCGGACTGTGCAAAAAAACATAAAACAGCTTGTTCTCTTCCGGCAAACTAACGCTTGCTGAACTGGAAGCGGGCGCGTGCGCCAGGCTGACCGGGCTTCTTCCTCTCGACCTCGCGGGAGTCACGGGTCAGGAATCCCTCAGCCTTAAGAGCAGGGCGGTAAGCCTCTCTGTCGAGATCGCTAAGGGCGCGGGAAATACCGAGCCTGATAGCCTCTGCCTGGCCTTTGGTGCCTCCACCGACCACATTCACCTTCACGTCAAACTGACCTTCTGTCTTCGTCACGGCGAACGGCTGGTTCACGATGTACTGAAGCGAACCCTCCTTGAAGTACTCCTCAAGGGCGCGGTCATTGATCGTGATGTTGCCTTTCCCAGCGGCGAGATAAACACGAGCGACGGCTGTTTTACGTCTTCCAAGGGCGTTTTTCTTCTCCATTTGCTCTGTTAGATTTCGTTCAACTTAATTTCTCTGGGATTCTGCGCCTGGTGGGGATGCTCGGGACCCGCGTAAACATGCAGGTTGTGGAGAATCTTTTCACCAAGACGGGTCTTGGGGAGCATTCCTTTGACGGACCTCCTCACGAGTTCAGCGGGTCTCTTCGCGAGAATCTCCTTGGGAGTCGTGAAACGCTGGCCACCCGGATAACCGGTGTAGCGAGTGTAAACACGGCTTTCCATCTTGTCACCCTTGAGGGCCACCTTCTCGGCGTTAATGACGATGACGTTGTCACCGCAATCAACATGGGGGGTGAACCCGGGCTTGTTCTTGCCGCGGAGGACAAGAGCAACCCTAGAGGCAAGACGGCCAAGCGGAAGATCCGTGGCATCGATGACAACCCACTCCTTGTTCACAGTCGCCTTGTTGAGCGATACTGTTTTGTAGCTAAGTGTGTCCACTGTCTTGATCTTTAATGGTTTAACATAAATAATTGCGATCCCTACACAACATAGGGGACGCAAAGGTAGCAATTTTTTTTGAAAAAATCGTATTTTTGTTTTCCATCATCAATTGAAATGAAGATAGGGAGCATAGAGCTGGGAGAAAGACCGGTGCTGCTGGCGCCGATGGAGGATGTGACTGACGCGTCCTTCCGGGGAATATGCCGGGAGCAGGGTGCCGACATGGTGTACACGGAGTTCATTCCCGCCGAGGGTCTGATCCGCGACGCGAAGAAGGCTTACGCCAAGCTGATGACCTACGATGACGAGGCTCCGATCGGCATACAGATCTACGGCAGCGACCCTGACGCGATGGTGGAGGCAGCCAAGATGGCCGACCATGCCGAAGAAATCGTAGGTGGCCATGGCTGCGACCTTATCGATATCAATTTCGGCTGTCCAGTCAGCAAGATCGCGGCCAGAGGGGCCGGATCAGGGATGATGAGGGACCCTGACAAGATGGTCATGATCACAAAGCGGATAGTCGAGGCCGTAGGAAAGCCTGTGACAGTCAAGACCAGGCTGGGTTGGGACGATAAAAGCAAGATAATCGTGGAGCTTGCCGAACGCCTCCAGGACTGCGGGATCAAGGCATTGACCATCCACGGCCGCACCCGCTGCCAAATGTACAAAGGCGAGGCTGACTGGACCCTTATCGGAGAAGTCAAGAACAATCCAAGGATGAATATACCTATAATAGGTAATGGGGATATCGATTCCGCCCCAAAAGCCAAGGATGCCTTTGAGCGCTATGGGGTGGACGGAATCATGGTAGCGAGAGCGTCGTTCGGCCGCCCATGGATATTCAATGAGATCAAACATCTGCTCCAGACTGGTGAGGAGCTTCCCTCTCCAGGGGTCAGGGAGCGTGTGGATCTGGCCAAGAGGCACTTCCGCCTTTCCGTGAAGTTCAAAGGCGTTCCGGTCGGAGTCTATGAGATGCGCCGCCATTTGAGCTGTTATTTCAAAGGCCTTCCTGATTTCAAGGAGACCCGGATGCGGCTCGTGACTGAGAATGATCCGGACGAGGTTCTGAATATTCTTGACTATATCGCGGAAAAATGGGGAGATAATTTTGTATCTTTGTGCCGCGATGCTTGACAGAATCATTCTTCTTCCATATTATCTCACCCTGAAGCTCAGGCACTTCTGCTATGATCACGGGATCCGCAAGGTTAAAACCTGCGATGTTCCCACCATCTGCGTCGGCAATATCACCGCCGGAGGAACCGGCAAAACCCCTCACACAGAGATGATTCTCCGGACTCTTCTCAAGAGCGATGATTGGGCCTATGAGGACAACGCGGTCCTTTCCAGGGGCCATCGCCGCTCTTCAAGGGGCTTCAGGATCGTCAAACGGGAAGGCACCGTCAAAGAGTTCGGTGACGAGCCGCTCCAGATAAAGAAGAAGTTCCCCGGAGTCACTGTGGCCGTGGACCGGGACAGGGTCAAAGGATGCGACATCCTCTGCCATCCGGAGAAGCTCAAAACAGAGAAAAGGGCGCGTCGTAGCGCTGACGATCAGATCGCTCCCGCGGACTTGATTGTTCTTGATGACGCTTTCCAGTACAGGGCGCTGAAAGCCTCTATTAATATAATATTGGTAGATTACAATCGTCCGGTCCAGAAAGATCACCTGTTGCCTTTCGGCAGGCTCAGGGATCTTCCCGAGAGATTGTCAGAGGCTGATATTTTAATTGTATCAAAATGCCCCGCTTATCTGGAGGACGAGCAGAAAATCAAGTGGGCCGGGGAACTAGGACTGAAAGATTACGATCCGCTCACATGCAAGGGCATCGACAAGCGAGGACAAGAGAAGTTTCTGTTTTTCACCACCATCTGGTACAGCAGCCTGCAGCCAATCTTCAAGGAAGCTGATCCACGTTACGCTTATTCCCAGAAGCTCATCCTGTTCTCTGGTATAGCGAAGGACACTCCCCTGCGGATGTACCTCAGCGACGAGCACAAGATTATCAAGCATTTCCGTTTCGAGGACCACCACAACTACACCAAGGGTGACATCCGGGCGATCCTGCGGGCAGTCAGGGAACACCCCACCGCAGTCGTCGCGACTACCGAGAAAGACTGCCAAAGGATTCTGGACCTTAAGAATATTCCCGATGAGCTGAAAGTGAGGATGTTCCAAGTCCCGATCGAGGTGGGATTCCTTTCCGACAGGGAAAAAGATGTATTTGAGAGCACGCTGCTCGGAACTCTCAGACATTTCAAAGAATAATAAATCCTGACAACAATAAAAAAGAGGGTGACTTTACGGCCACCCTCTATTCAATTCATAATATCAGGTTCGACTAGAATCCCTCGTTCTGGACAAGGTTGGGATTGACCTGCATCTCGTAGGTAGGCACAGGCCAGGTGATGAGCTTGGGAGCTCCGGCGGGGATGACCCTCTGCTCGAAGCCGGCGCCCTGCATGATCAGGTTCTTGCAACCGTCCTGGGGAGTCCTGGCACCGATGCCTTCGCCCCAGCGCTTGAGGCAGCTCAGGCGCAGACCCTCTCCGACAGTCTCCTTGAACCACTCGTTCTTGACGGCGTCCATCGTGCCCTCAGTGAGGGTGGCGTGCCTGGCGGTCTGGATGGCGTTGAGCATCTCCTTGGCCTTGGCGGCGTTGCCGGACTGGGCGTAGGCCTCGGCGGCGATCAGGTACATCTCGCTGATGAGGATGGGCTTCCTGGCGTGACGGGCCTGGGGAACGTTACCGGAGTTGAGAGCCGGGTTGTTGTAGTACTTGACGAAGGTGTAGAACTGCTTCTCGTAGTATGATCCGGTCACGTAGTTGGGGATCTCGTTGGTGAACCAGTGCTTGAAGCGCAGGTCCTCGGGCTCATAGGCCTCGACCAGCTTCTTGGTCGGGAAGTAGTACGAGCGGAAGTTGAGTCCCTTGTCGGAGGCGTTGTTGGTCAAGGTGTAAATGTCGTTGACACCATAGCCCTCGCTCTTGGAGGCGTACATCTGGATGATGGGCTCGGTGCCCTTGTCGTCGGTGTACTCGGCGGCCATCTCCTCGTCTGTCGAGGCGAGCTTGTAGTTGCCGGTGTTGATGACCTTCTCGGCGTAGCTGGCGGCGTTGGCGTAGTCCTTGATGTCGAGGTAATACCTGGCATAGATGGCGTTGACGGCGTCGATGGTCGGGTAGTCGGCCCTGGCCTCCCCGGTCTCACCGGCGAGGATGCCGGCGGCGGCGTCAAGGTCGGCCTTCACCTGGGCGTAAACCTCGGCGACAGTGGCCCTCGCGGGCTTCTCGAGCTGGTCGTACACGGTCACGAGCGGAACCGCCAGGTCGGTGCTGGAGGAGCTGCCGTAGGGCTTTCCGAAGTGCCTCGCGAGGTGGAGGTAGGCGGAGGCGCGGCAGAAGAGAGCCTCGCCCTTGACGAACTGGGCGTACTCCTTCAGGTCGTCGGCCACGTTGTCGGCGTTGGCGATGAAGATGTTGTAGTTCTTGATGGAGCCGTAGGCACCGGACCAGTGGTCGCGGGTGTTGTACTCGCCATCGGTGAAGTCGACGTCCATTCTGTGGACGGATCCGTAGTTGTTGCCGTAGTCCGCGGAGGCGTTGAAGTAGTCAACCATGACCTCCTGGGTCTGGGAGTGCACGCCGTAGAACAGGCCGCGGTAGGACGAGAGGATACCGTTCTCGAACTCGGACACGTCGGTGTCGGAGATCATCAGGGGCTCACCCTCGACGTAGGCGATCGAGGTCGTCGGCTTGAGGTTCATATCGCAGGACGAAAGGACTGAAGCTATCGCCACAGCGGCAATCATATATATGAATGATTTCTTCATGACTTTCTTGATTTAAAATTAGAATGTGATCTCAATACCGCCGAGGTGCTGCTTGGTGTTACCGACCTTACCGTAGGTGAGGTTGGAGTTGACCTCGGGATCGATACCGTCATACTTGGTGAAGGTGAGGAGGTTACGTCCGGTGTAGGTGAACCTGACACTGCTCAGGACGCCGCCGGTCCAGTCGAGCCAGCGCTTCGGGAGGCGGTAGCCGACCTGGAGGTTCTTCAGACGGAGGAAGCTCGCGTTCTCGAGGAGGTGGGAGTCGAACTGCATGACGTATCCCTTGCCCCAGGCGGGCCACTTGGCGTCGGTGTTCTCCGGTGTCCAGAAGTCGGCCACCATCTTGTGGGTGTTCATCGTGGAGAAATTGGCCGGGTTGCCGTAGAAGTAACCGTCGTTGGAGATGAGGGTCTTTCCGAGGACGTACGAGAAGTCGGCCTGGAGGGAGAGGCCCTTGTAGCGGCCGGAGAAGCCGAAACCGCCGTTGATGGGGGCGTAGCGGACCTTGCCGGTGCACTGGGTCAGAGCCGCGCTGTTGAAACTCTTGGTGATCTTGTTGGGATCCTTGGTGGTCACGGTCATATCGTCACCGGGAACATACCAAGTGGGTGCACCGTCAGCGGGATCGATACCCGCGAACAGAGGATAGTAGAAGGAGACGGGCTGGCCGACCTTGTAGGTGATACCGGTGTTGGCGATCTCCCAGCGGTCCCTGCCGCCGAACAGCTCGGTGACGACCTGCTTGTTGTAGTTGAAGGTGGTATTGAACCTGAGGCCATAGTCCTTGCCCTGGATGATGTCGAACCCGAGGGTGACGTCAATTCCCCTGTTCCTCAAGCCACCGACATTGTCGGTCAGGCTGGAGAATCCGGCGGTGTACGGGTAGGGGACGCTCATGAGCATCGAGGAGGTCTGCCTGTTGTAGAAGGCGATGTCGAAGTCGAGGAAGTTGAAGGCGCGGCCTGTCAACGCGACATTCAGCAAAGCCTGCTTCTCCCATGTGAGGCCGTTGTTGCTCGGGCTGGAGACGACCTTTGAGGTCTGGGTGGCGTAGGAGGTGGTGGTACCCACCTTGGCGAGGGCGTCGTAGTCGCCGATGCCGGCGTTACCCTGCGTTCCGTAGCTGACCTTGAGGTTGAGGTCGTTGAAGGCCCTGGAGTCTTTCATGAAGCCCTCCTTCTTGATCTTCCACATGGCTCCCACCGACCAGAACCAGGCGTTCCTGTTGTCCTTACCGAACCTTGAGCAGGCGTCGTTACGGACGGTCGCGTCGAGGATGTACTTGTCGGCGTAGGAGTAGTCGGCGTGGGCGAAGAAGGAGAGGAACTTGCTCTCGGTGTGGGACTCACTCATATCGTAGGTGTCCTGCGTTCCGTTCTGGAGGTTCATCAGACGGTCGTCTGTCTGGTTTTTTGACTTCGCATAGTAGTAGTCGTAGTAGTTGGCGATTCCCTCGTGTCCGACAAGGAACGACATGTGGTTGTCGGGGTTGATGTCGAAGGAGTACTCGATGGTGTTGGTGATGGTGGCGCTGTACTCGAACTGCGTGTACTTGCCACGGTCACCTGATCCGGCGTTCTCGTAGTATGAGGGGTAGCTGGTCCAGTTGTCGAGGGTGATGTAGCCGTCGACACCGGCCCTGGAGGTGAGCTTGAGGTTCTTCACGGGCTCGATCTCAACGAAGAAGTTGCCGTTGGCGCCGTAACGGTCGTAACGGTCGGGATTCATCCTCATCTGATACTGGGGCACGGGACGGCCGTCGGCGAACCTCTTCTCAGGCAGGTTTCCGTTCTCGTCAACCGCGGGGAAGAGAGGGAGGAGGAGGAAGGACAGACCGCCTCGGGTCGAGTTGGACGTGCTTCCGGAAGCTCCCCAGTTGCCGTTCTGCTGCCTCTTGTCGAGGTTCAGACCGAGGTTCAGGCCGACCTTCAGCCAGTCCTTCGGGTGTCCCTGGACGTTGGAGCGGAGGGTGTAGCGGTCGTAGTAGTTGCCGATGGAGGTACCCCTCTGGTGGAACTGGGAGCCGCCGATCATGTAGGCGATCTTGCTTCCGCCGCCCTCGATCGTGACGTCGTTCTGGTACTGGGGGTTGTTGAACTGCTGGTAGTAGTTGTACCACTTTGTGTCGTAGTCGTAACCCTTGCTCGTGTAGTTGTTGTTGATCCATTCGGCTGAGTGGATTCCGGAGTCGATCCAGAACTGCTTCAGCTGGGGACCGCTCATCATGCTCTTGTAAAGGGTCATGTCGGCGAGGGTGGAGACACCGTACTGCGAGCGGACGGTGACGGACGCCTGCGAGTTGTAGGATCCTGACTTGGTCGTGACGTAGACGACACCGTTAGCGGCACGCGCGCCGTAGATGGAGGTCGCGGAGGCGTCCTTCATGACGGTGATGTTCTTGATGTCGTTAGGGTTCATACCCATGATGGCGCGGCTGGATGACGGGATACCGTCGATGATGTACAGCGGGGTCGAGCTCGCTCCGAGGGAGCCGACACCGTGGATGGTCATCGAGACGGAGTTGTCACCGGCGACACCGGAGGACGAGAGGACTGACAGACCAGCCACCTGTCCCTGCAGGGCGTCGAGAGCCGACGATGAGGGGGCGTTCTTCAGGATCTCTGACTTGACCGTGGCGACCGATCCGACCAGGGAGCCGAGCTTCTTGGCGGAACCGTAACCGACGACGACGGCGTCCTCGAGGACATTCTTGTCCTCCTCGAGCTCGACGTTGATGACGGTCCTGCCGTTCACGGGAATGGTCAGGGTCTCAAAGCCGATGACGGAGAAGACGAGCTTGCCGATTGAGGACACGCTGATCGAGTACTTACCGTTTGCGTCGGTGGAAGTACCGTTCAAGGTGCCGTCAATCATGACAGTCGCTCCGGGAATAGGAGCCCCATTCGAGGCTTCAGTGACCGTACCTGTGACGGTCACGTTCTGTGCGAATGCCATGCCCGCGTAGGCGGCAAGGCACAGCAGCATGGAGAATAATTTTTTACCCATAAGCTTAAAACCTAATTAAACTTAATATTTAATGAATAAATAGTGAATAATCTCGACTATCTATGTCGGCCAGCGGAACCGCCGGAAGGGGATAGTATGCCCTTACCAAGACTTTTAACGCAAAAACCGACGTACAAATAAAAGAATAAATTTGAAATTATGCAATTTTCATTATTAGTTTTCCGATAAGAATAATGTGGAATTTATAACGTTTTATTAAATTTGTATTGGAATTAGTTTAATTCCTCAAGTTACGATTTGATTGTTAAAGCTGGAATTTAATTAAAAATTGAAATATGGGGAAAAAATCAACCACACACTTTTTTTGTTTAGTAAAACATTTAAAATTTTTAAGAGATGAAGAGAAAATCTTTCAAGGAGGCCAGCATGCTTTGGGAGGCGGAGAGGTCGAAAGTAGTCAAATCAACATCCATGGCGGCATATTCCTTAATAATAAGGAATCACTTGGCGCCACGGTTCTATTGGTTGGACGAGATCACCCCAGAGGCGGTTCAGGAGCTTGCTGACCAGGAACTGAAGAGCGGGCATGGGATCACGACGGTCAAAGGAATTGTTCTGGTCTTGAAGATGATTGTGAGGTATTGCGAAAAACAGGGGTGGATGGCGGTGAGACCGCTTGACGTATCCTATCCGAAGAAGCGGAAGAAACCAAATCCGCAGGTTCTGGATGTGGATGATGAAAGGCACCTTCTGTCCTGGCTGACTAGTCACCGGACACTGCGCAACATCGGCCTTCTGGTCTGCCTCTGCTGCGGCTTGAGGATCGGGGAGGTCTGCGCGTTGAAATGGACTGATATTGACTTGCCCCATAAGATAGTGCGCATCCGCAGGACTATTCACAGGATATATCTCTCTGAAAGGCGGCCACATAAATCCGTACTTACGGTTGGGCTCCCGAAGACGGAAGAGTCATGCCGGGAGGTGCCGCTGATAGATATTCTCGCCGCTGAACTTGAGGAAGTCAAGCGAAAAACGAAACCATCCCCGGAGACTTTCGTCATCTCTGGCAAACTCCGTCCGATCGATCCGCAGACGTTCAGGAACACTTTCAGGAGCGTAACCGACGAGCTTGGTATTCCTCCAAGAAAGGTCCACAGCTTACGGCATACTTTCGCGACTCGCTGCGTTGAAAGCAAGTGCGACCTGAAAACGCTCAGCTCCCTTCTGGGACATGCCGACATCGCTACTACCATGAACTTATACGTCCACCCTGGCCTGGAGCAGAAGCGCCGGTGCGTGGAAAATATGATGAATCTTTTCTAATCTGCTCTAATTCTTTTTAAATCAGCAGTTTCCCTCGCTTAAACCTTATACTGATTATTAAGAATTATTTACCCTCGAGAATCTTGTTCTGCACTCCTACCGAAGCTTCGTGGATAGCATTGAAAATGTCCATGATAAACTTCTCAGACAATCCGTAATTCTTCCCCTTGGCGATCATGTCCGAAAGAATGTCCTCCCAACGGGCGGTCTGGACGATCGCGATATTATGGGCTTTCTTGAACTCTCCTATCTTGCGGGAGACTTCCATCCTTGAAGCCAGAGACATCAGCAGGTTCTCATCAATCACGTCGATCCGGGCTCGAAGCTGTTCGATATTCTCGTTGTATTCCTTATCGTTGGTCTGCTTTTGACGGATAATAAGACTTTCCAGAAGGGTCTTCAAATCCTCAGGCACCAACTGCTGTTTCGCATCGCTCAGAGCGCAGGAAGGATCGCAGTGGGACTCGACCATCAAGCCGTCCAGACCGAGGTCCATAGCTCTCTGGGACAATTCCTTAAGATATTCCCTGGAACCGCCCATGTGGCTGGGATCCGCGAAGAACGGGAGCTGAGGGAATAATGTGCGGAGCTCAATGGCGATCTGCCAACCGGGAAGGTTACGGTAAGGGATCTTCTGGGTGGTCGAGAAACCACGGTGAATGACACCGAGCTTCTTCACTCCACAACGGTTGAGCCTCTCAAGGGCCCCTACCCATAAGTCAAGATCCGGATTGACAGGATTCTTCACAAGCACAGGAATATCCGTATCTTGCAGAGCCTCAGCTATTTCCTGGACAAGGAAGGGATTTGCCGTAGTCCTGGCCCCGATCCAGACCATGTCAATGCCATATTTCATGCACTCGTAAACATGTTTCTGGCTGGCAACCTCCGTACAAACCTTCATCCCAAAGTCATTCTTGATCTTCTGGAGCCATTTCAATCCTTGCACTCCGACACCCTCGAAACAACCCGGATGAGTACGAGGTTTCCATATTCCGGCACGGAAAACATGGATGCCGAAATCATGAAGGCCTTTTGCCGTCATCATCATCTGCAACTCGGACTCGGCACTGCATGGTCCAGCTATAACTATCGGAGGGATGCTCTCATCGAAGAATCCCCATTCCGATACGGGGATCGTGTCAAGCGTTCGTTCCATAACTATCTGATTATCTTCTTAATCCGGTTGGCTTCGGCGATAAGCTTTTCTATCTTCTCCTCATCATAATCGGCGATAGCGTCGCGGAATTCATTCATCTTCTCAAGGTAAGTGTCGATTACCCGGAGAACATTATCTCGGTTTTGAGTCAGAATCGGGACCCACATGTCTGAGGAACTTTTCGCCAAACGTACAGTGGAAGAAAAACCTCCAGAGGCAAGGTCGAAAATGTGCTTCTCATCCTGCTCCTTGTCAAGGACCGTGAGGGCCAAGGCGAAAGAGGTGACATGGGAAATGTGGGATACATAGGCCGTGTGGACATCATGGTTGTCAGCATTCATGTAGATCGGCCTCATATTCAGGACATCGTACAAGTCTTCAACAGTCTTTAATGCCTGAGGGTCAGATTCTTCCGAGTTGGCGAATATGCAAGCCCTTCCATCGAAAAGGTTAGGCATGGCGGCCCATGGACCTGAATATTCGGTTCCAGCCATCGGATGGGTCGCCACGAACCGCCCGCGCATCGGATGGTAATGGGCTACTCTGACTATCTGGCTCTTGGTGGAGCAAGTGTCGATAACTATTTTCTTGCCATTGCCTTCTTCCGAGAATATATCCAGGATCTCCGGAAGCATCTTGACGGCGGATCCAACCGGAATAGCGATCACGACAATGTCGCTTTTTTCGACGCAATCCCTAAGGGAGACAATCTCGTCGGCTAATTCCATCTTAAGGGCGGCAGCGGCGTTGACCGGCTCGGATTCGACACCGAGAACCTTGTCAGCATAGCCCCTCCTCTTAAGGTCAATTGCCATCGAGCCTCCGATGAGACCCAGACCTATGATTCCTACAATCATCTTATTATCAGCAGGTTCCTAAAAACTCTTTAATACGTGCGAGGCCTTCCTCCAAGGTAGGGACCGGAGCGCAAAGAGAGATGCGGACATAGTCCTCTCCGTTCTTGCCGAACACGAATCCAGGCGTTATGAACACGCCCGTCCCATGGAGAATCTTCTCAGAGAGTTGCTCGCCTATTGTCATTTCCGGTTGGTGAGCTTGTCGAACCACCGGCCCTTCGACTTCGCTCAGGGACCTGGAAACCTTTCCCCAAAGGAACAAACCAGTGGAGTTGGGGTTGTATTTGACTCCAAGAGCTTCGAATATGCGCCCGGCGGCCACACGGCGGCGACGATACTCGGCATTCAGCTGCTCAAACCACTCTGGTCCCTGTGCCAAAGCCTCAACGGCAGCGATCTGCATCGCCTTGAACATACCCGAATCCATCTGGCTCTTGACCTTGAGAATCTCATTCACCATCTCAGGATCGCCAGCCACCATCCCAAGCCTCCAACCACTCATATTGTGGGCCTTGGAGAGCGAATTGAGCTCAAGGCAGCAGTCCCAAGCACCCTCAGCGGCCAACATGGAAATCGGCTTCTCAGTCAAGATAAACGAATATGGATTATCATTGACCAGTAATATGTTATGCTTCTTGGCGAAGTTTACGAGTTTCTGGTACAGTTCCGGAGTGGCGGAAGCACCAGTGGGCATATTCGGATAATTGACCCACATCAGTTTGACCCCGTTGAGATCCATGTTCTCAAGCTCATCGAAATCAGGGAACCAGCCGTTCTCGGCCTTCAGGTTGTATTTGACCATCTCGGCTCCAGCCAACTGGGCGGAAGATGAGTAAGTCGGATAACCGGGATCCGGGACAAGAACCTTGTCACCAGGATTCACGAACGCGAGAGAGATCAGCAAAATGCCCTCTTTTGAACCGACAAGAGGCTGGATACCTCCATTAGGGTTGAGAGTTACTCCATAGTACCGTTTATACCAATCAGCGAAAGCCTGCCTCAAAACCGGCAATCCTTTGTAATTCTGATACTTGTGGCTATCCCGGAGAGCCGCCGTCTTAGCCAGGGCGTCGATGGCCGCTTGGGGAGGCATACCATCGGGAGCTCCGATTCCGAGATTAATGAGGGGACCTAATCCTTTGGACGCGCGTTCCGCGGAAACCGCGTCAAGATCTTTTTGTTTGCGGGAGAAATAATACTCCTGGACCCCTTTGGTCCTTTCTGCTGGTTGGATAATCATGTTTTTGTCTATTTGTTAAAAAGATTTGTATTCACCGAGAATGTAAAGGTCGGCCATCAAAGGACGAACAGCCTTGAGGGCCTGACGGTAACGCTCGTAGGATGAGAACTTTATGTCAACATAGAAAAAGTACTGCCATTCCTGCCCGGGGATAGGAAGCGACTGGATCCTGGTAAGATTCATGTCATAAAAAGACAGGATGGTCAAGATCTGGGCCAACGAGCCGGGTTTGTGGGGCAGAGTGAAACACAAGGAGGACTTGTCGGTGGACTTCCTGGGGACGGTGATGGCGTCGTCCAATATAAGGAACCTCGTGAAGTTCTGCTTATAAGTCTCGATCCCCCTCGCCAATATCTCCAGCCCGTTCTGCTCGGCCGCCAATTCGGAAGCTACGGCTCCGACTCCCTTTAGTCCCTGCCTGGCTATCTCAATAGCGCTTTTGGCGGTGTCCTCAGACTCTACCATTTTGATCCAAGGGCAATTCTTCTCGAAGAACCGGCGGGTCTGGTTGATAGCCATATAATGGGTCCGCACTTCCCTAATATCCTCCACACGCTGCCCTGGCAAAGCCATAAGGTTTTGATGGATAGGAATATAGACTTCCCCTTTTATCTTATAAGGATTGGCCCTCAACAACTCGAAATTCGGCAAAAGTCCTCCGGAAATGGTGTTCTCGATCGCCATGACAGCAGCGGAAGCCCGACCCTCGGAGAGTTCAGTGAACAGACTCTCGAAAGTCGGACACTCCACGATGGATATTCCCTCATTTCTAGCGAGGTAGAAATCCCTAGCCGCCTGCTCGTGGAAACAGCCTCTGTAACCTTGGACCGCGACTGTTGTCACACTGTCAAAATCTCTTTTTCCTTGGCGGAGACAAGGGCATCAATAGCCTTGACCTTAGCGTCGGTCACCTTCTGGATCTCATCCTCGCCCTCTTTCTGGACATCCTCAGAGATCTCAGCCGCCTTCTGGGCCTTCTTGAGCGCATCAACGCCCTCACGACGGATATTCCTCACAGCGACCTTGGAGTTCTCTCCAGCGGCTTTCGCCTTCTTGATGAGGTCTTTACGTCTCTCCTCTGTGAGCGGAGGAATGGGGCAACGGATAATCTCACCGTTGTTTTGGGGAGTGAAACCGAGATTGGCGGCCATGATAGCCTTCTCGATAGCGGGGATAAGGCTTCTCTCCCAAGGCTGGATCGTGATGGTACGAGCGTCAGGGACACTGACAGAAGCCACCTGGGATACAGGTGTGTCAGTGCCATAGTAATTGACAGTCACGTTGTTGAGAATAGAAGGATTAGCCTTGCCAACCCTGTAGGTCTTGAGGTCTTCCTCAAGGAAATCAACGGTGTCCACCATCTTAGACTCGACACCCTTCAGAATCTCTTTGGCTTTCTCTGTTAACATCGCTTTATCTTTTTTATTTATGTACCAATGTGCCGACCTTCTCGCCCTCAAGGAGTCTCTTCAAGGCTCCAGGGGAATTGATGTCGAATACAATTATCGGCATATCCCCGTCATTGCAAAGCGCATAGGCTGTCTGGTCAAGAACCCGGAGCTGTTTGGACATGGCTTCCTCAAAGGTAATGTCCTCATATTTAACGGCTGAGGGATCCTTTTTCGGGTCAGCGGTGTAGACCCCGTCAACTTTCGTGCCTTTCAGCATCACATCCGCTCGAATCTCGAGAGCCCTGAGCGCCGCACCGGAGTCGGTGGTGAAAAACGGATTGCCCGTTCCACCTGCTATCAAAGCCACACCACCTTCCTCAAGAACCTTGACAGCGTTGTCACGATTATAATAGCGGACGAACGGTTCCATTGGTGTGGCGGTAAAGACTTCCGCATGAACCCCCTCATCTTCAATAAATTGGCAAAGAGCTAAAGAGTTGATCACCGTGGCCAGCATGCCCATACGGTCCCCTCCAACCCTGTCGAAACCTTTGTCCAGCCCCTGGAGGCCACGGAAGATATTCCCTCCGCCATTGACCACACCAATCTGAAGACCAGCTTTCGCCGCATCAGCGATCTCACGGGCATATTTCCTAAGATACTCAGGCTCCAGACCTTTTCCTTCCGGTCCTCCGAGAATCTCACCACTCAATTTAAGCAGAACTCTCTTGTACATTCGAACAAATTTTGTCAAAAATAGTGATTTTTTTCCGTTAATCTTAACAATGGGCAGGTCAATAGGTGAATACGCAGTCGAATTCCTCACCACCGGCTCCGATGCGGAAGGTGTGTACTTCACGCTTGGAGGGCTTCACGGCTAACACGTCAATGCAAAGGTTCTCTTTGTAATCGAAGAAAGCATGGGTTGTTCCGGGCAGCATCAAATCGGGAACGACCCAGCCGTAGCCCTGGGAAATGAAATAGTTGACACCGTTCTCCTTTATGTACATATTGACGTGGGCGTCTCCAGTCACCATTCCGATAAGAGTGCCTTTGGCGGCGAACGCGGAAAGGATGTCCATCACCCTCTGGTTGCCCTCAAGCGCATCCTCGGCGGGGTTGGAGTTGGTCCAGCGTCCGAGAGGATGGGGCATATAGTGGGCGGTCACCAAGACCGGCATGTCGGCGGGAGTGCTGTCCAGAAGGGCCTGGAGCCATTCCATCTGAGGCTCATCGAATAAGTAATACGAACCGTTCTGGGTACCGGTCCCTTGGCTGTTAAGGAATATCACCCTGATCCCCTTTCCGGGCACATCATACCATCCATATGTCTTGCCGGGAGTCAAGTGGAGGTTCTCCCCCGCCTTTTCTTGCCAAGGTTTCTGGAAGAAACCCGACAGGTCCTCATCCGTGAAAAACTTCCCTTCGCCAGCGTCCCAGTCATGATTGCCGGGAGTATAGAGCCAGACTCCATCATATTTCATCATCTGAGCCCTGACATTGTCGACTATCTCCTTGGCATACACTGAGTTCTCAGTCGCAGGATAAGCGTTCAAGCCTATATCACCGAAATTCTCGATGAAATCGCAACCGAATGCCTCCGCGGCGGTAACCGCATGACCAATGTGCTTGTAACTGAAACGGCCAGCGGTGTGGACATCGGTCACAATCGGGAAGGCCATAACCTCATCACTACCCTTCCAAGCGTTGAATCTGGCAAGAGCCTCATCAATCTGCGGCTTCACAAAGAAGGTCTTGTCTGTAGCCTTGTCCTCTTCAGCAAGCAACTTGTCATTTATCTCTCTCCAGGAGATTGTGGGAGTGCTGTAAAGGAAATTGATGGACTGGCCCTTGTCACAGTCGAAATACTCAAGGCGCAGGTTATGCTTACCTTTGGAAAGCGTCTTGGAGACGATCTTCGTAATCGGACCATGAGCCCCGTCGTTGTCGTAAAGGAGTTCTCCGTCCACATAGAACTTCGAGCCGTCGTCGGTTGATGCCTTGAAGGTATATTCCTCTTCCTTATCAACTTTGATAGTGGTCTCAAGGAGCAATGCGTAATGGTTCAGCGTCTCGTCGATGTCGACAAGGTCGAAATTATTCTTCACTCCGGTGATGTCAGGCTCCCCAAGCTTCGAGAAATCAGGAAGCTGGCGCTCCGGCCAATCAAGCCACAGTTTGTAATTCACAACAGGCTCCTTCGGGCCGCAGGCAGCAAGGGTCAGAAGAGCCCCGGCTAAAATAACAATCTTCCTCATATTCAGTTATTTCTACTTAAACAAATCATCAAGTTCCTTTATTGTGAAACGGACGGAGACGACCGAATGCTTCTCCTCTCCGGGATGGTATTTTATGTAAGTCGTGGCGACAATAGTCCCATCCGGAAGCAGCTCAAGGCCGGGATAACCACAGTCAGGGCCGGCATAACTGTGGAGCAACTTGACCCTATACTGGCCGGAAAGGCCGTCAGTGGCATCCCTGTAGGTCCCCACCCATGCCACGAAATGGCCCTTCGTGGGGCTGTTGGGAGCCATATCCCTGAAAACGGAAATGAGCCTTCCATCAGGCAGGTAACGGATCATGTGCCTGTCACCAGTGAGGCCCCAAGGAGCCTCCCTCATTGTCGTCCATGTCGCCCCCTCGTCCTTTGAACCCATGAATAGGGAACATCCTTTCCGCTGGTTCTCACGAGCCAAGCAAATGAGTGTCTTCCCATCCGGAGAACGGAACACGCAAGGCTCGCAAGGGGAACGTCCAGGATATTCACCGGCAAGGGTGGACTCATCCCATGTCAGTCCCCCGTCATGGGAGACAGCCTGCCAAATCTTCAGCGGAGCCCTGTCCTGGTCCGAATTCCCCCGGTGGTACATTCCGAGATAATCCCCGTTATTGAGGCGGATTATGCTGGTGAAAGCCATTATGCAAGGCTTGCCGAGCACTTTGACTTCGCTCCAGGACTTTCCGCTATCCTCGCTGACTGAATATGCCATATCCCGGTAGGCCTGGCCGGTCTCAACCTGCGCGAAGACGAATAGTCTCTGTACTCCCTTTTTGTCCGTGAGTTTGTAGATGCTGGGACAATTGACCATGCCCTCCCATTCCTTGGGAGCGGGTTGGTTGTGCCATGTAAGGCCACCATCATAGCTGAAACCGATGAAGGCGGCCTTCCCGCCATGACCGTTCGACCAAGTGCAAATCATGGTCTTCTCATCATCCAGGAGCACTGTCGTAGGATGGCCGTTGTAAAGATCAGGAGTACCGGCGGCCACGACAATCTGCCTTTGCTTTTGACCGGAGATGTCAGCCCAAGGGAGATTGGATTTATCCCCCTGAGCCGCCAAAGTAACTGGAGCCAGAAGGGATAAAAAGAGGGAAATAATCGATAACGACTTCATCATCTCAAACTGTCATCCGGCTAGTTCTTACTGTCATCCGGCTAGTTCTTACTGTCATCCTGAGGGAGCGAAGCGACCGAAGGATCTACAACGACAGAACCGCCAGAACGTCAATTAGTTCCTTATTAATGGGCTTGTCCATTTTGACAGCCCTCTGGATGGGGACATATACGATCTCGTCGTTCGAGATTCCGACCATGATGTTGCGCTGGCCTTCCATCAAGGCCTCGATCGAGGCGTAACCCAGACGAGAGGCCAGGATCCGGTCATAAGCGCTCGGAGTTCCTCCCCTCTGCAAGTGGCCAAGAATAGTGACCTGGACATTGAATTGGGGATATTCATTACGGACACGGTCGGCGTAGTACATCGCCCCACCATGGCCGTCTTTCTTGGACTCGGAGACAATCACGATAGAGCTGTTTTTGCTCTTGCGCATTCCCCTTCCGATGAACTCGGCAAGCTGGTCGACATCGGCCTTGTCCTCGGGAATGATCGCGGCCTCGGCACCGGAAGCGATGGCGCTGTTCTGAGCCAGGAAGCCGGCGTCACGCCCCATCACCTCGACAAAGAATATCCTGTCGTGGGAATTGGCGGTGTCGCGGATCTTGTCCACGCACTCGACGATGGTATTCAAAGCGGTGTCGTATCCGATGGTGTGGTCCGTACCATAAAGATCGTTGTCGATGGTTCCGGGCAGGCCGATAATCGGGATATCATATTCCCTGGCGAACTGCTGAGCTCCTGTAAGTGAGCCGTTTCCGCCAATCACGATCAATGCGTCGATCTCGTTCTTGACCATATTCTCATAGGCTCTTTTCCTTCCTTCAGGCTCCAGGAAAGCCTTGCTGCGGGCGGTTTTGAGAATGGTTCCACCTCTTTGGATCGTGTTGGACACCGAGGAAGAGGTGAACTCCTTGAACTCCTCATTGATCAGACCCTCGTAGCCACGGTAGACTCCGATGACCCTCATGTTATTGAATATAGCGGCCCTGGTGACGGCCCTGATGCAAGCGTTCATTCCCGGAGCGTCTCCACCGGAAGTAAGAACAGCCACTTTCTTGATCTCGTGCATATAGTTGGTGTTTAATAATATCCGATACTATCCGACCTATTCCAGCCGAATTACAAATATACGATTTTTAGCGATAATGTTTCCTTTCAGAAGCCTATACCCGCACCAATAGAGAAAACTGGCTTGAAGGGCCCGCTTTCCGGGCGGGCGGTGAGATAAGAGACGCCTCCCAGAAGGCTGATCGTCCCGAGGTGGAAGACCGCCCCGCCATCCAGCAACAGACCTGCCGCGGAATAATCCCGAACTTTGGCCCACGCCCCATGAATGTCGTTCCAACAAAGGGTCGAACTGCCGTAACCGGCTCCTACATAAAGATCTATCCAAGGAGTGACCGTCCGGACAACTCCCGCAACCGCCGAATATTCGCCGATACGCTGGCCTCCTTTAGCCTCGAAACGAGCCTCCCCGCCGGTCGTCCCGTCGGAAAGGATGTCGTAAGCGTAAAGCTGTGATTTCAAATTAGTTCTGAGCGAAACATAACCACCCCATTGGCCCCGGGTCATTGCCAGGAATAATCCTCCTTGGCGGGTATCTCCAAAAGATAACGTGGGGAGGATATTGATTCTTTTAACCGGCAAATCCTTCGTTTCGCCTTTGGCTCTTTTTGACAGATCCTTCGTTTCGCCTTTGGCTTCACTCAGGATGACAGGATTGTCATTACGCAGGGTAGCGCGGTTGTCATTCTGAGCGCCGTCCTGAGCTTGTCGAAGGACGGAGCGAAGAATCTTTCCCCCATCCACAGCCGGCAGCGGCTCAAATTTGACGCGAGCCAGATGTAAGACCGGTCCGTCAGTTGTAGCCGGTGGTTCGACAAGCTCACCAACCGACCGTCTGGGCTCACCTGCCGGATTCCCCGGTCCCTGAGCTTGTCGAAGGGCCGGTAGTTCGGCAGGCTCACCAGCCGGAACCGAACCATCATAAGAACGCCGGATCCGCTCGAACCGATCCCTCTGAGCCTTCGACATCTTGCCGGAAGACTGCTGAAGCATATTCCTCAAACGTCCCAACTCCCCGAACAATGTAGTCACTGATTTCTGGGACACTGGTTCCCCAGCCGCAGCCTTGTCCCTCAACGCTTTACACTGGGCAGTGATGCTTTCATAACGGTCGAGTACAGAATTCCAATTGGTTTGCGCCAGTGATGCGGTTCGGACCGCAAACAGGCACAAACACACCAGGGAAATGTATCTGAAACCGTTTCTCATCATTTTTTATTACCTTTGGCATCATGCCAGACGATTCCACATTTTTCTCCCCCGCAAACGACCCGGCATCCAAGGATGTCAATCTGAGCGACGTCCTGAGCTTGTCGAAGGACGAAGCGAAGAATCTGATTCACTCCTCCGAGGCAGGTTGGAGCGAAATCTGGCTCATAAACAAAAACGGACGGTTCCGAGCCCTCAAATCCTTGAAGCCTTCCTTCAGAGGACAGGCTCGATACGAATCCCTCCTCAGGAAAGAATACGAGATCGGCTACAGTCTCTCCCACACCGCCATCAGGGAAATATATGATTTCAGGAATATTCCCGGACTCGGCAACTGTATCGAGATGGAATGGGTAGATGGAGTGACTTTGACAGAATTTCTTTCCGGTGGACGGCCGGCTCGGGCCACGGCCAAAAAGATCGCTCTCCAGCTCTGTGACGCTCTGAGCTATCTCCATTCCAAACAAATCGTCCACCGGGATCTCAAGCCCTCGAACATACTCATAACCCACAACGGGAACTATCTCAAACTCATCGACTTCGGCCTCTCGGACGCAAGTTCCTGGTCGATTCTCAAAGGTCCTGCCGGAACCGCCAGTTTCGCTGCTCCAGAGCTCCTTGCCGGAGGCGTCATAGACAACCGGACGGACATCTGGTCGCTTGGAAAGATAATCTCCTTGCTGCTTCCTGATGAAAAGCGGATCATCAGTCGATGCTTGCGGGAGAATCCGGCCGAAAGGTTCCAAGATGTCTCCGAGGTCAAGGCTGCCCTCACTCGACGGCATCGGACCTGGCCATTCATTATAGTCTTGGTAGCATTGGCAGCTATAGCATTCTTGGGGACAAGGCTTTGGAACAAGTGGGGCGACTCCGCTCACCACCTCCCCAAGGCGGACGTCGAAGTAGTTGACACACTCGACTTCGTCGACGCTAACGCTATCGACGAATTGTTCCGCCAAGCTACGGAAATGATTGACGACGCAGGTTCTCAATAGACTTTTATATCTGTTATTCCCGCCGTGCGTCCGGCGACATATTCAGGAAGGGTCTTGCCTTCCCGGATTATTCCGGAAATATACAAAGGCTGTCCTTTCATAAACTCCTTGACCGCGAACTTATCCCTGGGACGAAGCTTTGATGACCCAGAATCGAGCACCTCGAAATCCTGCCCCACAATATGCCTCAAACGAACCGCCCTGTCCGGTAACCAGCTGATAGCCAATTCTTGACCCGGTTCCAAAGTCTCACTTGCGACTGTCTCTACGCTCAGGAATGCCGAACTGTCTTGGAGCTCAACACAAAGCTCCCTGAAACCCGTCCTGCCGATGAACTTCGATAAAATATCAAGAGTCGTAACGCGGGGTTGTGGTTTTAAGGACATATATCCATAAAGTCTCTTGAGAGTAGATGTTGAGACTATCTGGCCGGTCTCCTCCTCTATCTTCGAGGATAGCGACTCGAAATCCTTGGTTGAAGCGACGGGACCTCCGAACTTCTCGGCGACCGACTTCAGGAGGAAGTCTATTTCGGGAGTGTTCTCATTCATAGTATTCAAATTTTGCTTTATTGTCTTTGGCGATATTCCCAATCACCTGGCCTTTAGCGAGTTTGATTGTTGTGAGGTTCGGGCAATTCGAGCAATCCAAATGGTTGATTTTCGGACATTTTGAGAGATCCAGCTCTTTGACGAGGGTGCCAGCGCAACGGAAAGAGACAAGTTTGGGGTTGGCAAGGGTTATGGTCTCGATAGGGTTATCGGCGCAGTGGAACTCATCTAGTTCGTTTAGGCCGCTGACATCAATTGTTTTAAGCTTGTTATAAGAAACCTGGAGTAGAGTCAGTTTAGTGAATGACTTGACATCAATCTCAGTCACCTCATTGTAGTCCAGACCCAAGTAGTCCAAGTCGGGTTGCTCACCCAGATTCAGTTTCGAAATGTGGTTATGAATCAGGTGAATATGCCGGAGTTTCGGGTTGCCTGTCAAATCGACTTGAGTAAGTTTGCCATAATTCGTCTCGTCCTTCCTGGTCCCTTGGGCGTGGAGATAATTCAGATTCGGGAAGCCTTGGATTCCTTCCAGTGTCGAGATATTATCTGTCGACAACTCGATCTTGGTTATTGCTTCGGCCTCAGTATCAGCGAGGTGGCCATCTTTGTCGGAATCATAGTTCCATAGCAGCCAGGCTCGGAAGGTCGAGTCGGGGATATTCACTTCTTGCTGGGGCGGTTGTTCGGGCTGTTCGGGCTGCTCAGGCTGTTGTGGTTTCTCGGGTTGCTCGGGCTGCTCTGGTTGCTGGGGTTGCTCTGGTTGCTGGGGTTGCTCTGGTTGCTGTGGTTGTTCGGGTTGTTCGGGTTGTTCAGGCTGAGTCGGCTCGTCACCTCCGCCATTTTCCACGGGTACAAATTGTTCCGGATCCGGCAAGTCTCGAACACAGGCCACCACCGCGGAGCTAAGCAACGCGATAGCCAAAAACAACGGCAAAAGCCTCCAATAGCGTATAATCCTACCCGAAACAATCATATTAAGGTCATTCTTCACAAAATTAGGAATATTTATCCGAATATGCGCCCCCAGCGCCACCCGGCCCATAAAATGACCCAGTTATGACCAAAAGCGCCCCACAATGTGAGCGCATTCGGGAGTTTTTTCAAGACAATTCTTGGATAAGACAGGGGGTCTGACACAGGAAGCTTTGTATCTATTTGAATATTAGCCACTTCACGTTATGCCGGTGTCAGGCCTCTTATAATTGCAAGGTGTCTGACATCAGGCGTCTCGCAACGTACTAATATTCAAGCATTTAAAACAACATCGGTGGCTGCCCCAGCCTTTGGAATTGTCACGATTATTCAGTATCTTGCCGAACAAAACGCTAAACTAAAATATGAAACGCTCTGATTTCAAGGATCCTTTCGAAGGTCGACGTGGTTGTTACCACTTTTCTTCATCACATAAAGAGACTCGTCTGATATTCCGGACAGAAAAAGACTTCATCATCGGAGTCAATACATTGGCTCTTTTACTGCCTGGCTCTGGGGTCAAGATTGTAGCATATTGTCTGATGGACAATCACATACATATTCTTTTAACAGGAACTCTTGAAGATTGTCTCTTATTTTATGACCGGGTGACGCATCGGTTAGCGCAGCTGCTCAGAATCGGTAATGGAGTTTTAAAAAAGGATGATGTGGACATTGTGGCCGTCTCTTCAGATCTTCAACTTAAGAGAGAAATATGCTACATCCACCGCAATCCTTTTAAAGCCAGAATAGCATCCCCCGATGCCTATCCTTGGAGTTCCGCTGATGTTTATTTCAAAACAAGCTTTCCCGCCGGTAGTTTGGTAAAAGACCTTGGTAGCAGGGAGAAAAGGAGAGTGTTTGAGACCCGCCTGCAGATTCCCGGCAACTATGAATACAGTAATGGTCGGATACTGAATACGAGTTTCGTCTCCTACGTCGGAGCGGCAGCCAAGTTCACTGACAGTGTCGAATACTTTGATTTTCTGAGAAGGTATTCCTTGGAGGCAGAAGTCGAGGAGAGTCACGGGATACATCTGGAGGTGACTTTCTCCGACGCAGAACTTATGGAACGCATCAACAGCATCTGTGTCAACGAGTTCCACGTCAAATCCATCTCCGGACTCAACAGAAAAGAGCTGCTTCTCTTGGCCAGAAAAGCAGCCTTTCGATTTGGTGCGGGCCAAGCGCAACTGTCACGTCTGCTCGGGGTCGGCAAAGACGTTTTGGACAGGGTGCTATAGTGTTTTTAGAAGAACTTGGCTATTTCGTCGAGGGGCTTGCGGGTGGGTTTGACAGGGTCGCTGGCACGGTGGCCGAGGGCAATCACGGACATGACAGTCTCCTCGTCGGGAATGTCAAGAAGGCTCCTTAAGGCGTCCGAGTCACGCATACCCATGATCAGGGTGTCGAAACCCATGGAACGAGCCTTGAGTATAAGGTACGCGTTATTCAAACCGTTGTCATAAGCGCCCCATCCATCGCCTATCTCATTTGTCTGCTCCCCGCGGAAAAAACCGGAAAGACCTCTGGCATAAGTCGATACGATGAAAACAGGAGCTCCGGCCGTGCTCTGCTTATTCCGCTCGCCAATAAGTTCCCGGACAGCGTCTGCCTTCTCCTTGGTGATCGCCACATAATATCTCGCGCTCTGGGTATTGGCCCACGATGGAGCGTCCTGGGCAGCGGTGAGGATCTCACGCACCTGAGCTTCAGTAACTTCCTTGGAGGAATCGAAATCCCTGATGCTTCGGCGGGTCGCCAACACATCGTCGAAAGAAACGGCCATTGACGCCGTGGACGCACCCTTATTCTCCTGCCCACAAGACAGGACCGCCAGCAGGGCGATAGCTATAAACAAATACTTTCTCATGCAGCTAAGATAACGGATTTCAATGGTTTGAGCAAGACTTGAGGTGAGGTGTACTTAATTTCAGGACGATTTGTTTGGGGCTGCCATCAACAAGCTTGTATCTATTTAAATATGAGCTATTTCCCAGGAAGTCGGTGGCAGGCCCCATGGCATCTCATGTAGCCTGCCACCATCCGATCAGAAAATATTTAATAATCAACTCATTACAAAAGAATGCTTGGAAGGCCTTCGCCAAATGTGTTTGCTAAGGTTAGGCAAATGACCCAGTTATGACCTTGACCGGAAAAATGGGATTGGAGATATTTGTGATACGTAAAGTTTAGCGAAATAATCGACTACCAAAAGAATAGCACTATGGCACTTTTCACTATCACAACCAAAAGGAAGAAAATCTGCAATGGTGTGCAGATTGAGCCAGGGATGACCGTCCAAGTGGTCTCTCCATACAACAACCCCGTCACTGTCAACGGTGGCCAGGCCGTCGAAGACGCCTTCCAGCGCATGTTCGGCATCTCCCTCAAGAAAGCCAACGCGCTGAATATGTCGGATTTAATTGTGACAAAACAATGATAAGAAAATACACAAACGCCAATGTAAGCATCGACCTGACCAGTAATGGCTTGGCCGACTCACCTGAGTATGCCGGCATGTTGGAGGAAATCAAAGAATGCGAGTCCATGACCGGTCTCATCCTTGAACAATATGCTAAGATTGACACTTCCATCAGAGAATTCCGGGAAAGTATAAATAAAGTATCTGAAAATATAGGAAGCTTTGCCAATAATCTCCTGGAAGGAGTTGGAAACATGAACGCAAGAAATAATGACGACGCTCTGGGAGGGCTAATTATCGGCGCTAGCGCTCTTGCTATTGCCGGAGGTGCCGCACTGCTTAATTGGGGGGGTAATAAGGTGGCAGAGCGTAAAGAACGAAAGGCGAAGGAAGAAAGAGATGCGAAGTTGGAAGCAGCCCTCGAGGAGAAACAGAAAATCGCAGATGCGAAGTACGGTCCACTGAAGAGGTTTAAAGATAGAATATCCGAAAGCATTTATCCTAGGATTAATACCGCATATGATAAAGACTTCGAAATGCGAGTTGAGTCTGGTGATCCCCTTTTTCAGAAAAAATTCACCTTGTTTAAACGAGACCTTGCGCTTCTTGCAAAGACACAGTTTATGGTAGGGACCCTGGATTATCTGCTCTCAGAGATGGCTGCTTGGAAAGAGGGAAAGCATGATTCTGGAGGTGCAAAACCTTCTCCAGTCAAAATACTGGAAGGAATAATAGAATCTTGGCCCGAACGCCTTGGCATTCACGATGGATGGGATAGTTTTGTTGAATCACAATTGTTTAATGACACCGGTCAATATCCGGTAGCCGCAGCACTTCTGTTCACTGAGCCTGCCCTGTTGAGCAACTATGTAGGGATTAACTTCAGCATTCTAAATAATTGCAAGTCAGGAATCATCTTCGCAGAGGACAACGAGTTAGACGCAGATTACTATCCGGCTGGCGAATTGATATCAAAGAATCCTTATTATTTGGATTGCAAGAGAAACCTGGAAAATAACTTCAAACCGCCACATTGGCCAAACGGCTTTGGAATCAAGGATATAATTATTATCACCATTCCGATTATCCTCGCATTCCTTCTGTCTTTGCTAACATTTATGATATTCCCTGGAACATTTGTAAGAATCCTTGGAATAACACTAGTGGTTGCTTTGGTTGTTTGCTCGTTTTCAATGTTTTTGGGTGAGGATCTTGGGATAGGCCTCCCTTATATTCCGCTGCCATACGATAAAGCTTACGATGACTACTCAATGTCGTATGACCAGATGATCGAAACGATAAAGGATCAGGAGAACAAAGCCAGGAAAGAATATAGTAAAATAACAGTTTAATCACATGTACGAGAAAGAAAACGAAGAGATGCTTCCCACCGAATACGAAGGTGGTAGCATCCAGGAATACGGTGGAGAGGTCGCTCTTCCAAACACAGGGGATGGAGACCCCCTGAATACCATTAGAGATATCACATCCAGCGTGTGCAATGCGGTAACGAGCTGGAAACAAATTGATGCCCAGATGCACACAATGGATATTCAGTTCAATGCTTTCATCGCCAAGATGGATTTTGAACTTGACAAATACAAGACAAGTATCCCTGTGGTAGAAAAACAGCTGGACTTTGTAAATCAGCAAATAAGCAAGATACTCGACCATGTTTTGATGATGGACGCCAAGACTGAGAGCGAAATCAACATGAAAATGCGAATGATGGAGTCCTCGGAAAAATACCTCGATAAGTTGTCCACTATGATGATGAAATTAATATGACAGAAACGGAAATCGGGCCTGAAAACGCCCAGGAAATAGCCCTATTTAATATAGAGAAGAACAAATGCTCCCGTCAAAACATTAACTGGTTGATTCCTGCCTCCGTGATAGGTGTGTTGCTGATCACCGCGGGGGTATTCCTTGGACTTGTCATTCACCGTGCGAATACACCGTCCATTTATGGAACAGCGTCTGGGAGAACCATTGCTATATATAACGATCTTGACGCATTCGACAGAATAACAGTCGGAAACGATGGACAGGTTTTTTTGACACGAAAATTTGACATTGATGAAGGGACGGTCTTTCTCAATGCCAAAGGTATCGCTAAAGAGAAAGTCGGGAAGTTCCTGCTAAAGTTTGACAGGACTACCATGAGATATGATAAAGATTCCGAGAGGGTAATGAGCCCGAAAGGGAAAGAAATTGCGGCAAGAAAGCTTCTGGACAAAAAAATAGCATACAAGAAAAGTGATGTTCTGCCAAACATCATTCACGCCAGCTACAAAAGACCCGTAAACGGGAGATCCAAATGGGTAAGTGCCGAGCTTTCAAGAGATGAGTCTCCTGATATCTATCCAACAACAAGAAAAGAATCTCGTAAGTCGGATTCAGGAGCAATAACTCCTTTATGGGACTTTAGTTTATACAGTGATCCTTCAGGAGCTTTTATTCTACGATACCCGAACTACTTGAGTGTCAAGGCAAATTCTTCCGGATCAGTTCAGCTGGAATCAAAAGAAAAGAATGTCAAGTTGATAGCAGAAGCTATTGACGGCTCTGACGTCCCGGGCTTGTCCGTTGTTTATGAAGATGAATTGGAAAGACGATCACAATCAGGTAGCATCGTCTATAAATTATTAAAAGATGGTCAATTCTTCGTTATATCCGGCAAGGACAATGACGGTTGTATTTTTTACTTGAGGGAGAGTTTGAAAGGTGGAGATATTTACAGTATCGAGACTGTTTACCCTGAACACCAGAAAGTGGCAGGGGACGCATTGATAAAAACGTTCGCTTCTTTCCCGGAAATGAACGTCATCCGTTTGTCTGGAGATTTGACTCAAGATTCTTCAAAATATCCCGTTGAGTTCAAGCTAACTGTCGGTAATGACGGAAATGTTTCCGGCTATTATTGGTACAAGAAATACAAAGAGTCCAACCATATAGACCTCTCAGGAAAAGTCTCCGACAATATACCCCGAACTCTCACATTGGTTTCCGGAAAAGGAACAGAAGAATGGATATTCAGCAGCAATAGTACTGGACCATTCTCCTTGTATTCGGAATTAAAAGGGAAGATGTTTAAATATGAGGACAATGAGGCTCGTTTGGCAGGAAACGCCCCCACAAAAGAATACTCTTTTGTTTTGAAATAATTTAATGGTATGACCTACAAGTTTTCAGACAAGTTTGCCGAAAGCGGGTGCTTGATATACTCGGGAGTTACTACAATCCTGACGATTGTGCTGTTCCTGGTTTGCAGAAGCAAGGGGTTTTGCTTTTTTACCGGGATTGATTACTCCGGGCATGGCTTCTGGAGCTGGTTCGGTATCCTATGCTCAAGCGGATTTCTATCTGTCATCGTCACAATTCTTTTTCTGTGGGTATTCGGGAAGGCAGTGAAAAAACCTATCGGGTGGTTGTTTGTGATAGGCATTGTGTTGCTAGCTCTCTGCATCTTCGGCGTACCGAAACTTATGTCTAATCCGGCACTATTCGAAGTCATCTTCGGTGGACTGGCGGCAAACTTTATATACTGGAGTTTAGTAATAGAAAAGGAAAACTAAGGTTCTAGCAAGATGTCTTTACGCTCGAAAATGGAACCGTTTAGCGGAATTATGTATTTGGTAATCGGTGCTGCTTTTGCGGTAGGGTTTTTCTTGATATGCCGAAAAATGGGCTATCGCTTCTTCTCCGGAGTGGACTATTCAGATAAAGCCGCCGGAATATGGGTACCTTGCGCTTTTTTAGCCAGCTCTGTTTCTACGACAATCGTATGGCTATTAAGGGAAATCCCAGGCAAACCCAGATGGGGACTTTTTGTGACGGGATTAGTCATTCTTGTTGCTTGGCTCTGCGGTTTACCACGGTTTTTCCCTTGGCCTATTACCGCGGAATGCATCCTTGGAGTTACTACCGCAAACGCTATGTATTATGCTGTTAGTGATTGACAATCAAATAGATTAACAAACATGCCGTACTACAAGTGTCCAAACTGCAAAGGCGTTTTCAAGGCTGATATATTCGTGGATCCGGCGCCTCTCGGGCCATCGGATTATCCCCCAATGCCCTGTCCCAACTGCGGTCGCATCAGCCCCAGCGTCCCGCTGGCAGTTTACATCTTAGGGAAGAAAATCAAAACAAATAATTACTCGATATGAAACACTGTCTTTTATTTATGATTATTTCCAATGTGGATTTCAACATAATTAATCCACAATTAGTATTCTGGTGGTACATCCCGATAATCATTGGAAGCGCCTTGGCGGTAGGAAATTTAATCGCCGCTTTTACTCCAGAAAAAACTGAAGGGAAGACATTAGGCGTTTTAGGAATGAAAGCATCAGGGAAAACACGATTCCTTTCAAATTTAGGATTAATTGAATATAAAGAAGGTGAAGAAGGAACAAATGTAGAGGGCTATGAAGCGCATAGTTTCTCAATTGGTGATAGAACAATCGTAATCTCACAAGGAGAAGATATAGGAGGAGATTATCATATTCGCGAATACTACAATAAATGGGTGGAAGAAAAAGACATAACCATCTTCATTTTTGAAGGTATCAGATACCTTAATGACTCCGAATACCAGAGCCAAGTAAAGGCTCGCCTCCACTTCATCTACAATATAGCTAAAACCAAATATGGAAACGATTCAGATTTAAAGAATATAGTAATAATCATTTCTCATAGCGACGAATACAAACAGAATAGTCCTGAAGATAAAAAAGAATTGCTCACAAGCATTTTGAACACTATTTCTGAGAAAGATTATAAAAAACTGTTCGAAAAAAACACTTTTGCCGCGGATTTACGTGATAAAAATGAAGTCCTTATTATTGCCCAACAAATATTCTAGAAGTATGGAGACTGTTTTATGGTATCAAAACGCGGAAATCAATAAACCCGACGGTTTTGTGATTGACGGAGAGCACCAGTTTAACGAGGACACCCACATCCAACAAGAGGCTTTTACAACATTAACCAATAGTAGGAAATGGCCTAAGGCCCGATTCCTTTCATTTTTGAAAAGGCGTTATCCAAACGCATCTGTTCAACTGCAAATCTATATCAGTCAGAGCGGAGAGCTAATGGTTCAATCGCATTTTATTAATCGAGATGAAAAAGGGAGATTAATCCCTTATATGTTTTATACAAAGAAGGTTGATTCTATTTCCTCAGATTTAAAAGAATATGCTCAAAAAGCTGGGATGAAACCAAATGAAAATGACTTGATCATTATAAAAGAGGTGATCGAACTGCGCAAAAACAGAGCGGTCATCTATGTGGGAGGAGCTATTGTTGTAGGTTTAATCGCGTTATTGTTATGGAAATAAAGGACACAGACACAGTTATCTATTTGGCAAATGATGAACTGGCAAGGAGTTACCGATGGTATAAGAGCTACGAAGGCTTGAGTGAAAGTTTAAAGGTTGTTTCTTTAGACGACTTGCCCACTCTCATAAAGCAAGGTTTCTTTTTTGGGTCACAAAAGGAAGGTTCCATATTAATTCGGAATCCTTTCAGAAAAAATGGATTCATCGACATTAATACATCGGAAGAGCAGATTATCAAAGAGAAGATAGGGGCTATCAGCAAAATTGCCAGAAAACTTGGAGCCAAAATGATTCACGGACATGCCGAGTTTATTGAAGAAAGCAGAATAGGGTTGACAATTGACGGCGGTCTTTCCTACAAAACAGTGGATATCAATGCCAATTATAAAAAGGAACAGAATGAAAGCTTAAAAAAATTGTATGATTTATCTCTGGCATTCCCTGGCTCCTGGTCGGAAACAACTTATACTGAAGCTCATAAATTATTGGATGAATATAATTTAAGTCAAGAGATTGAGGTCCGGGATTTATTTGACCTTCGCAATCCAAACGAACAAAACAATCTTGAGAAACAAACTGTAAGAATGAGCGTTACTAGCGAATTGAATTCGTGCAAAGAAGTAGCGGCATCGTTGACCGTTATGAAGGATATATTCAAGATGAGCGGATCAACCAAAAAAAATGTTTCTACTTTAAAAACTATTGTATTTGAAAGCGAGATTCAGTTCTAAAGCCAACCAGTATGAGTAACCTTATCGGATTGACTGTTATCCGGTTTACTTAGCATTGACGGCATGGATTAAAGGGCTGTTTTAATATATTTCATCTTGGGAAGAACATGGCTTTAAACATATTTAAGATTGTAAATCTAAGAAACAATGGAGACACTTCCCTCGCCTCCCGGGCGAAGCGGCTGGCGGCGCTGCAGCGGGAACTGGATGGGATTAGAGATGAGGGGCTGAAACAGAGGAGGTTTGATGCTCTGCCGGAGAGCGACCAGCGGATGCTGGACGATTTCTGGGCGCAGCTGTTCAGCGACAAGGGTCGCAAGAATATTCCGACATCAGGAGGCCGGTGGACGGGAGAGCCGGGCGACTCGATATGGATTCCAGATGACTCGATTGTTCCGCCAGACAAGGGTTACAGCAACATGCATGGCAAAACTTGGCGTCAAATCAAAACCGAAAATGGAATCCGGGGAATAACCTTCTCAGACGGACGGGCCGACTTCAGGCCGGTGACACGTCAGGAGGTAACGTTCGACTGGGAGCGGGAACTCGGGAAGGATGGAATCCGTCACATCGTGGAAACCGGTGACCGTCAATATCTTCACGAGGCCGGATTCGCTCTCCTTGCCAGCAAGTTGGGCAAGAGTGTCCAGGAGGTCAAGGAATATAAAGAACGCCTGAACCTGGTCTGGCATGAGGAGCCGGACTGCGAGACACTTCGGCTTGTCGCACGGGAAGTCCACGACAACATCCGCCACTTCGGCGGGGTCGCGATGCTGGCGATAGTCTGTGAAATGTGACGACATTGGGGTCTGACACCCGCCCTCCGAGAAGTAATTCATATTCAATTAGATACAAAACACCTGCGGTCAGGCCCTCCTTAATTAAGGAGTCCCTGCCAACTTGCTAATTAGAAATAATTTATATTCAATACATTACGAAAGCATTGGTGGCAGGCCCTGTGTGAATTCTCGGAAATATCCCTATCTTCGTCAATGAAGGCTAAATGTCCTATGATGAAGATGGATTGCCCTATGATCATCCGAGATGCCAAGCCTGAAGATGCGGCCTTCCTCGCCAAGTGCTTGATAGCGGGGATGCATTTCTATGATTTCGAGACGGAAATACCTGAGAATAAGGATATTTATCTAAACCTTGTGGTTTGCGAGAAACGGACCGACCTGCTATATTCATATAAAGATTCACGAATAGCCGAGATCGAAGGGAAGGTGGTAGGCTCACTACTCTCCTACCCTGGTGACAACTACAAGGAACTGAGACGAAAATACTTCTCCGTTTTCTGGCCTGATTATATGATGATAGACGAGGAGTCCGAAATGGAGACCGGGCCCGGGGAGTATTACCTGGACACCCTCGCTGTGCTCCCGGAATATCGCCGCAGAGGAATCGGTCGGGCCCTTCTGGAAGATGGCATAAAAAGAGGGATCAAGGCAGGCTACAAATTGATTACACTTGTCGTAGACAGCGACATGCCAGACCTCATAAGGCTCTACGAATCAGTAGGTTTCAAGAAAGCCGAGCACCGTTGGATATTCAGGGTTGATTTCCTGCGGATGGTCTATTCCGTATAAATTCTTATATTAGCGGTATGGGAAAGAATATCACTAAGATCGCCTTTGCGGCGGTCATGTTTTTATCGTTTGTCCGGGCAGAGGCCCAGAATCCGATTTTGCTCGGGAAGGCATATAATTCAGACCCCCAAGCCAGGGTCTGGACGGTGGACGACGAGGAGAGACTGTTCATCTATGGTTCAAAAGACGAAAACCCGGCATATTACTGTTCCGGAAAATACGACGTGTTTTCGACAAACGACATGATCCATTGGAGCGGGAGAGAGGCTTTCTCCTCAGATGAGGTCAAATACAACGACGAGGTCCTGTACGCTCCGGACTGCATCGAAAAGGACGGAAAATACTTTCTGTTCTATTCCCAGCCGGGAACTTACCCGGAGGGAACAGCTGTGGGTGACAGCCCCTTCGGACCCTTCCTTGACGGAAAACCGCTCAAGGACGCAAACCAGATCGACCCTTCCGTTTTCATCGATGATGACGGCCAGGCCTGGTTATTCTGGGGGCAGTTCTCGGCGAAATGCGCCAAACTGAACCCAGACATGCGAAGCATAGACCCTTCGACTATCAAGGACGGGATCCTCACCGAGGACGGACATCATTTTCACGAAGGGATACAGGCCTTCAAGCATAACGGGACATATTACCTTACTTTCGCCGACATCAGCCGACGGGGAAGGCCCACCTGCATTGGCTACGCCACATCGGACAGTCTCACAGGACCTTATACCTACCGTGGAGTGATCATAGACAACTTCGGCTGCGACCCGGCAGTATGGAACAACCATGGATCGGTGGTGAAGTTCAAGAATCGATGGTACGTGTTCTATCACAGATCATCCTGCGGCACAAACACTATGCGCCAAAGCTGCGTCGAACCGATCCAGATTCTTCCGGACGGAACGATTCCCGAGGTGGAAATGACCTCGACAGGCGCCGGCTTCCCCCTGGATCCGTTCATCCCTATCGATTACAGCATAGTCGCGGGACGCACGTGCCTGCTCTCAGGACATGTTCACATAGACCGTGAAGGCCATCTCTCGGCCATCCAGAACTCCGACACTGCCACGTGGAGGGATTTCTTGTTCAAGTACTGGCCGGAGAAAATGTTGATCCGGGTCCGCCCGAAGGCCGGCGGGACAATCCTTGTATATTCTGAATCTCTTGACGGAGAGACCATCGCTTCTTTCGATGTCCCTTCCGGCGACGGAGAGACTGAAATCACCCTCGAATCCGACGTCAGCGGAAGAATGATCGGAACCAAACCGCTCCGGATGCGTTTCACAGGAGAGGAGGACAAGGACTTGTTCACCATTGTCAGTTTCGGGTTCGAAAGATAGGAATATAACACATTATGGGAAAGATATTCAATTACTTCGCCCTTCTCTGCCTTTCAGTAGCGGCGTTCTGCGCGTGCGGAGAAAAGGCCTTGACCGGTGTCGGTTTTCCCGAGCCGCCGATTGAGATAGCCAGCAATGAGAGTTTCGGGATGGGATTGGTCAATTATTTCAATATTATCCAGACCCCGGGCGGCACCTACAGGATGTATTTCGCCGCCAATGAGAACAGTGGAATCGCCGAGGATGAATGGCAACAGAATCTTTACCTGGCGGAATCGGCCGACGGCTTTCATTATGAGATGAAGGGCAAGATAATGGAGTCTCTGATAGAGCAGTCGGTTTGCCTGGTTAAAGACAAGGAATGGCCTTACCGTTTGATAGGCAACCAGTTAATAGACGGCAAACACTGCCTTTGCCTATGGAAATCGAAAAACGGGATTGAATTCACCGAGCGTAAGGTGCTTTACGATTTCAAACACGACACTCAGAACATCCTGGTCCAGCATGGCGACCGGTTGAAGTTATATTCCCGATTAACCCAGGAGCATTATCAGAATCGCAGGGTCACATTGGCTGAGTTAACTCTTGATGGAGAGCAAGTTAGCGAAACTGAGGTCCTGGCCGGAGATTGCCTGTATAACAGCGCTGCGACCAAAGTTGACGAGCGTTTTGATCTGTTATTTCCGACTTATTTTAACACACACGGCGGCACCACTGACACTTGTTCCTTCAGGTGCTACCTTGCGGACGGACCCTTTATGCATGAGCTTCCATGCGAGTTGAACCGTTGGGTTGAAGAGGATGAGGCATGGGCGCTTGCCTCCCCGGGTTTCATATTCATTAACGGGGAGAGATATTTGGCTTTCAGCACCAGGACCGCGACGCACGACAGCAGCTACACCGGCATGATTTCCAAATACAAACTCATCAAGGTTGTATTGGAATACGAATAAATTACTTTAAAGGAATCCGGGCGAGATAGATTCCTGCGCGGGAACGACCGTCGGAGGTTTTCAGCTCGTGCGAGGAGTAGTACACCACCTTGAGTTCGCCATCCTCAACAAGGAATCCGGGGTAACTGTTGTCACCGCCTGAGGGAAGAGTCTTCCAAAGCTCGAATTCTCCCTCGGCATTACCTTCCCATAGGCAGGTCTTGCATTCTCCTTCATCGTAATATGCCCGGCCACCTATAATCAGAGATCCGTCTGAAAGCACCGCCATCTCAGGACCTCCGATCTGAAAAGGGAGAGGAGTAAGCTTCCAGTCGGTGAAAGGATATTCGCTAATTCCTAAATACGCCTTTTTATCATCCTTATCTCGGCGGATCAGCAGTGCCATCCTCCCATCAGGAAGGAAACGCACTGTTGTCTCGTTAGGAAAACCGCCCAACTCTATATCGGTAATCTTCTCAAAGTGCTTACCGTCAGTGGTTTTAATCAATTCCAAGCGGTTTGTGTCCGACTTACCATAAGATACGGTGTAGCCAACACCCTCGTGCCAAGTCATTCTCCAGAACCAGGCAAATCCGTCCGGAATTGGATAATCGACAGGCTCCGGATCGCTGAAAGTTTGGCCATCGGAACTGAAGGACACTTGCGGAATCCCCATTTTCAACTCCTTATCCACATACACCGAGCCTCCTTGGATCACCATCAACCTTCCGTCTGCTGTGACGGAGAGTTTGGGGTCGCGCAGGTCATACCCCTCTTTCGACAGCAGCGCCACGCTATTCCAATGCTTGCAGTCATCGGAGCGCAGGATGCGGGTTTTTCCCGCCGCTATCCCGTTCTCATCGAAAATATGGCTGACACCCTCCCTGAAACTCACATACCAGGCATCATTATAACGTACTATCGAGGGGAAGGCGCTGTAATCCTTGTCCCAGATACGCTCAGCGTTGATTTCTTCGTTTTTGCCGGAGCCGCAGCCAGCAAGAATGATCGCACAAAACAAAGCGATTGCAAGTGGATATTTCATAATGAATTGCTTATCTAAAAATGTAAGATTCCGTACTCAAATAAACAGGTGCGACGCTACTTGTTTAATGAAACGACGACCAGCAGAGGGCAGTGGTCAGAGGAGTATTGCCGCTCTCTTAAGTCATCATCGATGCAGGCATATGAATGTACCGTGGCGTCTTTCGGAACGAAAATATAGTCGATCCTGCTGTCGCCGTCCGGTCTGTCAAAGTCAAACCCATAATAGGAACTCACTCTCCCAGTAGGTTTTGTGATGCTGGCGGTATAACTATCCTTAACCAGGTCGTTGTCGAAGAGAATGGCTATCTCGTTGGATGAGATGGTCGTATTCATGTCTCCGGAAAAAAATGCGGGAATACCTCCGCCGAGTTCCCTAGCTTTGGCAAGGAGAAGTTCCGCAGCCTTAGTTCGGGAGATGGGTCCGCGATGGTCAAAATGGGTGTTAATATAGAAAAACTTCTTGCCGGTTTTCTTGTCAAGGAACTTTCCCCATGTCGCCAGCCTCTCTTGGGAACAGTCCCAGCTTACGCTGCCCGGGATATCAGGAGTCTCAGAAAGCCAGAAGTTTCCGCTCTCGAGTAGGTCGAACCTGTCTCTTTTGTACATAATCGGAGTCCCCTCGCCATTGGCATATGTCTTCCTTCCAGAACCGAATACGTTGTAAGTGTTTCCAAGGACTTCAAATAAGGCGGACCTCATCTCGTATGTGACTTCCTGGGTTCCGATGATATCGAAGTCATGTTCCGTAATTCTTTTGACAATGAGCGGGAGGCGGTTATAGAATGCTCTGTCAGCCGTGTCCACAGCCATCAATTCCCTCATATTGTAATTGGCGAATCGTATGGGCGTATCCTTGGCTTTTGTCCCGCAGGACAGTATCATGAACGTCATCGCCCAGATGATCAGCAAGTTCTTTGTTGATTTCATGATATATGTGGTTTAGACACAAAGGTAGTCATTTATTCCCAACCAGAAACATTGGTCTGAACTTTATGATCTGGCAGAGTTCTTCATCTCAAGGCATTCCGCAGTCTCTCTTTCGACCATGTTGCAGAGCCATGGGAAGGCCATTAAGGTTTTCCCAGACCTCCGTGTCCGTGGTTACGGCCGTTTTACAAACCAAGAGCATGCCCTGCTGCCTCCGGAATGGCCGTGAGGCATTTTAGGTTGCAGAGACCACGGCTTATTTGCGGGTCTCCGCATGCCGATGTGCCTCCCAGAATCATACATAGTTCATCGTCATGCTCTCAACTTGTAAAAAACGGAGAGTTCTGGCGCACGTCATGCGGCCGAAAAGGCACGATAAAAGCCAGGCAAAAAACATGGCATCGGAGGCCGAAGGCCGACTAGGGGAGTTTGAGGGGTACGCCCCTCAATGAATAAAAAGGGCCCGGGCCAAAAACATGGCATCGGAGGCCGAAGGCCGACTAGGGGAGTTTGAGGGGTACGCCCCTCAATGAATAAAAAGGGCCCGGGCCACGTCATGCGGCCGAAAAGGCACGATAAAAGCCAGGCGAAATGCCTGGCTTTTATCGTGCCCGAGGTGGGAATCGAACCCACACGTCTTTAAAGGACATTGGATTTTGAGTCCAACGCGTCTACCATTCCGCCACTCGGGCAAAGTAGATGGGCTGCAAATTTATCTATTTTCCTTTAAAATGCAAAATGTCAAAGCAAAAGTTAAGGACAGGGCAAAAGGAATCGGCTCGGTGTGCATATTGATGGAAAAACTGATTATATTTGTAAGATGATATATCCGAAGATATATCAAGAATATGTTAACCCTTAATTAGAACGCAATATGAGACTTGAAGGAAGACGTGAAAGCACGAACGTCGAAGACCGCCGCGGAGTGAGCGGTGGAGCCATCGCAGGTGGCCTCGGAGGAGGCGCCATCATCATCGCCTTGATCGTTATGCTTCTTGGAGGAGATCCAACATCGGTACTCCAGCAGGCTGGAACCATGCAACAAACCGAGCAGACGGAAGATGTGACTTTCTCTGCTGAGGAGCAGGAACTCGCGTCATTCGCGAAAAAGATCCTGGCCGGCACCGAGGACATTTGGACCGCCCAGTTCGCGAAATATAGCTACCAGTATCAGCCGCCAAAGATGGTTCTCTATACAGGAACAACCTCTTCCGGTTGCGGTACCGCCAACTCACAGGTTGGGCCTTTCTACTGTTCAGCTGACCAGACTGTGTATCTCGACCTCAGCTTTCTCTCAACTATGAAGAGGCAGATCGGGGCAGACGGTGATTTGGCTTATGCTTATGTCATAGCCCATGAGGTTGGCCACCATGTCGAATATCTCCTCGGCACCCTTAACAAGGCCCACCAGAAGATGAACCAGTCCAGCAAGGCTGTCGCTAACCAGTGGAGCGTAAGGCTGGAGCTTCTCGCCGACTACTATGCAGGAGTCTGGGCAAATAATGACAACGCCCGTTTCCGTTCCATCGAGCCCGGCGACATCGAGAAAGCCCTGGATTGCGCCTCGAAGATCGGTGACGACTATCTCCAGAAGAAGTCCCAAGGATATGTGGTCTCCGAGTCCTTCACCCACGGAACGGCCCAGCAGCGTTACAACTGGCTCAAGAAAGGCATGACCTACGGAGACCTTGAGCACGGAAACACTTTCGAGATCGATTATAATAGACTCTAACGTGAAACATTTTTCTTTACCTAAAGACGGTGGCCTGATAGAGAGCAACCTGCCAAAAGGCATCTTGCATTCCCACGAGAGAATTACCACCGAGATTTCTGACGACGCCGCTTCCGGAAGTGACAAAGTGGCTCGAATCATTGTTGACGCGATCAACGAACATGAGGCGGACGCCATCACCAGGCCCTTCAAACTCGGACTTTCCACAGGAATTACTCCCACACTGCTCTACAAGAGACTGGCCGAGTTGAATAAAGCCGGTATAGTTTCATTCCGTAATGTCGAGATTTATTCCATTGACGAATACTATCCTTGCGAGAATGATTCCCCCCAAAGCCGCAACAATAAGCTACACAGGGTATTCCTGGATCTTGTAGACGTCAAGCCGGAAAATGTTCATATTCCTGACGGAACCATCCCTCAAGCGAAAGTCTCAGACTATTGCGCCGAATTCGACAAGGCGGCCAGGGGTCTTGACTTGCTAGTAATAGGGGTCGGCAAGGGAGGTCAGATCGGATTCAATGAGGCCGGTTCCGCGGAAAAAAGCCGGACCAGATTGGTCCCCCTCTCCTATCGATCCAGGAAAATCCAAGCCCGCAACTTCAACGGAGACGTCGCTGTCACTCCCAAGTCCGCCATCACCATGGGTATCGGGACTATGATGACTTCCCACAAGATAATCCTGATGGCTTGGGGTGAGGACAAAGCGGAGTCGGTCAAGAGCGTTGTGGAGTCAAGGATTGATCCATCCTGCCCGGCTTCTTATCTGCAGAGACATGACAATGTCAGTTTCTACACCGATGAGATGTCCGCCTCCCTGTTGACGAGGATTGTCGCTCCTTGGACGGTCGGACCGTGCGACTGGACTCCGAAACTAATCCGTAAGGCAGTCGTATGGTTGTGTGAGAAGGTTCACAAACCCATCCTCAAACTCACCCAGAAAGACTACCTTGAGAACTCCCTCAGCGAGCTTCTCGAACTTTTCGGGCCTTATGACAAGATTAACATCGACATTTTCAACGAGTTCCAGCACACCATCACAGGGTGGCCAGGCGGCAAGCCCAACGCTGACGACTCGACAAGGCCTGTCAAATCAACTCCTTTCCCAAAGAAAGTCATTGTTTTCTCTCCCCACCCGGATGATGATGTGATCTCAATGGGTGGAACATTCATCCGCCTTGTCCATCAAGGTCATGATGTTCATGTCGCTTATGAGACTTCCGGTGACCTGGCTGTCCATGACGATGTGGTCTTGCAACACATGGACGCGGCCAAGCAGCTTGGTTTCGGAGACAAGTTCGATGAGGTCAAGGCAATAATCGGAGCGAAGAGACCTGGAGCGCCGGAGCCAAAGGAACTGCTCGCTATCAAGGCCGCGATCCGAAGGAGCGAGGCCCGCTCAGCGGTCAGGAGTTTCGGGCTCAACGACAACACCAATGTCCACTTCCTCAACCTGCCGTTCTACGAGTCAGGCGGCGTAGCCAAACTTCCTCGCACACAAGCTGACCTTGATATAATCAAGGCTTTGATAAAGGAAGTAAAGCCCGACCAAATCTACATGGCCGGAGACCTGGCTGATCCCCATGGAACTCACAGGGTCTGCACTGAAGCCGCCCTGGAGGCCATCGAGCAACTCAAGGAAGAGGGTAATGACTGGCTGGACAATACCACGATCTGGCTTTACAGAGGAGCCTGGATGGAGTGGGAACTCTGGAGGGTCGATATGGCCGTTCCGCTCAGCCCCGACGAGGTCGTGGAGAAACGCCACGCCATATTCCGTCACCTTTCCCAGAAGGACATCGTTCCCTTCCCGGGAGACGACCCGAGGGAATTCTGGCAGAGGGCCGAGGAGCGCACTCAGAACACAGCCAAACTCTATGATGAGTTAGGCATGGCCGAATATCAGGCAATAGAAGTATTCCTTAAACTGAAATAATTGATAATCATGAGAGTAATAATCAGAGACAGCAAAAAAGAAGCCTCCATTTGGGCGGCTCACCACATCGCTGATGCCATCAAGGCTAAAGCGGAACTGACAGATGATCCTTTTGTTCTTGGCCTGCCCACCGGATCAACTCCTCTGGACACCTACGCCGAGCTTGTTCGCATGTGCGAGGCGGGGGAAGTATCGTTCAAGAACGTCATCACTTTCAATATGGACGAATATGTCGGCATCCCGGAGAAGCATCCCGAGAGCTACCATAGTTTCATGTACAAGAACCTGTTCGACAAGATCGACATCCCTGCGGGAAACATCCATATCCTTAACGGAAACGCACCCGATCTTGACAAGGAGTGCGCTGATTACGAGAACGCTATCCTCGCCGCCGGCGGAATCGACCTTTTCCTTGGAGGCGTCGGTGAAGATGGACATCTGGCTTTCAACGAGCCCTTCTCTTCAATCAACTCCAGGACCAGGGTTGTCACTTTGACCCAGGACACAATCGAGGTCAACTCGAGATTCTTCGGCGGAGACACCAGCCAGGTGCCTAAGCAAGCGATGTCTGTCGGTGTCGCGACCGTATGTGACGCTGCTGAGGTCCTTATCCTCGCTTTCGGAAGCAAGAAAGCAAGAGTCGTTGCCCAGGCAGTGGAAGGTTCTGTAAGTCATTATGTTACGCTTTCAGCGCTCCAGCTTCATGAGAACGGGATTGTTGTCCTTGACGAACCCGCCGCCGGAGAATTGAAGGTCAATTCCTATAAATATTTCAAAGCCGTTGAAGAGGCTGAAAACAGATAATTATAAAACAAAGATGAAAGTCAAATATTTGTTCGCCAGCCTGTTGCTGATGGTTACTTTTGGAGCCTACGCCCAAGAGAGTGCCATTGTGAAGAAATATGGATTCAAATCCGCCATCGCCACGATCAACACTGAGCTTCTTGGCAGGACTATAGAGTCGACAGCTTACGTGGATAATTACGGAGCACAGACCAGCCAAGTGGTTGAGATGAATGTTCCCCTCAAAGGAAACGTGAAGAGCGCCACTATCGTTAGGGACGGCAAATCCTACACTGTAAACTACACATCGAAGAAGATTGAGGTGGCTGATGCCATCGAGCAGCCGGATTTCCTAAACCCCACCGCCGCTGAAAAAGAGAAATACAACATGAAAGAATTGGCCGAGGATTCGGTTCTAGGCAAGAAATGTGTTGTATATATTCTTGACACAGACTATAATGGAGCTCCTGCCACGATGACTGTATGGATCTATAAAGGTTATCCAATGAAAAGCGAGACCGATACGGGCATATTCAAAGTCACTACCGAGGTAACCTCTTTCGAGGAAAATGTTGATATTCCTCAAGATGTGCTTGAGATTCCTGATTACAAAACCAAGAAAAAGAAATAAAACAACTTAGCGACTTATCAAGATGAAAACCAAGTTTTTGTTCGCCAGCCTGTTGATACTGGTATCGCTGGGTCTCACCGCCCAGGACAAGGAAGCCGTGAAGAAATATGGATTCAAGTCCGCCATCGTTAAGATCTCTACCGATATGATGGGCCAGAAAGTCGAGTCCACAGCCTACATCGATGACTATGGTGCCAAGGAGTGCCAGAAGATGAAGCTGGATATCCCCGGCATGGGAAGTATGGAGACCGGAACCATCTCCAAGGATGGTAAGAACTGGTCTGTCAACTACACGATGAAACAAGTCCAAGAACTGGATGTCAATGCGGCTGACCAGCCTAACTTCAACGATCTCACTGATGAGGTTAAGGCAAAGTATAATATCCAGTCTGTCGGCAAGGAGAAATTCCTCGGATTGGATTGCGACGTTTTCACGATGGAGACAGAAGCCCAGGGGATGAAAGCCAAGATGAAAGTCTGGTGCTACAAGGGTTTCGCCCTTAAATCAGTCACTGACATCAGCGGTATGGCTGTCACAGCCGTCGCCACCGAGTTCAAGGAGGATGCGATGGTGCTGCCCCAGGTCTTTGATGTCCCTAAATTCTAATCCGCTATCATGCGAAGGTTAATAGTCCTGGCGATCGCGCTCCTGGGATCAGCTTGCGTTTTCGCCCAGAACAAGGATACCGTCCAATCAGGAGAACTTTTCCCCTCCAAGATGACCACCATCAGAGAGGGGAAAGGGGAACTGATGAGGTTCCATGGGAACCTGATCTTCTCCGAATCCAACGAATACCTTCTCACCAGCGATGTCACGGGAGATTTCTGGAGAAAATACAGGGGTGCCAAGATCCTGCAGGATTACGGCCAATACTTGTGGATGCTCGGAATCTCATACATGGCCACCGACATTGTTATCATCACGCTTTACAGGGATGCGAACATCAGGTTTTACAAAGACCCTTCGATAATCATCGGTGGGATTTGCGCGCTGGTTGGCGCGGCGATGGACTTTGGAGGCTGGGTCAGGCTGGGAAACCTCGCGAAAACTTATAACACAGACCCTTCCGTTAGGAAATCATATTCCTTGAACCTCGGTCCGACCAACTCGGGTGGATTCGGACTTTCATTTAACTTTTAATAAACGATAATGGGCTCCTATCGAATATTTGTCGAGAAATATCCTGAATTCCAAGTGGAGGCAGCCAGTCTCCTGGCGGAACTGAATGAGAATCTGCAGCTGAAGCTGAAGAAGCTTCGGCTGCTAAATGTTTATGACTTGTTCGGCTTCACTCCGGAACTGCTTGAGAAAAGCCGCTACAGCGTGTTCGGCGAGATAGTCACAGATCAGGTCACGGATTCTGTCGATTTGTCGAAATACATCGCTGTGGAATTCCTGCCCGGACAGTTTGACCAGAGAGCGGCATCGGCCGTGGATTGTGTCCATCTGATTGACCCCAAGGCTGACATAGCGATCAAAAGTTCCAAGTTGATCATAGTTGACGATGACGCCAGTGACGAAGTCCTGGATAAGATCCGTCACTACGTGATAAATCCTGTGGAATCAAGAGAGAAAGACCTCTCGAAACTGTCCGACACGGAGCATGCGGCTGTCAAGGAAGTTCCTCTGTTAGAGGGATTCAGGAATATGACCGATGAGGATCTCACGCCCTACCGGAAGAAGATGGGACTCGCCATGAATGAGGACGACCTCAAGGAAGTGAGAACCTATTTCACCGCCGAGGGTAGGGATCCCAATGAGACTGAGCTCAGGATTCTCGATACCTATTGGAGCGACCATTGCCGTCACACTACTTTCACCACTGAACTGGAGGATATTGCTGTTGAAGACTCCTTTATCAAGGAGGACATTGACGGAACTATGAGCCTCTATCTTAAGATGAGGAAAGATCTCGGCCGGGAAGGCAAGGGGTTGAACCTCATGGATATGGCGACGATAGGCGCCAAGTATCTCAGGAAAGCTGGCAAACTTGATGACATGGAGGTGAGTGAGGAAAACAACGCCTGCAGCATATTCATTGACGTCGATGTGACCCCCTTTGATTCTGACAACTCGGAGCGAAGCGACGCAGGGAGTTTGAGGGGAACGCCCCTCAATCCCCCTGGGGGGTGCAGGGGGGTGGATGAACATCAACAACGATGGTTGTTGATGTTCAAAAACGAAACTCACAACCACCCTACCGAAATCGAGCCCTTCGGAGGTGCGGCCACCTGCCTAGGCGGAGCCATTAGGGATCCACTTTCCGGACGCTCCTATGTCTATCAGGCAATGCGAGTCACCGGTGCCGGAGACATCTACAAGCCTGTCGCTGAGACGATTCCTGGAAAACTTCCACAAAAGGTTATCACCCGCAAGGCCGCCCAGGGATATTCCAGCTACGGTAACCAGATCGGACTTGCGACGACCCATGTCAGGGAGTTATTCCATGAAGGCTACACAGCCAAGAGAATGGAGGTTGGAGCTGTTGTCGGCGCGGTCAAAGCCTCCAATGTCAGGAGGGAGAGCCCGAAACCTGGCGATGTGGTGCTGATGCTCGGCGGAAGGACCGGCCGTGACGGAATCGGAGGAGCCACCGGCTCATCAAAAGAACACACCGAGGAGTCACTGGAGACCTGCGGAAGCGAGGTCCAGAAAGGAAACCCACCGGAGGAGAGGAAACTGGAGAGATTGTTCCGCCGCCCGGAGGTTACTTCTTTAATAAAGAAATCCAATGATTTCGGCGCCGGAGGCGTGTCGGTCGCGATCGGTGAACTGACAGCCGGGCTGGACATCTACCTCGACAGGGTGCCGGTCAAGTACAGCGGCATGAACTCCACGGAGCTGGCCATCAGCGAGTCCCAAGAGAGAATGGCCGTGGTGATCGAGGCCAAGGACGAGGAGATATTCAAGGAATATTGCCACTCGGAGAATATCGAGGTGACGCATGTCGCCGATGTGACTGACACCGAGAGGATGAGGATGTACAACAAGGGAGAATTGGTGGTCGATCTCCGCAGGGACTTTATCGACAGCGCTGGCGCGAAGCATTACTCGAAAGCAGTGATTGGAGCGGTCGAGGGAATAGATCCCTTCTATCGTGAAATCCCCGGGAAGAACTTGAAAGAGAGGATGTTCGCCAATCTCCAGGATCCTAACGTCACAAGCCAGAAGGGCCTTATCGAGATGTTTGACTCCACCATCGGCAGATCCACAGTCCTGATGCCTTTCGGCGGCGAGTTGCAGACCACTGAGACACAGGTCTCGGTTCAGAAGCTTCCTGTTGACGGTTTCACTGACACGGCCAGCATGATGGCCTTCGGATTCAACCCCGACCTATGTGAATGGAGCCCCTACCATGGCGCCGCATATTCATTTGTAGAGGCCTGCTCTAAGATTGTCGCCGCAGGAGGAGACTGGAAAACCATGAGGTTCTCCTGCCAGGAGTATTTCGAAAGGATGACTTCCGATCCTCTGACATGGGGCAAGCCGACCGCCGCTCTTTTAGGCGCTCTCAAGATGCAGGAAGCCTTCGGATTGCCTTCCATCGGAGGGAAAGACTCCATGAGCGGATCCTTCGAGACAGAGCATGGTCCGATCCATGTTCCCCCGACCCTGATCGCCTTCGGAATAACGCCGGTCAAGACCGGAAATGTCATATCCCCTGAGTTCAAATGGGAAGGCGACCGGCTCTATCTCGTCAGGCATACTCCCTTAGCTAACAAGATGCCGAACGTGGAGCAACTGAAGAGGAACTGGGACAATATCAACGCTAAGATCAAGGACGGCACCATTGTGGCCGCTTGGTCAGTCGGATTCGGCGGTGTGGCCGAAGCGCTCTGCAAAATGAGTTTCGGCAACGCCTTCGGCTTCGATGTGAAGCTTACGGAGGAAGACCTATTCAATCTCGCTTACGGCTCAATAGTGATTGAGACTGATGGAGAGGTCGATTTCGAAAACGCTGAACTGATCGGAGACGTGACTTCCGGAGAAGACGGGAACGTCCGTGTCAACGGGACTTCAATCTCGATATTCGAGCTCATGGACTTCAACGGTTCCCTGTTTGAGAAAGTTTACCCTGCCGTCAGCGAATCGGCCCACAAGCGGCTGATGCCAAAGGGAATGGAAGGAGTCAAGCCATTCAAAGCCAAAAAATCGGATCTTGAATATAAAGGTCCGGCCGTGGACAAGGTAGTGGCTTATCTGCCTGTATTCCCGGGTACCAACTGCGATTACGATTCAGCTAAAGCCTTCAGGAAGGCCGGTGCCGAGGTGCGCACAAGCGTTTTCCGCAACCTCACCGATAAGGACGTGTTCGAGTCCATCGATGAGATGGCCAAGAATATTCGTGAATGCCAGATCTTTATGATCTCTGGCGGCTTCTCTGCCGGAGACGAGCCGGACGGAAGCGGTAAGTTCATAGCGAACGTGCTTAACAACGAAGCGATAGCTTCCGCCATCAAGGATTTGCTCTCCAGAGGAGGTCTTATTCTTGGAATATGCAACGGTTTCCAAGCCCTCGTCAAGTCCGGTCTGCTTCCTTACGGCGAACTCGGGAAAGTCACCAAAGACTCCCCCACACTATTCCGCAACGACATCAACCGTCATATTTCCCAGATGGTGACGACAAGGGTCGCCACTACCAACTCACCTTGGCTGAGAGGCATGACCATTGGCGACGAATATACCATCCCAGTCAGCCACGGAGAGGGCAAATTCGTCGTGAATGAAGAGCTTGCTAAGGAACTGTTCACAAACGGCCAGGTGGCGTTCCAGTATGTGGATCCGATCACTGACGAGCCTACCATGGAGTCGCCTTACAATCCGAACGGATCATATTACGCCATCGAAGGTATAATCAGCCGTAATGGCCAGATCCTTGGCAAGATGGGCCACAGCGAGCGTTACGAGGAAGGCCTGTTCAAGAATATCGAGGCCGACCTTGAGCAACCGCTCTTCGAAAATGCCGTCAAATATTTTAAAGTCGTATGAGAAGTCTTTTTCTAACCAATACCCTGACAAAGAACAAGGAGCTTTTCGTTCCGGTTCACGAAGGACACGTGGGCATGTATGTCTGCGGGCCGACCGTTTATGGAGACGCTCATCTTGGCCACGCCCGCCCTGGAGTGACCTACGATGTGCTGTTCAAGCTGCTCAGGCATCTCGGCTATAAAGTGCGCTATGTCCGTAATATCACCGATGTCGGTCACCTTGAGCATGATGCTGATGAAGGAGAGGACAAGATCAGCAAGAAGGCCAGGCTGGAGCAACTGGAGCCGATGGAGGTGGTTCAGAATTACACCTTCCGCTACCATGAGGCGATGCGGCTTCTGAATGTCGCTCCTCCTTCGATCGAGCCCAGAGCTTCCGGACATATTATCGAGCAAATCGAGACGATAAAGAAGATTCTCGAGGCCGGATATGCCTATATCTCAAATGGTTCCGTGTATTTCGACGTGGAGAAATACAATGAGAAGCACCATTATGGGGTACTCTCCGGACGCAATCTGAATGACACCTTGGAAGGGACTCGCACCCTCGACGGACAGAGCGACAAGAAAGCTCCTTACGATTTCGCCCTTTGGAAGAAGGCGGAGCCAGAGCATATCATGCACTGGCCAAGTCCTTGGGGCGAAGGTTTCCCCGGCTGGCATCTCGAGTGCTCGGTTATGGGAGAGAAATATCTCGGAGAGGAGTTCGATATTCACGGAGGAGGAATGGATCTCATGTTCCCCCACCATGAGTGCGAGATTGCCCAGAACGTGGCCTGGAGAGGCACCAAAGGAGTGCGCTACTGGGTCCATAACAACATGATCACTATCAACGGCCAGAAGATGGGTAAGTCGCTGGGTAACTTCATCACCCTGCCTGAGCTATTCTCCGGAAGCCATCCGAAATTGGACCAGGCCTATTCCCCTATGACGGTGCGCTTTTTCATTCTTCAGGCGCACTATCGCGGCACCCTCGACTTCAGTAATGAGGCTCTGCAAGCCGCTGAGAAGGCTCTGAAGAGGGTTCTCCAGGCTTATAAGGATCTGGTCGCTTTAGCCAAGGCCAAAGGTGTCATCCTGAGCGAAGCGAAGGATCTACCTTACGGCGAGCTCCCCACTTCTATCGCCCCTGACACCTGCCCGGCTGACTCGGCCGAGATCAAGGCGATCTTCGACGGTGTTTACGACGCCCTTTGTGATGACCTAAACACTCCGGTCGCCCTGTCGCATATCTTCGAGGCTGTAAGGATCATAAACTCCGCCAAATCAGGCCCTTCGACAGGCTCAGGGACCAAGAGTCTCACTGAAGGTGATATCAAAACACTTGTCCAAATCTTCGATGACATAGTGTTCGGTGTTCTCGGACTCAAAGATGAGAGCGCTGGAGAAGGCGGCAAGAGCCAGGAGGTTGTCGCCGGACTTATGGATATGGTTCTCGAAGAGAGGGCGAAGGCCAAGGCCGCGAAGGACTGGGGCCTGAGCGACGCTATCCGCGATCATCTCAAAGCCCTTGGAATCACCGTCAAAGACACCAAGGACGGCGCCGAGTGGACGATTGAGTAATCAGTCCCCTACTACTTGACTATCACTATATTAGGGACCTTCCGGGCACCCTCATGGTCGAATTTCCGGTTGTCGTAAGGGAAGTTGATTATTCCTGTCTTGTCAGTCCAAAGGGTCGAGGAGCCTCCTCCATCAAGGTTAAGCGCATCCTTGAGGCCGAGAATACGGGCGACAGTGGCCAGCTCCGGGATGCTCATCCCATCTGCCTGGCCCGGGAAACGTCCATCCACGACAACCATATATACCATGCCTTTATCATCCCAGCCAATAAAGGTCCTTGGATGGCGCATATAATTGAAAGACGATTTCATATCAATAACCGGCGCCTTCCCGTCAAGCATCAGGATAGGTCCAGAGGCCAATGCGGAATAATAGCCAGTCTTGTAGGTTTCAACCTTAGTGGAGTCATACTGAAGTATTTCCAGCTTATGGCCTTCTTTGTCCTTGATGGCAAGGATCCCGTTGGAACGCTCCTCACCTGACGCCGGAGTATGCCCCACGACCTCCCCATTTATGAAGAAGAACGTGTGAGGAATAAGCCTACGCATATTGAAATAACTGCCGTTCAAGCCGATACGGGCTCCTTCCCGCATAGCGAGAGAGTCTGTTGTGCCGGCAAGATCTCCTGGAGCATGGACTAAAGATGTGCTCATATTGGCGGCTGGATATCTTGCCATGCTGACACTCTGGATAGTACCATGGAAAGGGAATTGGGCGTATGTGGTCTCGGCACCGTCCCCTATGCTGTTCCATTTCCAACCGGCGGCTTCCCATTCCTTTTGATCAGACGGGGACACCGCACCCCAATCCATGTTCGGGAGCGGTCCCATCTCAAGAGCCAAGGTTCCGCCAGCCATAATTTCCTCATGAGTGATCCAAGGCCCCGCCAAAGGTTTCCCGTTAAGGCTGGCGCTTTGGATGTACTTATTCTCGTCGGATACTCCTTTTGCCTTGATTTTGAATACCTTCCCGTTCGAAAGTGTCATACTGGCGTCCTCGAATACCGGACTTCCGATGGTATAGACAGGCTCTCCCGGTGTGACGGGATAGAATCCCAAAGAGGAAAAGACCACGAATGAAGTAAGGCCGCCTCCGTCCTCATCACCAGGAACTCCCATCAGGTCGTCACGGAACCAAGTGTCGAGCATCTGTCGGATCCTCTTCTGAGTCTTCCAAGGCGCTCCAGCATAGTTGTAGAGATACGGAATATGCAGCGAAGGCTCGTTAGCCATCGAGAACTGGCCCACATTGCCGGTGTGATCAGGAAGCTTGGCGAAGAACGAGAACTTGTTGCGCCCGAGAGGTGTGGCGAACATGCGGTCGAGTTCGCTTACGAAACTCGACGGTCCTCCCATCAAACCTATCAAACCAGGAATATCGTGCTGCACATCCCAGCGATATACCCAGGCATTATTCTCGTCGTAATACTCCCTGGCGCCCATTCCTCCGGGGAAATTATAATCAAGGTCAGGAATGAAATCGCCGTCCTTGTCTTTGGGATGGAAGAACAGAGTCTCAGGATTAAAAAGCTTTCTATAGTTGGTGGACCAGTTTTTGAAATAATCCGCATCTTCCTTATTGCCAGCAGCTTCCGCAAGCTTAGAGAGCGCCCAGCAGTCGTATGCCGTACCAAGGCTTACAGCCACAGGCTGGCGGTTCTCCCAACCGACATTGGAGTCTGTCTCAATCTCTCCCGCACGAAGCGCGGGAATATACCCATGCTCCCAATAGAAACTGTCCAACTCTCCGGCCGGATTGCCGGACCAAGGGACCAAGGTCTTCTCCGTCAATGCCTTCCGGCCTGCCTCATAGGCAGCCTTCACATCTATTTTCAGCCCTTTTGCCAAAGCGTCGGCAAAGGTCGGGATACCGTGATTGGAGTTCATTCTTCGAGAGTCACCGCTGACTTCAGGGAAAGTAGGCATCCAGCCGGTACCCATTTGCTCGGCCATCCGTAGATAAGAGGCCAGAATATTTTCCTCCAAGGGGACGTCCATCAACGTACGGAGCGGATGCGCCGCCCTGTAGGTGTCCCAAATCCAATCATCCGTGTAGAAAGGTACTCCTCCATCCTCATGGACGGTGTTGTCGAAAGCGCTCCAATATCGTCCGTCCTCACTCATACAAATCGGCCTTTCGAAGGTACGGTAATATGAAGTATAGAATACCTTCATACGTTTTTCCGGACCTTTAACCTCGATCCTGCCTAAAATCTCATTCCAGATCTTTCTTCCCGCCGCGGCAAGCGCGTCCACATCGTAATCAGATATTTCCCTTCGAAGATTGGCTTTAGCCTGGGCCTCATCAATAAATGAGACTCCATAGCGCAACCTGACCGAAGGCTCACTGAAAACCATGGTGACCCAACTGTTCCTCTCGTCTTTGGCGGATTCCACCCTCGCGGGTTTGGTTTCCGGCTCCATATAGACATATATCTTCGTCTGATCCTCCACTGTCTGCCATCCAGATAGAGCCTCCCCATCCCATGCGACGGAACCTTCTCTGCTTGAGAGAATCACCCTCAACGGATCATTCGCTTTCAATGAATATATGGCCGACTGATGAGACAACGCGTAGCTGGCCTGAATCTCCCCGTCCGAGAGAGTGACGTCAAATGAATATGGAGTCAAATGCTCGTTATCATAAGAAACAGGAATCACCGCACCCTTGGAGTCCCTCGTGGTCACCGATAATTTGAACGCTGAACGCTCCCTGTGGTTTGTGACTATAACCGGAAGGCCGTTCAGGTACTCAGAGGTGTAATCCGAGCGCTCCGGATACACTCTGAGCATTGAGTTCGGCAACTGGACAGTCGGGAATGTCGGCACAAGCAAATGGCTGATATTTCCGGCGTAAGGGTTGACATAATCCACCGGCTCGAGTTTCGGATCGCCACAAGCGACCACGAATAAAGCGGCCAGTAATGCGGGGAAAGCGTGTGATCTCATCTTGATTTGTGGATGAATGGTTATCTTCGTAAAGATACAAAAAACAAGGAGATGCGGCAAATGTCCGCATCTCCTTGTCTTCAAATCAGGTAAGCCTACTCGGTCTTGCCGTTCTGGGAGTAGAGCCAGGCCTTCTTGCTGGCGGTCTCATAAGTGGACTTGTACTTGGTCAGCTGACCCTTTACAATGACCTCGTCCCCAACAGCAACCTGACCGTTGCCCTCAACCCAAGGCTGATTTCCGAAGTAGTAAGCTCCGTAGACCTCGAAATCGTGGGTAGGATTATTGGTGTTCTTCTTGTCAGCACTCAAGTCGCAGCTGCCGTCGTCAGAAATCCAGAAAGTGGCTGTTCCTGCATAGGTGCTGTACTCGTAAAGGATATCAGCGACCTTGCCTTTCACACAGACGTCCGGGAACACAGGCTCCGGCTCGTCCGCCGCCTTGGCGGCCTCGATAGCTGCCTGAGCGACATCGATGAAAGCGATAGCGCCAGCGATATTGAACGGATACTCAGCGTTACCGAGTCCGTTGGCATCAGTGGTGGCGCCATTGACGCTGTACAACTGAGCCTTCTTGCTGGCAGTCTCAGCGACACCGCTGTAAACAGTGGTCTTTCCGCAGACGATGACCTCGTCACCTATGCGGACCTGGGCCTTGCCTTCTGTCCAAGCCTCACCACCGAACCAATACACACTATAGACCTCGAAATCGTGGGTAGGATCGTTGGTCTTCTTCTTATCATCAGAAAGATTGCAGGTGCCATCGTCTGAAATCCAGAATGTTCCGGTGCCATTGTAGGTGCTGAAGTCGTAAAGAATATCAGAGACCTTACCCTTGATGTAAATGTCCTCATCGAACGTTGTCCCTCCAAGAAGGAGCTTGGCAACCTCGGATGCGGCATAAGGATTCGTGGCCGTGCCCTTAGGGTTGTCCACGAACTCATCGATCTTGGTGGCGATGACGTTGATGAACTTGCCCTTGCTGGAAAGGCCGTTGAAGTAACCGGTCACAGTGATCTTCTTGCCGTCAAAGCTCTTGGCGTTCAAAGCGTCCACAGGATAGACTATGCTTCCCTGTTTGGTGTCAGGATCGATACCGTCAAGAGTCATGTTGTAGTACTTACCGTCAGAAGAGACACTGAGAGTACCGCTAAGCTTGATGTACTCGGCCACAGAGGCGGTGTACTCAGCCGCATTGGCGGTGATGTCAGTGGCTGTGGGATGCTCTACCGAATTACCTTCGCTGTCGACGAAGACCTCGGTGAGATCGGTGATCTCAGGAACACCATTGTAGGTGGTCTTCGTACCTGCGATCCTGACTCCGTCACCAGCCTTGAGGGCAGCGGCATCATTGCCATAGACATAGATGGCCTTCGCTCCGTCAGAGACGACAGCACCCTTTGTGGTGAGGGCAACAACAACAGTTGAAGGAAGGGTCTGAACCTGATCCTTGTCAGCGGCCTCGATGATCTCAGAGACGGAAGCGCCTGTAGAAGGAGCGCCGGCCTGGGTGATGCCGATAGTCTTGAGAGCCGTGGGGCCTTTGATCGTGACATTGGCAGTACGCTTGGCCGTGCGGGTGTTCTCTGCGGCATGGACGCTGAAGCTGCCGTCCTTGTTGACATCCGTGACCTGGAGCCAATCGGCGTCGCTGCTGACAAGCAGCGGGCTCTCCTTGGCGGTGACGACCATTTTGAAGGTGGTGTCAACGCAAGGAAGCTCATCGAAATCGAACGCGTCAACGCTGATGAGGGACTTCACGTGGGAGACGACGATAGCGGTTTTCTCCTTGGTCTCGGGCGTCCCCTTGTAGTTCATCAGGGAGCCTTCGATGGTCAGCTCATCACCAACGGAAAACTCGTTGCCGGTCGTGATTGCGGCACCGTTGATCCAGAGACCGCGGTAAACCTCCAGCCAGTTGTTCTCGCCATAAGACCCGTCATCGGACAGGAAGTAAGTGGTGTTGCCGTACTGGGTGCTGATCTCGTTGATCTTGCAGACGATACCCTTCACGCGGTAAGTTCCGCCAGCGACATCACCGTCGCCAAGAGGAGCTATTACCTCGAGAGCCTGCTTGACTGTCATCGTGACGGGCTCTGCTTTCTGGGTAGTCTGAAGGAGATTGATATTCTGGGTCTTGCCGCCACACTCGATAGTGGCGACAGCGTCACGGGTTTCTTCGGCCGCGGGGGCGGTGAAAGTGACGGTAACCTGTCCGGCACCACCGGTAGCAGGGCTAACGGTAACCCATTCAGGAAGGTTCGTGACAGTCCATGAACCTGTGGCGTTGAGTTCTACGGGAACGGAACCACCACCAGCGGGAAAGGTCACATAAGAGGAAGAGACTTTAACCTCATCAAGGAAATGATCAGCCTCCTCGACGCAACCGGTCATCAAAAGACCGAGAGCGGCAATCAGGGAAACAATGATATATTTCGTTTTCATAAGATTCTCCCTATTAATTAGTTAAAAATATACTTAATACCGATGGAAGCGTACCAGCACTGGCCAAGGTCATGGAAAGGAACGAAGGTCTTGGTGCTGCCGCTGATGGCGGAAGGAGTTGAGAAGGTAGCATAACCGTCAGCGTCGACTCCCTCATACTTGAGGATGCGAGCCTCAGAGCCGATCGCAGGATTGAGATACTTGCTCACGCCCCAACTGGAGTTGAACAGGTTAAGGACATTCTTGAGGTCGAATCCGAGCTGGAGAGTGTTCTTGGTGTTGCCGGCCTTGACAGTGAAGTCATGCTTGTAGCCGAAGTCAACCCTGTGGACCCAAGGAGAGTAAACTGAGTAAGGCTCAGCGTAACCGCCCTGATGCTTGCTCATGTACTTGTCCTTGTGGACATAATCCATGAAACGGTCGCGGCTGTCGGTGTTGACGAAACGGAACTCGTTCTTGTTGACCTGCTCATCTGTAGGAATATAGATGGCATCGTAGGCGTAACCGTCACCATTCATGTCGTTGGTGAGCATGTAAGACTCTTTGTAGCCACCCCTCCAGGTCTCGTAAATGAAGTTGAAGTGGTTGCCACTCTTGTCGTTGAGGTCGAGAGCCGCCACGACACGGTCAGGAGTCACGTACTGAGAGTTGTGAAGCTTGATGTAGTTCGGACCCTCGGAAGTGGGAACGTATGTGAAAGCGGACTCGGCGGCAGAACCAGGCATACCGGTAATCTCCTTGGAGACGGTATGGGTGTAAGCGGCCATGAAGCTGACACCTTCGACAGGACGGATATTGAATGTCACGTTACCGGTCCAGCCATAACCCTTGTTGGTGTTCTCAAGGACAAAGGCCTTGGTGGCGTTGCGGAAACCGGAAGGATAGATAGGACGGTTGTCAGCTCCGTTGAACCTGGCGTAACCGCCGACGTTGGTCATGCTCCAGTCGGAGATGGACACGCCGTTGATGGTCTTGTTGAATATTCCTTCAGCGGTGAGGCTCATCGGGAAGGCCGTCGGGAAAGAATAGTCAATAGCGAGGGAAGTCTTCCAGATCTGAGGCATCTTGAAGTCAGGATCGACAGCGCTGATCGAAGAAGGAACTGTTCCATCCTTAGGGCTGACAGTGCTGGGATAACCCAGGGAGATCAACTTGTCATAAAGGGCGGCGACGGTGGCTTTGCCGTTGGCGTCAGTCACAAGACCTCCGGCGAAGGTGTCCATCGAGAATCCCTTGGCTTTGGCATTCTTAGCATTGATCTGAGCCTGATACTGGACGAGACCGCCGTTGGTAGGCATATTCGTGAAGAACACGAGAGGCAGACGTGCGGAGAAGAAACCGGTACCGCCGCGGACCTTGAGACTCTTGTCACCGATGACATCCCAAGAGAATCCAAGACGAGGGGAGATCGTGATAGCACCTGTAGGCCACTGGCCGGTGTCGATGTGAGTCTCCGCGTAATTCTTGGCCTTCGGATGATAAGTCAGGGCCTTGATAGCCTCGTTGGTCATAAGGTCGCCGTCGTCGAAGAACAGGCCGTCGACACGGGCACCGTAAGTAAGCTTGAACTTGTCAGTGGCGTTCCACTCGTCCTGGATATAGATTCCGAGCTTGTGGAAACGGACACGGGCAGCGGGCTTGAGCTCACCGTCGTAACCGTAGGTAAGGTTGACGATCTCAGGAGCGGCACCTGTCAGGAAGTCATTGAGGCTGCTGTAACGATAGTAACCGGAACCGTTACGCATGTACTGGTTGTCAGCCATCTGGTACTCGTAGTTGACACCACCCATGATCTTGTGGTTGCCCTTATACCATGTCAAGTCGTCCTTGATGTTGTAGTTGACCTCATTGACAGCGTTGTTCCAGGTGAAAAGCTCATAACCGAGAGCCATGTAGTTGTTCTCCTGGGAGTCATCGAGGATATCGATGAAGGGGAACTCCTCGGACGTGCTGCTTCGGATAGGGTTCTGGACCTTGGAATATGTGGCGAGGAACTGGTTGGAAAGACTCTCGGACAGACGGCTATTAAGGTCGAATGACCAGGTGCTGACCATGTTCCTGTTGGCATACATTGAGTTAGCGAAGGACATTGAGTACTGGGACATACGGGCTCCGGACATACGGGTACCACCGTCCATCGAAGTGGCGTTGGGGGTGTTCCAGGAGTTGTTCAGAGTGTAGTTGTACCTGATAGCGAGGTGATGGTTATTGGAGATGTTCCAGTCGATACGGGCAAGGAGCTTGGTGTTGTCCTCGTTGGCGGGGAAATCAGTCCATGAACCTGTGTCGTAACCGTATTTGCTCTTCACGAAATCAGAGACCGTCTTAAGGTCAGAGAGTTTCGTGCGGGAAATCTTATTGTCAGCATCCATCTTGCCATCCTCGGATCCTCTCCAGCGATTGACAATCGTAGGGATCTTGGACTGCTCGGCGTTGACGAAGAAGAAGAGCTTGTTCTTGATGATAGGGCCTCCGAAAGTCATACCGTAAGTGGTGCTGCGGTCCTTGTCGCGGGCGCCACTGATCTGCTCGCCCTCGATGGCGTCACCGCGAAGGTTCTCGTTGCGGTGATAGACATAAGCGGATCCCTTGAAGGTGTTGGTACCTGACTTTGTGATAGCGTTGATACCACCACCGATGAAGTTGGTTTGACGCACGTCGTAAGGGGAAATCACGACCTGAAGTTCCTCAATGGCGTCAATCGAGATAGGATTGCCACCTCCGGGAAGTCCGGCGCTAAGGCCGAAGTTGTTGTTGAAGTTTGCGCCATCAACAGTGAAGTTCGATGAACGTCCGTCCATACCGGCGAAGGTAGTACCATTACCACCGTAAGGAGAAAGCCTGGTGACATCGGTAATGCTTCTTGAGACAGTCGGCAAATTGGAGATCTGCTGGCTGTTGATGTTCGTGGCCGCACCTGTCTTCTCGACAGCGAGTTTGGAGGCGGGAGAAGCGATGACAACGGAAGACTCCAGCATCTCATTGTCAGCCTTAAGCTGCGCGTTGAGGTTGAAAGTCTCAGCGAGCTGGAGAGTCACATCCGTGTACTCGATCGTCTGGTAGCCCAGGAAGGAGATGGTCACCTTGTAGGGACCTCCAACACGCATACCGTTGATCGTGTAGTTACCGTCGATGTTAGCCACGGCGGCATACTGGGTGCCTGAAGGAGTGTGGACTGCTACCACAGCGGCTCCAGTCAAGGGCTCCCCGGTCTCATCTTTGATGTTTCCGGCGAGGCTGGAAGTCGTGACCTGCGCAAAGGCGGCGACTCCCGCAAAGATCGCCACCAAAGCGGCAAATCCTCTTTTAATTGATTGAACCATAATGGATTTAAGTAATATAAAAGTTGTTATATTTTTCCTCTTTTCTAAATAACCTGCGAAATTAATATAAATAATCGGGTTGCTAAAATTTATTTCATTCATACAGAGAATTATCTTATCTTTGCGGACGAAAACTTCCGAGGACGGATTTGACCCGCTTGCAACCTCGGTCTAAAAAATGCTAAAGATATGAATTACCTTTTCACTTCGGAGTCAGTCTCCGAGGGCCATCCTGATAAGGTGGCCGACCAGATTTCAGACGCTATTCTTGACGAGTTTCTCCGCCGTGATCCCGAATCCAGGGTCGCTTGCGAGACTTTTTGCTCCACCGGTCTGGTGATTGTGGGCGGCGAGGTCCGCTCCGACGCTTATGTCGACATCCAGGGAACTGTCCGCGACGTGATCAACCGGATCGGATACAACAAAGCCGATTACATGTTCGACGGCAACTCCTGCGGAGTGCTTTCCCAGATCCATGAGCAGAGCCAGGACATTAACCGGGGCGTGTCCCGGGAAACTCCTGAGGATCAAGGGGCTGGAGACCAGGGTATGATGTTCGGTTACGCCTGCAAGGCCACCGGGAACTACATGCCACTTGCCCTGTACCTCTCCCATCTTACTCTCAAGGAATTGGCTGACATCAGGCACAACGAGCTCGAGCTGATGCCTTACTTGAGGCCGGACTCAAAGGCACAGTACACAATAGAGTTCGACTCTAACGACAAGCCTGTCAGGGTCCACACTATAGTTCTCTCAACCCAGCATGACGAGTTCGGTTCCGACGAGGAGATGCATTCCAGAATTGAGAACGACGTCCGGAACATATTGCTGCCCAGGGTAATAGCCAAACTCGATTCTGCCACGGCATCCCTATTCAAAGGGGACTTTATACTCCATGTCAATCCAACCGGGAAGTTCGTAATCGGCGGCCCCGCCGGAGACACCGGCCTTACCGGCAGGAAGATAATCGTGGACACCTACGGAGGCCGCTCAGCCCATGGTGGCGGAGCATTCTCCGGGAAGGATCCTTCCAAGGTTGACCGCAGCGCCGCATATGCCGCCAGGTATATAGCCAAGAATATGGTTGCTGCCGGAGTGGCTGAGGAGATGATGGTCCAGATCGCCTACGCCATTGGCGTGGCCAAGCCGGTTAGCGTATATGTCAATACCAAGGGAACCGGAATAATCCCTGACGCTGAGATAGCGGACAAGATCGGGAAGATGTTCGACCTGCGCCCGGCCGCGATTATCCGCAAATTCGGATTGAAAAACCCCATCTACGAGCCCACGGCCGCCTATGGCCATTTCGGCAGGGATCCATACACCGAGACAGTGACTCTTTGGCGCGATGGAAAGGAAGTCAAAGAAGAAGTCCAGTTCTTCGCTTGGGAAAAACTGGACTCCGTCGATCTCATTCGCAACGAGTTCGGACTTTAAGATATTGGCATAACCAGCGTCGCTACTGCTGAATTGTCATTCGGTAAGTACGCAGTCCTTCCAATATCTGCTCGGGACTGGTTACCTTCTTGGACATGATCCAATGCGTAGAGATAGCGCCCGAGTCAATGTCTTGGATAACATAGGCCTGCTTGAATATCCAGCCTCGTTTTGCCATGTAATTAGCGGCATCGACGATGGAGTTGAAAATAATGTCCTCACCATTCTCGTCAACGAGCCGGCTGTCTTTGTACCTGTAGTCAGCCTCTTGACCGAAATCCACCTTGACAGCGACTTTGTTTGTTAAAATCCTCTTGGTATAAGACTCTATCTCGCAATAGACCTCACGAGGGTACGTGTCAAAGTCATCCGGACCGGAGAACAGGTTTTCCTCGGCGGTCTGGGCGAAAGCACTGATAGACAGAAGCATCAATGCCGCGGAAAGAAACACGTTTTTCATCATTCATAGTATAGTTTAAACCTATCCATAAAAAGCCGCAAAATCCAAGCCAACAACACGCATGACCTCCCGCGGAAAACCCCGACATCTTGCTGGAACGGAAGTGGTTCATAATAAATAAGATAACCAACTTGCCGGTCAAAAAATCAAGACCGGCAGATTTTTCATATCACTCACAATCAAAATCTTACGTACCAGTCTACATATTACAAAAAAGAAGAGCGAGTCAATATTTGACCCGCCCTTAATGTTTTCACAACGGAATAATCCTTATTGTGAATGGCTTCATTTTTCATTTGCTAATTTATAGAACTATTCTTCAAATACCAAATATTATTTAAATTTGTTAAAAGGCAAATTCGTATAATGATGAAAAAGATTCTTGGACTTGACCTCGGAACGACTAGCGTTGGCTGGGCAATGGTTAATTCTGCGGATAATACCAACGAACAATCTTCAATTCTTGGCTGTGGGTCACGTGTCGTACCTATATCAGTTGAAGAGAAGGACAATTTTGAAAAAGGGAAAGCCTCGACAACCAATGCGGATAGAACATTAAAGAGAGGTATGCGGCGCAATTTACAACGACGTAAACAGCGTCGAGACAATCTCATCTCTATACTCAAAGACGAAGGGTGGATTGACGATTCGACGAGTCTTTCTGAAAATGGGAAAGGAAGCACCCATGAGACGTTGAGACTGAGAGCCAAGGCCGCAACCGAAGAGATTTCCCTGGAAGATTTTGCCAGGGTACTTCTATCAATCAATAAAAAACGAGGATACAAAAGCTCTCGTAAAGCGAATTCTTCCGAAGAAGGCCAGCTAATAGACGGAATGCAAATCGCAAAGGAACTCCACTCCTCTGGGATCACGCCGGCACAGTATTCTCTCAAATCTATTGAAGCAGGGAAACCGGCACGATTCGATTTCTATCGATCAGATTTAGAAAAAGAGCTTAACCTGATTTGGTCCATTCAAAGAGATTACTATCCGGATATACTTACTGAGGAGTTCAAAAAACAGATTTCTAATCAGGGGAAAACAGGAACAAGCAAGGTATTCCTTGGCAAATATCACATCTTCACCGCTGACAACAAAGGGAAGGACCGTAAGGCTCAAGCGATTTCTTGGAGAGTCGAAGCACTCTCCAAAAAGCTTGAGCCCGAAGTTTTAGCCTATGTCATTGCCGACCTGAGAGGAGAAATCTCCAATTCAAATGGCTATCTGGGTGCGATTAGCGACAGAAGCAAAGAATTGTATTTCAAAGGAGAAACGGTCGGACAATATCTGTATCGTTCAATAACCGAAGATCCTTCCTACAGCACAAAGAACAGAGTATTCTACAGGCAGGATTATATTGATGAGTTCAACAGGCTTTGGGACACTCAGGCTTCTTACCATAACGGTTTAACCAAATCATTAAAGCAGAGGATCTCCGACACCATCATCTTCTTTCAGCGTCCGCTGAAGTCTCAAAAAGGCTTGATATCCTTCTGTGAATTCGAAAGCCACCCTATCAAAGTCATAATAGACGGTAAGGAAAAGACCAAGATTACCGGAAGCCGTGTCGCGCCACGATCCTCACTCATGTTCCAAGAATTCAAAATCTGGCAGGTTTTGAATAATCTTACCATCCTTGACAAAGAATCAGGTGTCAATGTCCCGATTAGCATCGAGGAGAAACAATTGATTGCCAAAGAGTTGTCCATCAAAGCAACGCTTAGGCAAGGCGAAGTCTTAAAAATAATCGGCAAAAACACCCGGAGATACAAACTCAACTATGAGTCTGTGGAAGGTAACTCCACTTTAAGCAGTCTGTTCTCAAAATACCTTGAGATTGTCGATTTGTCCGGACATGGGGCGTATGATTTGGATAAGATAAGATTTGACGACCTCCTCAATCTTATCAAAGACGTTTTCTCAATGCTGGGCTGTGATTCAAACATATTCACATTCGACACATCCCTTCCCAAAGAGCAATTTGAGCAGCAGCCCCTATTTAAGCTTTGGCACCTGCTCTATTCATACGAGGGAGACAACTCGGCGACGGGGACAAAGTCCTTGATCGAAAAAATATCGTCAATCACCGGCCTTGATCATGAATACTCGAAAGTGATCAGCAACTTAACGTTTAAAGACGACTATTCGTCATTGAGCCATAAGGCTATAAAAAAAATCCTCCCGTTTTTAAAGCAAGGTTATAGGTATGATGAGGCGTGCTTACAAGCCGGGTACAACCATTCCAATTCCCTCACTAAGGAGCAACAGGAAAACAGAGTTTTAGTGGAAAAACTTGAGTTGCTCCCTAAAGGAGAACTACGGAATCCAGTCGTCGAAAAAATCCTCAACCAGATGATCAATGTCGTCAACGCAGCGTCAGAAGCGTATGGCAAACCGGATGAGATTCACATAGAATTGGCGAGAGAATTGAAACAAAGTGCTAAAGAAAGGGAAAAAGCAACAAATGACAACCTTGCATATTCAAAACGGAACGAAGAAATCATCAAGATTCTTCAGACTCAGTTCGGAATTCCGAATGTAAGGAAAGCGGACATTATCCGCTATCGGCTTTATGATGAACTCAAGGAGAACGGCTACAAGACCCTTTACTCCAATAAATATGTTTCCCCAACTCAATTATTCTCCAAAGAAATTGATATTGAACATATTATACCTCAGGCCCTTTTATTCGACGATTCGTTTGCGAATAAAACCATAGAGTTCAAAGATGTCAATATTGAAAAGGGGAGAAAAACCGCCAACGATTTTGTGAAAGAAAAGTTTGGGAATCAAGGGTATGAGGAATATCGACTAAGAGTTGACGACCTGGCAAACAGAGGAATTATCAGTGAAAGAAAAAGAAAGTATCTTCTTATGCCGGAGACCGATATCCCCATAGGATTTATTGAAAGAGATCTAAGGAATTCGCAATACATAGCGAAAAAGTCCATGGAAATCCTTAGCCAATATGTCAAGGATGTCTTACCTACGACTGGCGAGGTTACTTCACGTCTTCGTGAGGAATGGCAATTGGTGGATGTATTGAAAGAGCTCAATTTCAACAAATACGACAAAGTAGGCAAGACCTATGTTGTTGAATATAGCGATGGACGTAAAGTGCCGAAAATCAAGGACTGGACAAAACGAAATGATCATCGTCACCACGCCATGGACGCAATCACCATCGCTTTTACCAGAAGGGAACATATCAATATTCTTAATAACCTTAACGCAAAAAGCGATAAAGATTCCGTATTCTATGGCCTGTATCAGAAAAATACTGTCCAGACAGGCAGTAAAAGAATATTTACCCCTCCAATGCCTTTGGACGAACTCAGGCAAGAGTGTAAGAGAAGTCTTGATTCCACCCTCGTCTCCATAAAAGCGAAGAACAAGGTGGTTACAAGGAACATCAATAAGATTAAGACATCCAATGGAGAAGTCCGTAGAATTGAATTAACCCCTCGTGGTGCGCTCCATAAAGAGCAAGTGTATGGAAAACGCAAGCAATATGAGACCTTTGAGGTAGCCGTAGGATCGAAAATGACAGAAGATGTCATAACAAGTGTCTCGTCCAAGCGTATTCGTGAAGCTCTGCTCGCTCGATTAAAGGAATTCGGTGGCGACCCGAAGAAAGCCTTCACCGGGAAAAACTCTATCGACAAGAATCCTATCTACCTTGATGACGCACATTCTTCGACTGTCCCCGATAAGGTTAAATGCGTCAGATTCAAGACTGTATTCAGCATCAGGAAGAATGTGGCACCTGATTTGAGTGTGGAGAAAGTTCTCGACGCACAAGCTAGAAAGAAGATCCAAGACCGCATCACCGAATGTGGTGGAAATGTCCGCGAGGCTCTCTCCAATCTTGAACAGAATCCAATCTGGTTGGATGAAGCGAAGACAATTCCAATCAAGCGAGTAACCATTGGCGAGAACTTCGATCTGTCAGCCATTCATGACAAGCGGGATAAAAATGGGAAATTAATGCTTGACTCAGAAGGCAATACAATCCCAAATGATTATGTTAACCTGCGCAATAACCATCATGTGGCGTTGTATATGGATAACAAAGGGCAGATTCAAGAATCTGTTGTGCCAATGTTCGAGGCATTGAATAGGATCAATCTTGGATTACCCGTTGTAGACAAGAGCTTCAACCGAACAAATGGATGGTCTTTCCTCTATAGCCTGAAGGTGAACGAGATGTTTGTATTTCCTGATGAGACAAGCGGGTTTGATCCTAACGAGATCGATCTTTTGGATCCTGCCAACGCCGCCAAAATCAGCCCTCATCTGTTCAGAGTCCAAAAACTAAGCAGTAAGTATTATGTATTCAGGCACCATCTTGAGACATCTGTCAGCGACGAGGATAAAGCCCTTCGGAATATTACTTGGAAGCGGATCACAAATATCCAAATTATGAACCAAGTCATCAAGGTTCGTACTGATCACCTCGGTCACATCGTAGCAATTGGAGAATATGATTAAGAGAACTCTTTATTTCGGCAACCCAGCCTATCTCTCGTTGCGGCATTCCCAACTTGTCATCGGAAAACCAGATGACGGTGATTTGCCCTCCGACGAAGACCTTCTTAATCCGGTAAAGACCATCCCGATAGAGGACATCGGGGTGGTCATTTTGGATAATAAGCAAATAACCATCACATCTTCAACCATTTCCGCCTTACTTGACAATAATGTGGCATTGATAACCTGCAACGAGAAGTCAATGCCGACGGGACTGATGCTGCCATTGGAGTCACACAGTGTGCAGTCAGAGCGTTTCAAAGACCAGTTAAGAGCGTCTATGCCGCTGAGGAAGCAGTTGTGGCAGCAAACTGTGGAAGCGAAAATAAGGAATCAGGCAGCCGTTTTGAAATACATCACGGGATCGGAAGCAGAGAACATGCTGATTTGGTCCAGAAATGTCCGCAGCGGCGACAGTGGCAATATGGAGGCAAGAGCCGCCGCTTTTTATTGGAAAAATGTTTTCCCAAATGTGGATAAGTTTTACCGGGACAGGTATAACCCATACCCCAATAACTTCCTGAATTACGGATATGCCATACTCCGGGCTATCATAGCCAGGTCGCTTGTAGCCTCTGGACTTCTCCCGACAATGGGTATTCACCACCACAATCGTTACAATGCATATTGCCTTGCCGATGACATCATGGAGCCTTACCGGCCTTATGTTGATATGCTTGTAATCGATATAATGAAAGACACTAACGAAAAAGATTTGAACAGAAGTGTAAAGGCAAGATTATTAGGCATTCCAGTTTTGGATGTCATTATCGACGGACACCGGAGTCCCTTAATCATAGCGGCGACAACGACCACCGCTTCGCTATATAAATGCTTTTCAGGTGTCAGCAGGAAAATACTATATCCTGAATTATGAGCAGTCGAATCAGCGAGTACCGTGTCATGTGGATTCTTGTTTTCTTTGATCTCCCGACAGAGACCAAAAAGGAGCGAAAGGCGGCCGGGAAATTCCGCAAAGACTTAATTCAGGATGGTTTCACAATGTTTCAATTCTCTATCTACATTCGGAATTGTCCCTCAATGGAAAACGCTCAAATGCATATCCGGCGAGTCAAGAGTGTAATACCTGAGTATGGGAAAGTAGGGATCATCTGCATAACGGAAAAACAGTTCGACAGCATGGAACTTTTTGTAGGAAAGAGAATTTCAGAATTACCCGTTGTAGGTCACCAATTGGAACTGTTCTAACCGTTTTCCCTTTTCTGTCACAGCCCACAACATCTTGACTATCAGCTATTTGCCAATAGTCAGATGTTGTGACGTTGTCAAAGATAGAAAAAATGAAAGCCATTCACAACCCGCTTGCATTCTCATTGTTATGGCCGTAAGATGTTGTGACGTTGTCAAAGATAGAAAAAATGAAAGCCATTCACAACGCATGAGGACAATTACTATTTTCCGCAATAGATGTTGTGACGTTGTCAAAGATAGAAAAAATGAAAGCCATTCACAACCTTGCCCTAATGAAAGCCATTCACAACCTTGCCCTGGATCTCGGTCTCCTTCTCCGATGTTGTGACGTTGTCAAAGATAGAAAAAATGAAAGCCATTCACAACCGTTTTCACGCCTGACACCTCCAAATTTCGATGTTGTGACGTTGTCAAAGATAGAAAAAATGAAAGCCATTCACAACCCCTTGAACACCTTGCCGGCCTGCCCGCGCGATGTTGTGACGTTGTCAAAGATAGAAAAAATGAAAGCCACTCACAATGGGAAATTATAAAAATTGGAAGTGGCTGTTGCAAAAACTCTTGATATTTAGGATAATAACTCATTAGCCGGTCCTACAATTAAGACCAGCCCATCAATCATTTTCCTAATAATCAACACCTTGTGTACCAGGGACCGAAAAAGATTTCCACAAGAAGAGCGATTTAAATGTAAAATCATTATCTTAGAGTTGGTGAGAAGGCTCGCCAATGTTTAATTTAAACTGAAAAACTTCAAAAATGGAAGCCACACACGCCTTTATCAAGGGTTTACGGGGTAATGGGATTTTCTATCGCTCTGAGGATTTCCTCGTGTTCTTTACTATCGTCAGCGTTATCGCCCGGAAAATGAAGCTGATTATTCTGGCATTCTGCCCGATGTTCAACCATATTCATTTCCTATTCAAGGAGATTAGTCTTCCATCATTACGATCTTTCATCAGGCAAGTGACTTCTCTTTTCGTCAAGGAATACAACCTGGATTACAAAAGAACCGGGCCAGTCTTTCAACGTCATTTCGGGAAATCCCTGAAAAAAGGGATAAAGATTATCCTTGGATGCATAGCTTACGTGTTCAACAATCCTATCGCAGGAAAGATGTTCGAGACAGCGATCGAGTACCGATGGACCCTTTTGGCGTACCACAACTCCACACACCCGTTCTCAACAAAGCTCAGGAAGGACACTTGCAGGAATGTCATGAGAATAGCGCTTAGAAAGGTTGATTATTATTTTAAAAACGGGACATATTTATCCTACAATAGATTACGAGACATATTCAAAGATCTTGGAAACGAAGAGAAAAAACAGATGATTGATTATGTGATCATCAAGTATAACTTCCTTGCATATAATGACCTGTCTGAACTTTACCATAGTTTTGAAAACATGATTACAGCTATAGAATCAAACGCCGGGGCCGAATTTGATCTTGAAGATGAATTTGGAGACCATTCTTGTTACTGGGATATGTTGTCAATAATAAAATCAATTGGCTATAAAGGATCAAGTCTCAACTTTGAGAAGTTACCAAAAGAGACACTGGACAGCCTGTTCCTGACGCTCAAAAGACGAACTCATGCGAAGGATATTCACATTAACAAGTTTTTACATCGGCAGGCCTGTAACATAACCGATTTATCTACAGCCAAATAAACGATCCGCCGGTCAGAAAAACCTGACTGGCGGATCATGTAACTTACTTACTACGAAGATATTTCGTACCAGAATGACCGATTCTAAATCGGGAAACTGACTCCGAAAGTCATTCCAATGTTGGATTTGTCGATAGGAATCATCTGTGGAGTCACCCTGAACGAGTAAGAGTCTATTCCCCAGAATATGTTGAATCCAGGGGCGTGGACATCGAACGCACCGCCAAACGACCATCCGAAATTGTGTCTGGCACCACTCAGGTCCAGGCTCAGCCAAGAGAGAGGTGTCCAGCATCCGAAGAGACGGACCTCATTGTAACCATAGAACTCGTACGGCTTATAGGTGTACAGGACCGCGGCTGAGATGTTCTCATTGAAAGGCATTATATACTTAGCCCCGACATTAAGGCTGACCGGAAGGAATTCGAAAGAATTCTTCTTTTTGTCCTGAATAAGGAAATCAAAGGAATCCCGGATGTCTTCAAGAGGCTGCAATTTCGCGTCGGAATCGATGTCCTCATTCGGATCGTACCTCCTTGTTCAAATCATAGTCCTTGTCAATGGAGCATGCTGAAATGGCCAGCATAAATAATACTGAAGCCAAAAAGCGGAGTTTTTTCATTGATGCTATAATCGTGAAGATGTTTTTTACCCACCCAAAAAGTTAGCGGTTTTATAGCAAATTGCCAATAATCACCTCCTACTTGGTGACAATGGGCGGGGCGCCGGGAACCCAGCCCGTGGCAGAGCGGGTTCCTGGAGCCGAGGACTGTTTTTTGGACCGGTTGACCGCGTCATATTCCAGGAACTTCTCGAAGGAAGCCTCCTCGCCGCTCAATTCCATGATTCTCTTGTAAATAGCCCAGCGGGAAGGAGCGTTGAAATACTCGACATTATGGTTCATCATACTGTCATCAGACGGCCTGTAGATTCCTTCCGAGTACGGTCCGCCAGCGCCTTCAAAAACACCGGTCTCATTAGCGTAACGTTCATCAGAAAGGAAGGCACTCCACTTGACCTTTGCCGGATCGGCGGTGAAATCAATATTGGAATACCAGCCATACCTGTCATAAAGTCTCATGTACTCCTTGACGAGCTCCTGACTGGGAGAGCCAAAATCCGTGCTATACTCATCCGCGAGGAAGGCGAAGCCGTGACCACCGGCCTCGTGGCGGATCAGCGGGCCATAACCCATACTGCTGTTGCCCACCGAGGAATAATATGCGATTCCGGTCTGGAGAGACTCCTTCATGGAAGTGATTCCCATCAAGCCGTTCGAATTGATCATCACTCCAATCAGCAGGTTCTTCTTGTCCTTGATGTCTGGAACCATCAGGGCATATTCAAGGGCCTTCTCGTCCGAAGCTTCTGATATAGAAACAGTTGTTCCCGCACAATATGTACCGAGAGCGGTAGAACACCCCGTACCTGTCCTTCCGTTTTTGGAAACCACTTTCACCGCATACACGTTAAAGCGATCCCGGAACGTCTTGTAAGGCTCAATCTGGAAGAGTTCTTCCATGGATTGCCGCATATGATTCTCGTAAAGGCCGCCATTGACCATATCCCTGTCGGTGTAGGCGTCACCCATGAACACGACATTTATACCCTTGCCGACAGTGGCTTTCTGGAGGGTAATGACATCGCCGTCCTTTGAGTAATCGGTCGAGGAATATTCATCATCATCTTCAAGAGGGCCGAAAATGTCCTCAAGGAATGGAATCAGGTCATTAAAAGCGACGTGGCCGAAACGGTCTTGAGAACGGTCAACGACATCCGGCGAGCAACTGAAAATTATATTTCCATTACTATCGATCACATTGGCAAAAGGGGTACCATAACTTCCTAACGCGTATTCCTCATGTAATTCTTTGCCGGCTGTAGAGAAATTATACCAGATGTCATAGCCGTTGCTCAAAACATAGTCCTTTAGCATCTTTTCTCCCTCCCAATCTCCCCATGCCGGTCTCGCTATAACCTCAAGACCAGCATCGTGGTACTTTTCGTGCATTCTTTTAAGCTGCGGAAGCAAGGCTGCGGAAAAACCGCACCAAGAAGCCCATTTGAAGACCACCGTAGCCTTGTTCTTGGACACGATCTCCTTATAAGGGATCGGTTTACCGGTGATCGCATCATTGATGTCCTTGTCGAACCAGTAACCGGGAATGTCCCGATCCATGACTATGAACGGATCTGATTTCCTGTAGTCCAGATCATCTGCCGGAACCCCCGAATTGATGAACAAATTAATCCAATATCCGGGATTATCAGTCGTATAGAAATATTCGGGAATAAGTCCGGAGAACTTGTGATTTTGAATTGAGAAATGAGTGCCAAGTCTCAACCACGATTCAGGGATGACTCCAGTAAAGCCATTTCCAGAACAATCCAATTTCGGAGTATAGATTCCTTCCACAAGATCTTCCCCCATCAATCTATCACTTTCCCCAAGAGACTCAGGCAAAGGGCCATCCATCAAGGTATTCAAATTGATGGCGACAAAACCAAGGGGCATGCCGGAGAAAATGTCAGGAAGACTTGTCATTGATGTCCTCTCTATGACAAGCACTTCCAAACGGCCCAGCTTACTGAAACTTGGTGGAAGGGTCCCGGTCACTCCGGGTTCATTCTGAAGCCAGAACTTCACACAAGAAGACAAGGCATCAAAACAGTCCGGGAACTCACCTTTAAGACCTTGTTCTATGAGATACAAGCGCAATTCATGCTTTTGCTTGTTCCACTCAACTCCATTCCACGACGTCAAAGAAGCATCAGTTCCCCAGTTAGTGGCATTTTTCCAATTCGGACCATCCATCGCATTATAAATCTCCATGAGGGCAGCCTTGATCCGACTCTCTTCATTCGGTTCGATAGTCACTTTGCAGGTAGCCTCCTTGCCGCCGGCCTTGGCTATGATCGTCACCTCACCCGCTTTAAGGGCCGTGATCTTGCCACCTTCTACCGTAGCTATGGTGTTGTCACTGGACTCCCAGGTCACATTCTTGTCGTCGACATCCGATGGAGACACCGTGGCGGTCAAAGTCACGGACTCTTCTTCAGTCAGACTCACCTCGGTCTGGTCCAAAGTCACAGAGGAAACCGCAATGGACTTCTTAGCGACTGTCACCGAGCAGGTTCCGGATTTTCCTCCAGCCATAGCGGTTATCGTGGCCGTGCCTGGAGACACGGCGGTCACAGTTCCGTTATTGACAGTGGCCACAGCCTGGTTGGAACTTGACCAGGTCACTGATTTATTCGTGGCGTTCGAAGGTGAGACAGTCGCCGTTAGGTTGGTCGAGCCGCCCACTTCAAGGGTGAGAGTGCTCTGGCTGACCGACACGCCGGACACGGCAATCTCGGGATCCTCTTTCGGGCCGCATGAACAGACAGCGGCCATAGTCAAGATGGAGGAGAGGAGAATAGTGAATAACTTTTTCATATTGACCAGGAAAAAATACTCTGGTAAATATATGAAAAAAATTATGACTATCCCAAAAAAGATGCTTCGCTACGCTCAGCATGACATTGAGCGTCAGCATGATGTGGGTGCGCTAGTACCCGAAGATCTCTTCGAGGGTAAGGTGCTTTACAGGGCCGAGGGTGGAGATGAAGGCGGAGTCGAAATCATCTTCACGACCCAGGAACCCGTAGTTATATTCCCTGTTCTTGATCCATTTCTGCTGGAAGGCTTTGACATCCTCCAGAGTCATGTTCTGGACAGCCTCAAAAACGGCTTTATCACGGCTCTCGGTAAGGCCGAGATCCCTGAGTGACAGGTACTGGTTAAGCACGCCCATTCCAGTGACACGCCTTGTGCGCAACTGCGATAAAATAGCGGTCTTAGCCACCTGGAAAGCATGCTCTGACTCAGGCATATTGTTGATAATCTGGTCAAAAGCCTGGACGGCATCCTTCAGCTTATCATTCTGGGAAGCAATATAAGCAAAGAAGTAATAATCGTCATCCGGATAAGACGGGTTAATCAGGGAAGCCCTGGCGGAATATGCCAAACCCCTGGCCTCACGCATCTCCTGGAAGACGATAGCGTTCATGCCGCTTCCGAAGTAATTGTTGTACATGATGACAGAAGGATCATTCTTCACATCGAACTTCTCTCCCCTGTCTGAATACTGCACATAATAGAACTGGTTGGCGTCGTAAGGCGCAAGGAACACCTGGTTCCCGTTGACCTGGCGATGAAGAGGATGCTCTTTCACAAGCGGCTCGGGATTATCAGCTATCTTGTGGTGATCCAAGATCATCTTCCTTGCGGCGACCTCCTCAGAGGGACCGTAATAGAGAACCTCGTGTTTCTTGGAGTAGAGATCCTTGACGGCGCCGAGAAGTTCCTCGGAAGTGAGGGCCATAATCTGCTCGTCAGAGAGGGTGGACTTGGCCACGAACTCAGGACCGTAATAAATGTAATCCTGGAGGGCGGAGAAACAGGCGCTCTGGCTCAGTTTGCTGTCCGCGCGGTTCTTAAGCACATCCGCCTTAAGAGCGGCAAGGATAGTCGTGTCAGGAACGGCGTTCAATATGAGATCCTCAACGATGTCCATGGCCTCTCCGATATTCTCGTCCAAGCCCCTGACCCTACCGACTGTCTGCACAGGACCGGCGGAAAGTCCGTAAGAGCACGCCAATGAATACATGTCCTTCCTAATCTGGGCGGCGCTGCGTGTCGGCGTGCCGAGATAGCTCAGATAGCCGAACGCGAGGTCAAGACGAGGATCATTCTGGATGCCACGATCAAAGATCGCGGTATAGGTGGCGATATCGTTGATCTCATTCTTCTTGTACAGAAGCTCAACTCCTCCGGAGAGGTCATCCCTGGCCATATCCTTGGTAAAATCAGGGAAAACCGGCTCGATCGGAGCGACCTCGGTAGCCTGTATAGCGGTAAGGAAGTCGCTCTGCATGTGGCGGTTAGTCTCAATAGGAGTGATAGCCGGAGCGGCGATCTTGTCGATATTAGGATCCTCTCCTATCCTCTTGTAAGCCAAGGCATAGCTATTGGCGCCGAGATACTCGTTCGCCCAGTCGGTGACCTGCCTCTTGGTGACCTTCTCAAGACGGCTCAACTGAAGGGCGTCATCTTTCCACTTATGCCCGCTGATGAAAGAGTTGACGAAGGCCATCGCCCTACGTCCATTGCTCTCAAACTGGGACATCTGGCTGAGTTTGATATTATTGATCGTGGACTTGATAAGTTCCTCGTCAAAGTCACCGGTACGAAGTTTTCCGGCTTCCTCGAGCATCAGGTCACGGACCTCCTCAAGAGACTGTCCCTCACGTGGATAGCCTATCATAAGCAACTCACCGTAGTCAGGACGGCCATAGTTCATCATGTAGAATCCACCGATTTTCTGGGCCTGGATGAGATCCAGGTCAGCCAGTCCGGCGTTGCCGTTGTACAGGACAGAAGCGACGATATTCCCGACCTCGCTACGAAGGATGTCCTTGGAGCCCGGAGTCCTCCAGCCAAGCATCACAAACTCAGCGTCAAGGCCATAGACGGTCTTCTCGACAGGAGAAGTTATAGGAGGCTCAGGCTCATATTGGAGAGTCTTGATGTCCGGATTGGGCTGCCACTCTCCGAAATACTTCTCGATGATATCCACGAATGAATCGGGATCGAAATCACCGGAGACACAGATCGCCACATTGTTGGGAACATAGAAATTGCTCCTGTGGTTCTCGATGTTGATGATCGAAGGGTTCTTCAGATGCTCCTGTGTCCCGATAGTGGTCTGGATACCGTAAGGATGACGGGAAAACAGCACAGAATCAATAGCTTCCATCGCCTTGGAGTCATCCTCGGTGAGGCTCATGTTCTTCTCCTCGTAGACAGCCTCCAGTTCGGTGTGGAAACCGCGGATGACGGGGTGGATGAACCTGTCAGCCTCGATCTTGGCCCAATTCTCTATCTGGTTGGAAGGGATATCCTCCTGATAGACAGTCATGTCATTGGAGGTGAAGGCGTTCGATCCGGTGGACCCGATGATGGACATCAATTTGTCATATTCATTGGGGATAGCGATCTTCGAGGCCTCATAGCTGATCGAGTCGATCACATGGTAGAGGGCTATCCTCTCCTGGGGATCGGTCTTGGTCCTATATTCCTCGAAAAGACTCCTGATCTGATCAAGCATCGGTTTCTCGGCCTCATAGTTGGAGGTTCCGAATCTCTCCGTGCCTTTGAACATAAGGTGCTCAAGATAATGGGACAGACCGGTTGTCTCATGCGGATCATCCTTGCTTCCTACCCTGACAGCGATGTAGGTTTGGATACGAGGGGTCTCTTTGTTAACTGTCATATAAACCTTGAGGCCATTGTCAAGGGTGTAGATCTTGGTCTTCAAAGGATCACCCTTTACGGTCTCGTACTTGTGAGAGGCGCAGGAGCCTGCGAGGATCAGCGCCGCGGCGGTCGCTGCCGCCAGAATCAACTTTCTCATCTTCTTAGATTTGTAACGAGCTGCAAACTTAATCAATTTTCACCGCAACACAAAAAAGTGGTATATTTGTAAATTCTGTATAAGAGATATGGCGGCGAAAAAAGAACATAGGGTTGAGATAAGGAACAAGAAAGCCTCTTTTGATTATGAGTTCCTGGAGACTTTCGAGGCGGGAATAGTCCTGGTCGGCACGGAGATCAAATCCATCCGGATGGGAAAGGTCTCATTGGTGGACTCGTTCTGCTATTTTGTGGGAAATGAGTTGTTTGTCAAGGGGATGAATGTCGCCAAGTATTTCTGGGGATCGTGGGGACAGCATGAGCCGCTCCGGGACCGAAAGTTGTTGTTGACAAAAAAGGAGTTGCGTCATCTGCATCAGGCGGTAAAAGAGAAGGGTCTCACGATTGTCGCCGTCAAGTTATTCATCAATGATGAGGGTTTCGCCAAATTGGTGATTGCCTTGGCTCGTGGAAAGAAGGCTTTCGATAAGAGGGCTTCCATAAAGGAGAAGGATATCAGGCGAGAGATGGAGCGCGGCGATTGATATGTCAAGAAACCGTCAGAACAAGTTGCGGGAGGCTATTCCGATTCCTCCTCCGGCTCCTCTTCCGGATCCGGAAGTCATTGATGTCGAATCTGTTCTGAACGATTATCTTTCCGGCAATACCGATCTAATCGTCGTCCTCGGACCCACCGCCTCCGGAAAGACTAGATACGCCGTAGAGTTAGCTAGGCAGCTCGGAGGTATAGTGTCCTCCGAGATCCTGTCTGCGGATAGCAGACAGGTATATCGCGGCATGGATGTCGGGACGGGGAAGGATCTGGAGGAATATGGGGATGTGCCGTACCATCTGATCGACATTGTGCCGGCGGGTACAAGATTTGACCTTTACCAATGGCAGGAAGCCTTTGAGAAGGCATACAAAGATATTAGGGAAAGAGGACGTATTCCTATCCTTTGCGGCGGGACCGGCCTGTACATCGAAGCGGCCACTTGCGGATACTCTCTTCCCCAAGTGCCGCCGGATGAAGAGCTTAGGGCTGAACTGGAACAATATGACATTGAGGAACTTATAGCAAGGCTGGCCGAGTTGGGGCCACTGCCCGGCGAGGGCGTGCTGCAAAGCAAACGTCGAGTGATAAGGGCATTGGAAGTGGCGCTCTACAAGCAAGACAATCCGGTCGCGGAAACCTCATATCTTCCCAAAAAGCCATATTACATCGGAACTCTTGTGAGCAGGGAGGAGAGGAACGCGCGAATCGACGCCCGCCTGGACGCCAGGCTGCGGAATGGCCTTATCGACGAGGTCAAAAGTCTGCTGGACAGCGGGATACGGCCGGAAGACCTGATGTACTACGGTCTAGAGTATAAGTTCGTCACTCAGCATGTGCTCGGAATCCTCAGCTACGAGGAGATGCGCCTGCTGCTGTCCAACGCCATCCACCAGTTCGCCAAACGGCAAATGACCTGGTTCCGGGGCATGGAGAAAGACGGGATCAAAATCCACTGGACAAATGTTTAAATATTCATAATCATGAAAGTCGCTATCATCATGGGGTCCACAAGCGACCTCGAGGTAATGTCCGGAGCCTTCGGCATTCTTGACGATTTCGGAATCGGGTACGAGAAGAGGGTCATCAGCGCCCACCGGACCCCCGAGCTTATGTTTGAATATACCAAAGCCCTGAAAGACAGAGGCTTTGGAGTCGTGATAGCAGGTGCTGGCGGTGCCGCCCATCTGGCCGGAGTCGCCGCTGGGCTCACCACATTGCCTGTCATCGCCGTACCTATGGCCACCAAGAACCTCGGCGGCCTCGACTCACTTCTCTCGATGGTGCAGATGCCCACCGGAATCCCTGTGGCGACAGTGGCCATTGGTGGAGCAAAGAACGCAGCCATCCTCGCCGCGGAGATACTTGCCTTAGGCGACAAGGCTATCTCCGACAAACTGGACGCTTATCGCAAGGCCCAGGCCGAGAAAATCCGTAACACAGTCATTTAAATGAAAACCAAGTTGCTGGCCGCGTTGCTGGCGATTCTGCCGGTAGCGGCTTCCGCCCAAAGCCCTTCGACAGGCTCAGGACGAAGCGTAGTGACCCTCCAACCGGCGGGAGAAGATGGCAAGTACACAATCGAGACCTCCGTCAACGGGGTCGGTGTACGGACATATTACACAGAGGAAAACTGGTTCGTGAGCATGTCCACGACCACCTACCTGTTCCTTTACGAAAACGGGTACATACACGACGAGGATGTCAAAGGAATCACCACATTGAAATTGCCTGACGGATCCAGTTCAAAGGGAGCCGCGTTTGTCATCAAAAGGCTTAAGATCGGGGATCATGTCCTCGTGACGGACATCCCCGCCTTTGTCGTGAGCAAACAGACCGTTCCTCTGATAATTGGAAGCTCGGCTTTCGAAAGTCTCGGTGAAGTCACCCGGGAAGGAGAAAAGATCGTGATCGGCGACCTTGAGAATATCGAATCCATTGCGGAAGTAGTTGATCCTGTGGACAGTCTGAGAGCCGCGGCTCAAAGCCATCTGGAGGCTGAGGAATATGCTGAGGCCGTCGATTGCTTCGCGTCCTTAAAGGAAAAAGGCGCCTTGAACATGCTCTCGGAGTATCAGTATGCCGTACTGTTGAACCTTCTCGGAAGGGATAAGGATAATATCACCGTTTCCCAGGACTGGCTGGCGGAGAATGAGGGTAAATCCATCACCATGGACTATTGGATCCACAACGGCTTGGGAGCCTCATACGCGAGACTCGGAGACAATGCCAAGGCGATCGCAAGTTTGGAGAAAGCTGTCCAGGCATACTATAAACTGTTCAACACCTCAGAAAAAGGGATAAAGGCCGGGAATTTCAAAGACGACAACTTAGGCTCGACTCTCTACAGGCTTGGAAGGCTATACGCCTCCGAAGGCAAGGTACGCATGACTGAAGCCAATTGCGCCCTGGCAGCCAAATGCGGCTACCAGAGCGCCATCGATTTCTGCAACCAGTACAAGATCAAATATTAAGGATCAAGAATTGAAGCAACCTCCTCATCAGAGAAGCCTTTCTTTTTTAGATTTTCCATGATGAGGCGCCTCTCTTCTTCGCGACCTTCTTTACGACCTTCCTCACGGCTGTAGGCAATCTGGTTGCGTATGTCTCTTTCAGTAGTCATATCGTGCTAGTATTTGATCCTCTCTTCCGGGACGAATTTAGCGATTTCCGCCGCATCGAACAACAACTTGAAGATCCGAGCCTTTTTTCAATCTCTTGAGTCGAAGGCAAAGCATCCTTAAGTTCTTCCGGGATGGATTGGCGAGCAATCTCATATTCAGAAATGCCAATAGGTTGATTCATACTTGAAAGAGCATATCTTGCCAAAACTGTATTCTTTTCCTTACAAATCAGCAAACCAATCGCAGGCTTGTCACCATCGGAGTTAAGCAAATCATCAACCATTGCCACATAACCGGCTAACTGCCCAATGTCAGGGAAGTCAAATTCAGTTATTTTGACTTCGATAACGCAATAACGATGTAATGGAATGATATAGAAAAGCAGATCTAACTTTTTTTCCTTGTCCCCTGCTACAAGGATGTATTCTCTTCCCACATATGCAAATCCCTTTCCCAGCTCAAGAAGGAAATCTGTAATATGCCTTATTAATGCCTCTTTTAATTCCCTCTCGAGATATCTTTCTTTTCCTGGCAAGAAAGAAAAATCATATGGGCTTTTCAGGAGTTCTTCGGCAAGTTCGCTTTCTGAAGAAGGAAGAGTTTGTGAAAAGTTTGTCTGAGCGGCCCCTTGGCGCTCGTACAAGTCTGAGGACAGATAATTCAAGAGAACCCCACGCCCCCAGTTGTTCCCTAAGGACTTCCGAACGAAAAACAGAGCCTTATTGACATCTCCTTTCACTTTATCAATTATGCACATATGGTGTGTCCAAGGAATCTTAAAGATGCAATTGAAATCGTCAGCATCCTGCTGACGATTTTCAACTAATTGAGAATAAAGCTGATAGAAGTATCTCATATACTTAAGCGTACTTGGCGATAGCCCTTGCTTTAATCCAAGTTCATGCTTTAGATCCTTGCTAAGATTCTCATAGAAATGGCTGCCGTAAAGATTCTCCAGCTGTTTCTTCTCAATGTCTTCTCCAACTGACCAATAGAACCGAAGCATATCTTCGTTTACCTTGGTAGCCGCTTTAATTTGACTTGTACGATACCTTTTCGCAAGATCAACAATCCATGACAAATAAGACTTATCCGCGTTTACATCCGAATTGAATTGTGTTTCCCTCATGATTTCACCATTTTAGTTCCGGCCAAGATACCCAGACTAAACGGAAATAATCATAAGAAACAAAAAATTGATGATAAGAAACAGAAATACTTTTCTTATGATGGGCAGCCGCACCTTGCAGGCAGAGACAGTTAACGATTGAGTATCAATCAATTAAGCGCCCCAGTCCAAGGCAGCCAGGGGACTTACTGGCGCATTGAACGAGGGAACTCCCCTCCTATGCAATCGCGAAAACCTTCTATGAATATGTCTCCATTCGGGCGGACCTCCACAACGGCATACACATTATGATCCGGATACTCTCCCTCAATCATTCCGGCACATGTCCAATAATGAATTCCATTCCTGAAGCTATAGTGTCCAGGGTGGTGATGACCTTGGAATACAGCCAACACTTGAGGATGCTTCTCAATGATGGAGACCGCCTCATCCCCGTTGCCCACACACAAGTTCTTATCAATATCGGAGAAACTGTCCAACATCTGGTGGACGAATATCAGGGTCGGTGTTTTCGGCTGGGACGCAAGCTCTTTGTCCAACCACTCCAGTTGCTCTTTCGGCAGCCAGGCGGAAGTCCAGTCGAAGTTCCCGCAGTCGTAATCGGACATATCGGCATTGAAGTTGGCGTCAAGGACTACGCATTGCACTCCTTTAGCCTTGAATGAATAATGGGGTTTACCTTTGCAGTTACCAGGATTGGATGTATGTGCCAGGAAATCAGCTTTGGATATGCAATCCTCATCATGATTCCCAAGCACATGGTATACAGGTCCGTCAAAAGACTGGAGTTGGCCTTCTATCTTATCAAGGAAGCCCAGAGCCTGTGCGGGATTCTTGTCAGTCCCCATATCCTTGAGATCTCCCAGTTCTATGATGAAGTCAAGGCCAGATCCGTTGAATCGGTCAATCGCTTCCCTCATCTTGTCGATGGATTGGCGGTAGTACCGGTTGATGAACATGTCCCGATCCGCATAATGGACATCTGAGACAACTCCGAAACGTAACTTTTTTGACACTTTCTTACTCTCGCAAGAATAGAGAAAAGGTGCGGTAGACAGAAGGAGGACTCCTCCAGAGATTCTTTTTATAAAGGCCCTTCGTAGCATGGTAGAATTATAAAATCGTTTATAAAAATATATAATTCAGGGACGACTTTAACTGTCGTCCCTGAAAAAACGATGAATACATAGTTATCACTTGTCCAAGGTGACAGTAATGGTCCATTCCTTCTTTGAACCGTTTGCGGCCTCGACAATGTATTTATGTGGCGATGTCCAGTCCGCAGGTGTTCCAAGAGCAGGGGAATTTCCGGTAGGGGAGATGATCGCCGCAGTGGAAATCTGGACGGCTACAACCAACTGGCCGGTGCTGATATTTCCTATCTCTGAAGAAGGAAAATTGGAAGGCAAGGAGGCTTTGATGTCGCATGTACCCGCACTCGGGTCGATGTTATTCTTGACTGTCAAGGTTGACTGCTTCACCGAATTGGCGCCGCTTAACGGTGATGTTACGGAGTTGTCGACATATCTGTAATATACATATGCGGAAGCGATGTCGGCACCAGTAAAAACATCAAGAGTCTTCAGATTATACTCCAGACAAGATGTGCATGTCAACGATGAGAGTATCGCGATTATGATGGATTTAAATGATTTCATAATTATATTCATTTGGGGATTACCAACCTTCATTTTGCTGATGATCAAGGCCATAGGCTTCTCTTGAATCAAGGAAACTCTGTGTGAGAGGGAAGAGGTACCGTCTGACGGTGAACCTTCGGGCGGCCGAGTTCATGAGGGTGTGTTGTCCAATCAAGATGGCTGTGCGGTCACGGTTGATCTCGATTTTATGGGTAGGAGAGTCAAGGGCTGCAATTATATCTCCAGGGCCTCGTCCCGCATTTGAATAACCTCCGTATTTCCCCCAGCGCAGATAAGTGAAGTACATGTCACCATGCTCATTGCACATCTCACAGTTTCGCTCCCTCATATAGTCTGCCCAAGCTTCTTCCAGGGTATTGGCTTTGGATTCGGGAAGTTTTCCATGAGTGACTCGAGTGGCATTCAGCGCCTTTATGGCATTTGCGACATCTCCTAGGCATAGATAAGCTTCTGCGAGGTTCATATAAGCCTCCCCGACACGAGCTAGAACATAATGGAAATCACAGGGAATATTGTAATAGTAACGATCGACATTCTCGATGGTGTTCTTCCTCCAATAATATCCGGTCGTGGTACAGTACCATCCGCCATCTTCTTTAGAGCGGACTCCTGAAGAGGCGTTCCCGTTAAGGTTGGTCTGGAACAATTCACCAACGAAAGTATCTCCATCCGCAGTTATGTTCGCATGGAAGCGGGCGTCTCTATTCTGATACATCAGTTCGGAAATATTCCTATTGTCCGTCCTGTCCTTCTTGAGGACGGAGTATCGTGAGAAATTGGGATAAGAGTAGTTGACATTGCTCAAATCCTGTGGGGAAGGCATCCTTCTCGCCTCTCCTGTGAGTCTGTTGTAAGAATCAATCTGACCAGCTTCCTTCACTGTTGACGGATCCAACTCATCGACATTATTCTTCCATTGGGAAGTTTCCCACCACGGAAGAGCTTCTCCAGACTCGTCATCAATAACCAGATAATTATCAACCATTTCCTGTGTTGGCCAGTAGACCCCCCAACCCGAAAAAGTCTTACCGTGTATGTTATTGAAAATAACAGTACACAGAGAAGATTTCTGATCATCAGCACTGACGTTAGGAGTAGTAAGCATTGTCTCGTCAAATGATTGAACTGTGGAATTTTCCTTTATTCTATAATAGCCGAAAAGAATCTCCGGATTATTAGCATCTGTATCATAGAACATACCACCATAATTCTCTGTCAATTGTTTGTTGCTAACAACATCCATTGCCGCTGCTATGCATTTAGTCAGATATGACTTGTCGCCTGTGTAAGCATAAGCCTGAAGACAAGCACTACTAAGCATAACTTCGGCGGCATACTTGTTGGCCCTTCCGGCAGAGGAAGATAAAGGAAGCTTTGAGATCGCATCCTCGAAATCCTCGATTACGATATCGTAGCTTTCTTTCAGGGTTGATGTAATCTTAATGTCTTTTACCGCAAGAGTATCGCTTTCGGAAAAGACCTGTCGAATCGGAAGGAACCGCCCCATCTTTCTTGCCTGATCGAAGAACACAAGAGCGCGGAGGAACTTACCCTCTCCGATGATTAGTTTCTTTTCATCGGATGAAAGAACGTCGGAGGATTCTGCCTTACTGATAATAAGGTTGCATCTACGGAGTCTTGTAGACTGGTTGGTCCCAAGATCGATTGATGTACTCAATCCTGTCTCAGTTGTCCAAGTATCTATTCCTTTGCCAACCTGGTCGGCCATAACAGAATTGGGTGTTCTTGATTCCCAGGCGATAGCTGTACCACTTCCTGCCCATACGCCATTAATCACAGATTCATAAGTCGAATTAATGAATGCGTTTACAGTACTATATGAAGTCCAAACCGTCTCTTCGTCGAAGAAGTCCGTCGGATGAGTGTCAAGCGTATTCTTGCAGGAAGATGCTAAAAGAGCCAAACTCATCCCTAATAATAATTCAAGTATTATATTTGTTTTCATAATTACTATTAGAATCCAATGTTGACAGTCAATGCAATAGTCCTCTCGACCGGATAAGCATACCCGGCAGCACTGCCATTTTCCGGGTCGAGGCCATATTTCTGCGCTTTTGAGATAGTGAAGAGATTCTGACCAGATATTCCAACTTTAAGTTTGGACAACCAATCGAATTTTTTAAGGGCCGAGTATTTAAAGTCATACCCTAATTGAATATCCTTCAATCTCACATAGGAGCAGTCTAGAAGCCAGAAATCACTCGAGACATAGTTGTTGTTATTGTTGAGTGTCGAATTCCATGTCAGACGAGGATATGCGGCATCGGTGTTTGCCGGAGTCCAAGTGTCTTTCTGATAAGGATATATCGTCAACAGATCGCTGACTTGGTCTGTTTTCATCAGATTCGTACCAGATATCATCTTGTTGCTTTTTGACGATCCCTGTATCAGGGAGTTGAAGAAGAATCCTTTATATCCCAAAGCGATATTGATTCCGAATTGGCAGCGGGGCACACTTGCTTTTCCCAGATGACGATAATCTTCACTGGTGATCTGACCATCGCCATTGCTGTCTTCATATTTTATGTCTCCAGGGAACAGATTCCCGCTGTTCATAGATCCAAGGATAGCCACACTGTTGAACACATCACTCTGATCCGCATAGTAACCGAGGGCATGATAAAGATTGCCGTAATAGCCCCGGTTTTGCTGGGTTCGTGTGTAGGGGTTCATATACGAGGACTCCGCTTCGGACTGGTCATATGCCCAAAGCTGGTCGAAATAGGTGGCATTAGCTGAGATATCATAACTGAAATCGCCAACTACATCTCTCCAGCCCAAGTGGATCTCAACACCTTCCCTTCTATATTCTGAGTCTGACTTGACTTTCGGCATTCCGATACCGATAACCTTGTTCAAATAACTCTCACCAGTAGGTGATACCAAGTAACCGTGTGTCTTGTAGAAGAAGTAATCGAACATTCCGTACAAACGGTTTTTGGCGGAGGAAAAATCAAACCCAATGTCGGTTTGAGTGGTTGTGTACCAAGAGAGGTCCGGAGAAGGCAGAGATCCTTCAGTAAATCCGGGCACAAATACTCCGTCCACCACATATGACAATGCGTTAAGTGTATATGATTGCATGTAGGCGAAACGACCGGCGCTCGAATCAAGGCCTGTCTGTCCGTAGGAGGCTCTCAGTTTCAACATATTGAGCACATCGTTATCAACCATTGCACGCATCCATGGTTCTGAGGATAATACCCAGCCGACGGATCCTCCAAAGAATGTTCCCCATCTCTTGCCCGGAGCGAAATAGTCTGACCCATCATGGCGTATCGCCCCTTCAAGGTAGTATTTGCCTCCGTAGTTATATCTTGCCTGGCCAATCCAGGAGGCACGTCCGAGTTCCCCTTCACTCCCACTGTTTGTTTGTGTATCAGCCGGTCCTACGCTTATCTGGTCGATTAGGAACTCATATTCTCGCCGCCCGAGAGTATAATTTATAGTTTTCTCATAATACTGCTCATATCCAGCGACAGCCGATAAAGAATGCTTTCCGAACGTGTTGGTGTATTCAACAAACACTTGGTTCGTGAAAGCCCCCGCTTTCTGGAAATTCAAGCTCAAAGATGCTTGACCGACATAAATCGGTTTTGTCGAATCCCATAAGTATTCTGCCGGGGGTTTGATCCAGACCTTGTCGTCAACAAATGCGTATCTGTAATCTGAGGAGATTCTGGTCTTCAATCCCTTTATCCAGGGAACGCTCCAAATTAATTCTCCCTTCGCATTTATCACATTTGTGTTATACCGGTCATATCCGACATCTTTGGATAGTTCCGAATACATGTTATAAGTACCAGTTGACCAAGGAAGATCATAATTATTGAACAGGACTCTCTCAGGGGCGTTCTGTATGATACTCATCAACTCTCCGATTCCACCTCCAGTACGAGTACCTCTTGGAGAATGCTGGGATTGCGTGGTTCCGTCAAGAACAGCGCTGATTTGAACTCCAAATTTTCTCAAGTTGACATTCTGGGCCAAGTGTATTGTGGAACGATAAAGAGCGTAATCAGCGTTTTTAAATAATGATTGCTGATCCGTATTGGAGAAAGAGACATATGTGCTGGCGATATCATTTCCTCCGTACAACCTGACTGTATGCTTAGTCAGCGGTGCCCAGGATCTCATCGTAACATCGCGAACAACGTCCATCTTCCTGCCTTCAGCATCAAGCCCTTGCTTCGCTTTACTGATGATCTCGTTAGTGTATTGGAGGTCCTGCCCTTCATTCAAATAACCTTGATTGGCATACTCATATCGTTCATACAACCTTAATGTTTTTGGCCAGAATGCGGGTTGGGCCATGGAATGGTTAAAATCATATTCGACAGACGCTTTCCCCTGTGTTCCCTTCCTGGTCACTATCTGGATGATTCCGTTAGCTGCCCGCGCCCCATAAACGGCAGTTGCGGAAGCATCTTTGAGGATGTTCATCTGCTCGATATCTTCAGGAGACAGCCTTACGAAATCTCCTTGTGGCCTGATCACCCCGTCGATAACATAGATAGGGTCCCCACCGCCACGTACGCTGATGGTGGGATTGGTATTGATTCCTCCTCCGCTCTGGGTGACAATAAGACCGGGCGACCGGCCAGCTAGTCCTTGGGATACATTGACAACAGGAAGATTGGATATTTGCTGTGTCTTGACTGTTGAGACCGAGGAAATCAGTTCTCTCTTTGTAGTTGTAGAATAACCCACCACCACAATTTCGTCTAGGTTCAAGGCATCATCGTCAAGGGAGATATTAACGATGTTCTGGCCAGGTAGAATCGTCACTTGCCGGGTAGTGTAGCCAAGAGAAGAAACTTGCAATGTGATCTGACCGTTAGGAACGTTCAAGGACCAGGAGCCGTCAGTTGAAGTGATAGTTCCTTTCGTAGGATCTTCGACTAAAACAACACCTGCCCCTATGACGGAATCTCCTTTACTGTCCGTTATTCTTCCAGTGATTTCTCTTAGGCCATTGGGCTGATTACGTCCTTGAACGGTTTTCCGCAGCGTGATTTGGTTGCCGACTATGTCAAAGGCAATCCCGTTCTCGGAAAATATAGCCGCAAGCACTTGATCGAGGGTTTGGTTCACACAGTTGACCGAGACCTTCTTCTCGACTCCAATGGAGTTGCTGAAGAGGAAAGAGTAATCAGTCTGTTCCTCGATAGATTTGATGCAATCCAGGACGGTTCCGTTCTGGATCTGTACTGTCAGCCTTTTGCCTGGCTGGGCGTTCAGCGACAAGGCGCCGAGCGTCAGCAGCAAAAGGCAGACTAAGGATTTAAATTGTTTACTCATAAACGTTTCTTTATGTGGTTGGAAATAATTGGCTATTTGACATTTATCGCCACGTCTTTGCCATCTATCTTATATGTCAGAGGTGTGATTTTAGCGAGCAGGGCAAGCATTTCCCTAAGCGACTCGGTCTTGATGGTCATCCAATAGTAGCTGTCCGCTGGGATATTCCCCGAAACCTTAATTTCCACTCCGTACCATCTTTCCATCTCCGTCATCAAATCACTGAAGCTTTTTCTCTCTATCTTGAGTTCGCCGAAACGCCAGACCGATTCAACTTCGGCATCGCACTTTTGAAGAACCATCGCAGAGGATAATTGTACCACCGAATCTTTCAGTTCCCCTGCAGGACTTTCAGCTTTTTTGTCGAGGACAACTTTCTGCCCCGGAACCATCAGCACCTTGGATTGATTGTCCGATGAGAAATATTCAATGGATCCTTCTTTAAGGCTTATCGTCATTGACTGATCAGTGGGGTAATTCCTTACATTAAAGCTAGTTCCGTAGACCTTGACAAAGCCTTCAGAAGTGTTCAGGACAAAAGGCATATCCACATTCTTCGCCACCTCCATGAATACCTCGCCCACAACCAGGGTCGTAGTCCGCTCCCCTATCCCATATGCTGCCGGATAGGTGATGGTGGTGCCAGAATTTAGCCAGATCCTGGTACCATCCGCAAGGGTGGCCTCGGCTTTCTGGCCAGGCAAGGTTGAGAGGGTAATCTCCCCCTCAGGTTCGGAGACCATAGTCTCAACAATGCGCTCGGGACGTAAGAATATAGCCGCAGCAACAAATCCCAGCGACACGGCAGCGGCAATCGACGCAACCGCCGCCACAGGCCTTAGAAGCCGCCGTCTCCGGACGCTTGAAAGCACTCTCCCAAGCACAACTTCCTTGCTCTTTTCCATCTGATTGTCGTCAGTCAGACCATAGGTCCACATGGCGCTCAGCTCCTCGAAAACCCGCTTATTCTCAGCGGACTTTCCGATCCATTCGCTCAACCGCTCATTCTCTTCCTTGTCTGTCTCTCCAGCAAGGTGAGCGGCGATTAGTTCGTATTTTTTATCTTCTATCATTGTCATTTCTCTGTTACGGCCGCAGTGACGTATTCCCTGATCTTTCGGAAGGCGATGCCCATCTGTGTCTCGATTGTCTTGACCGAAAGAGACAGCCTCTCAGCGGCTTGTTTGTAGGTCAGGCCCTCGACCTTGATCATTTCAAAAATGGATCTGCACGTGACTGGGAGGATCCTCACTGCCTCCTCAGTAAGGGCTATAAGGTTTTCATTTGTAACGGCATAAGATTCGGACATGGGATTGTCGGCCTCAAGGATCATCTCAAGCCTCACCCTGTCTTTCTTTTTGTCCGATTTAATCTTGTCATACAAGGAGTTACGTACACAAGAGAAGAGGTACCCCTTGATGTTGGAAACGCTTTCCATCCGGTTTTTGTCCAAGAGACTGACGAATGCGTCCTGGATGATGTCACGGATCAGTTCCTCGTCAGAGGTGAAAGACCGCAAATAAAAGTACAGTTCGGGGAAGTGTTTGTCATACACTCCCCTGAACCATGCTTCCTTGAACCTGTCGAAGTCCTTAGGTCCCACTACCATTTACCACTTATTATTAACCAAATCCCATATAATAGACTACAAAAAAACCAAAACCCTTAAATAGATTTTGGTTTTTTCGTTTATCAGTTAAATTACTTACGTAACAGGACTTAATTGGAAATATATTCTTTCAGGGCATCGACATACTTCCGGAAGGCCTCAAGGCCTTCGGGAGTAAGGCTGCATGTAGTGCAAGGCATCTTGCCTTTGAAACCTTTCTCGACCGTAATATAACCGGCCGAGGAGAGTTTGTCGATTTGGACGCTGAGGTTGCCCGCGGTGGCTCCTGTCTGCTTCTTAATGTACGTGAAATCAGCTGATTCCACCCCGGCAAGAAGAGACACCACAGCCAGCCTCAACTCCGAATGAAGTATGGGATCCAGTTTCGGGAACATCTTTCACTAGTTCTGGCGTTTGACAATTAGGCCCGTGGCGGCAAGGACCAGTCCGGCAAGGGTGAATATGAGCATCTGCTCCTCGTTAGCCCCCGTGATAAAATATATGGCCACACTGCCGATGCCGGTGACAAATCCCGCGATCTTGATAGCCCAGTTTCTCAAAGCGACTCCGCTGATGGTCTCGGCCAAACCGAAGAGAAGCACAATCTCCGCCGTAAGACTGGCACCCAATACTATGGCGGCAAGAGGATTATCAAACAACGTGGTAAAAATAACAGTGAAAGCCGCGACGGAGCAGGCGAACACCCCGAAAGAGGTCCATATTCCGGATATGATCCGGCTAACAGCATTCGTGGCGCCAGCCGGTTCCTCCTTGGAACGGATCATCCTGGCTAACGGAAAACCGACAAGAGGCATCGCGAACCAGATGTTATTCCAGTAAGCGTGGCCGGTGGTTTTCCAAAGGATGTAAACCAACAAGGAGAAAAAAGTCAGGAGAATCCCCCAGAGAATGAAGTACTTTCCTCCCCTGCGGGTGATTTCCTTGCGGTTATTATTCAAGGTCTCGGTGATGAGAGCGAGGCTCTCGTTCGCCGTCATTTCTTTGTTTTGTTCCATAATATCAATTATTTACATTGTTTTCTGAGCCAAGAGAGGCTGCGCATACCACCTTAACTCTGTCGCAAATATAAATAAGTTTATATTATAAACCAAATTATTTTGCAAATATTGTCACATCAAATCCTGGAAGACAATCGATATGTCCCGGAGACGAGTTCCGCGGTTCCCTGAGCTTTGATGCCGTTGCCGCTGAAAGTGACGCCTTCCACAGGCCACTTCAGAGTGGCACCGCAACCCTCTGGCACCGTGATATCCATCGACAAGCGGCCCCCATACCTCTTCCACGCCACACGGAGAGGTCCATAAACGGTGTCGAGCGTATAATCAACACTATCAAGACCTTCCGCAAGGAAAGGACTGATGATGGAATGCCTGTAGGCGGGACTCTCAGGATCAACCTTAATACCGGCCAGATAACGGTAAAACCAGACAAGCGAGCCTCCGAACATAGGATGATCGTGGCTATTCTTGGCGTCAAATTGCTCCCACATAGTGGTGGAGCCTTCCTTTATCATCTGCCCGAAACTGGGATAGTCATCTTTATGAAGGATTTCCCAGGCAAGATCTGAAAGACCGCATTCGGAAAGGATTTCAAAGAAAACCCTGCTGGCGATAAACCCCGTCACGATATGGTTGCCACGCTTCCCTATACGCTTTTTGAGATCATCAATCACCCTTACCCGCTCGGATTCGGGAACTCCTATGCGTAAGGCCAGCACATCACACTCGTCAGGGCCGTATGTGCCTTCTTCCGCATCGTAGAATTTCGCATGGAAAGCAGCCGCGATCTTATCCGCAAGCGCTTTATAGGTCTTCTCATCCTCCGCGTTCCCGAGAGCCTTGGCAATGCGGGAAGTGTAGTCGGCGCACATCCAGGCAATGTAAGTGTGAACCATTTCCTGTGAGGGGCCGGTGAAGGGCGGGACATGCTCCCCAAGGTTCAAAATGAAACTGTCATCACTGACTTTAACCCTTATTGTCCCTTCCGGAGTGGGCCATGAGGCGAGAAAGTCGGTCTGCATCTTTATTGCGTCGTAGTGTTCCTCAAGGAGTTGCCTGTCACCGTAAGCCAGGTAATATTCCCAAGGGATAATGGTCAAAGCGGCACCCCAAGCGGCGCCTCCACCACAGCCGGGCTCCCAAGGAGCGCCGTTGGGGACATAACCGCTGATAATATCCTGGCTGTTAAAGATATCCTTGATCCATTTATTATAGAATGAGCGAGCGTCGAAGTTGTGCATCACCATGGCGCTGGCGATCTGCCCGTCACCGGTATAGGGTCCGCGCTCACGATGAGGGCAATCCGAAGGGACACCTCCATGCATATTGTTTTTCTGCGTGCGTACCCAGATCTTCGAGATGGCATTAATCAAAGTGTCAGATGTTTGGAAAGAAGCGTTCACTGGAACATAACTGCTCACCGCTTCAGCGAGAGCGTCATCAGCCGTCATCTCGCCCTCCCAATTCTCAACGATAACACTGTGGAACACATACCAGCTGAAAACAGGGGCAAAAGTCTCACCACCTTTGCCTCCACTGACATATTCGTTGATGCCGTTATAGTTGAAATCAGCACCGGCGTCACACAAGTAGCTGATTTTGAGTGTGTCTCCAGCGTCGTTGCGAATATTGCCGAGTCGAATGCGGCCTGAGATCTCTTCGGGGAATTTAACCTTGTACATCCGCTCAGCGATCTTTTCAATCTCAATAGGTTTGAAAGTCTCGATCACTTTATCCGGAGGACCCATTTGGGCGTGGAGTTCACCGTCAGGCGCATTCCGAAGAACGGCAGTCGCCCACCCTGAGTCGTCAACCTCTGAACTGCTCCATCCTGGAGTCTCGAAACGGGCGTCATATACCTCACCACCGAAAACATCGTTGGAACGGATAGCACTTTCCCTCACCTTCCAGGTCTCATCGGTAGATATTGTCTCACGCGAGCCGTCCTTGTAAAAGATCTCCAACTGGGCTTTGACACGAGGGGATCCATAGCCGGCGATCCAAATGTGAGCTGAATTGAAGAATCCATTCCCCAGAATGCAACCGATGACATTCTCGCCCTGACGTAGGTTGGACGTAAGGTCATAGCCAAGATAGAAGACGCTGTGCGCCCTGACATTTAGAAGTAGAGGTAGTCGCCTGCGATCCATGTCGTGGCGAGTCCCATAATCAGTCTGGTTAGGGCTGAGGAGATCGTCTCCGACTTTAGCTCCGTTGCAATAAGGTTCGCAATAACCAAGACCGGAGATGAATAAATGAGCTCTCAGAACCTCTTTATTCACAATAAATCGCTTACGTAGAAGAGGCGCCGGAGATGAAGGGGAACAAGCCTGCACCGCATCGACCCTCGAATCATTGCCAACCAAATCGTAGATAGGATAGCCATCCCGCCAATCACGGGGATTCTCGATGTCCCAAGGGGCGCCTATCCATTCCGCTGTCCATTCCGAAGGATTGAGATAGCCTGTGACCCACTGGGCCTCCGGACTCCATTTCGAAACTTTATCCTTTGAATCCCAGACCCTTACCCGCCACCAATAGCGTGTCGCCGACTTCAAAGGAATCCCTGAATAGTTCACAAATGGAGTCGATGAACCTGAAACCTTGCCACTGTCCCAAACATCAGGTCCAGATCGTAACGCATCCTTCGAGATAGCCACCTGAATCTGCCAAGCCACCTGATCATTGCCATGCGCCCTCCCGCTCTGAATATTGACCCAGGAAAGGCGAGGAGCAGTCACGTCAACCGCTTGAGGATCACGCTGGTATTCACACCTAAGGTCTTGCGGCAGCAACTCTGACCCGCAGCCAGCGGCAATCAACGCCGCCACAATTATCACAAATGGCCTACGCACAATTTTTATTATTTCACGGTGATTTCCTCAGACAAAAGAATATGACGGGAGTCCGAACCAACCTCGATGAGGTAACGGCCTGGATCGACTTTCCATTCACCTGAGTGAACGTCGTAGAATGAGAACGCGTCAGACCCGAGAGAGAACTCTACCTTGGCGTCACCACCAGCCGGGACAGCGACCTTTTTGAATGCTTTAAGCTCGTGAACCGGCCTGGAAACTGACGGGGTCAATGGACGAACATAAACTTGGACGACCTCTTTACCATCCCTTGAGCCGGTGTTTGAGACAATCAGGCTTCCCTTGAAACCATCGGCGGCTCTTGTGACCGCCAAATCATCATATTTATAGGAGGTGTAACTAAGGCCGTAACCGAACGGGAACTGTGGTTCATCTCCAACGGTGTCGTAGTAGCGGTAACCGACCATAAGGCTGTCAGAATAAATGATATAGTCCTTATTCTCCCAACCCAGTTTTGCTTTAGGGGTCCGCACATATGCCTTAGGCCAACTGAAGGTCAGGCGGCCGCTGGGGTTGATTTTCCCCGTCAAAACACTTGCCACGGCCGTACCTCCCTCAATACCACCATACCAACACTCAAGAACCGCCGGAACCTTGTCCAGCCAGCCCCCTATCTCAAGTGGTGATCCGTTCAAAAGGGCGACAACAGTGTTTTTATTGGCCTTGGCAAGACGAAGGATTGCCTCCTGCTGTAGGTCGGGGAACAGGATATTCCTTCGGTCAGAACCTTCAGTGTCAAGGTTCAGGTCAAGACCTCCGACAAACAACACCACATCGGCCTTCCTCGCCTCACTTTCCAATCGCTTCCAGCTCTTCTCATCTGCCTGTGATTCTGGAGTCGACCATTCGACATGGAGGAAAGCGTCACCATGCCCCCTGGTGTAGCGGATACCCAACACGCAGCGGGCACCTTTAGCCAAATCTATTATGGCAGAAGTGGTTCCACGTTCCGCGTCCGCCGCTTTCAAGACAGCCATCGGAGCATATTCCTTCCAACCATCAGACAGGATGACATCGCCTCCTCCGGCAGAGATTCTAAAAGAATACTTCCCGTCAGCAGGAGCGACAAATGATAGCTCATAGCGGGCTTCCCGCCAGTTCTCCACAGGAATCGAAGGATCCGGCGAGCGCATCTCCCACATATAGTTGATTTTATCCTCCTTCCGGGTCAGCACAGGATCGTTATTGCCTGTGACTGAATACATTCCATTGATATCGATAAAGTCCGGCAATTCCTGGAACCCTCCTATAGGCGCCCAGTCGAAGAATCGGACCTTCTTGTCCCCGAAAGACTTCCTCACGCCCTCCAAAACAGTGACTTCATCAGGACTATTGACCCAGCAACTACCTCCCATAAGGAACTCGCAATTACGAAGCGTGGCGTTAGGGCCGGTCACAAGGATGCGACGGACCTTCCCAGGATCAATAGGAAGAAGATCCTTATCGTTTTTTAGAAGCACTATCCCCTCTTCGGCGACTTCCTTAGCGACAGCGATGTGTTCCGGAGTCAAACGCTTATAACCTCGCACGATGTCAGAATCAGGCTCTAGCAATCCGACCCTGTCATAGGCCCTAAGCATACGCAGAACCTTTTGATCCAGAACACTTTCCGGAACGGTACCTCTACGGATGGCGTCAAGTAACGGGAGGCCGAATCCGCAATTCTCTCCCCCCGGCATCGATTTATCCAAACCTGCGAAGGCGGCTTTCTCAATAGAACGGGTATTGATCCAATCTGTGATAATGAGCCCGTCAAAGCCCCATCTATCCCGAAGCAGACCTGTCAAAAGCCTCCTGCTATCGCTCACGAACTCGAAATTCACACCATTTGCCGAGGTCATAATAGCTTGGACATCAGCCTTTTCCACAGCGGCCTTGAAGGCGGGGAAATATATCTCGTGAAGAGTACGCTCGTCAACTATTGAATAATAGTCATTGCGGTTGTTCTCACGGTTATTGCAAGCGAAATGCTTGACGCAGGCGATCACGTCCCGGCTCTGGATGCCTTGAATAGCTGGAACCGCCAACTCCGCGGTAAGTAAAGGATCCTCACTGAAATATTCGAAAAACCGTCCTCCCAATGGATCACGGAGTATATTGCATGCGGGCCCGAGCAGGAAGGTTCTGCCTAATGTCCTGGCCTCTTCTCCCCACACTACGCCGGACTTGTACATCAAATCAGGATTCCAAGCAGAAGCCATCCCGATGCCCGCCGGGAACCCCGTGACAGGCTCCCCATTCCCGTGCGGGCCTCGGCCGCCATCGGTCATTTCGAACGAAGGAATACCGAAGCGTTCCACACCAGGATCACCTTGACAGAGGTTCGCTTTCTCTTCCAGGGTAAGACTATTAAAAACCTTATTCACCCTGGCCTCATCAGGGGTGACCTGGGCCGGAAGAAAACAAGGAATCAGAAACGCGAAAAGAACAGGAAGTAACTTTCTATTTAGCATATCGACTTTTCTTACAGCACATTATTAACCTTCCAAGACTGGGGTTTCTTGAGTTGGAAACTTCCTGTAGCTCGAATATCAGCAACTGAGGCCCCGAACAGGACCTGGTAATTACCGGCAGCTGCCTGCCAAGCCGAAGCGGCCTCGTTGAAAGACGCCAGATCGTATGCGGGCACAGTGAAAGACAAAGTCTGTGACTCCCCGGGAGTCAGCGACTTGGTCTTGCCGAAAGCCTTCAGCTCACGGGATGGTTTCTCCAAACCTCCGGAAGGTGCTGAAACATAGACTTCAACGATTTCCTTCCCGGCCACGGATCCAGTGTTTGTCACGGTCACGCTTGCGGTAAAGCCATCGGACGAAGCCTTGACGACAGGCTTGGAATACTGGAAGGTAGTGTAACTCAGTCCATAACCGAAAGGATAGGAGACCGGAACCTCACGAGTCGTGAAGTGGCGGTAGCCCACCCATATTCCTTCGGCATATTCAGTGTAATCGATATTCTTACGAAGGCCTTCCTCCGACTCACCTCTCTGGGGGAAAGCGGGGAAGTTGGCGCTTGACGGATGGTCAAGAGCGTCAACCGGGAAGGTCATCGTGAGCTTCCCGGAAGGGTTGACCTTCCCGGTCAGGACATCAGCGACAGCATAGGCGCCCTCTTGCCCGGGCTGCCAAGGAAGCAAGATCGCATCGGCCAGGTTTTTCCACGAGACTGTCTCAATGACTCCACCAATATTCAGGATCACGACAACCTTTTTGCCTTTGGCGTGGAACTCATCAGAGACACGGCGGATCAGCTTGCGATCTCTCGCGGTAAGCTCGAAGTCATCAACCATGGTGCGGTCGTTCCCTTCGCCAGCGTCCCGGCTTATCACAATGATAGCCGCATCAGACTCAGCAGCCTGCTGAGGCAACTGGTTTAGAGGCACATCCGGCTCAGACACTTTCTTCCCGTACCCCCATGATTCATACATCAGCCAATCCATCGCCCCGGCCACGCGCTTAGTGGCGTGATCCAACTCGACATAAGCCTTGTAATAACCAGCCAAGTCCTGGTTCAACTCGAAGCCTGCCGCAGTGAGACTCTCCCTCATATTCGCCACATGCTTAGCGACCACATGACCGGAACCGATTCCTACGGCAACGAAATCCTCCGAGCCGACTCCATAGACCGCCAGTTTCGCCCCCGCTTTCAAAGGCAGGGTTCCTCCTTCATTCTTGAGCATCACGATTGATTCTCCCGCCACTTTCCTGGCGAGCTCCGCATGAGCCTTAAGATCAGGATCATTGGAGAATTTATATCCCTGAAAACGAGGCGTCGAGACAATGTAGTGAAGGACATGGCGAGCATTCCTCTCAAGCTCATCTCTAGTGATGGTGCCTTTCTTTACAGCGTCGAGCATACGCTCAAGCTCTTCCTCATTGCCGGGTTGCATCAGATCGCACCCGGCCTTCGCCGCCTTGACCGTTCCTTCCTTGGCACCATGATCGGTCAGCACAACCCCGTCATAGCCCCACTCGTCACGGAGGACAGTGGTCAGCAAGTCGTATGACTGTTGCGCATATTCGCCATTGAGCTTGTTATAGGAGGCCATCAAGGCACCTGGATGCCCCTCTTTTATGGCTATCTCGAAATTCTTGAGATAAATCTCCCTAAGAGCTCTCTGGCCTATTCTGGCGTCATTCTCTGTGCGATTAGTCTCCTGATTGTTAGCGGCATAATGCTTCACGGTAGCGGTCACTCCATTGCTTTGGATTCCTCTGACGTATGCCGCGGCCATCTTGCCGGAGAGCACCGGATCCTCCGAGAAATACTCGAAGTTCCTGCCGCAGAGCGGACTGCGATGGATATTCATGCCAGGGCCCAAAAACATGTCAACCCCGTATTCATGGACTTCATCTCCCAGCGCCCCGGTCATCATTTCCATGAGATCCAGATCCCAGGAACTGGCTGACAGTGTACCTACTGGGAAGGCGGTACAATAGAAGGTCTTGTCCGTATTATCCCTGAAAGGGTAGAAATGAAGCCCGGCCGGGCCGTCACAGGAAATAGTCGCTGGAATTCCTAGACGAGGGATGCCTCTCACACCGGCAGCTGTACCCTCAAAGAAATAAAACTCAGGCTCTTTAGACCCGACAAGCAAAGACGCGATCTCCTCGTCGGTCATAGCTTTAACAATCTCCTCAATGTTGTCCGGACGCAGGCGAGGCTGCCCGAAACAAACTATCGACGCAAAGGAAAAGGCGACGACCGAAATCAACTTATTTCTCATACACAAAAATACAAAAACCTCACTCAGAATCCTAATTATTATTTTGCCATATTAGCGGTATGAACATCGCGTTTAATCGATTCAAATTAGCTTTCTTCTCTCTTCTTACGGTAGCCTGTGCTGGTAAATACGATAATCCCAAGGCAATCAATCAGGTAGACTTTCCTTATCCAAAGTATTGCTAGTAATAAGTTTTTCTGTTTCTTATCATCATATTTCTGTTTCTTAAGGTTTTTTCTGTTTAGTCAGTGTATCTTGGCTGATAATGATTGTTTTAAGCCAAATATGCTATGATGAACGAGAAAATAACTGCTTTGAATTCTGATGAGGTTAAGAGAGATCCCTCGATCGCAGAAATGATACACTCTATTCGCAATGTCCAAGTTATTCTAGATGAGGATATCGCGCGATTATATGGTGTTGAGACAAGAAGATTAAACGAACAGGTCAAGCGAAATATAACTCGTTTTCCAGAAGACTTTATGTTCCAACTTTCTTCCAAAGAATATACAATCTTGAAGTCGCAAAATGCGACATCAAGTTGGGGTGGACGTAGAAAGCTACCGTTTGCCTTCACTGAATTGGGTGTTTCCATGCTAAGCAGTGTCCTAACTTCAGAAATCGCCATCCAGACAAATGTCAGGATTATGCGTGTATTTGCCGCGATGCGAAGATTTCTGGTTTCAAATGCTCAAGTGTTTCAACGTTTGGAAACACTTGAATATAAACAGATCACAACCGACCAGAAGGTTGAGAAACTATACGAAAAACTTGAGGAAGGAAAACTAAAGCCTAAGCAGGGTATCTTTTATGACGGTCAAATATTCGATGCCTATAGTTTTACTTGTAGCCTAATCAAGCAAGCTGCTAGAGAAATACTTCTGTTTGACAATTCTTCAACTTGATCTCGACCGACATAACTCCCAGTATAATCCTATCAGTATCAGGCCATTCAATAAAGCACACGATTGTTTCCTTGTTATCGACGAAAAGGTGTATCATTTCGGCGCTTCCTTGAAGGATCTTGGGAAAAAGTGGTTCGCTTTCTCATTAATGAGAGATATTACTCCTCAAGATTTGATCGCCAGATTATAAAGATGAGACTTGTCTTCTAAGACTATTCCGAGATCTTCAGGACCCAGTCCTGGATGTCAGGTTTTTCAGGGAGGATAAGCCTACCGTCTTCACTGGCGGTAATGTTCGCCGGATCACGATACTCTCCTGTCCGAGGATTGAACCAAGCCATTTGGAGGATTTTACCTGCTTGAATATCAGCTATTTCCCCAGTAGTCGTGTCCTTGGAGAAGAAATAAAGCACATGGGTACCGGGTGTTCTGGCATAGACATATCCGGAGGCGTCAGCTTTGAAGACATTCTCGTCCTTGAGAACCGGAGTGAGATTCCACCAGTCGAAAGACTCCATGAATGAGCGCAGATGTCTCATCTGGCCGGCGCTGGGATAGTCAATGGATTCCGACCAAGGCTTCAGTTTATCGGCGGGGGTTATATGATCGACACCGTCAAATGACTCGGACTTAATATCATAATCGCTTTTATAAAGCCAAATGTCAATCGCTCCGTAGCCATAGCCAAAGAACCCGGAAAGGAAGGATATCCATCCTTGCGCCCTGGATCCGAAATCTTTGGTCCACAGGCCGCAATAGCGACCCTCATAATTGATTGCCGGACGGGAAGTCTCCCAATAATCCCTTACAAGTTCAGGATCAACAGGCTCGGTCAGGGATGGGCTCCACTGGACAGCCCACCAGTTATGTCCAGTTCGCTGAGCGACTTCCTCTGAAGCGAACACGGAAGCCCCATTACCATCCCGACCCTCGGCACCAGTGCCTCTGCCCGTCACTGTGGTGTGCCAGGCGTTCTCCTGATGACCGGAGAGAGGATGATTGTAGCAGTCGTATTTGTGGATATATTCAGCGACCTTTACCCAAGGATTATTTGTGAAATCATAGAAATTCTGGTGGCCACGCTCACTATAAAAATCGTTGTCAATCTCCTGAGCGAGAGTCCATAGCACCGGGAAAGCGCCGAAACGAGCCACCCAATAACGGGAAAGAGCTTCCAAGGCATGGTCGTCTTTGGCGAGGGCCTCTCTCATTGAGGCGGCGAAAAACAACTCGGCATTAGCGTGGACCAGTCCTGATGACGCGATATACTTATAATACTCGTCAGCGATGCGGAACCCTTGGATGTCAACGGAATCAACCTTTCCGTCAATCACATTGAAGGGAGAACCCAAAGGCTCACTCTGATAGACTGTGAAACTTTGCTCGACACGTCTGTCGACAATGTATTTGAAATGTGACTCAGCTCCAGTCTCACCGGCGTGTGGACCCGGAGCGTCAAGTTCCTCGGAGTACATTCCCCAATGGGTGTCTCCAAGATAAAAGAAGGGAGTGCCGTCGGCATAGGTCATGTGTTTCTTGCCGGGCTCCACCCTCACGAAACCATGCTTGTATACAGCCAGTTCCCCATCGTACTTCTCGCACTTGAGAGTTCCTTTGAGCCCGTCAAGTGAAGGATCCCGTGGGCATTGTGATACCCATTTCCACCGACCTTCCTTCGTCGGAGCGAAACGTACGATGAATACATTTTCCCCATCCCAGAAAGCGGGACGGACAAGTGTCTCTCCGGTTTTGGGATGGGTGAAGGAAACATCCATCAATACCTCTTCGGAACCACCTGAGGTATAATCAGTTGATGACTCGAACCGAAGCTCGGTCATAAACCAGGTCCGGGCACTCTCGCTGTCCGGCCGGCGATTGGAAACACAACCAGCTAAAAGGAATAGAAAAGTAATTCCGACAACACTGAAAATCTCTCGCCTCAACAACATGTTATCAGAATATAGCTTCGGTGGGATCCACGCCAAAACGACCTCCGAGGATAAGCTTCGCCTTCAGAGTCACATTTCTCTCTTCCTGAGTGGCCGTGCCATCTATCATCTTCCGCAGCAAGGCAAAAGACTTGTCGGCGATCTCGGCTATCGGCTGGACGACATGGGGAATTACAGGTTTGCTGATGTCATAGGTGTCACTCTCATCGAAGCACACGAAGGAGAAATTCTTGGGGAAATTGAGACCCAAGACATTAAGGGCATTGAAACCGTACATCGCCAGTTTCTTTGTAGGGAGGATGAACGCTTCGGCACCACGTTTGGCGGCATCCCGGAATATCTCGATCACACCCTTCTTTGCGAGATCGGCGTCGTACTCGATCCTATGGAGCTTGATCTCATCTTTGAGGCCGGCGTCCTGCATCGCTTTGGAATAGCCATATTCCCTGTCGGTCAAGCTAGTGACTCCGAGCTTGTAGGAAATCATCTCAATCTTGCCGAAACCCTGGTGGAAGAGGTATTTGGTAGCGATCACACCCGCATCCACATTATCCACAAGGACTCTTCCGAAATCTGCTCCGGGGACATCCCTGTCGATCAAAACAGTGGGGATACCTATGCTGGTCGCCCTCTCGAGAGCCTTTTCTCCACCAAGGCAAGGGGCCACGATCAAGCCTTCGACGTTGTAGCCGACCATTGTCTCGACCAGATGGGCGAGCTTGTCGGAATTCTCCTCTGAGGAGGCGAAGATCACCGTGTAGCCATCTTGATAGGCGATATTCTCAATTTTGCGGCAGATCTCGGCGAATAGGGGGTTGGCGAGATCAGACACGATCACGGCGATAGAATGTGACCTTCCGCTCCTTAGCGAAGCGGCGGCGTTGTTACGCCTATAGCCCAATCTTTTCGCCACTTCAAGTACCCGTGCAGCGGTGTTAGGATTGACCGGGCAGTCAAGACGGCCATCCTTCCCCATTTTGGCGTTCATTACGAACGAGACGAGAGTGACAGACACACCGGCTTCACGGGCGACATCTCTGATGGTGACTTTTTTCATCTTCTTGTTTTGTCTATTTGGTTCGTATTAAGATATTTATGCTTTAACCATGGAGCATAACAATCAGGCCGGCCATGACGATAGACACCATGCTCATCAACTTGATAAGAATGTTGAGCGAAGGACCTGAAGTGTCTTTGAACGGATCACCGACAGTGTCACCGACCACTGTGGCGTGGTGGTTTACGGAATTCTTCCCGCCGAAATGACCGTCTTCGACATATTTTTTGGCGTTGTCCCATGCTCCTCCAGAGTTTGCCAGGAATATCGCTAGGATAAATCCGGCGCCGAGACCTCCGATAAGAAGCCCCATGACTCCAGCCTCTCCAAGAACAACTCCCACGAGGATAGGAACAATGATCGCCGTCAAGGCGGGGGTGATCATCTCATGCTGGGCGGCCTTTGTCGAAATCTCCACACAACGTTTGTAATCAGGACGTTTCTTGCCTTCAAGGATTCCCGCGATCTCCCGGAACTGGCGACGGACCTCCACCACCATCTTCTCAGCGGCGCGGCCAACAGCGTTCATAGTCATACCGCAGAACAGGAACGCCATCATCGCCCCGAGGAATACTCCCGTGAGGACACGGGGGTTCATTAGGTTGACCTGGTAATATTGGACAAGGTCAGGAATAGTCGCCTGAGCCACCTGAACCACACGGTCGCCAATGGTCAGAGCGGTTGTCCCGACATGCTGGAGTCCTATTTTGATCTCCTCAATGTAAGAGGCCAGCAAGGCCAGGGCGGTGAGGGCCGCTGATCCGATAGCGAAACCTTTACCTGTGGCCGCGGTGGTATTGCCGAGAGCGTCCAAAGTATCGGTGCGGTGACGAACCTCAGGATCCAACTCGCTCATCTGCGCGTTACCACCGGCGTTATCCGCAATCGGACCGTAAGCGTCTGTGGCCAAGGTGATTCCAAGGGTCGACAGCATTCCGACAGCGGCGATGCTGATACCATAAAGACCAAAGCTGATCTGGGAAGGATCAAATGTGAATCCAGTCGCGAACAGATAGGAGAGCAGTATGGCCACAACGATGGTGACAACAGGAATGCATGTCGAGATCATTCCAAGGCCGATACCTTGGATAATGACAGTAGCGGGACCTGTCTGGGAGCTCTCCGCAAGCTTTTGTGTGGGTTTGTAGGAATGTGATGTGTAATACTCAGTGGCCTTTCCGATGATGACTCCGGCGAGAAGGCCAGAGATCACCGAGAGGCTAAGCTGCCACCAGTTGGGGAAACCTAGCATATAAAACACCCCGAAAGTCACAACCGCGATCAAGGCGGCGGACAGGTTGGTTCCTATACTCAAAGACTTCAGAAGTTGTTGAAGTCCAGCGCCTTCTTTTGTGCGGACGGCATATATTCCAATAATAGAGAGAACAACTCCGATAGCGGCGATCATCATCGGGGCCAGAATCGCCTTCATCTGACTTTCGACTCCGGCGGAGAAGAAAGCGGAGGCTCCAAGGGCCATCGTGGCCAGGATGGATCCGCAATATGACTCATAAAGGTCAGCGCCCATTCCGGCGACGTCACCGACGTTGTCTCCGACATTGTCAGCGATGGTGGCGGGGTTGCGAGGGTCATCTTCAGGAATATCTTGTTCCACCTTTCCGACTATGTCAGCTCCCACATCAGCGGCCTTTGTGTAGATACCACCTCCTACCCTGGCGAACAGGGCTTGGGTTGAGGCTCCCATTCCGAAGGTCAACATAGTGGTTGTGATCACAACAAGCTTCTGGGAGACGTCAGGATTGTCTATGCAAGCGTTCAGGATGATCCACCAAATCGAGATGTCAAGCAGTCCGAGACCGACAACTGTCAAACCCATAACAGCTCCCGAGCGGAAGGCGAGCTTGAGTCCGGAATTGAGGGTGCGGCTGACCGCGTTGGCTGTCCTGGCGGAAGCGTAAGTAGCTGTCCTCATGCCGATAAAGCCGGCAAGAGCAGAGAAGAAACCGCCTGTGAGGAAGGCGAAAGGAACCCATCCGTTCTGCACATGCAGCACATAGGCCATGAAAGAGAACAGCAAGGCGAGGACTATGAAAACGATCAAGACCACCTTATACTGTTGTTTAAGGTAAGCCATCGCACCTTCCCGCACATACTGGGCAATCTCCTTCATTGTGGGAGTGCCTTCGCTTTCCTTCTTCATCTGTTGGTAGAAAAACCAAGCGAAAAACAACGCCAGTATTGAAGCGGCAGGAACGAGATAAAACAAATTATTCATATACCTCTGATTTTACGATTCAATAGTTAACCTAAAAAAGGTCCTTTGGACATACGCCAAAGGACAAATATAAAAAAAAACTTTATTAAATATTTTAAATGGTTATTTTAGTGACGTATGACTCAGCCTGGGAAACCTTCTTCCCATCAACGTAAACAAAGAACCCTTTACCCTTTCCGTAACGCTCTCCGGTCTTGTCATAAAAGACAGATATCTCCTTTCCGGCAATATATATTTTCGAGAGGGAGAACCAGTCCCACTCTCCCTCGGGGAGGAGAGGCTCGATGACTATTGACCCGTCCAGTTGGGGCTGGATACCAATAAGACCGCTGATAATGAGGTCGCAGAAAGTGGAATGATTGTAATCCTTGCCCCTCTCGTAATACTTGTACCCCCTTTCCAAGAGCAACTTTCTCGCTATCCACTCACCCGTGAAAGGATCCTGGTTCTCGTCAATCCAACAAACCTTAGTTCCGTCAGGCTTGGTCAGACGATGGTTATTGCTGTAGGTCTGGAGCGTCTCAAAATAGTCTTTCTTTGTGACAGGGCCCTCGCCTTGGCGATGCAGAAGACGCTCAAGGGCCGTCAGGGTCTGTGCGGTGGCGAAAGGCCAGCTAGGACCGTTCCACTGGCACTCATGGCCTTCATATACCACCTTGAAGCCATCAGCCCTTTGTTCCGCGGTAGTAGGACCATAAGGAGCCTTGAATCCTTCAGGATCTGTCAGTTGCTTCCAGGCGTCAGCCCACTCCGGCTTTGGAATATCATAAAGCCATGGCGTGTAGCCGTGCTCTTCCCTCGCAGGAGAGAAGGAGCCGTCCCCGTGACGAGGAATAACCTTGTAGAAACGAGCCGACTCATCCCATAACTTGGTGTTTATCAATATCTTGATCTGCTCCGCTTTCTTGGCGTAAACCTCTGCCTCATCCGTTTTCCCGAGCATCGTTGCCATTGTGGAGAGAGCCACGGCATCGGCATACATATAACTGTTTATGGTTGCCCTGTAGCCTGTGGCGTCGGGAGACAGTCCGCCAGATATGGATACCTCCATACCGTCGTGCCCGTCACCCTGCCAGAAAAGCCCGTCAGGATCGTCCCTATGGTCACTTTCCCACGCCTTGTAGATTTCTTTCAGGTCAGGATAGGATTTCTCAATAAGATCCATGTCTGGATGGACTTTATAGAACTGGAGGAAAGCTTGCGCGGCAGGGAAACTGTATCTGCGGGCGTCGCTCTTTTCCCTGCACCAATATGCGGCATAATCTTTCAGATAGGTCGGATCCTTCAGCCAACGACCCTCGTTGAAATGATGGGCGGCAGGACAGCAAATGGCATTGTACTTTCCAGCCCAAGACACATCAGGAAGGAACTCAGTGATAATGAAGCCTTCAGGGGTCGATTTCACATGCTTGCGGAAAGTCCACCATCTGAAATACCATGTCTTCTCCAATTCCTTGTCCGGGCACTCGAAGACCGGAACATTCTCTTTCAGGAACTCTTCCGCCTTGTCATTAGGGAATTGCTGGATGTAAACCTCCTCATCAGTGGCATTGAACCCGGACACGTATTCAGAAATCAAAGTGTTGCCCTCTTCTTCAATCTTCTGAACCAGATTTCCTGCGCAGCCCGAGGCAATAAGGCCAGCGCAACATAAAGACAATAACAACTTTCTCATATTCAATTAATTCTATTATTCCTCACCAACCAATGGCACCCACACTTTCATCTTCCCGGCCTCACGGTTATCCCAAGAATAGTAAGGGATATAGTCGAGTGTCTGGTCTCCCACATGGGCTGTGATGTCAACAATGCCTCCGAGTTTGCCGGAGTCAAATTTGGTGTCGAATTTCGCATCTTCGGCGATCCGCAAAGCATCGAATCCATCCTTGTTGTCGGCCTCCTCTATGCAGTACACGAGAGGACCTCTCTGGATGGCGCGCTTGCCGACATCCTCTTTCACCCTCGGGTCAGCGGCCACGACCTTGACAGGCATGTCCATATTCAGCCCGATGATATCTCCATCCTTCCATTTGCGGTCTATCACAACGTAGCCTTTCTCAACCTGAGGAGCCACGGTTTCTCCATTGACTGACACAGAATACTCATCGCACCAGCCAGGGACACGGAGACGGATCTGGGTCTTGAGTGAACCCTTAACTCCGACCTTCAAGGATACTGTACCTTCCCACGGATATTCAGTCTCCTGAATCAGAGTGACTTCCTTGTTCCCTACCTTCATGTCAGCAGAGTTTCCCATGTAGAGGTTAACCCAAATGGCATTGTCGGAAACGCCGTAAATGTAATTGCCGATGGAAGGGAGGAAGCGGCATATCTGGCTCGGGCAACACGCTGTCCCGTACCAAGGCTTCCGATGATGCTCACCTAGAGACTCAAGAGGATTGACATAGAAGAACACGCTGCCGTCCAACGATATTCCTGCCAAGGCGCCGTTGTACATCGAACGCTCCATGACATCAGCGAACTTGCTGTCCCCTGTGAACTGGTTCATCCTCCAGTTCCAGTAAACCATGCCGACAGAAGCGCAGGTCTCGCAATATGCGGTCAAGTTCGGCAAATCATAATCCTCTGTGAAACCCTCATTGCTGCGGCTTTGGCCTATTCCTCCTGTCAAATACATATTTTTCAACACGACATCATCCCACAGGCGGTTCAACGCGTCGATGTATCCTTGGTCATGAGTGTAGGCGGCGACATCAGCCATTCCACAATAAAGATACATGGCGCGAACGGCATGGCCGGCGATCTCACTCATCTCCCGGACAGGCTTGTCATCCTGATGATAGGCATCATTCCACCTCTTAAGAGGAACTCCATTACCGCCCAAGCCATGGCCTCTCTCATTCAGGAGCCACTCGGAGAAATCGAGATACTTCTTATCACCCGTCGCCTGGTAGAGTTTTACCAAAGCAAGCTCAATCTCCTCATGGCCAGGCACCCAGTCACGCTTCCCGGGTCCGAACACTGTCATCATGTGGTCGGCCATCCTGACACAGACATCAAGAAGTTTCCTCTTCCCTGTCACATTGTAATAAGCGACTCCGGCCTCGATCATGTGACCGGCGCAATACATCTCATGGGCATCCATTCTCGTCCAGCGATCATCATTCTCCGCAAGGGTGAAAGCCGTGTTGAGATAGCCGTTCTCTTCCTGGGCGGCGGCGAACTTATCTATCCACTCGTCACATTTGGCCTCAAGGACGGGATCAGGGTTGTTCTGAAGTGAATATGCCATTCCCTCAAGAGCCTTGTAAACATCGGAGTCGTCATAGACCTTTCCCTCATGCTGTCCCACAAGCTTCTCGGCGGCTTTTTCAAAATTGCGGATACGACCGGTCTGGTTCTCAATTTGGTCTATGCAGACATTGAGGGTCACATCCTTATGGCTTTTCAGCCTGGGTGTCCAGAATGAGTCATTAATCTTCACATCGGAAAACTTGACAGGTGTTATCATCTTCGCGGAGACGTCCTTCTCACGCTTTCCGCAGGAAGGAAGGATCAGGATGATCAAGGCGAGAATTGTGAAATATTTCCTCATATTGTTGATTATTAATTATTTCAGCCAATGCTTCTTAAGCCAGCCCCGGACAGGCTCGTCATATAGTTTAAGAGCGCCGTAAGCCAGCATTATCGAGACAAGGTAAACGGCGATGAACATGCCTATGTGCATCCAAAGGGGGGCGTCGGGATTGCGTCGCACCCAAGGGAACTGCATCATCGCGATCGGGTAATGGACTATGTACAAGGGATATGAGATATCCCCGAGGAACTTGCATAGTTTCTTTGTTTTGGCTCCTTTAAGGACGCTTCCGGCTCCGATGATCACGATCAGCGGAAAGAGAATCCACACTACCCCGCACTGGTAAAGGCCATCAGCCACACCCACTTTCCCGCCGATGCATGGCATGGCGAGAATAGCTATTATCGCAAGGGAACACCACCAGAAAGCGTTCTTCAGGTGCAGCGGACTGCCACTGGGGTTTTCGGCCGTCGCCCGGCCAGGCAGAATCCTGGCGATCAGCAATCCGCAAAGATAAGGGTACAGCAAACGGACGAAACCGGTGTACATGTGAGGACCGTTCAAAATCCACCCTCCGACAAGATTATACTTCTCGTCCGGAAATATTCCGAATACATCCCAGCCTAATGCCAGATCCATAGTGAAGAACATGGAGCAGACACAAAAGGCCGCCAGGATAGCCTTGGGAAGCCGGCGGAAAAGGAACGCGTAAAGGATATTCCCCCAATATTCGAACATCAGGGACCAGCTGGGACCGTTGAAACTGGTGATCTCGCCCCATCCACGGACATCAATTCCCTTTCCGGTAGGAATCATCAGGAGATCTGTGACAATACAGAGAAGGAAGAATATCCATCCGTTGGACTGGCGAGCCAAAGGGGATGAATATCCCTGGAAAAAATAGAAGGCGGCTCCTATGATCACTGAGAAAACGACCATAGGATGCAACCTTGTCAAACGTCTTTTGAAAAACTCCCACGTGCTCATTTTGCCCCAACGGTCATCATAAGCGTAACCTGTGACGAAACCGCTGAGGACAAAGAAGAAGTCCACAGCCAGGTAACCGTGGTTGATCGCCTGGGTGGCGTAACTCGTTCTGTAAGTCTCCATCAAATGGTAGCCGACCACCATCAAAGCCGCCACGCCACGAAGTCCGTCAAGGATTTCGTAACGTGGCTTTGCCTTGAAGATGGACTGCTCCGCCATAAGATGCTATCTTACAGGGAACTCAGTGATTCTCAGCGTAGTGCAGCCGTAAGGAATAAGCTCGATCTCCTCTTCCTCCCCAACTCCGACCTTCCCTTGCTGAATGAAAAACGGAATCTGGCCAGCGGAACCCCTATAGGCCTTCCAGTCAAGAAGTTCACGCCCAGGGCATTTGATAACCAGAGGGGCGTTCTCTATATTCCATGGATAGAGACTTCTGTCCGTGTCCTTACGGACAAGGGTAAAGCGGTTCTTGAAGTTATCCTGGGACAGATCCTGGCGGGAAAGACAGTAGTTCCACTTGTCCGGAGTGGTGACCTCATAGTACCAATCGCCATAACGTACCCTCTCCTCGGGTTTGAACTCCTTGCGGGTCCATTTCTCCTGGAGCTTGAGGGCATAGACGAGCGGTCCTCTCTCGATCACAGTGGCGCGATCGTACCACTGGCCGGAGGTGATTTCCATCGGAAGTTCTATCGTGACAACATCGCCCTTGACCCAATTTCTTCTGATAGAGACAGTTCCACCGGCAGCGACCGCCTGCTCAATCTTCTGGCCATTGACCTTCACTACAGGCTCTGAACACCATGATGGAATACGGAACTTGATCGGGAACCAAGCACCCTTGACTTTCTTGTCAGGGAAATTGACCGTCAGCTTCACATTCTCGTCAAAAGGATAGAAAGTCTCCTCCTTGACATTCACCTTAACCCCGTCAGCCACAATAGCTTCCACGGTAGAAGGAGCGAACACGAGAGCGGCGAGACCACCGTCATCAGTGGCGTACCACAGGTTTTGCGTGAACTTAGGCCAGCCTTGATGCATGTTGGTCGTGCAGCAGGGATAACCATTCAAGACTCCAAACACCTGATCGGTGTCATCGTGAGGGGTCGAGAAATTACGCATAGTGTTGCGGGAGCACTCTATCTGGTTGATCTGCTGGAAATACTGGCGGGCGGTGTAATCATCATTAGCCTGTGTCGGAAGGGCATTATATGCCACTCTCTCCAAGTAATCAGCCCAATGAGGGTCACCGGTAATACGCAGCATCTCCTCCAAGGAGAACATCATCTCGACAGCGGTGCAAAGCTCGGAACCACGGATAGGATCACCATAGTTGATCAGCTCGTCTCCGGCCCAAAGGCCTGTAGGGAGTCCGAGATAGTCATGGATAGTCTTCTCTCCCCTACGCATCGCCTCAAGGAGTTTCGGATCCTTGCTCTGCTGGTAAAACACCACCGGCTCCTTGAAGCCTTGTCCCAGGTTCACGCAGTGCATGCTGTTCTGGGTGCGGAGCATCGTCCCGTCATAGAATATCTCGCTCCACTTTGTGCTCTGATTATGGATCAGTTCACCAAGTTCGAGCAAATACTTCTCTCCGGTGAGATTATAGAGCCAAAGGACTACCTCCAGATTATCTCCTCCCCTCTGCGCTCCCCAGAACGTCCAATTATCCAGCGGATACTTCGGAAGCATCTTTAACTGGTAACGGAAGTACTTGTCAAAGAAAGGGATAACCCTCTTGTCACCGGTGGCCATGTAGTATTGCTTGATGATCTTCAAAGCGACCATTTTCGGCCACCAGTCGTGGGAATTGTTCCTCTGGAGCCCAGGTTCCGGATCACGGTCAATGTCCGGGCCGAAATACCCGTCTTCCTTCTGGGACCCAAGGATAGCCTCAACCCAGACCTGAGCCTTATCTTTCAACGCCTGGTCATCGAGAATATATGCCAAGGGCAGAAGGCCGTCAATCCAATATGGGCCTCTTTCCCAGGCGTCTCCATCTCCACCGAGCCAAGCGTTACGCTTGCCCACGACGTTGGGATAGACCTCGTCCAGATGACCGGTCAGACCAGTTACCTGGGCTTGTAGCTGCAGTTTTAGCCATCCATCGGGTTTGATGGCCCCCAAAGGAAGCTCCATGTAGCGGCTCTCAAGAAGGGGAGCCCTGTTGGAGATATACTCCTGGGCAAAAGAAGCGGCGGAAGTCAGCATAAGCGCTCCCAATAGGATTAAAATTCGTTTCATATTCTTGTCGGTCAATTATTTAATCGGCAAGCGGGACCCAGACTTTCATCTTACCTGCCTCCCGGTTATCCCAGGAGTAATAAGGGATGTAGTTGAGAGTCTGGTCACCCACATGGGCGGTAATCTCCACGATGCCACGAAGCTTGTCCGCTTTAAAGGCGGTGTCGAACTTGGCGTTCTCGGCGATACGCAGAGCGTCAAAGTCAACCTTGTTGTCAGCCTCTTCGATGCAGTACACGAGTGGACCTCTCTGGACAGCCCTCATTCCCTCATCTTCCTTTACTCTGGGGTCAGCGGCGACAACCTCAACAGGCATATCCATATTCAGGTCGATGAAATCCCCATCTTTCCACTTGCGGTCAATCACGGCATATCCCTTCTCGACAGGAACCTCAATGGCATCGTCGTTCACAGCGATAGTGTATTTCTTGCACCAATCCGGAACACGGAGACGGATCTGGGTCTTGACAGGAGTCTTCACCGACACCTCGAGTCTCATATAGCCTTGCCAAGGATATTCAGTCTTCTGGGTCAGGGTGACGGTTTTCTTGCCGACTTTCACCTCCGCGGTATTGCCGATGTAGAGGTTGACCCAGATCGCGTTGTCAGACACTCCGTAGATGTAGTTGCCGATGGAAGGCAGGAAGCGGCAGATCTGGCTGGGGCAGCAGGCGCATCCGTACCAGGCCTGGCGGTGATGATTGCCAAGGGATTCCAACGGATTGACATAGAAGAACGTGTCCCCGGCAAGGGATATTCCGGCAAGGGCGCCGTTGTACATAGAGCGCTCCAGGACATCAACATACTTGCTGTCTCCGGTGAATTGGTTCATCCTCCAGTTCCAGAGAACCATGCCGACAGAAGCGCAAGTCTCGCAGTAGGCGGTCAGGTTCGGGAGGGAGTAGTCGTTCGTGAATCCCTCATTGGTGGAGGACTGGCCGATACCACCTGTGATGTACATGTTCCTCAACACGACATCGTCCCAGAGGCGGTTCAACGCGCCAATATAACCCTGATCGCCGGTGTAGGCGGCCACATCGGACATGCCGCAATACAGATACATCGCACGGACGGCATGACCTGCGATCTCGGACATATCCCTGACAGGCACATCGTCCTGGTAGTAAACCGGCGGCCAAGGCCTGTCGATAAGCTTTCCATAAGTGCCGTAGCCATGACCTCTCTGGTCGAGAAGCCACTCGGCGAAATCAAGGTATTTCTTCTCGCCGGTGGTCTGATACAGCTTCACAAGCGCGAGCTCGATCTCCTCATGTCCAGGCACCCAATGGCGTTTGTCGGGACCGAAAACGGTCATCATGTGGTCAGCCATCTTGATGCAGACATCCAGCAGCTTACGCTTCCCGGTCACATTGTAGTAGGCGACTCCAGCCTCGATCATGTGACCGGCGCAGTACATCTCATGCTTGTCCATGTTGTCCCAACGCTTGTCCAAGCCGGTCAGAGTGTAGAATGTGTTGATATAACCATCCTCCTGCTGCGCCGCGGCGAACTTGTCAATCCACTCGTCACATTTGGCCTCAAGGACAGGATCGGGATTGTTCTGGAGTGAATACGCCATACCCTCAAGTGCCTTGTACACATCGGAATCGTCGAAGAATATTCCAGAGTGCTCACCCTCCCCCTTCGCGGCGTTCTCGAAATTGCGGATACGCCCCGTCTGGTTCTCTATCTGGTCTATGCAGACATTGAGCGTCACATCCTTGTGGCTCTGCAGCCTCGGAGTCCAGAAGCCGTCATCAATTTTCACATCCGAGAACTTGACCGGAGTGATCATCTTCATGGTGGTCTCTTTCTTCTCCCCACAAGAGGAAAGAACGAGAGCAGCTACAACAAGGATAAAAACTGATCTTTTCATATTATTTATTAATCGGTTAAAGGGTGCCGGACAGTCCGGCACCCTCAAGAGCCTGCTCAGAGGCAGGACATGCTATTTGTAGTTAGGATTCTGAACGAGATTCGGGTTCGGGGTAAGAGCGCTCTCCGGAATCGGATATAGAGCCACTCCTTCGCCCTTAGCCTCGTGCGAGAGCCAGTTCTTCTTTGTAAAGACTCCAAAGCGGATACAACGACTCCTGTTACCGAACTCCCAGACGAACTCCCACTTGTACTCATCGTACATACGGCCGAACTGGATCGGGGAGGTGTCACCCTCCTTGATGCTCTTACCGTAGTCCTCGGTATAGTAACCATACTTATAAGAGGAATTAGCCTTCAGCTGGTCGTCGGTGACTGTAGCCTTCTCCGGATTGCTCTTGAAGTCGCGCTGACGTACCTGAGTCACGAGAGCGCCGGCTCCGGGCTGTCCCGAACGAAGCAGACTTTCGGCCTTCATCATCAAGATCTCAGCATAGCGGAAGATCGGCTGGTCGCTGTCCAAGCTGCCAGGGGTTTTCGGAAGCACCTCGAACTTGTTCATACGGTAGCCTTCCCATTCCATATTGAAGTTTCCGCTTTGGATCTCCTTCGTGTAAGACAGGTCAGGATAGACTCCGTCAACAGCGTCATAGATACACTTGATCGGCTCGGTGGTGCCATACTTGTACTGCGGTCCATGGAGGAAACTGTCATCCAGACGGCTGTCATCGGGATCGAAGGTGTCAACGAACTGAGGGATAGCCATGGCCGAGCCGGAACCCCAAGGAGTACCGGAAAGATCGAACTTCTGCTTGATAGGAGCGCCCCAGGAGAAGAGGTGGAGACTGAAACCGGTAGCGAAGCTCTGGTCGAACGGAATGGCGAAGATGATTTCCTTGTTGGAGGCGCATTTCGCCTGATCAGCGAGGAAGTTGTCCCTAAAGTTCTCGCTAAGCTGGAACTTGCCGCTGTTGATGATGGCGTCGCAAGCGCTGATACAGTCCTGCCAGTGGGGTGTGCCGGTGTAGACTTCGGCGTTGACGTAAGTCCTGGCAAGAAGAGCGTAGGCTGCCCACTTATTCATCAGACCATAACGCTCGCCACCCTGAACCTCGGAAAGGGCGGGAATGGCAGCCTGAAGCTCGCTGACGATGAAGTTAAATATCTCGGTCCTTGTGGTCTTCTCAGGAAGCTCCTGGGTGGGTTCAGTCACAAGAGGGGCGTCACCCCAGTTGTCGCAGACAATATAGTAATAGAAGGCGCGTAGAGCCCTCAGCTCGGCTATAGCCGCGGCCTGGGTGGAACTATCCAGCTCAAGCTGGTTGTCCTCCATCTGCTTGAGGGCGTTGTTGCATAGTCCTATTCCTCTCCATGTCGCGTTCCAGGCAGAGGCTATCTCACCCTGCTCTGAGTTCCATGAATGGTAGTGCATACGGCGATAGCGTCCACCGTCATCCCAACCGGTAGAGTTCGGCGGCATAACAAGGACATCAGTCGTGGTGTTATCCATGGCCCAGAGACCAGTGTGGCTTTGATAGCTTCTCAACGGAGTGTAGCAGGCTCCGATAACAGGCCTCAGGTCAGTCGCGGAATACTTATATGAACTCTGCGTCAACGAACTGTAGACCTGCTCGGTCAAATCAGTGCAAGCCGTGAAGGCAAAGGCGCAGGCGATCGATATAGCTAAAAATATCTTTTTCATAACGCGGTCTGATTAAAATTTGAACGTTACACCGAAGGTATATGACCTGGTGGCCGGGTAGCGGTAATAGCTATCAGCGCCAGGGGTAAGACCGGTCACGGAGACTTCGGGATCGATTCCGGAGTATCCGGTAAAGGTAGCGACATTACGAAGAGTCGTGAACAGACGGATGCTGCGGATGTTCTTGCTCTTGAACGGGATAGTGTAACCGAGAGTCATGTTGTCGATCTTCCAATAGTCACCATCCTCGACGTAGTAACTGACGTACTGGCAAGGCTGGTCATCGGCGAGAACCGCTTTCCCATAGATCTTGTCGAACGCTGTCTTAAGAACATTTCCACGGGTGAGCATGGTGGTGGTAGCCCACTTCATGGCGGTCAGGTTCAGGATCTGGAATCCGAAGGCGCCGCGCATGTTAACCTGGAAATCAAGGTTCTTCCAACGAATGGTGTTGTTCCAGTTGAGGAAGTGCGAAGGAATACCGTTACCCAGAATCTGCTTGTCGGTAGGCTGCTGATCATTGATGGACTTGGGCTGTCCGTCCTCGCCCTCGATGATCCAGTGGCCGGTGTTGTCGATATCGACACTCTTGAAGCCCCAGAAGTTACCCAGAGGCTCGCCGACCTTCAGACGGTGTGTGGTCTGCTGCATAGGCTCACCGGTACTTCCCTGATCGGAATAATCGGAAGCAAGGAACTTGTCGTTGGAAAGGCTGAGCAGCTCGTTACGGTTATGAGAGTAGTTGATGGAGGTGTTCCATAAGAAATTCTTCTCGCGGATCACATCCACACTCACTCCGACCTCAATACCGGTGTTCAAAATCGAACCGGCGTTGGCGGTCATGGTGTTGTAGATGTACGGAGGTGTGGCCACGGTGTAATCCCAGAGGAGGTCGAGGGTCTTACGGTTGTACCAGTCGATGGTACCGGTCACACGATCATCAACCAGACCGAAGTCCAAACCGACATTCCACTCATGCTTGCGCTCCCACTTGAGATAAGGGTTAGCGTTCTTGTTCGGCATAAGTGTCTGGGCGAATCCGCCATTGTAGTAGCCATTGGTTCCGAAAGAAAGGGTATTCAAAGACATGTAACGGGATGAAGGCTCGGTACCTGTCTCACCGTAACCAACCCTAAGCTTAAGGGCGCTGATGGTTTCACTGTCTTTCAGGAAAGGCTCTTCCTTGATATTCCAAGCGGCGGAAGCGGACCAGAAGTTACCCCATTTATTGTTCTCTCCGAACTTGGTGGAACCCTCACGACGGAAGGATCCGGACAACATGTAACGTCCCTTGAAGTTATAATTGACACGGCCGAAGAAACCGATGAGGGAATCCTCGCCCTTGTCGGAGGACATATTCATGTAACCGCTCTTGTAACCCTTGTTGATCTGGGTACCGGCTCCCATGTTGTTGTACTCGTAATCATCCACAGCGAAACCGGAGTTCTGCATCCAGTAATTCTGGGACTCGTTGCGCAGATAGGAATAACCGGCGAGGACAGTGTAGTGGTGATCCTGGGCGAAAGTGCTCTGCCACTGGGCGGTGAGCTCCATCAGATCTTGCTGGCCACGGTAGGTTCCTCTTGATGCGAAACCGTTCTTCGGAGTACGGGCGTTGTAGGAGTGGGCGTGAGTCTCATAGTGGCCCTGGATCTGGTTGTAGACGTTGGATGAGAACATCGCCTTCAGGTCGAGTCCCACGATAGGGGTATAAGTGACAGCACCCATCATCCTGAGCATCGTAGCCTCGGTGTTACCCTTGGTCTCCTCGAGCAGTGACACAGGGTTGTAGTAGTCGGTGATACCGGTATTCTCAGAATAAGAGCCGTCGGGCTGACGGATCGGGGTCGTAGGGTTGTAGTTGATGTTGTTATACACGGAGGTATCGAAACTTCCGCCATCGGAACCATTATGATATTTCATACGGAAACCGTTGACTGAAGCGTTGATCTTCACCTTGTTGTCGAACATCCTGTGGGTGACCTCGATACGGGGGAACATCATGTTGTTGTCAGAGAGTTTGATGATACCCTGCATGCCCCTGTACTCGAAGGAGGCCATATAGTTGGTCTGCTTCGTGCCTCCTCTGAGACTGATGTTATAAATCTGGGAGATCGGGGTGCGGGTGATCTCGTCAAGCCAGTTGACAGATGCTCCGTCATCATGGAATCCGACATGTCCTTGCGCCAGCTGGCGATACTCGGCGGCCGTCATATAAGGCAGGGAACGGGTGATCTGCTGGGTTGAGACATAAGCGTTGACATCCACCGTTGTGGGCATCTCTCCCTGAGCGTTCTTGGTCGTGATGATTATAACTCCATTAGTACCGCGGGTACCGTAGATAGCTGCCGCGGAACCGTCCTTCAACACGTCGATTGACTGGATATCATCAGGGGAGACCTGGTCAAGGCTTCCAGGGATACCATCGATCAGAACGAGCGGAGCGGTACTTGCCTTTAGGGTCGTGGAACCACGAAGGGAAATCTGTGTGCTGGAAACAGGGTTACCATCAGGGTTGTTGACGACCAAGCCAGGAACCTTACCCTTGATAAGGTCAGCGGCATTGGCGCCAGGGGTCTTCACGAAGTTCTCTTCCTTGACGGAGGAAATAGCGCTGGCGACCTCAGTTTTCTTCATGGTACCGTAACCAATAGCAACTGACTCTTGAAGTAGGGTTGTGTCTTCCTCCAAAGAGACGTTATAAACATTGCCGGAACCCAAAGTGACTTGAACAGTCGCAAAGCCCAGACTACCCACTTCGAGAACTTTCGTTCCGGCGGGAACATCAAGGGCGTAACGTCCATCGACACCTGTAACGGTGCCGGTAGTCGTGCCTGGGATCATCACGGACGCACCTGGAATAGGAGCTCCAGACTTGTCCGTCACGATTCCTGAAACATGTTTTCTGTTGTTCTGCTGTAAACCAGCGGAACCACCTGTCGCTGAGACAGCCGCCCCAGCCCAAGATGTGGAGAGCAGGGCGACGAGCAACAATGTAAGGACTCGTTTCATAGAATGGTTGATAATTAATGTGGTAATGTTATTTATATGTAGTTGGAGTTGTTCGCATTTTACCCAAAACCTTCGCAATTTAGTAATTATTCAAAAATAGAACAAAGAAAATGTTAAAAATAAAACGATAAATAGGGGTTTTTAACTATAACCATATTGATAAAACAATTCCGGGGCGGAAAAAATTTCCGTCCCGGAATCATATCCAAATAGAGTTATCTACTCAGCCTTCGGCTCCTCAGCGGGCGCTTCGGCAGGCTCGGCGGCCGGAGCGGCCTCAGCCTTCTTGGCGCGGCTACGGCGGGTCGACTTCTTGGTCTCCTTCTTCGCGGAAGCGAGGGCGGCCTCATTGAAGTCAACGAGCTCGATCAGGGCCATGTCGGATCCGTCACCGAGACGGAAACCGGTGTGAAGGACGCGGGTGTATCCACCGGGACGATCAGCGATCTTCGGGGCGATCACACCGAACAACTCCTTGACAGCCTCCTTATTCTTGAGGTAGCTGAACACAGTACGGCGGGAATGGGTTGTGTCCTCCTTGGACTTGGTGATAAGCGGCTCGACATACATTTTGAGGGCTTTCGCCTTCGCTACGGTGGTCTGGATCCTCTTATGCATGATCAACGAGGTAGCCATGTTCGCCAGCATCGCTTTGCGATGGCCACTCTTGCGGCCAAGGTGATTTATTGCTTTATTGTGCCTCATTTCTAAACAACAGTCTTTTTCTTGGGTTCAATATTATATTTTCTGACGTCCATGCCGAACTGGAGTTTCATCCGCTCGACCAAGAGATCAATCTCATTGAGCGACTTCTTGCCGAAGTTCCTGAACTTCATGAGCTCGTTCCTGGAGTAGGAGACGAGATCGGCGAAGGTGTCGATCTCAGCGGCCTTCAGGCAGTTGTACGCCCTCACCGAAAGACCCATGTCGGAAAGTTTGGTGAGGAGGAGATGCCTCATCCTGAGGCTTTCCTCGTCAAGCTCCTTGGAGTCTGACTCCACAGTGCTCTCCAGGGAGATCTTCTTGTCGTCCGTGAAAAGCTTGAAGTGGTAGATGAGGATGTTGGCGGCTTCCTGGAGAGCCTGGTTGGGAGAGATAGACCCATCCGTGATGATCTCGAGGTTGAGCTTCTCGTAGTCGGTCTTCTGCTCGACACGCCAGTTCTCGACAGTCCAGTTGACCTTCCTTATGGGGGTGTAGACAGCGTCCACCGGAATGGTTCCGATAGGAGTGTTCTCATCCCTCATCTCCTCGGCGGGCACGAAGCCGCGGCCCTTGGTGATGGTCAATGAAAGTTCGAGAGTGACTGACGGCTCGAGCGAGCAGATATGCTGCTCAGGATTCAACACCTTGAAAGAAGACAATCCCTTGGAGATATCCTCGGCGGTGAACTCGTTCTTACCGCTGATGACGATATTCGCGACCTCGGTGTCGACGGATTCAACCATCCTCTTGAATCTGACCTGCTTGAGGTTGAGGATGATGTCCTGCATCCCCTCGATCACGCCTGTGATCGTCGCGAACTCTTGGTCCACGCCGGAGATCTTTATCTGACTGATAGCGAAACCTTCGAGTGAAGCGAGGAGGATGCGCCTCAAGGCGTTGCCGATTGTCTGACCGTAGCCAGGCTCGAGAGGCCTGAACTCGAAACGGCCGACGGTGTCGGTTCCTTCAAGCATTATCACCTTGTCAGGTTTCTGAAATGCCAAGATTGCCATGTTATTTCTTTTTGGGTGTTAATCGTTACTTGGAGTACAGGTCAACTATGAGCTGCTCGTTGATGGACTCAGGGATGTCGGCCCTGGCCGGCACGTTCAGGTACTTGCCTGAAAGAGCCTTGGCATCGAACTCTATCCATGAATATTTAGTGGCGGAAGCGACGCTCTTCTGGACAATCTCCAGACTCTTGGAACGCTCCCTGACAGCGACGGTATCACCCGGCTTGACCTGGGTTGAAGGGATGTTGCAGACAGCACCGTTGAGGGTGATGTGAGCATGGCTAACAAGCTGCCTGGCGGCGGCCCTTGAAGGGGCGACACCCATCCTGTAGACCACATTGTCAAGTCTGGACTCAAGGAGGAAGAGGAGGTTCTCACCCTTCTGGCCGCTCATGCGGGTAGCCTTGAGATAAGTGTTGTGGAACTGACGCTCGAGAAGGCCGTACATGTAGCGGACTTTCTGCTTCTCCTTCAGCTGGATACCGTACTCCTTCTGCTTTTTGCGCTTGGAGGCCAGGCCATGCTGTCCCGGAGGATAGTTCCTTTTCTCGAAATCCTTGTCGCTTCCGAATATAGGCTCGCCGAACTTACGGGCGATCTTGGTGGTAGGACCAGTATATCTTGCCATAATAAACTCTGATTATTAAATTAAACTTTACGGCGGCCCTTCGGTCTGCAACCATTGTGGGGCATGGGGGTCACATCGATGATCTCGGTGACGACGATCCCAGCGTTATTGATGGTCCTGATAGCGGACTCACGGCCGGCTCCGGGACCCTTAACATAGACTTTAACCTTGCGCAGGCCCGCGTCGTAAGCAGTCTTGGAAGCGTCCTCGGCAGCCATCTGGGCGGCGTAAGGAGTGTTCTTCTTAGATCCGCGGAAACCGCACTTGCCAGCTGATGACCAGCTGATGACCTGTCCCTGGTTGTTGGTCAGGGAGACAATCACGTTGTTGAAGGTTGATGAAATATGGGCCTGGCCCGTAGCCTCAACCTTGACAACTCTCTTGGATGCTGTTGCTTTCTTTGCCATAATTCATCAATTTTTACTTGGTCGCTTTCTTCTTGTTGGCGACAGTCTTCTTCTTACCCTTCCTCGTACGGGCGTTGTTCTTGGTGCTCTGACCACGGACAGGGAGACCGATACGATGACGGATCCCGCGATAGCAACCGATGTCCATCAGTCGCTTGATGTTCATCTGGACGGTGGAACGGAGCTCTCCCTCGATCTTGTACTCCTCGTTGATGAGGTTACGAATAAGGGCCACCTGCTCGTCATTCCAGTCTCCGACCTTGATGTTGTAGTCGATACCGCACTTGTCAAGGATTTCCCTGGAGCTGCTGCGGCCGATACCGTAAATGTAGGTGAGACCGATCTCACCTCTCTTGTTGTTAGGTAAATCAACACCGGCTATTCTTGCCATAATTTATCTTAGACTTTTATTTGTTTTACAAAAAGCTGTTATCCCTGGCGCATCTTGAACTTGGGGTTCTTCTTGCAGATGACATAGAGACGGCCTTTGCGTCTGACGATCTTGCAATCATCGCTGCGCTTCTTGATGGATGTTTTGACTTTCATATCGTGTGTTATTTTTATTTGTACCTGAAAGATATTCTTCCCTTAGTCAAATCGTAAGGTGATATTTCAACCCGCACCTTATCCCCGAGGAGGATGTGGATGAAATTCATTCTCATCTTCCCAGAGATGTTGCAAAGAAGGACGTGACCATTCTCGAGCTCGACCTTGAACATCGCGTTGGGAAGAGTCTCGATAACTTTTCCGTCTTGTTCTATAGCTACTTGTTTGGACATTGAAAAAACACTTTAAAATTTCACTTACCAGTACTTTCTATATATTCAAAGGTTGACAGTTGCTCGGCTTTCCCGTGACGGACAACAACCGTAAGCTCGTAATGGGCTGATTTCTTGTGGTCGGAGGTGTGGACAGCCCAGCCGTTCCTGGCCAGGTAGACACCCCTGCCGCCCATATTGACCATCGGCTCAATACAAATCACCAGACCCTCGGGAAGCCTCGGCCCGTGACCCTGACGTCCGAAATTCGGGACGCCGGGAGCCTCGTGCATCTTCTTTCCCAGCCCATGGCCTTCAAGCTCACGGACCACAGAGAAGCCGAATGACTCTACATACGATTGCACCGCGTGTCCTATGTCACCGGTCCTAGCCCCCGCCACCGCGGCCTCAATTCCCTTATAGAGAGAAGCTTTGGTGACATCAAGAAGCTTCCTGGTGGCGGCATCCACCTCCCCTACCGGGAAGGTGTACGCCGAATCACCATTGTAGCCCTTGTACAGCGTTCCGATGTCAGCGCTGACGATGTCTCCCTCCTTGAGGACATAATCCGACGGGAATCCGTGGACGACAACGTCGTTGACCGACATGCAGGTGGCTGCGGGGAAGCCCTCGAAACCAAGGAAGCTAGGAATAGCGCCATTGTCGCGAATGAAAGTCTCGGCCACCTCATTCAACCTCGCGGTTGTCACACCAGGGGCGACCCATTTGCCGACTTCCGCCAACGTCTTCGAGACGATTATGGCATTCTCGCGCAAAAGCTCTATTTCTTCTTCTGTCTTGGGCTTGACCATCGTTCCTTAAAAATATCGGTTAATTACATACCGGAACGTCCGGAGAGACGACCGGTCTTCATCAGACCGTCATAATGACGCATCAGGAGGTAGCTCTCAACCTGCTGGAGAGTGTCGAGGACGACACCAACAAGAATCAGGAGGGAGGTTCCACCATAGAAACCTGCGAATGAGTCGTTGACACCCGCTATCCTGGCGAAAGCCGGGAGGATAGCGATAATGGCGAGGAATATTGATCCAGGGAGGGTCACCTTGGACATGATGTCATCAAGGTAGTTGACAGTAGCCTTTCCAGGCTTGACTCCGGGGATGAATCCGCCATTCTTCTTCATATCCTCAGCCATCATGGTCGGGTTGACGGTGACGGCGGTATAGAAGTAAGTGAATATCACGACGAGAAGACCGAATATGAGGTTGTACCAGAATCCGGTGTATTTGCTCAAGCTGGCGGCGATACCTCTGGTCGCGTCAAAACGTGAGAACAGCAGAGGGAAAAGCATCAGAGCCTGGGCAAAGATGATAGGCATAACACCTGCCGCATTGATCTTCAGGGGGATGTACTGGCGGACACCGCCGTACTGCCTGTTGCCGATAACCCTCTTGGCGTACTGCACAGGGACCTTCCTGACAGCCTGCACAAGGGCGATAGTGGCGACGATCACGAGGAACCAGATGATAAGCTCCACGATGAGGGCGATAGGGCCTCCACCAGCAGTGGTAGTGAGCTTGGTACCGACCTCAGCCACAAGGGCGTAAGGCAGACGAGCCACGATACCGATCATGATGAGGAGGGAAATACCGTTGCCGATACCCCTGTCAGTGATCCTCTCACCAAGCCACATGACAAACATGGATCCCGCCATCAGGATGATGGTCGCCACAAGGTTGTAGGCGAACCTGCTCCATCCAAGCTGGGTCTCCGCGATGAAAGCGGCACCGGGGATCTGGCTGTGGATCGAAGCGATGTAAGCCGGTCCCTGGATGCAGAGGATGAGAACAGTGAGATACCTGGTGATCTGGTTCATCTTCCTACGGCCGCTCTCCCCTTCCATCTGGAGTTTCCTGAAGTAAGGGACGAACATGCCGAGGAGCTGGATAACGATGGACGCGGAGATGTACGGCATAACACCCAGCGCAAAGACTGAGGCGTTACCGAAGGCACCTCCGGAGAACATGTTCAACAGACCGACGAGGCCCTGCTGGCTTGTGCTCTGCAGCTTAGCCAACATGGTGGTGTCGATACCCGGCAGCACGATGAAGCAACCCAACCTATAGATAAGGATGAGAAGGAAGGTGTAGCCGAGCCTCGTGCGAAGCTCCTCGATCTTGAAGATGTTCTTTATTGTTTCAATAAACTTCTTCATCTTCCAGTCAGATTACTTTCCGATAACGATAGCTTTTCCGCCAGCGGCCTCAATCTTTGACTTGGCTGACTCGGAGAACGCGTCAGCGGTCACGGTGAGAGCAGCGGTGATTTCGCCATTACCGAGAACCTTCACAAGCTCCTTGGCGTCCGCCAATCCGGCGAACTTGATCTCATCGAGACCGATCTCAGCCTTGCCGAGAGTCTCAGAGAGAGCCTGGAGAGCGGAGACGTTGACCGCCTTGTACTCGATCCTGGTGGGGTTCTTGAATCCGAACTTGGGGAGGCGTCTCTGGAGAGGCATCTGGCCACCCTCGAAGCCGACCTTGTGCTCGTATCCGGCGCGGGCCTGGGCACCCTTGGTTCCACGGGTGGCTGTACCGCCCTTACCTGAACCTTCGCCACGGCCTATACGCTTTCTGCTATGAGTCGCACCCTTAGCGGGTTTCATTTCTGATAATTTCATCTCCTTTCCTCCTTAATTCAGTTCTTCAACAACGACAAGGTGACGGATCTTGGCGAGCTGGCCTTCTGTCACCGGATTCTTTTCGACCTCGACAGTGTGGCCGATCCTGCGGATACCGAGGGAACGGAGGTTATCCTTCTGCCTCTGGGTGCATCCGTTCTTGCTCTTGACCTGTGTAATCTTAAGTTTTGCCATAACAATCGCCTCCTATCCGTTAAATACTTTATTCATGGGAATACCACGGAGACCGGCGACGGTGTAAGCGTCCCTCATCTCGGTGAGAGCGGTGACAGTAGCCTTCACGAGGTTGTGGGGGTTCGATGAACCCTTGCTCTTCGCAAGGACGTTCTGGATGCCAGCTGACTCGAAAACGGCACGCATAGCACCACCAGCCTTAACACCGGTACCAGGAGCGGCGGGCTTCATGAAAACCTCAGCGCCACCATACCTGGAGACCTGCTCGTGAGGGATAGTCGTGTTGATGACAGGAATCCTGACAAGGTTCTTCTTGGCATCCTCGACACCCTTAGCGATGGCGGCGGTTACCTCATTGGCTTTTCCAAGACCATAACCAACAACGCCGTTCTCGTCACCCACTACCACGATAGCGGCGAAGCGGAAGTGACGACCACCCTTAGTGACCTTCGTCACTCTCTGGATGGCGACCAACCTGTCCTTAAGTTCAAGATCAGAGGTCTTTACTCTTTTAACATTTGTATTTGCCATAGTCTTCTTCAATTAGAAAATAAGTCCACCTTCACGGGCACCATCGGCCAAACTCTTGACCCTGCCGTGATAGAGATATCCTCCGCGGTCGAAAGAGACCTTCTCGATCCCCTTCTCCTTGGCGCGCTCGGCGACAGCCTTTCCGACGATAGCGGCGGCCTCGATGCCGGTCTTGCCCTTGCACTCAGCGGCGAGGATCTTGTCGTTAGAAGCGGCGGCCACGAGGGTCACACCCTTCTCGTCATCGATGACCTGGGCATATATCTGCTTGTTGCTTCTGAAGACAACCAGCCTAGGCCTCTCAGCGGTTCCATTGACATGCTTGCGGATGCGGTAATGGATCCTTCTTCTTCTTTCAATTTTATTCAATGCCATATCTGTGTCCTCCTAATTATTTAGCGGCAGCAGTCTTACCAGCCTTGCGGCGGAGCTGTTCACCAACGAACTTGATACCCTTACCCTTATAAGGCTCAGGCTTACGGAGAGAGCGGATCTTAGCCGCGACCTGGCCGAGGAGCTGCTTGTCGTTGCTCCTGAGGATCAGGACAGGATTCTCACCCTTCTTGACAGCGGGAACCTCAGCGGTAACCTCGGGGGCGAGCATGAAGTGAATCTCATGGGAGTAACCGAGTGAGAAGGTCAGGAGCTGTCCCTGAGCCGCCACACGGTAACCGACGCCGACAAGTTCCTGCTTCGTCTCGAAGCCCTTGGACACGCCTTCCACCATGTTATGTACGAGAGCGCGGTAAAGACCGTGCATTGAGCGGTGCCTCGGCTGATCCGTAGGGCGCTCGAACTTGATTTGATTGTCCTCAACGGTGACCTTGATGTCGGGATCGACTTTCTGGCTCAGCTCACCGAGGGGGCCTTTAACCTTCAAAACGTTGCCAGGGAGAACCTCAACGCTCACCTTGTCCGGAAGGCTTACAGGCAATTTACCAATTCTTGACATTATTCTTTTCCTTTAATATTAATAAACATAGCAGACGACCTCACCGCCGACGTTCAGAGTCTTGGCCTCTTTGTCGGTGATGATTCCCTTCGATGTCGAAAGCACGGCGATACCAAGTCCGTTGAGGACCCTGGGAAGATTCTCCACGTCAGCGTAGACACGCAGACCGGGGGTGGAAACACGCTGGATCTTCTTGATAGCGGCCATCTTGGTCTGGGGATGGTACTTGAGAGCGATTTTGATTGTGTTGTACGGGGTACCCTCAACCACCTTGTAGCTGAGGATGTAGCCCTTCTCGCACAGGATCTCGGTGATGGCGACCTTCATCTTCGATGAGGGGATCTCCACGACCTTCTTCCCCGCCAGGTAGGCGTTGCGGATCCTGGTAAGATAATCTGCAATTGGATCAGTCATTTCTTTTTTGTTTTTTTAGATCGACGTCCCTATGGGAGCGCCCGATATCCGATTGTTAATATAATAAAGTAGTAATAGTCTACCAGCTTGCCTTCTTCACACCCGGGATGAGGCCGTTGCTGGCCATCTCACGGAACTGGATCCTGCTGAGACCGAACTTCCTCATGTAGCCTTTCGGACGGCCGGTGAGGGAGCAACGGTTGTGCAGACGGACGGGAGAGGAATTCTTGGGGAGCTTGTCGAGAGCTGCCCAGTCTCCGGCTTCCTTGAGCGCCTGCCTCTTCTCGGCATACTTGGCGACCAGCTTCGCGCGCTTAACTTCGCGGGCTTTCATTGATTCCTTTGCCATATTCCTTAATTGTTATGTTTCTTGAAAGGAAGACCGAAGGCGGCGAGGAGAGCGTGGGCCTCCTCATCAGTCTTGGCCGTGGTGACGAAAGTGATCTCCATTCCGTGGATACGGGGGTTCTTGTCGATGTCAACCTCGGGGAAGATGATCTGCTCTTTCAGACCAAGGGTGTAGTTGCCCCTGCCGTCCATCTTCTCGGCGATACCGTTGAAATCCCTGATTCGGGGAAGAGAGATGCGGACGAGCCTCTCGAGGAACTCGTACATCTTGACATCACGCAGGGTGACCTTCACGCCGATGGGCATGCCCTTACGAAGACGGAAGTTGGAGACGTCCTTCCTGGAGTGGGTGAGGATAGCCTTCTGTCCGACGATCTTTGAGAGCTCCTCAGCGGCCTCTTCGACCATCTTCTTGTCGGAGGTGGCGTCGCCGACTCCCTCGTTGATCGTGATCTTCACGAGCTTGGGAACCTGCATGACAGTAGTATAGGAGAACTGCTTCATGAGCTTGTCAACGATCTCCTCTTTGTAGACCTTCTTGAGGGAAGGGACATAATCCTTCGGAAGCTCCTGAGCCTCCACGGGTTTTGATGTTGCTTTCTTTGCCATGATTACTTGATCTCCTCTCCTGATTTCTTAGCGTAACGAACCTTCTTGCCGTCGACATACTTGTAACCAACCCTGGTGGGCTTGTTAGTTGACGGGTCGATGAGCTGGAGGTTGGAGATGTGGACACCCGCCTCCTGCTTGATGATACCACCCTGCGGATGAGCCGCGTTGGGTTTGGTGTGCTTGCTGATGACATTGACACCCTCGACGATCACGCGATCCTTGGCGGGGATGACGGTCAGGACCTTGCCGGTCTTGCCCTTGTCGTTGCCAGCGTTGACATACACTGTGTCACCTTTCTTGATATGTAACTTTTTCATGATTCTCCAGATATTAAAGGACCTCAGGTGCCAGTGAAACAATCTTCATGTAGTTCTCGCGCAACTCCCTGGCCACGGGGCCGAAGATACGCGTTCCGCGGAGCTCGCCAGCGTTGTTCAGAAGAACGCAAGCGTTGTCATCGAAACGGATGTAAGATCCGTCCGGTCTGCGGATTTCCTTCTTGGTGCGGACGACGACGGCCTTGGAGACCGTACCCTTCTTGGCGTCTCCACTAGGGATGGCGCTCTTGATCGCAACCACGATCTGGTCGCCCACTGTCGCATACCTATGATGCGTACCGCCAAGCACACGGATGCAAAGGACTTCCTTCGCTCCGCTGTTGTCGGCAACCTGTAAACGTGTTTCCTGCTGTATCATAACTATTTGACTTTTTCAACGATTTCAACTAATCTCCACCTCTTGGTCTTGCTGAGCGGGCGGGTCTCCATGATGCGCACGGTATCTCCCTCATCGCACTCGTTCTTGTCATCCTGGGCGACGAACTTGGTCGACTGCTTGATGAACTTTCCGTAGAGAGGATGCTTCTTTCTGGTCTCGACTTGGACAACGATGGTCTTGTCCATCTTGTTGCTGACCACTACGCCGATTCTTTCCTTACGAAGATTTCTTTCCATGACTTAATTATTTCTGGTCTTTTTCTTTCTCAGCGAGGATAGTGATCATGCGAGCGATATCCTTTCTGACTTTCTTGAATTCCGATGTGTTCTCCAATGGAGAGATGGCGTGGTTGAGCTTCATGGTCTCAAGCCTGTTCCTTTCTACCTGGATGCGGTCCTGCAGATCTGCGATGGACATCTCGCGTACTTCAGATGTTTTCATTTCCTTTCTTCTCCATTAATATTATTCAACATAATCCCTGCGAACGACAAACTTGGTCGCGATCGGGAGCTTGTGGGACGCGAGACGCATGGCCTCCTTCGCGGTGGCGAGAGAGACACCGTCAGCCTCGAAGAGGATGCGGCCCGGAGTCACGGGAGCGACGAATCCCTGAGGATCGCCCTTACCCTTACCCATACGGGTGTCGAGAGGCTTCTTGGTGAAGGGCTTGACAGGGAATATCCTGATCCATATCTGTCCCTCACGGTTCATGCGACGTGAGATAGCCTGACGAGCAGACTCAATCTGCTGCGCTGTGATCCAGCAGTTCTCGAGGGTCTTAAGACCGAAGGAACCGAACGCGAGCTGATTGCCCCTCTGGGCCATTCCCTTCATCACGTTCTTCTGTTCCCTTCTGAACTTTGTTTTCTTTGGTTGTAACATTGCCGTATTACTTTAAATAAATTATTCAAACTTTCCAACTCGTTGATTATCAGCGGCTTAACCCAATAATCCCCGGTTTTTGGGACTGCAAAGTTAGTAAAAAATACTGGATTTCAAACACTATTTGAAAAATTTTTATTCTTTTTCGACCACGAAATCCAACAAAGAACATAGTCATTATCAGCGATTTATAACTTACGTTCAAAAAAAATTACGACCAGTTTCGACAACGCTCGCGAGAGGCTATCTTTATGGCACTTTTTTTTCAGTAAACCGGAGGGCTTTTGCCCGACCGTTCCGATATGGGAAAACTGACTACCATTATACTTCCGCTTTGCCTGTTCATGGCCGGTCTCCTGACGACAACAAACGCTGCCGCTCAGGAGGAAGGTGGCATTCCCATCCCTCCAAGCAGGACGGGCGCCACTTACATGGGCTATAGGGTAGAGAAAGGCGACACGGTCTATTACGACAGCATCAATCCCATTTGGATATTCCCCCGCGGGCGCAGGGGCAAGAGTGACCTGAAGAGCTACTACAGACTCGTCTACAACTTCAACAAAGTCTACCCGTACGCCTTGTTGGCCAAAGATCTGACGATGCAAGTTGACGACCATATCGCCCAGAACAGCCTACGGAGGAGGAAAAAAGAGAAATACATCGGACAGATGCAGAAAGAGCTGTTCGAAGCCTACGAGAAGCCGCTAAAGAGCATGAGCATATCCCAAGGCCGCCTGCTCATCAAACTCATAGACAGGGAGATAGGCCGATCATCCTACAAGATTATCAAGGACTACAAGAGCGGCATCACGGCCGGATTCTGGCAAGGAGTCGCGAAAATTTTCGGAAACGACCTGAAAAGCGCCTATGACCCGAAAGGCGACGACAAAATGACCGAATATCTGGTGGAAAAATGGAGGAGGGGCGAGTTCGACGCCCTGTATTACTCGATATTCTGGGAGATGCCCAAGCACCCGGAAATCAAATCAAAGACGATAAATTTCGAGGACTGAGGATCCATCCAATCCTTCAGCACCAACAGCCTGGCCCCTGTCGGCAATTCCAAGTCGACCGAAGTGTGGAAATGGCCGAAAATCATATAATCAATCTTCCTGTTCCCGGAGAACTCGACAGCGAACTTGTATAGAGGTTCGTCAGGGCCTTTGAATACGTATTCCCCACTCCTTGACAAGCGATTCCTCTTCGACCATCCCTTCCCTAAAGCGAAAGCCAATGTGGGATGGATAAATGCGCTGAACATCCTCTGACAGAATTTGTTCCGGAATATTCCACGCATAAGTTTATAGGAGAACAATCCCGGCCCCAGGCCATCTCCATGGCCTAGACAGAACACCTTGCCCCCCAGCTCAACGACATAAGGCTGTTGGAGGATTTCAATCCCCATGTCGGAGAAATAGTGGTAACACCAGATGTCGTGATTTCCCTGGAAGAAATACACCTTCACTCCGGCCTCCATCAAGTCCATCAATGCGGCGAAAACCCGCACGTAACCCTTTGGGACCAGATCCTTATACTCGTACCAAAAGTCCCAAATGTCACCCAACATGTAGAGGGCGAGGGTTTTGTCCTTAGGGATCGATTCCAGGAAACGGACGAAGCGGGCCTCCCGATCCGCGGGATCATTGACGTCCAACCCGAGGTGGACATCAGCCACGAAATAAACCAGGGACCGTTCCGCCATGCCGAAAATGTCAGGCGAATATGAATATCAAGATAGCGATGATCGCGCAGTACAAGGCGAACCAGCCAAGCTTAGCCTTCTTGACTAAGGCGACCATGGCCTTGCAGGCGAACAGCCCGGCAAAGAAGGCGGAGATGAAGCCGACGACCAGACAGACTGGACTCAATCCCCCTCCCAGTTCGGCATGACCGGTGGCCGCTTTGAGGATGTCCAGGGCCTGTTCTCCGATAATCGGGATGAGGACCATCAGGAAGGAGAACTGGGCCATTACCTCGCGTTTGACTCCGCAGAGAAGACCGGTGGCTATGGTGGTTCCGGAGCGTGACAAACCCGGCGCCACTGCGAAAGCTTGTCCTATACCCACCACAAAAGCCTGCCAGAAATTGATCCCGTTGCGCGACTCACCTCGTTCTTCGGAAACTGTCCCACCGTCAGGAGGGGTGTCCTCCGAGAGAGCATTTACCCGGATAGGGCGCGAAGCGCAGCGAACGAGGGGGACACCCCTCCTGACGGCACCATTTCCGAATAAATCAGACAGCAGCAACAAAGCGGCGGTGACAAGGAGGCAGATGGCGACAGTCGTGAGGGAATCGCCGAAAAGAGCCTCGACCTGATCCTTGAAAAGGAAGCCGACCAAAGCCACAGGAATCATCGAGACCAGAATCTTGAAGATATAGTCGGTCTCATCATTATACTTGAACTTGAAGAACCCGGCCAGGAGCTTGCATATTGGTTTCCAGAACACTACCAGAGTGCTCAGGACTGTGGCCAGATGGACAGTTACCGTGAAATCAAGGAAACCTTCCCCGTCAACACCCAGCAACTCCTTCACAATCATAAGATGGCCGCTGGAACTGACAGGAAGAAACTCGGTGAGGCCCTGCACTATGCCCAGCAGGAGGGCTTGCAACCAGCTCATATCACTTCTTTACGTTATCTTCCGATTCGGCGGGACGCCGGATGATGGCTATAATGACAATCACAACACCGCAAAGGATGACCAAAGGAGCCGCTACAAGCCTTTGGAAATTGAACATCGCCCAATTGAACACCTGCGGATCCTTGACTCCGCCACCCATCATCAGGATGAAGCCGGCCAACATGACCAGGAAACCCATAAGGATCCACTTCAAACCCTTGCGTGTGATCGCCATTTTCGTGTTATCTGCCATATATCAGAAATATCTATCAATTAATAATATAGCTCATCCTTCGGAAGAGATACCAACTTCCCGACCACGAACCAGGTGCTGACCAGGCAAATCACGACGCCCGACACCACCACGATTCCTATCACGACCAGCAACAAGTCAAGGCTGAACACCTCGAAAAGTTGTGAGAACTCTTTCCTGACTATGAACAAGCCGGCAAGGAGCATCAGAATCGCCAGCAAGGCCGAAATCAGTCCCTGGAACACGGATTGGCCTAAGAAAGGCGCCCGGATGAAGGACTTGGTAGCTCCGACCAGTTTCATGGTGTGGATTGTGAACCTCTTCGAGAACACATTGAGTCTCACCGTGTTATTAATAAGCACGAAGGATATGAAGAGGAGAAGAAGGACGAATATTCCAAGAATGAGGGAAATCTTCGCCAGGTTAGTGTTGAGCTTGTCAATAAGTGATTGCTGATAAGCCACTTCCTCAACAATAGGAGAAGAGGATATCTCTTTCTCGACCACGGCCAGACTGTCAGCGGTGACATAGTCGGCCCTAAGGGTGACATCTATGGAAAGCGGAATCGGAGCAGTCTCAAAAACCTTGAGGAAATCTTCGCCGAGCATGTTCGACATCTCCTGGGTGCCCTCCGCCCTCGACACGAAGCGGGTCGCTTTCACGAACGGGCGGGAATCCAGTTCTGTGGCGAAGCTCATGGCCTCATCCTCAGTGACTTCCTGCTTCAGCAGGACAGACACCTGGACATTCTCCTTGAAATAGTCGGAAACGCTCTTCGCATTGACCAGAAGCAAGCTGCCCACACCCACAAGGAACAGCACCAGCGTGATGCTTATCACACTCGATATCCAGGCTCCGGCAAGCCTTCTCTTCATCAATTTGTTCTCGCCTGAAGACATCCGCATATTACTCCAAATTGGTTTCAAATATAGTGAATTATCAAAATATGAAAAAAAATTCTTACCTTTGTCGGACAATTAATATAATATGGGTAATCCCGTCAACAAAGTTTTATTCATCAACTCGGAGATCATGCCTTTCCTCCCCGAGAGCCCAATCGCCAAGATCGGGCGTTACCTTCCGCAAGGTATCCAGGACAAGAAGAGGCAAATCAGGGCATTCATGCCCCGGTACGGTTGCATCAACGAGAGAAAGAACCAGTTGCACGAGGTCATCCGCCTCTCCGGAATGAACATCATCATCGGAGATGTGGACAGGACATTGGTGATCAAGGTGGCCTCCATCGCATCTGCGAGGATTCAGGTCTATTTCATCGACAACGACGACTTCTTCCGCCGCAAGCAGACCACATTCGACGCGGACGGAAAGTTCTTCGAAGACAACGGGCAGAGGGCTATATTCTTCGCCAGGGGCGTCATGGAGACTGTAAAGAAGCTCCGCTGGGCTCCTGACGTGATCCATTGCCAGGGATGGATTTCCCACCTTGTCCCGCTCTACCTCAAGAAAGTCTATTACGGGGATCCCATATTCGCCGGCAGCAAAGTCGTCACCTCCATTTATAACGACATCTCCACCGAGACGTTCTCCCCGTCTTTCAAAGACACCGTCCCGTTTGGAGGAATCAAGCCCGATGACGTGTCTATTCTGGACACCCCCACTGGCATAAATCTTGCGGAAATGGCAGCCTTGTATTCTGACGGCGTGATTTTCGGCGCACCCGATGTGGACAGCGGTATCATCAAGTTCTGCGAAGGACTCAAGATCCCCACACTCCCCTTCGACGGGAAATCCATGGAGGACGGAAGCTACATCGATGAATACGACAGATTTTATCAAGAGTTGCGGTAAATGAAGAAGATTCTGGCGGCGATCGCCTTGGCGGCGGCCCTGATGTCTTGTGTCAATGTCAATGAGAAGCTCGGCGGCGATTTTATCGCCACCAATCTTAAATATGATTTCTACTCGGCGGAGTTCGATCTTGAGGATATTTGGATGAAATCCGTGGACAGCTTGTCCGGTTACTCATCCTCACGCATCAACTTCGGAGCCATTCGTGACGACAATTACGGCCTGTTCAGCAGGGGTTGTGTTGTCACTCTTGTCCCAGTGCTCAAATCAGTTGATTTCGGACAGGATCCTATTTTCAAGAGGTTCCGCTTCCAAGCTGTGGCGGACAGTATCTCTGTCGCTGATGAGAGCCAGTCCAGGATACTCCAGAATGTGCAGGTCTACAGCCTGACGGAGCCCCTGGATCCCACCAAATATTACTCGAGGACGGAAGTGAAGCACGGGACCAATCGGATCACCAAAGGCGTTCCGGTGGTCAATGGCACGGACAGTCTGAGTTTTGATTTCACAGAAGAATACGGAGAGCAGTACCTCAACATCACCAATGAGGATATGTCCGACTTCAAGGCCTATTGCAAGAAATTCCCGGGAATATATATTACCACTGATGAGCCTGTCGGCAATGGCGGACGGTTCAATATGTTCAAGATGGGCATCACGGAAGTGTACAACAACTATCTCGTTCGTTCAGACAACTATGCCGTGATGTACTACAGCGGGATTTACAATGGGGAGCGCAAGGACACAAGCTTGATGTTCTATTTCAGCCCTCTCCAGTTCCAGAATCTGGACTCCCTAATCTCTATCAAATCTACACCCGAGCAATTTGTGTTCAATGTGGATTCTCATGAGACTGCGAGCCTGGCGGGGAAGGCGGTCGAAAAGATATTCATCGAAGGCGGCAGCGGCATAAAGCCCGTCATTTCCGCCGAAGAGATCAGGCGCCTGGTCACTTCCGAGATTTCTTCAAAGGGAGGTGACCCGACCATTGCTCTCATCAGCAAGGCAACGATCGAGATGCCCTTCGAGTTCCCGGACGACTATAGGACGATGTATCTCTTCCCGCAGATTCTCAGTCCGACTATGAAGATAGCGACTGACACCACTGTGGCTTTCGCTGGACTGACGGATGCCAGCGCCTCGGACGAGAACCAGGGTGACATCAACAGGTCCCTGCTCATGTACGCTCCTGATGTGACCCATCATGTTCAGCAGATAATCCGTAAGAAGGATAATGACAACATCTCGAATTATGACATCTGGATGCTGATCATGAGCAAAGTAAAGACGACCACGACTGACGCCGATGCCAGCCAGATGGCCGACTACTACCAGCAGCTCGCCTATTATTCCTACGCCAACCAGATCTACGGAGGAGGTTACGGAGGCTATGGCGGTTATGGTTACGGCGGTTACGGTGGCTACGGTGGTTATGGTTACAACAACTACTACAACTACATGATGATGGCCCAGTACGCGTCCGCCTCAGCCACCAAGACATCAATCTCAACCGAGCTGGACAAGGACCGTTACTACAACTGCCATCTTCTCGGGCCCGGTTCGGACGGCAGGAGACCGAAACTGAAAATCACCTACGCCATTCCCAAAGAATAAGCGACAAAGAAAAAGCCCAGGCTCAACGCCTGGGCTTTGACATTTAAGTCGACAATCGGGATTAGGCCTCCTCCTTGCCAGCGATCTTCTCCTTCACCTTCTCGATCGCGTCCTGAACGGTAGCGATGGTGCTGGTCTCCTCATCGGGAATCTTGATTCCGAAAACTCTCTCGAACTCCATAAGAAGCTCAACAGTGTCAAGGGAGTCAGCTCCCAGATCATTTGTGAAATTGGCGGTCTCTGTAACTTCAGATTCCTCAACGCCGAGTTTGTCAACGATGATCGCTTTGACTTGTTTTACGATTTCTTCTTCAGTCATGATTATAAAAATTAAAATGTTTAAATTCTTCTCCCAATATTACACAATAACTTCGCGAATTAAATAAAAAAACATTAATTATCCAAATTTGCGGTTGGCACCTTTTCGGAATCCGGTTCTTTGCAAAGGTTGAGCCAGATCCGCAACCCATTCAGGGAATTCATCAGATAGAAGATATATTTGATGAGCATCACGGCAGCATTGCCGGAACCAAGATCCCCCATCAGGGCCACCGCCCAGAGCGATATGGATGATATATTCACCAGAATCCAGATATACCACTGCTCCATAAAAGCGAAGCTCAGGAGCACCTGGCCGGCGATATTCAAGGTCATCACCACAGCATCGAGCAAGATCTTGGACTTGTTGAATGAAGTTATCTTGCCGGCATCCAGTTGGGCCTTGTCGACGAAGAAGAGAATAGTATAAAGCACAGCGATCCCAGCCAGGATCCCACCTACCAACCAAGCCCATTGCTTTCCGGACAAGCGTCTGGCTTTGACCTTGGCGCCCTCTTCCCCTTCCGATCCTACCTTCGCGCCACGTTTTCGCCATTGCCAGAAACCGATGAACTGCATCGGCAGGAAATAAAACGCGTGGAGGGCGAAATTACCCATGATCCCGTTGTCGAGAAGCACCACTGTAGCTGCCAACACATCCAGAAAGCCGAAAACGAACGTCAGTATATGGCCATTGGCTGAGAGCACGGTGTTGATGACTCCCATCACCGATCCGAAAGCGGCCAGAAGCAACATGAAAGTCTTGACTCCCGGCTGCTGGAGTTTAAACACAGTGGTTATAGTGACGGCGACAATCATTCCAATGACCAGGAATATGTTGAACGCCAGGTTGAACCTTTTCTCAGTTGTTGGATTCATAGTGATTGCAAAGATAGCAAATCATCCTTTTTTTCATATATTTGTAATACTTGAATATACATTCCCATGACCAGTAGAAGAATCTCCCTTTTCATTTTAGCGTGCGCCGCCGCGCTGACTTTATCATCAACCAACATCAACGCCCAGGTCAATGATGTCCTTGATATCGTTGCCGCGAGCAGGGATAAAATGGCCGGCTGCGAAGGGCCTTACCGTTTCGACGCCACTTCGCTCACTCCGGCCCCGAAAGGCTACACTCCTTTTTATATTTCCCACTATGGCCGTCACGGGTCACGCTACGCTTGGAACTCAGAGACATATTCACTGATCAAGAAAGTGCTCGATGCCGCCAAGGATGCAGGATCCCTCACTCAAAGAGGGCAGAAGCTGTACGAGGATTTCAACGCATTCTATCTTGTGCCCCTCATCAACACGGGCGACCTCTCAGATCTCGGTATGGAGCAGCACATGGAGATAGCCAAGATTATGTGCGAGGAATTCCCCGAGGTGTTCAAGGATGGCGGTGAGGTACTTGCCCGTTCCTCGACCTCCCAAAGGGCGATCGTCAGCATGAACGCCTTCACCGTCGGGCTCCAGAAATATGCCCCGAAACTGGACATAAAGATGAACTCCCTCCACACCAACATGCTTGTGATAAACCCAGGCGGAGCGCCCAGGGAGATCGCTGAATATTATGCGGGAAGCATCAGGGTGCCAGAGAGCGTGAATGACCTCCGGGACCGTCTTACTGACTACGATGCGATCCTCGGGAAACTATTCACAGACAGAGGCTTCCTTGAGGAAATCGGAGGCCGAAGGACCTTTGTCTACGAACTGTTCAATCTCTGGGCTGGATACCACAATTACTCTGATGGAGATTGGCTTGAGGACATATTCACTAAAGACCAGTTGCTCAAGATGTGGGAGATCGAGAACTACTCCGTCTATGTTGGCCACTCGAGAAACCGCTACCGGATGATCCCGCTGCTGAAAGACATCATCGACCTCGCTGACGAGGCCATCGAGAACGGAGAGACCAAGGGTCATTTCCGCTTCGGTCATGACACTGTAGTCAACGCCATCTGCCCTCTTCTGAATATCAACGGATGTGGCTTTGAACCAGAGAAAACAGAGGACGTGAAGTACTGGTTCCAGAATTACGACACCCCTATGGGCGCCAATATCCAGTTCGTCCTTTACCGCTCCAAAAAGAATCCTGAGATTCTGTTCAAACTCCTTCGTAATGGAAGCGAGGCCACCTTGCCCCAGATACAGCCTGTCACAGGCCCTTATTACAAGTGGAGTGAATTCAAAGAATGGGCCTCATCAATGATGAAGGCCCATCCACGCGTCGAACGTCCGGCTAGATAAAACTACATTTTACGCAGCCAGATATTACGGAAGCTGATAGGTTCGCTGCGGTCGCCGTGAGCCTGCAGGCGAATCGGGCCGTCTCCGTGGGGAACAACCTTCGGAAGGCCGATGTACTCGGTGGTTCCGCGGATTGTGAAGTTGTTAAGGAGAACGATGCCGTTCTGGATAACGGTCACGGTAGGGGCTACCCTGTAAGTTCCATCCTCATTGAATATCGGGGCGCTGTAGATGATGTCATAGACATTCCACTCACCCGGCTTGCGCATAGCGTTAGCGAGAGGAACGACCTGCTTGTAAACACTTCCGGTCTGTCCGTTGACATAAGTCTCGTTCTGGTAGCAGTCAAGGATCTGGATCTCATACTTGTCCTGGAGATAAACTCCACTGTTGCCCCTGGCCTGGCTGGTTCCGGTGATATTCTCGGGGACACACCACTCCAGGTGAAGCTGGAAGCTTCCGAATTTCTCTTTAGTCAAGATGTCTCCTGTCCTCTTATCGACTGTGAAGACCCCGTCGTGGACTCTCCATTTGGCCTCACCGCCTCTGGCTGACTCCCAAGCGTCAAGGTTCTTTCCGTCGAAAAGAACGATAGCGTCAGAAGGAGCGGAATTGGTCAGGATGTCTCCAGGGGTCACAATCTTCGGCTGAGGTGTCCAGAACTCAGTCATTCCGGGAGTCATTTTCTCAGGCTCGGGATAAGTCTTCTCTTGAGCCGCCGCTGTGAAAGCCAGAGCGAGGGCGAGGATAGCGATAATTGTACGTTTCATTGTTTTTTGTTTTGATGTGATTTCTTGATTGTTCCCAAATATAGGAATAAAAAAAATCTTCCGGACAAAGAGCCGGAAGATTTTGAAGACTTTTAGAACTAGACTTCGACTACTTGAAGTACTCGGCGAACTCGACGTCCTTGGTAGCCCTCTCGGCAAGAGCCTTGTCAGCCTTGGCGACCTCGTCGAGGAGAGTCTTGACCTCATCCATGTTACCCTGGCGGGCGGCGATGACGGCCTTCAGGTAGGTGACCTTAGGATCCATGCAGTGAGCGGCGGCCTTGGCCTTGTCAAGCTGGTTGGTGAGGATGTAAGCGAGGACAGTGTTGTGGCAGCAGCCCTTGGCGTCCTTAAGATCCTCGACAGCCTTGTCATAGTTGCCAGTGCAGATGTCGATGATGCCCTGGTTGGTCTTGGCGATATCGTTGCCTGCCTTCTTGAAGAGGCTGGTAGCCTTGGCGAAATCACCATTGCGGAGCGCGAGGACACCCATAGCGTTGTCAAGCTCAGCGTCCTTGGTCTCGACGGCGGCGAAAGCCTTCTCGGCGTTCTTGAGATCACCGGCGTTCAGATAAGCGGTACCGAGGTTGAACCTGGCGGCGTCGCTGTCGAACTTGCTGATAGCCTTGTTGTAGAGCTTGACCTTGCTGTCAAGATCCTTAACGAGGGTAGCGGCCTTCAGGAGGCAGGGTTCGTCAAGAGCCTCGCTGTTGTTGTTGATCATCTCAAGAAGTTCGTCAGGAGTGTAGTTCTTGAACTCGACATTGGCGATGAAACGGGCGCGGCGGAGCTCAGGAAGGACGTCGTTCTTCAACTCTGAGTAGATGGAAGACATGTTCTTGATCTCGCTCTCGCGGACAGCGGGATCGCTGTACATCGACAGGACGCGGAGGATGAGATCCTTATCGCGGATACTGGAATTCTGGACAAGCTCCTGGAAGCCTTCCCAGTCCTCACCGATGCTCTTGACCTCGGGATCAGTGACCTCCTTGCCCTTCACGACCTTGGTCCAAGCCTTGGCTCCGGTCTTGGAGCGGTTGTCGGAAAGCTTCTGGTTGAGATTCTCACCACCATCCGGGGAAGCGTAAGCCACGACCTCGGTGCCGACGAGAGTCTTCCTCTCGTTAGCGGCGATCTCATCGAGAGCGGCCTGGAAGCTCTTAATGGAAGCACCGGTAAGCTGTTTGTTCTGGACATCGGCGGAGTTGATCCTATAGAGGATCTGGCCCTCGGCGGTCTGCTTGAGGATAGCCTCATAACCATCAGCCTTGAGAGGGACAAGACCGGCAGCCTTCACGAGCATATAAGTGGTGTTGACACCATCAGCGACCTTCTTGGTGGGAAGCGGAATGCTCTTATTCTTATACTTCGCGACACCGCGGAGCTCGAGATGTGACTTCTCCATTCCATCAACGAAGGGGAAGTGAAGCTTCTCGGTCACTGTGGAGCCAGCCTTAGGGACTACTTTGTAGTTGTCCTTAACCTTCTCGCCCTGATACATGAGGGGAGCCATCTTGGACTCGCCACCTTCATAAACAATGACAGGGGTGACTTCGAGAATAGCCTTCGGATGGAAGTAGTTGGCCGGATAGGTCACAGAGACAGAGGGATCAACGTTGCCGGCGACAGCCTCAAGAACGGCAGGATTGCAGGTAACAATAACATTGTCAGCAAGTTCAGCCATCTTCTTGGCTGAAGAGCAAGCGACAGCGGACAGCACAATTGCGGCCGCGGCAAGAATCTTGATTGCTTTCTTCATGTTTTATTAAATAATATATAAATTGAACATTAGCTTTTAAGCCTTCTTCATCAGTAGGCAAATATAACTATTATTTTCGTAACTTTGCCAAACTGATTCCAAATAGCAAGCATTTTTATATGGATTCACAAGAATTGCAAAGGCTGAAAAACAAGTACGACATCATCGGAAATGATGCCGCCCTGAACCGGGCGCTTGAGACAGCCATCACTATAGCCCCGACCGATCTGACCGTCCTCGTCACAGGCGAAAGCGGTGTCGGAAAGGAGAATATTCCCAAGATCATACATCAGAACAGCCGCAGGAAAAACGGCAAGTATTTCGCCGTCAACTGCGGCGCTATTCCCGAAGGGACAATCGATTCCGAACTGTTCGGACATGAGAAAGGATCCTTCACAGGAGCGATCGAGACCCGTAGAGGTTATTTCCAGGAAGCTGACGGCGGCACTTTGTTCCTGGACGAGATCGGGGAGCTTCCTCTCCCCTCCCAAGCCAAGCTTTTGAGAGTCCTACAGAGCGGGGAATTCATCAAAGTTGGTTCCTCAAAAGTGGAAAAGACTGACGTGAGGGTAATAGCGGCGACCAACAACGATCTTCTCCACGCCGTGGGCAAGGGAAAGTTCAGGGAGGACCTCTACTACCGCCTCAACGCCATCCAAATCAGGATGCCGGCCCTACGGGAACGCAAAGAGGATATCTATCTCTTTTTCAGGAAGTTCTCCTCAGATTTCTCCGAGAAGTATGGGATGGGGAAAGTAAGCCTGACCAATGACGCCATCGATCTCCTGATCAACTATCGCTGGCCAGGCAATATCCGCCAGTTGAAGAACGTGGCCGAGACAGTGACAGCCCTTGAGTCCGAGAAACTGACTCCTGTGACCGGGAGATGTATAGTGGACGCCGCGACTCTGGCCAAGTATATGCCCAAGGAAGAGATCAACCTCCTGCCGGCAGTGGCGAAGGACAACTCCGGGGACTCGATGTCAGAATCCGACAAAGAGATGTTCATCAAGGCCATCCTTGACCTGAAAAAAGAGGTTGACGACCTCAAGGCCAGGATCAATGGCACCTCCGTTCCGGCTCCGGTACTTACCACCCGTCACGAGGAACCCGAGGAGGCCGAATGGCAGGGCCTGGGCGTTCCGGTTTCCAGCGAGGAGATCGGCAAGGTCGTGGATCTCAACGTCCAAGAGCCCCAGGAGCAGGATCTTTCCTTGCAGAAATCAAACATCGAGATCATCACCAAGGCTCTGGAGAAACACCATGGCAACCGCAAGCTGGCCGCCAAGGAGATCGGAACCTCGGAGAGATCACTTTACCGTTGGATTAAGAAATATCATCTGGAATAAACGATATGAAAAAGATACTGGCGGCATTGGTCTTGACAGCATCCTTGCTTCTCGGTGGATGTTCCATCGTGAAATATTCATTCTCAGGCACTTCCATCGACCCGAGTGTCAAGACCGTGACTATAAATTACTTCGAATATAAGGCCTTGAAGGTCAATCCTTCGTTGAGCAATGACCTGACCGAGGCGATGAAGGACAAGTTCCGCAAGCTCACCAAACTCGAGCAAGTCGAGATGGATGGGGATCTGGAGCTTTCAGGAGCGGTGACCGGCTATGAGGTCAGGGCAGCGGCTGTCACGGCTAACGAGGTTGCCGCCATGAACCGACTCACCGTCACGGCCAGCCTCAAGTTCACCAACAGGAAATTCCCTGAGGAAGATTTCGAGCAGAGTTTCTCGGCCTATTCCGACTATGATTCCAACAACTCCCTAGACGCGGTCGAAGCGTCTCTCTGCGAGGAGATTGTCCAGAAACTGATCGAAGACATGTTCAACGCCAGTGTGGCGCAATGGTAGAGACCATGGAAGGAGCGAGGAATATCAAGTCTTTGACAATGAACGAGTTGACGGGGGTCATCAAGGCTTTCCCTTGGTTTGGAGCCGCTCGTGTTGAGCTTTGTGAGCGGATGTCCAAGATGGGTGGCGGCGAGTGGGGCAAGGAGCAATATGCCGATGCCGCTCTATACGTAGCCTCCAGGACCATCGTCTCAAATATTGTCCGTTCCTCCCGAAAGAATGATTATTCCGACAAAGATGTCCAGACTCTCCTGAAACGCTTCATCGCTCCGGAGCCCGTCCCTGAACCTGTCGCTGACGCGCAGGAGCCGGGCACAGGCTCTGGCTCGCTACGCTCCGCACCCTATCCGGGTAAAGGCTCGCCAGGGCCTGTCCCGGCTCCTATGCGGACCTATCGTAGGACTGTCAGGGTCGCTGGAGCGGACTTCTTCTCATCTGACGAATACGAGGGAGTCAAGGTGGACGAGGACAACTATTTCTCGAAGTTCAAGGTCGCCAGATCAGAGGAAGGCGACAGCCGTGGATGGGAAGATCCGGAACTGGGATTCTGCACTGAGACACTGGCTTGGATCTATGCCGAACAGGGTTACCGAGAGGAGGCGAAAAAGATTTATTCCCGGTTAATGTTGCGATATCCGGAAAAAATAACTTACTTTGCATCCCTTATTGAAAAATTGGACGAAGAAATCAAAAAATAACGAATATGAACACATTATTCACAATCCTTACGATCCTGATTGTCATCGCCGCGATCCTGCTGATCGCCGTCGTCCTTCTGCAGAACGGAAAGGGAGAGGGCATGGCCAGCAACTTCACGTCCGCCAATCAGACTCTTGGCGTCAGGCAGACCGCCGACATCCTCGAGAAGGTTTCATGGGGCCTTGTGACCTTTATCCTTCTTGTCTCGATCATCACTTCTTTCACCGTCCGCAACCATGTTTCCGGTGTCAACGTTGATGAGCTTATCGAGAACGTCGAGGAGCAGCCCGCCTTCCCGTCAGCTCCGATCCAGCAGGGTGCCCCTACCACCGAGGCTCCCACCACAGAAGTCCCTACCGAATAATCGGTTAGAGACCCGGACTGACAAACTGTCAGTTCCCCTCTGTTGGAACATATTTTGACCTTTTAATGTCTGGCCACTTGGCCGGACATTTTTTTAAAAAAGGAGACACAATATATGGACAACAGAAACAATAACAATCAATTGCAGTTCCTTCCGAAGTTCGCCATCAACCTCAATGAGCAAGCTTCGCAAGGCAAACTCGACCCTGTCATCGGCAGGGACGACGAAATAAGACGAGTCCTCCAGATCCTGAGCAGGAGGACCAAAAACAACCCTATACTCGTGGGAGAACCCGGAGTCGGCAAGACCGCGATTTCCGAGGGCATCGCCCAGAAAATCATTGACGGGGACGTTCCCGAGAACCTTAAGAGCAAAAAAATCTATTCCCTCGACATGGGCGCCCTCATCGCGGGAGCGAAATATCAGGGAGAATTCGAGGAAAGGCTGAAAGGCGTTGTCAAAGAAGTGGTTGACAGCGCCGGAGAGATAATCCTCTTCATCGACGAGATCCACACCCTCGTGGGTGCCGGAAGAACCTCCGGAGCCATGGACGCCTCGAATATTCTCAAACCTGCCTTGGCAAGAGGCGAGCTGAGAACCATCGGTTCCACCACCCTGGACGAGTACCAGAAATATTTCGAGACCGACAAGGCTCTTGAAAGACGTTTCCAGATGGTCATGGTCGATGAGCCTTCAACGGCCGAGTCTATAGCCATCATGAGAGGCCTGAAAGAGAAATATGAGAACCACCACAGGGTGAAGATCGAGGACGACGCCTTGATCGCCGCTGTCAACCTGTCCCACAGGTACATCACCAACCGTTTCCTTCCGGACAAGGCCATCGACCTTGTGGACGAGGCCGCCTCAAAGCTCCGTCTTGAGATGAACTCCGTCCCTGAGCCTCTGGCCGAGATCAACAGCGACATCCGCCAGCTTGAGATTGAGAAAGAGGCTGTGAAGAGAGAGGGAACTTCCTTGAAATCAGAGAAAATTGAGAAAGAACTCGCGGACAAGACCGCTGCCCGGGACGCCTTGATGAAGCGCTGGAACGATGAGAAAGAGATCCTGTCCGGCCTTCAGGAAGCCAGGCAGAAGATGGAGGACTATAAGATAGAGGCCGCCGCTGCCGAGAGAGCCGGCGACTACGGCAAGGTCGCGGAGCTGCGCTACGGCAAGATGGCCGACATCCAAAAGACTATCGACGAGCTCTCAGCCAAGCAGGCCGCGATCGAAAATCCTATTGTGACCGAGGCTGTCACACCTCAGGACATAGCCGAGGTTGTCGCCAAATGGACAGGCATTCCCGTTCAGAAGATGCTCGAGAGCGAGAAGGAGAAACTGCTCCGGATCGAGACCGAACTACATAAGCGGGTAGTCGGCCAGGATCAGGCTATCCAGGCGGTCGCGGATGCCGTAAGGCGTTCAAGGGCAGGACTTTCCAACGAGAAAAGACCTATCGGTTCGTTCCTCTTCATGGGTACGACTGGAGTAGGAAAGACTGAGCTTGCCAAGGCCCTCGCCGAGTTCTTGTTCAACGATGAGAACATGATCACGAGAATCGATATGAGCGAGTACCAGGAGCGTCACACCGTCAGCCGTCTTGTCGGAGCGCCTCCGGGATACGTCGGCTACGATGAGGGTGGCCAATTGACTGAGGCCGTACGGAGGAAACCATATTCCGTGATCCTCCTGGACGAGATCGAGAAAGCCCACCCGGACGTGTTCAACGTGCTTCTGCAGGTGCTTGACGACGGTCGACTGACCGACAACAAGGGCCGCACCGTGGACTTCAAGAACACCATCCTGATCATGACTTCCAACGTCGGGTCCGACATCATCGCAAGCTACATGGAGCGCCTGCCCCAGATCGGACTTCCGGGAGCCGACCCTACCGAGGAGATGAAAGCCATAGCCCGCAGGAGGGAGATGCTCAACGAGTGCAAGGACAAGGTTATGGACGTCCTCAAGATGACCGTCCGGCCGGAGTTCCTCAACAGGATCGACGAGATCATCATGTTCGATCCCCTGACACGCGGTGACATCCGGGACATCCTCCATATCCAGATGCGCCAGCTTCAGGACAAGCTGTCCGAGGAAGGCGTCACGATCAGCTTCACAAAGGAGTTCGAGGATTGGATGGTCGAGGGCGGTTACGATCCGGCTTATGGCGCCAGGCCTATCAAGCGCTTGATGCAGAGGGAATTGGTGAACCAGCTGGCAAAGGAAATCCTCGCCGGCAAGGTCCATAAAGACTCTGTCATCCAGGTCGACGCCGCCGGCGGCAGCATCGTCCTCCGTGACAAATCATAGCTTAAAAGTCTTTGCCTTCGAAGAGGGCGGTGGAGGTCGAGGAGGCCTTGTGGGTCGAGGAGTTGAAGTTGTAGGTCAGAGAGACCACCACATTCGGATACTTCGGACGCACAGTGGTGCGAGACAGTAAACCGGCCGCCTCCCTGGTATTCAGATACCTGGCGGTCCGGAATATGTCATGAGCCACCAGCGAGAGTGTCAGTTTGTCCTTGAGCATCTGATGGCGGGCCCCGAAATTGAAATAAACGTAGGACTTCTCATGGCCCTGCGTGAGTATCTTGGGGCCTACCGCATAAGAATCGAACTGGAGCCTGGTCGCCTTGCCTGCCTGGAACGAGTTCAACCAGTTAGCCTGATAATAAAACCCACGGGCATCTGAGCAAGCCTCGTTACGGCTAACGAAACGGTAGTCAAAGGCGCTGCCTGAGGCTGAACTGGTCCACCATGGCTTCGGATGGAAAGTCCCGCTGAGCTCAAAACCGGCCTCGGTCTGGTTTCCGGCGTTGACAATCTGGTCTAGCGTGACCCCCGGTTCGTAAGCCGTTCGGATCCAATCAGTTATATCCTTGCGATAACGATAGTAGGCGGTAGCGGCGAGCATATTACCACCACCATAGGAACGCTGCCAGCCCAACTCGACGCTATGGACATATTCCGGAAGGATGTCAGGGTTGCCGATTTTCTTGGTGTAGTAGTCCTCATAGGTGATGTATGGCTCAAGCTGCCATATTCCGGGACGATTTGTGCGATAGGAATATCCGGCACGAATAATTCCGGCTCTGCCGGCATCATACTGGATGTGCCCGGAAGGGAACAGGTCGAAACGCCTGATATTTCTGGAAGCGTCCACAACCTCAATGTCTACCTTGTCAAGTACCCGGTCAGCGCGAAGTCCGGCGTCGAAAGAGAACGGACCGAAAGAATCCTTGATCATGGCATAGAGCGAATGGACTTGACGGCGGTAATAGAACGGAGTCGCGAGATCCTCCTGCCAGTCGAACTCGGAAGCCGCTCTGTCCCAATACTTTATCCTATAGCCCCCATGCTCGCTGTAGGTGGTGTACTGATAGCCTGTCTCGAACTGCCCGCCCTCCCGATAGGACAACTTATACGTCAGCGATCCGTCGCAATCCCAGTGATGCTCCTCCTCATAGCCACGGGTTCCTTCGTAGCGGTTACCGGAAGAATCGAACATATTGCTTTCGGTGTATTCAATGCTGTAGCTATCATACCGGAAGCGGTTCTGAAGGGCAATCTCACTCATCTTTCCCGGCCTCCACACATATTCGGAAGCGGCCTGGAACAAGTTCTTTTTCAGGTTGTAACGGTCATGCGAATCGAATATGGAATTGAATATGACATCAGACGTGTCATATTCCCTCGTCTCGTCATAACGCATGTCACCGCCCCGCCAGTAGTTAGTCTGGCCGAACTGCAAATCAAGCGAATAGTTATGCTTCCGACCTTCGGAAAACTGCCATCCGGCCCGGCCTATATAAGTCCCGTTCCGGCTCCATCTCTCACCATCAGAAACAGATGTAGTAGTGACGCCTTCCACCTCGGTCCGCTTCTCTTGAGTGAAGTCACTCCTGCCCTTGATCTGCTGGAGCGTGCCGCCCACATACCAGTTGTTCTTGCCCTTCCGGTAGTTAAGCGTACCGTCAACACTCCAGGTACCCATCGTGCTTCCGGTCGTGGTGAACAGACCGCTCCATTGCTCGGAGTCAGCCTTTTTGGTGGTGATATTGATGATTCCGGCATCCCCGTCCGTACGGTAACGAGCTGAAGGCGTAGTCAATATCTCAATATCCTCAACGGAAGCCGCGGGGATCTGCAGGAGCGCGGAAGTACCCTCCAAAGGACTGGGTTTACCGTCCACATACACCAAGAATCGAGTACTCCCCCTGAAACTCAAGTTGCCTTCGCTATCGACCAGGACAGACGGCAGGCCTGAGAGTATGTCAACTGCTGTTCCTCCTGCGGAAGTAACTGAAGAAGAAGCGCTTATCAATTGACGGTCCAACTTGTACACTATCCTGTTCTTCTCCCCGACAACAGTCACCTCGCGCAATCCCTCGGCTGACCTGGGAAGCCGGATAACCCCGAGGTCAAGCTTTTCCGGAGAGCCTGGTCCGAATGTGATTTTGTCGCTCACAAAGGAATCATACCCCATCATCTTGACCAAAACCAGAACATCACCGGAAGGTATCCTGTCAACAGAGAAAACTCCAAGAGTGTCTGACGTGGAATTCGCCACCACCTTGTCATCAAGGTCGGTGACAAGGATGTCCGCTCCAGTGATGGCGGAACCGTCAGTGTCGTCCAGAACCTTTCCGGTCACGACATAACGTACTTGAGGCTCGAGAGGCACTACAGAGGCCTCCTGGGCAGGATAGGGGAATACCAGCAAGGACAGAAGAAGGGTTTTGAGCATCGGTTTGTCTAAAGCCTGTGGGAATCGGCGAATTCTGGGGTCACATAGTTGAAAGAAGATTGGCAACAGGAAGCTGAGAAACTCTGGGCGCAATCCACAAGATCTGCCCAAACCTCGGCCGGAAGGCCTTCCAGGAGCATTTTTCTGGTAATACCGCCCTTTACAAGGCCATAGATGAAACCGGCGTTGAAACTGTCTCCTGCCCCGATTGTGCTGATTGTCTCCACCGGAGTGACGGGGTATTCAGCTTCAAATCCATGTATATCCATAACGGTCAAAGGAGACGCTCCGAAGGTGCAGATGAAATTGCCGCAGCAAGGCGAAATCTTTTCCTGGAATACCGCTTTGGAATCATCCATCTTGAACAGTGTGAGAAAATCCTCATGGCTTCCCCTCACCACGTCAGCGAAGGTGAAGTTCTCCTGGACAGCATCTCCAATGTCACCGAGATCCTTCAGGTGTGAAGGACGGAAGTTGACATCGTAATAAAGGATGGCGTCACGGCTCCGGGCATATTCAAGAAATGCCTTGACCTGCGGACGCACGGCCGGATTCAGGGCGTAGAACGAGCCGAACAACACAATGTCATCCGGGAATATCTCGGGATACCTCAATGCCGGACGGTCATCGACCCGGTCCCGGTAGAAAGTATATGAGGCGTCATTTTTGGCGTCAAGGAAAGCGAGGGACAAAGGGGTCTTGGCGGGCAATATATTCACGAATGACGGATCGACTCCATTCTCCGACATGAAATCACGGATTATGGTTCCTACTTTATCGTGTCCTACCTCAGAGAGGAAGTCGGCCGGGACGCCGCACCTGCCGAGGGAGATCATTGAATTGAATGTGGATCCTCCCGGCACCGCCGCTGCCGGCTGCCCGTCCTTGAAGACGATATCGTAGACCGTCTCCCCTATTCCTATCACTTTCCTCATCTGGAACTATAAGATTTCGAATTCCTTAACTATACGTTTCAGCTCAATACCCTTTCCAAGATACCAGAGGACGAAGTGGATATCGGTACTAACACACTTGCTGCTACCCTCTTTATAGAAATCGCTTCCGGCTCTTGTCTCCGGAGTACCTCCTGAGACCACACCTATCAGATGCCCCTGATTGTCTAGGACCGGAGATCCCTGGCAGCCGTCAATAAAGTCGTTGTCAGAGATGAAATCAATGACCATCCTATGCTTCTTGCCTCCGACTTTGAATCCCCAGCGTCCCCAGAAGTCTTTCATCATCAACGCTTTAAGATTCGGTCCAAGGTCACGTTCCGGATCTTTGGGATCCAAGAGGGCAAGATATTCAGCGGGAGTTGTGTAACTGTCCGCTATTGTTCCGTAAGTGAACCTGACTGTCGAGTTGGCGTCAGGATAGACTGGCACTCCCCTACGAAGTCCGTCATCATAGATTTTACGGACATATTCCTGGGAGAGGGAACCGATCTGATCAAGAGCCGCCCTATGACCCGCCCGTCCGTTATAAAGACTCAAAGGACTGTCATTCAAAAACTTCAAGAGCAAATCTCCGTTGATTTCAGAAGGGTCTTCCATCTCCTGAATCTTGGATTGTGACGACAGGAGACTCCCCTTCCATAGATACTCAGCGGCAGCGTCGTAGTCGTATCCGAAACGATCCTGGATCCACCTCTGGAAATCACCCATATAGTAGTCGTCCATGTTGGTGAAAAACTCGCTCAGGGCATATTCCAGAAGCTCTTTCTCGGTCGCTGGATCTGTCTCGCGGATTCCAGCCAGGAGTATCTCTTTCATCTTCCCGAGATCCCCGGCAGAGGCGGCTCGACGAAGATAAGATCCGGCGAAAGTGCCGTCACGGAGGGTCTCGTCCCGGAGAATCTTATCAGTCTCGACACGCTTGGTAGCCTTGAATACTCTGTCAAGGTTAGCGAGGAAACTGTCAGCCATCCATTGTTCGGAGGCCTCTCTTGCGGGAGCAAGGCTGTAAGTACCGTAGAAACTCTTCACTCCCTTGTCGACACCAAGGCGGCGCTCCAACTCCTTGGCCCTTGATGAATAAAGCTTTCCGACAGCTTTGTCATCAGCTATCATACGCTTCATGATCTCCAGCCTGGCGCCGCGGAGCGAGTTGGTCAAAGGCAAGGCAACCTCTTCCCTGAAACGCATCCCGGCGGAAGGGAGAAATCTTTCGGTGAAGTTGGGGAAACCGATCGTCATGGCGAAACTGCCTTCAGAGTAACCGTCAAGCGACACATCAAGGGTCTTCGCACCGGAAACAGGCTTACCGTGATCATAGATGCGGAACAAGGCAAAATCGCACCTGTGGGCCGGCCAGGACCACTTTCCGTCTTCTCCACCCATTCGGGCAAGCGACAGAGGAGGCATCACGACCAGGCGCACGTCGTCATACACCTTATAGGCGGCGATATAATACTTCGCTCCAGCCCATTCGGAAGTCAGACGACACATAAGGGTGGTAGACTCATTGTAGGCACTCTCGAGCCTGGAGGTAATCTCCCCGTAATCCATCCCGCCCTGCCTCATGGACTTGACTTCTTCAGTCACATCAAAAACCCTCTTAAGGGAATATATCTTCTCCCCCTCAACGGGAATCTCATGAGCTTCCGAGACAGCGTGGAAACCATCTTTGAGCAGTTGCTGGCCAACGTCACCAAGCCTGTCCATAAAGGCGATGGCCGGGTCGGCGCAAGTCAACACAAGTCCCCAGTTGGAGACTATGCTTCCTGAATATTTGAACCCAAGCGACACCACGGCATCCGCCAGACCTGAGCCAGGAGCGTCTACGTTGTAAATCTCTTTGGGCTTGAGTTTTAGACCCTTGGCGCGCATGTTATTCTCCAGGGCGTCATTAATGTCCTGGACCAGCCAAAAGCCTTCGTCAGCTGACATCACCGTCGACAAAAGGAGAGCGGCGACGGTGAGAATATTCCTTAACAGTCTCATTACCTCACACGGATGACATCTCCGTGATCTTTAATGACCGCCTCTTTCCACTTGTCTGTGTAGCCCGGATTTGTAATTCCGGCCGGAGTTCCCGCATTGAACGGGGAATGCTTGAATGAGCCGTCCTCATTCTGGGCCTTTACATTTCCGTCGATGAACTTGACTGTGATCATCTCCTCAAGGGCGACCCAGTTCTCGAACTGCTTCTGGGCTGTCGCGACTGAATATTCAGTCAGCATCTTCTTCACGGGAGCGAACCAGTCTTTTGAGTCAAGACCTTTCTTCTCGGCCTTGGGAAGGATGGCGTTGTAGGCCGCGAGGGCCTTGGCGTCCATCTCCGCCACCTTGCTGAACATCTGCTCGTTCTCGAACTTGTCAATCGCCGCGCGGACGGTCGGAGCCATCATGTTATAGGCCTTGTAGCAATCATTGGCGATACGGTTGTTGATCCAGAAAGAAGATGTGCTTGAATATTCCAGCATATTACCGTTACCCTCTCTGAAGCACTCCGGAACCTCGTTGGTGTTGGAATAAATCGGGGTGACGTAGGAGGTCGCGGCATCGTCGGTGCCGAACCAGATTATACCTCCGATCACGTCGGGCAGGTCATGCCTGGCCTGGGCGACGAACCAGAAACCGGTCTGCTGGGTGGCGATTGCCCTCTCGTTGGTATAGCTCCATCCGTCCTTTGAGAAGCCCATAGGTCTCCACCTGTAAGGGAGGGCGTTACCACCGGCTCCGATGTCCGTGGTCATATCCAGAGGAGTGCCCTCGAAGTGGTCCCTCATTGCGTCCGCGACATCCTTGACCGAGATCTTCTTGGAAGGCTTCACGAACAGGGGCAGCCTTCGGGAAAGATCCTTGCCGGTGATGTAATCGTAGTAGGCCGAAGCGGGCTCGGTCACCATCTTCCCGTCCTTCTCATAGGAGAACTCGCCGCCGGTCAGGATGTTGAAAGCGCTCCAAGCGCGGGCGTCGCAACCCCTGGCTCCACCGAAATCGACCGGGCCGAAAGCGGCTGTGAAATCAAAATCTTTATCCTCACCGCTGAACCAGCCTTTCTCCCTGGCGAACTGGATCATTCCGGGAGCGAAAACGCAATTCTCCGGATCATTCTGAGGGAAAGTCTGGATGCGGGCCTGATTGGCGTGAGAGCAGATGTAACCGTCAGGAATCCTGATAGCGACATAGTTGATTCCCTTATTGTCAGGACCTTTACCTACGAGATCCATAACCCAAGCCTCGTCTTTGTCAGCGATCGAGAACGACTCACCGGAAGAGGCGTAACCGAACTCATTGGCCAAGTCGATTATCGTCTGGATCGCCTCGCGGGCGGTCTTTGCTCTCTGAAGGGTGATATAAATCAACGAGCCGTAGTCCATGATTCCGGCGGGGTCGCGGAGCTCCCTGCGGCCACCCCAGGTGGTCTCACCGATAATCAGCTGGTGTTCGTTCATGTTACCGACAGTCTTGTAGGTCCTGGGCACCTGCGGGATGCTGCCCAAAGGCCGATATGAGTCCCAATCAATTACATTGAGCATGGAACCGGCTTTCCAGACAGCCGCGGGATGGAAATACAACTCACCGAACAGGACATGAGAGTCGGCGGCATAGGAGACGATACTCGAGTTGTCGACGCTTGCGCCACGCGTCACAATGATGTTGGTACAAGCTTTGCTCTCAAATCCTCCGGCAAATACGGCCACAGCGGCAAGAGCGGCTACGAAAATAGATTTCCTAGTCATTTTGTGATTATTTTATTATTGATTACTTTTGTCTCATCTTATTATGAATTGTAAAGATATGAAAAAAATATTGTTCTCGGCTATTTGCCTGCTCATTTCCTTAGGGGCGGCTTTCGCCCAGCAGCAACAGTCTCCCGAAGAGAAGGCCAAGAAACTGGACGAGTTTATCCAGCAGCAAGTTGAGAGGCTTGAGAAGACCCTAGCGTTTGAGGATTGGCAGACTTTCTATGCCGACTCAATCCTCAACCATGATTATAAGGCCTTGCAGGCCGAGCTGGACGGTCTCCAGGATGCGAAAGTGGCCAACAATGACCTCTACATCCAGGTCAGCGACAAGTGGGCGGAGCAGATCTACAACTCGCTCCATAAGATTATGAACGAGGATCAGTGGAGCAAATATCTGAAGCAGGGAGCGGCGAGGGATAAGAAAACGAGGGATAAGAGAAAGGCCAAAGTTGATGAGGCTAACGCTAAATTGCAGTAATATTTAAAGAAACATAATGAAAGAAGCGATTGAAAAGTTGCTCTCGCAGGTGGCTGAGTTGAAGGCCGCTAATGCGAAGGACGTGGAGGAAGCCAGGGTAAGGCTCCTGGGAAAGAAAGGTGAGATCACCAAGCTGTTCGAAGAGTTCAGGACTTGCAGCCCGGATCTCAAGAGAGAATTCGGAAGGAAACTCAACGAATTGAAGCAGGCCGCCACGGCCAAAATCGAGGAATTGAAGGAGGCGACGGCCGCCACGGCTGTTTCCGACGGGCCTAAAGAGGATCTTTCCATGCCCGGAACTCCTTTCTCCTTGGGTTCGAGGCATCCCGTCTCAATAGTCAGGCAGGAGATTGTGGACATATTCCGCAAATTCGGTTATGATGTCGCCGAGGGCCCCGAAATCGAGGATGATTATCATGTCTTCGAAGCCCTCAACTTCCCTCCAAACCACCCCGCCAGGGACATGCAGGACACTTTCTTCGTCTCCACAGGCCACCTCAACCCGCTTCTTCTCAGGACTCACACCTCTTCAGTGCAGGTACGCGCGATGGAGACCATGAAACTCCCTATCAGGGTTATCTGCCCAGGTAGAGTGTTCCGTAACGAGGCTATTTCGGCCCGTGCCCACTGCATTTTCCACCAGGTCGAGGGATTGTATATCGACGAGAACGTCACCTTCGCTGACCTCAAGCAGGCCATCTTGCTTTTCGCCAGGGAGATGTTCGGCCCCGACACCGCTATCCGTATGAGGCCGTCCTACTTCCCGTTCACCGAGCCGTCCAGCGAGGTCGATGTCAGTTGCAACATCTGTCACGGAAAGGGTTGCAATATTTGCAAGGGAACCGGCTGGCTTGAGATTCTGGGATGCGGCATGGTTGATCCGAACGTCCTGGAGGCTTCCGGAATAGACAGCAAGAAATATAGTGGTTTCGCCTTCGGAATGGGTCTGGAGCGTATCGCGATGCTCAAATGGCAGGTCAATGACCTACGCCATTATTTCGAGAACGACCTGAGATTCCTGTCCCAGTTCAAGACCGCAATCGAAGTCTGATATCAAAGAAACTAATAGCTGGCCTTGACCCAAGGGGCATTGGCCTTCATGTAGTTCATCACCTCAACAGGAATATCCGTGCACAGGAAGTCCGCCCCAAGGTAGACTCCCAGCATGGCGTCCGCCACACTCTGTCCAGGCCAAAGGCTTACAATGAGTCCCTGCTCATGCGCTTTTTTCACAGCCGAACGGGACGTACCATCCATCGTGGCCCCCAAACGATTGATCCCCAAAGCCTTGCATAGGGCTATTGTCTCGTCATCGCAAGGTTTGCCGGTAATGAGCAGCATCTGCACGCCGGGATACTTCTGCTGAAGGTAACGCAGCCCGCGGTAATCCGATGAAGTGAATAAGTAAGTCGCCCCGGCGGGTTTGTTCCGCATAACCCTTTCGTATAACTTGTCGCAATATTCCTTTAATCGCTCTTCGGGATAAAGATCAAGCGGGGTGGTCTTGAGCTCGAATTCCACATAGGTCACGTCCCCCTTCGAATCAAGCCAATCCATCAGCTCGTCAAGAAACATGACTTTGTTGCCTTTATTTGTGCGAGCCTTTCGGATTTGGGCCTCGGTCATCTCCTCCACAACGCCCTCGGTGTCGGTGGTACGTTTGAGATTCGAGTCATGGAGAATCACCAGTTTCCCGTCCTTGGTCATGCGGATATCGGTCTCGAAGCCTCGGTAACCAGCCTTGTAACTTGACTCAAAGGCCGGGATGGTGTTCTCGTCGTATTCCATCCGCCCTCCCCTATGGGAGAAAAAGCGGACCTGCTGATCCTGCGCCATCGCCGAGACGGCGACAAGGGCAGTAGTGAAAATTAACAGAATCTTCTTCATGGCTACTTACCTCTTGTCAATCACTTTGGCATCCTTATAGGCTGACTGATCGAACTTAACCTCCTCGGGTGAAACACCGAGAGCGAAGTTGCTGAGAGTCACAGTCACCATTTTTACTTTAGCTAACAGACGGACCGGCAGGTAAGTCTTCTTGGACACGACCAAATCCATTGTCTTGGGATCATCTTTATCTTGATTGCTTTTCTGCTTGACACATTTTATCTGCCAAGCGTCAGCGGTCTCTCCCTTTATAGACACATCGTATCCGGAAGTGATTCCCTTTACCAACTCTCCCTCATCATTCTGGCTTCCTTTGCTGGGCTCGATCACCAGTTCGTTGTTATTAGCTGTATAAGTCCAAGTTGTCTTATTGTCGGACCAGAAAATGACTTTCTCTCCTTTGACAGTAGATTCAGCTTTGCTATAGTCTCCTCTGGCTTTGATGCGTGTGGAGAATTCCCCCACAATCGGTATCTTCATACTCATAGTCATGGCAAGACCCTGAGTATCACCTTTTTCCGTCTCTTTATCCATCCGGGCGACAATCTCCTCAGCAGTCTGTGCGGAAGCCCCGAACGCCAATGCCATCGAGGCGAAAAGAACAAAAAACAAACGCTTCATATTCTTATTCATCAAAGATTCCAATTATCGGTGCGGAAAGGAGCGACAGGGATGCCGTAATTATTGAAAAGCGTACCTACACCCCAGTTCCTGAAACAGTAACGAACGGCGACAGGATTAGGAACATCGGGGCTGCTCACGATGACTTTGTCTCCCCAGTTCTGGACGTGGCCGACAGCCGGATGGAACACTTTATCAGCCCCGGCGATCTCAAATCCCTCAACGTCGACACCGGCGGGTGAAAGGCTGCGATCGGCTACTTTGAACTTCACGATAGCCTTTCCGTCTTCGAACTCGACACTCTCATAGGCGGGGGCGTCCGGATCAATGCCCTTTATTCCATAATGCTTGACTAAGGCGAGGTAGGCCAAACGGTTACCGACCTCTTGCTTCTTGCATGGATGGATCGTGCCAAACTCCCCGATGTCAAGAGTGGCGGCCATTCCGCTATTGGGAATGACATTGACAGACTTGGCCTGTGCCTCAGTGAAATAGCCGGAAGTCCAACCGTCCGGATCATCATAAGGATATGGAGCTATCTGTACAAAATAGAACGGCGCGTCAGGGACCTCGAAGATATTCCTCATCATCTCGACATAAGCTTTCTGCAGCCTTATGTACTGCTCGGCACGGCCGCGGTTAGCTTCTCCCTGATACCATATCATTCCACCGAATGTGAACGGGACAAGCGGAGCCACCTGGCCGTTGAATAGGGTGCAAGGCGTCTGGAATTGAGGCGATTTCAACTCGGTCCCGTCAAGGAAAGAAAGGTCGAACTCCTTCGCGAACTGTGAGGCCAAAGTCTCTCGGTTGATCCAGGTCTCAATCGTGGAGCCTCCCCAGCAGGAAACTATTATACCTACCGGAATATCAAGAACTTCCTGAAGCTTAGAGGCGAAGAAATATGCCGTGGCGCTGGTGGGGCCCACCGCTTCGGGTGTGTTCTCCTGCCATGAGCCTTCGCACTCCTGTAGCGGAGTCAGGGAGGCCTTTCTTGTTATATTGCAGATCCGGATCGGGGTCTTGGCCTTGGCTTTCATGATGAAATCGGCGGCTCCCTCAGCAGGCTGGCCACCATATCCCTTCACTGGCATCTCCATGTTGGACTGCCCGGAGCAGAACCAAACTTCACCGATCATGACATTCTCCAGCGTGATTCTTTCTCCCTTGGAACCCTCTGAAATGAATACTTTATAAGGGCCTCCGGCGGCCGGAGTCTTGACATGGGCCATCCATTTCCCGTCCCTGTCGGGGGTAACTGTCACCTTTACTCCTGTCCATGTGGTTGTGATAGAAATATTTCCAGCCTGATCAGTCCAGCCCCAGATGGCCGCTTCCGTGTTCTGCTGGAGAACCATATTGTCGCTGAAGAAGGTGGGAAGGCTGATCTTCGCTCCCGCCCAAGTCGTCCCGAATATCGCCAGGACAAGCAATAAGAACGCTTTTTTCATATCTTTTATTAGTGTTATTTCTTATCGGAATTCAAAGATACGAATATTTTCATTCAAAAAAATTTGCTCATTTCTAAAAATGTTGTACCTTTGTCATCCCGAATCACCAATACGGGAGTAAAAAACCACAAAAAACTGCGGAAATAGCTCAGTTGGTAGAGCACGACCTTGCCAAGGTCGGGGTCGCGAGTTCGAGTCTCGTTTTCCGCTCTCAATGAGAACGACAGCCTTCATGGCTGTCGTTTCGCATTGTTATTGGTCCACGACGGCCCGGCCGAGCGACCCCGAAGCCCCCGAGGGGCAGCCTTCCGCCAGGAAGGCGGGGGTAACGTGAAAGGCGCGAGGCAGTCCGAGGCGCAGCCTCGGGCTCGAGTCTCGTTTTCCGCTCCAAAGGCCTTCTGGAACGCTCTAGAGGGCCTTTTTTTGCGGTTTTTTACTTTTTTTGACGTTTAATTGTCAATATTTGTGTCAAATTTGCGACCAATTTTTACGGTCACAATCCCAGTCGCGGATTTGAGGTAGCAACACCTTCGGCATGCGGTGACCCGTGCTGCAGAAAAAATTTATATTCAGCAAATCACAACAAAAGATGGCGGACAAGTCGGCACCATCAGAGTACATAATTCATTATAAACCAAGCTAGTATATAACACACCTGCCGTGTCGCGCTGAAAACAATTATCGCCCACCGAAGTGAGCGATAAATTGTCTGACCTTATTTCTTCTTTATCGGGTGCCGGATGACCGTCTTCCAGTTCTCCGGCGCGACCTTCCGAGCGTCGGAGAGATAGATCTCGTGATGAAGGCGGGTAACCGAAAGGTCGTTTTCATAACCATTTTCCTCCAGAAAACGGTCCATTAGCGCAACCGAAGCCGGTTCGTTGTCATAAGGGCCGATATGCATGATCTGGACGCAGAGACCTTCGTCTATCGTCAGGAACTCCGTGCGGGAACAATCGATCTTTTTCTTTTTGGACGCGGTTTCCACCGCCCAGTCAAAATCGGCCTGGGTAATGAAATCTGGCAGGCGGATGACAGAAATCCAGCAGAAGGTTGATTTGTCACTGTATTCGATACCGTCAATGCCTTCCTGCCACCAGAATCCTTCCAGCGGTGGCACAACATAATCATAAAAGCCTTCGATACGATGGTCCGTCTTGTAACTCATCTTCAGGGTATAGGCAACGGCATACAGAACGCCGATTGCCTGCTGATAAGCGCCGCCTTCATCGTTGGGATCGCCCTTGCCACGCACGGCGATGTAATTCGCCTTGGGGATAGTCACGATAACCGGTTTTGCAGGCGGCAGGTAAAACTCCTTGTATTCTTTCTTAAAATCAAAGGGCATCTTTCTGAGTTTTTATTATACAAAGATACGCTAAAATACTTTCTTGGTTCTGATAAAATGCCCCTCCTGGACGGCGGCAAACGTAGCCAGAGCCGCAACGATGGAAACCGGAATCATTGACCAGAATATTGTCGGCATCGTCAGGAAAAGCAGGAAACCGGTCAGTTTGTTAGCCAATGTATGAGGAAAACAGAATCGTTTACAGACGACCAAGGCTGATATCTGGGTTATAATCTTTATGGTGACAATTATTCCGGCCCAGATACAAAGCCAAACGGGAATCTCCAGTACCGGCAACAAGCGAACGGCGCAGCATGCCACGAATATGATGTCGGCTAAACTATCCAAGACGGCTCCAGTTTTGCTTTCTGCTTGGAGGTTCCTGGCCAGCCAACCGTCAACCATATCACTGATGCCACACAACGCATAGAGCGCCCAGAACAGCCATCCGGCCACATCGCAAAACAGCAGGCCGATAGAGCCTGCTATCCTGAGAACCGATATGACATTCGGCAAATACTTCATCTCATTTCTTTAATTGACAAAATATCCTGCGGATTTGAGCAATTCTACGGCATGTTCAAAGCATTCTGTTTTTGTCAGGATGTAATCCGTATTGAACGTGGAGATGGCGAAAATGCCGATTTTCCCGTCGGCAAGCACTTTTGAAATATCCGCAAGAATGCCGATAAGTGAGAAATCCAAGGAGCCTTCTATGCGGAAAGCTCGCCATCCATCATCACGTTCCACCGTATAGCCAGGCACTAACCGGGTAGGGCATACTAACGATTTCTCTTCATCTGTTGAACCTATAAACACAAAAGGAGAAGACAAGTTGATCCCCCCATAATCCTTAACCTTGCAGATGCTGAATATGTCATCAATAATCTTAAGTGTCATATTGCTGAAAAACCCGTTTATTTGACACAAATATAGGAAATCTTCACAAAGCGTCTGTTTTTTGGAACCTGCTACTTTACAGCGCCTTACGTAATAATGGGTGGTCAATTATTCCATGCGTCTATTGCTAATCACCTTAGGACTAGCCACTTATGAAAAACGCCTCACCCTGATGAATTCCATAGGAACTTGGGAGGTGGCCCGAATCGGGTCACCTCCCTTTTAAAATATATCTGTCGGTTGGGGATTAGTTCTGCGCGAGAAGGATGTCC
>CACZZF010000013.1 GCA_902785575.1 uncultured Bacteroidia bacterium | reverse complement strand
TGCTAAATCCATAATTTTCAAACATTCCGATGACATGAACCCACGGAAAATATTTTTCCAGATAGTCCATACTTCCATCTGTCGATCCATTATCCACGACAAAAACATCTGGTCTGAGAGTAGAGCATAACAGACTGCCCAAACATCTGTCAATCCACTTCATCCCATTATATGTCACGACTATCGCGAGAATCTTTATCATTTACTTTCAACCAAACTTTCAAAAGCAAAGAAAACAAAGGAGGAAATGCCCACATCATGAAAAAACCAAGCCTCTCAAAAAGAGGAATACAAGAACTCGTGAGATAGTCTCGCTTTGTACGGTCAATCAAGGAATACAAGGCTGCCCGGGATTCAGCTCTACCAGGCATATTTCTAGTATCGTTGTTCTTAATAAGGATGTATCGATACAACTGCCTCAAAAAAGGACGCCAATCATTCTCCCTATATGTCCGAAGTCTCTCGAACATAAGTAGCGATGATCGTAGGTAATCGCTCCGCAAATCAGCCATAACCGGATGCGACACAGACCCCGACCTAATATAATATAAGTATAGTTTTTCCTGGATGACAGCCACCTTATCTGTTCTGATCAAGGCTTCCATACAAAAAGGTTGATCCACATGTCTTTTTAATGAAACGTCAAAGTTAATACCTTTCAGCAAACTGGAATGATATATTTTGTTCCACAACACTCCATGCTTGAATCTGGTGTCAAAATTCTCATTGGGCCACCCAGTAACAAATTCATCTAAACAGCGATCTACCGAAAATTCATTGAATACTGTCGCATGTGTCACAGAAAGTGCCGCACCCTCGATATCGTCCTGATCAGAAACTGTCGAATAGGAGCACATGGCAAGCTTATACCCTTGAGAGGCGACATCATGCAGACGCTCTATCATATTCGGGCGCATTACGTCATCGCTATCCAGAAAACATATCCATTCCCCTTGGCAATGACTTAAACCCATATTCCTCGCCTCACTCGGTCCCTTATTCTCCTGATGAATCACTTTAAACCGATCGTCTTTGGATGCGAATTCATCACAAATCTCAGCTGATCCATCCGTTGAGCCGTCATCCACAACAACGATATCCAGATACCTGTATGTCTGGCCAGCCACACTGCACAGGCTATCAGTCAGATATCGTGCGGAATTGTAAACCGGTACTACAACACTAACCAGCTCACTGCTTGACATTATAACCAAATCCCTTAATTTGACAACTTCACCACCGCTCCCAAGAAATCCGGATCAGATCCATTGAATTTACGGGCGAAAAGCGCGGATGACTTCTCCAGCCTCTCCAAATCAGATGCTGACCAGTCCTTTACAAACAAGTGGTCCTTACTCCAATTGACCAATCGCATATTCCCTGACGAAACATCATCTTCGTCGTAAATAATCTCATTAAAAGAAGAACGCATGTATAGTGTTTGGAAGACAAACTCATCTGGAATGAAAGTGTTTTCAAAAACCTTTCTTATCCAGGACTTTGAATCGAGAAAACACCTGGCCATGCCATCTGTCACACTAACCCATTGAGAGCCTTTGTGAAAATCCACTTTCCGGTTACGTTTCAATAACAGTCCCCTCTGCAAAAAGACTAACAACCCTCTGATCCGATACAAGAGACTGGATCTGTCCCTAAAACACTTTTGGAAAAGGTGGATATACCTCATCCGATAATCAACTATTGCTTTAGACACTCTTTCGAAAGAGATAAACTCTTTCCCCGAGTATCTTTGAAAGAAGTCATGGATATAATCCTGACTCTTTAGCGGCAAATCAACCCCCGAAAGCAAATGATAATAGATGTACGGCCCTTTAGCCACAGCCTCTTCGAATAATAATTCCTCTGCCTTAACCATGCTGAAGCCACCCCAATACACTTCAATACGCTTTCTCAAAACAAATAATCCCGCTTTATCAACCTTAAGTTCAGGAATATCCTTAACGTTCTTGTCAAAATGGACAAAAATGTCATTTCTCTCGTCATCTAAGCGACTCACCAACGCTTGCAGCACCCGGAACTCATTGTGCGTCAATATCAAAAAGGCATGTTTCATGTTCACAGTCCGTTCAAGCCTTTTTTTCCAACCGCAACTGTTTGAATAGGTCAACCCACTGGGTAATGACAGTCTCGGGTTTAAACCTTTCCGCCTTTTTTATGGCCTCTGAACCCATCCGCCTCCGCAAAGTATGATCCGCAATCAATTCACAAATCCTGGAAGCGAAAGCCTCTTCATCTCCTGGGGACACCAGGAAACCATCCACGCCATCGCTGATGATGCTTTTCGGCCCCACTGGACAAGCATAGGAAACAACGGGAAGCCCGCATGTCATCGCTTCTACAAGCACCATCGCGAATCCTTCATATTTGGATGTCAACACCATCATCGATGACTCTGCCATCCATTCTTGCACATTTGTTTGTCGTCCCTGAAGGAAGACATTGTCCCGCAAGGAATAATGATTGATCAAATCTTCGATGACAGGACGATCAGCACCATCTCCCAAAATGTCCAAACGCCAGTCAGGATATCTGTCGAAAACAATCCTGACTATCCGCAATAAAGACGGGTAGTTTTTCTCATCCGCCATACGTCCGACAGCTATTATCCTTTTATTCACATGCTGAGTGATACTGGTACTCGTGAATCGACAGAAGTCAGGTATGACACATACATTAGCCTTGCTTTTCCAAGATGCCCTAGCCTCCTCGGTAAGAACAACAATACGATCAAATCTATTAATAAGTTTATACTCAAGGAACTCTCCTACACGTAATGACAGTTTCTTTCGCCAAGATCCGTTTGAATATCTTCTATAATCATGTACAGAATGGATCTCCCGAACTGTTGACCATGATGACTTTCTTAAGGGGACAATCCACTTATCAACACCTCCAGTAGAAATCACAACATCAGGCTCAATCTCACATAATAACTCGTATAACTTCTTCTTGAGGCCAAAAACGAGGTGAAGAAAATTCCAAGGGAACTTATAATCGCGAAAATCAATCCCGCGTAAAACAACCTTCTCAGATAATGGGAAAGGAGAAGATGGATATCTGTTACAACAGGTCACAAGCCATACTTGGTTGCCTTTTTCAGAAAGGAGATTAGCTTTGGCCACTGTTATCGCCTCAACGCCCGCGACCCAAAGCGAATTCATGCAATAAACAATCTTCATGCGCCTAATTTCTTGAGACTCTACGCAACCAATACGTTAATCTGGGATGACGCATCAGAAATAGACAAACAACTCTCTTCCATAGCGGAATCTCACGGCACCGCCGATAATCTTGTTTAGTATCTTTAAACATCTTGGCGCACTCTAGCGCTACCGTATTCCACTCCGGCTTAACCCAAGCAAGGCTTATCCAAAACAACATCCGTACATACAACTCATCCAAAAGATAATGGGAAAAACGCCGCCCTTCCTCGGGAAGATTCATCAAGTTCGAATAGCAAATCCTTGCCCTACACTCGTGGAAAAGATACCAGGCGACCTGTTCGTGACTGAGCGACCCCTGATGTTGGACCCAATAGTATAGCTTATTCTCGACAAGAACCGCTTTATCGAGCTTGAAGAACAAACGGATCATATAGTCCTTATCTTGTGACCTGTCATAATTATTCGTACGGAAGCCCTTGACAAAACTGGCGCGGAACAACTTGTTCCACATAAAAACAGCGTACTGGTTTTCCCCCTCCCTCCCAAAAAGATCCCCAAACAAATCATCCTGGGTTTTTTCTGTGATTTTAATCTCCTCAAGTGATGGAATATCCTCAACGGATGCACTTGTGCTCGTCATCTTCATCCTGCAAATCGCCAGATTGCACCCATTTCCGCTGTTTATAGCCTTAAATAAAAGTGATATCAAATCCGGGCTAAAATAATCGTCGGCATCCGGGAAGAATAGATATTCCCCATTAGCAGCTTCGTGCCCGGCATTCCGGGCAGCCCACAAACCAGAATTAGGCTGATGAATAACCTTCGCCCTTGAGTCATTCAAGGCAAACTCGTCGCATATTGCTCCAGAACCATCCGTGGAGCCATCATCTACCAGAATAATCTCAAGATTCCTGTAAGTCTGTTCCGAAATGGACCGAAGACAAAGTGGCAGGTATTCCACCACATTGTAGACTGGAACTATTACACTGACAAGCGGCTCTGTCGGCATCTTTATAACGTCACTTTGAAAGAACGTCTATTGACTTCGCGAGACACAAGGTCATTCCTTGGACGAAAGGCATTGTGCCGTAATGTGTGGAATACTGTCCGATACCAGCAGGGTCACCCTGAGCGAAATCCACAGAGCCATCCCGCCTGGTCATAGACATCAGGGCTTTCTCCGCCTTTCTCGCGGAAGAGAGGAATCGCTCGTCCCCGCTCCATTTATAAGCGGTGACGAAAAGAATGCCGGCAAGTGCCGTCCCGACGCTCTCATTTCTTGATGACGGATTGAAAATGAATGCTCCGAAACCGCCGTCTTTCCTTTGAAATCCCATCATCCTCTCGGCCATTTGAAGAACCCGGTCCTCATTGGATCTCGAGGAAACAATTCCGAGAATATACCAACCGATTCCGCGGCTCCAGTCGTATACACCCATCGGCAGATTTCTCACAGGTTCGAACGCTTGCGGAGGAAACACCCCGTCATAGCGTATCTTATCATATTCAACTATCTGTCTGTCAGCGACTCCCGAAAGGCCGACAGAATACAGGAATGGACAGGCCAAGCCGATAGTGTCAACAAAACGTAAAGAAGGTGCCGAGTCTCGATAAGGGAGCGTGCTTTGCTTGCTCTTATTAGAAAGCCTGTTTTTCAATTTCTCCTCTTCTCCGGGAGGCAACTGGCCTCTCTCTTTCAACGCGAAAGCCAAAAAGGCGGACTCAACATCGCTCTGTCCTCTACTGAATAACCCGGAATGACTGAACACATATTCCTCCGCATCCTTATCGCTGAGTCCCAACAAAAGGCCGCCGGCCTGCCAGCCCTGACGCTTAAGGGATTTCCTCGCCTGGCTCTCCACCGCCTTCATCCACTGTTCGACACTATCCCAACGGCCTATCTTTAAACGGCCGAACCAAGTGGTTATATAATCGAACAACACTCTCCCGGTCACGAAAAAAGCGCCCAGGAAAAGAAGCACACAAACAATCAGTATGGTTAAGGATATCAACATATCATCAACTGCCAGGTTGCCGGTTCCCCGCGCAATACATTATAAAGTGCAGAATAAACGGGAAAGACCAAAACAGGATAAAGATAGCCTTGTCTTTCAATTGAATCACGGAAGATGAGAAGTATTCCCGGCGTGTCTCCCTGAAGCATTTCCTGCTATAGTCTTTTGAAGATTCCGCAAATTTTGTCCCACGCAGGAAGTATCTACTGGTCAGCATCTTATTGTAAAGCTTTTTCAGCAAATGACCTCTGATGTCAGTCTCCTCAACCGGAATCAAGGATAACATTTCCATAAAACCCTTCACTTGTAAAGACCACTTTTCACAGGAGTTCTCATATGTGATGCTGCCCTTCCTGAGATAATAGAAATACGACGTGACGCGCAAGTGGATCACATTACGGACTTTCTGATAAAGCGCCACGTTAAATGGCTGATCCTCCATCCCGTAAATATTCTGAAAACGAAGGTCTTTCAACAAACTTGCCGGATAAAGCCTGTTCCATATCACAAGATAACGCAGATTGCTCCCATCCGGAAGTGTGTACATACTGTCTAAGGCGCCCCTTCCGGTGATAATACTCTTTTGAACACTAGCAACGTCGTGTTCCAGAGTGACCTCATCAACATCAACATCAACATCAGCATCATTCACCCGGCGGAAATCGCCCATCACTATATCATTCTCCCCGCCGACAGCGCTCAACAATAGCTCGACAGCCTGCCTATGAATAAAGTCATCGCTATCAACAAACATTATCCAATCCCCGGAAGCCGAGTCAAGACCGGCATTTCTGGCCCATGACACATCCGGATTCTCCAAATGAATGGCTTTGACCCTGGAATCTTCTGAAGCGAACGCGTCGCATATCTCTCCAGAACCATCAGTCGAGCCATTGTCCACGACGATAACCTCAAGATTCTCGTATGTCTGAGACAAAACGCTTTTCAGACACCTCTCCAGATATTCACGTACATTATAGACCGGAATTATGACGCTGACCAGATCCATTATTTAGTGAATCTATGCTTGATTCTTCTTAGACTGCTGAAAACCGCCCTGAGAAAACAGATTGCCGGGAAACTCTTGAGGCGATAAGCCTTGAAGAAAAGTTCTCCTTCCAGAGTGAAGCTGTTATGGCTGGCGATATAATCCAGACACTTTATCACTTTCGGCCTGGACAATATGCCGAGAACTTCCTGCCGTCTCCATTTGCATCCAGAAGGGGCATCACGATGGAAGGTGTTGAATTTTATTGAGTTATCAATACCTTGATAAAAGCGTCGATAAGAGTATCCTTCCAATCTTCCATCCTCCAGGTTCCACCGGTCCCGGAACTCACATATTTCGTCGAAAATTGATTCATAGATCGCTATCCTATCAGGAATAAACCTGGATCTGTTGTTACCGCTATTATAAATATAGTAATGATAGAGTATTTCGGAAGATATGAACACCCTTTGGGCCGAAGGGTACAATTTCAGGTTAAAAAGCTCATCCTGCTGAATACGTTGTTCTCCAAAACGCGCCCCACATAGCTCAATGAATTCTCTCCTGTAGAACTTGTTCCATACGAACCCGTTACCGTTGGGAACAAAAAGCAACTCATCCATGAAAATGCTCTTCAGAGCGTCGTTGCTTTCCAAAAGCCTTTCTTTGAATTTCGTAGTCTCGACACGGCCTGTTTCCGGATATATAAACTCATTGCCGAAAACAACCATGTCGGTGCCGTATTCCCCCATCCATCTCACATTCTTCTCGACGAGATCCAGCTCGACTTCGTCATCAACATCATAGAACCAGACAAACTCCCCGGTCGCCACATCCATCCCCGCGTTTCGAGCACTGCCCAGGCCACCATTTTGCTTGTCAACAAGTACGATACGGGAATCATTCGCGGCCAGTTCCTTACAAATCCTCGGAGTGTCATCGGTAGAGCCGTCGTTGACAAGGATTATTTCCAGATCCCTCCAAGTCTGGTTCAATACGCAACCCAGTCTTTTCTCTTCGAGAAATCGGGAGACATCGAAAAGACCGATTACAACGCTGACTAACCCCCTCTTATAATCGTACATTCAAAATGTCTTTATCGATGCCGCTGATATAATCCGCCAGATGCGAATCGTAATAGGACCGTATTTCCGACTCGTGTCCGGCAAGCCATTCAAAGGCGTCCCGAAGCTCCTGCCCCTCTTTAATATCCTCAACAGGCAGGACATAATGATCCGGGGAGCCGAACAAATCTTTAGCGATGCCACGGGATTTTACGGAATAGCCGATAACCAGTGTAGGCACGCACGTGGAATAGGCTGAGATTGAAGCGTGTGTCCGCGCGGCCACCATAAAACGGCAATGACTGATTACACCCTTAAGGCTAGGGGCGACAGCGTCTTCAATCATCACGACACGGCCGCTTGAGCTGTACTCTTCGAATAGCCTGCCCAATGGCTCACGGTCATCATTGCCATACCAAGTCACATGCGGGATTAGGGCCACTCCCATATCTGTTTCATTCAAGATATAGTCAATCAACACCTTACAGGCACGCATCACACTCCCAGGCACAACCTCATGACGAATAATGAGCGGGCTGATATTCAGGCCGACCATATTACCGGGCATAAAGTCCTCTGGCAGAGGTGTTTCCTTCGCACCAAGCAGGAATGCGACATCAGGCATCAATCTCACATTTTCAAGCCCGGCATTTTTCAAAGCGTCAAAAGTAATGCTTTCCCGAGCAATGATGAGACTGTAAAGACGCAAATCTTCAATGACTTTCTCGTTCAGCCGATCCTCCTCGATAGAACAACCCCACAGGACAATCGGGATACGCTTCTTCGCGAAAGCCTGGTTCAGGATGGAGAATCTCTCAAAGAATCCATTATAGCAATAATTGTCACCACCAATCGCGAAAGCCATGTCCAGCCCCTCAACCTTATCGCCGAAACCACGATATCTCTCACGCCAGAAATACTTGTCACTCCGTCCCAATTTCATATTCAAGGCATAAGCTAAATAACCTATCCCTTTGGGCATATCCGATTGAGATGGTACAATTTGAGCTAAAGCATCCAAGCCATATCGCGAATCATCATCAGGACGCTCCGACAGGATAGTATACTCATGCTCACCAAGAAATCGCATAGACGATCTGGCGAGGGCTTCACATCCGTGGTTACCGCTCCCTCCATGAGCATAAAGACCTATCTTCATCACTTTGCTCTCAATCTCAAAGACAAATACAAACGCCAGAATAATACGAACAGGAACGTCATCGGCACATTCCTTTTCAGTATAAAGCGCTTCAGTGCTTTCTTCGTGGTGATTTTACTATTGACGGCCGGAATACAGTAGGGATTCTCCCAAAGGAAGTCCATACAAGTCTTGACTTTGGAATATCTTGCCTTTTTCATCTCAAGGAATGAGGCCAAAGACAGTCCTCCTATAGCTTCTGTCAAAATGCGTTCATTCACGTCAGTCAAAGCTCCCTCAGATTTTAAAAGATCGGAGCATTTCGTTTGGACACCGATTAACTGACGATATAAGGAATCGCTATATCTTCCTGAGTCACTTCCACTTCCGCTTATATGATAAAGATAGCCAGTCTCAGGGAAACAGTAGAAAGACTCACAGCGGGCATATCCACGTAAGAAGAAATCATAGTCTTCCATCAGGGTCATTGTCTGATCAAAGCGCAGATTATATCTATCCACAATGGATTTCTTCAGCAGCTTATTCGACACAAATCCATAAAGACCTTTATGATGCCAATATTGATCACGAGGAAAAGCTTCCAAGAAAGCCTGCCTGCCATAAGATCCTTTCAGGTCGGGTTTCCATTCTTCCACACTACCATTCTCGAAGCAGCGTTTAATTCCCCAGACCAGAATGTCGGCCATGGTCGACTTCGCCGTATCAGCTATATTCTGCAGGTAGCCATCCTCAATCTCATCATCCGCATCAATGAAAAGAATATATTCACCAGAGGCTTTCGATATACCACAATTGCGAGCAACTGAAACACCGGAATGCTGAATACGAAAATAGTTGATTCTAGAATCCTGTAAAAGGAACTCCCGAACCGTATCTCCAGTGCCATCAGTAGACCCATCGTCAATCACCAAAACCTCAACACCAAGCGATGGCATAGAAATGATAGATTTTAAACAACGACCTATCATTTCAGCCATGTTGTAGACAGGCACGATGACACTTATAAGATATCCGTTATGCATCACAACAACGTCCAATCAGATGACTGCGGGTGAAAACCGGGATTTCTTTCATCCCAGTTCCTAGGCGCTACCACAATTCTATCCTTGTTTTGATTTAACCACGCTCCCCACCAGCTGAAACTGCTGTTTGCAATGATATTATGCTGACACTGGCTCATCAAATACATATCTTTATAAGAATCATTTCCCTTATTATGTGTAATTAGAATGTAACCAACTCCTATATTCCGCATCAAAGATTCAGCAGCACAACAATCATCTGAGAAGACATAGAAAACAGGATTGAGGATGCGGTCTGAAACATATTCTATAGCTCTTTTATAGTACTCCACATCAACTATGGGGAAACCATATGTTATATAGTCACCTCTACGGATATGCAAAGAGACAGAGTTACAATTCTTCAACTCTTCTGCCACGGCAAGATTACATTCATCAATATCTCTAAACTTGAATACTTCTATCACTCTCTGCCTTATCGCATTAAAATAACGCTCATCTTGCCAAAACCCTTTGATATATTTACGAGGTTTGAATAACAACTCCGCATTATACACCGAATCATCTTCATAACAAACCATATTTGGTATTGTTTTATTAAGCAGTCTGAAACACAAAGAGTTGAGGCTTCTTCTATTAAAATTATCCGTCTTTTCTTTTATCCCGAAAACTCGCTGCAGCTCAAAGCCATAATGCCCATTAGAAATATCATAATAACCGAGTTCCATCATAACTCTATGCTTATTATTTCTAAGAGCAAGAAGAAGAGCATATTGAAACATCTGATTTCCCAGCCCACCCACAACAAAAACGAATCTCATCTCCAATTAGCCTTTGCGGTTTTGTACACATAAGAAGCGATAGAATACCAAACTTTTCCAATGTTGGCAGCAGAAAGCAATAAGCGTTGGGAAGTCTTTAGATATGGATTATGCTTCTCATCCGGATAGTATTTACGTATTACGGTAAAGGTACTGTCCCGTTTAGCAACGAACTCATCTCCGGAAATACCATCAGAACTTAAAAGCATTCTAACACAAGATGTAAGAAGAATACGAGCCGCCAGATCCGAACAATCTGGATGAGTCGCTTTTATAAAAAGATAAACATCTTCAGCACTATCAATTTGATCAAAGGATCTGATATTCGCAGACGAACTAGTTATGCTGCCTTTGCGTTTACAATAAGCGTAAAGCCCACTAGAATCAACAGCGACTTTATCGCATCTGTCAAAAAGCCGCATGGTTACAGGGTAATCCTCATTTATCCTGCCTTCTGGGAAACGAATACCATTAAACAAGCTCCTATGGTACAGCTTCGTCCAGGCGGAAAACCACATATTTTCACTCAGTGACTTTTTAATTATCTCATGACCAGAATAACACTCTACCACGGCACCATTTGTTCTGAATCTTATTTCAGAGCCATTGCAAATGATTGGCTGGCAAAAGGCCAAGGAAACACCATATTCATTAATCACCGAAAATAACCTCGAATACATCTCTGGATGGATAAGATCGTCACTATCCACAAAACCGATATACTCTCCGTGGCAGAAATCCAATCCTGTATTCCTGGCAGCAGACAAGCCTCCATTCTCTCTATGAATTACCTTTATTCTGGCATCCTCCAGCGCAATCCTATCACATATATCCCCACACCGATCCGGAGAGCCATCGTCTACCAAAACAATCTCTAGGTTAACATAGGTTTGATTCCTAATACTATTGACGCATCTCTCCAGCCATGGTTCAACCTTGTAAACCGGGACTATCACTGATATCAGAGGGGAAGACATACGAAATATTAGCTAATACCAGATAAAGCCTTCCCGAAAAAAGGGAAATACCAATACAAGAAAAAGGCTAACCTCTGTTTTTGGGGTATCAACTTACTTAGAAGGAATTCCTTCCAGTATTTTTCAATAACAGACCGGCAATCATTTTTCCAATCACGGTCAAGCTGGGAAGGCCAAGCTTTTAGGCGAGCATAAATCATATAGGAAAAAGCAGTCCGCAATAGCCAAGTGCGGCAGGTTTTACAGGAATCTGGGAATCTGAAAGATGCCAAGAGTTCTTCGCAAAGCTTAAAACGCCTGTAATCAACATTCTGCTCCTTCTCAAGTGATCTCATAATACTATTTTCCCTATGACGATAGTGATATAATGGCAAATTAACTAAGCCAACTTTATCGACCTTAAGATAAACCCTACAATTAAACTCTTTATCTTCTCCAGCCGGTAAATTCTTGAAATGAAGGCCGTCGAGCAATGACCGGTGATAGAACTTGTTCCATACTACAGAATAAACGACTTTCTCTTTAATAGAGCTGTCATTACTAATGGGGAAAAGCTTTTTGAAAATACTATCAGAATCTATCTCACCGTCATTGAAACAAGATTCAAATGGAGGACAAGAAACATCGACTACAGCCAAAAGATAACCCTCGGACGTTTTTTGATACAGAGCCATCAGGTACTCTGAATCCACAAAATCATCACTGTCTATAAAGCAAAGCCATTCGCCTGCAGCTTCCCTGAGCCCTGTATTTCTCGCACCGCTTACCCACTGATTCTCTTGGTGGATTACACGAAAGCGATTGTCTTTGCCACAATAGGTGTCACAAATCTCTCCAGAATTATCAGTGGAACCGTCATCAACAAGGATTACCTCAAAATTGCAGTAGCTTTGGCGTGCTATGCTATCTAAGCACTCTTCCAGATAAGGCGCCACATTGTACACCGGAACGATTACACTGATAAGAGGATATGAATCCATAAATAACTAGGAAACTTTTAACTTCCACAAACGGACTTTCCAAATCTTAGCGTACACCGGGAGAAAAGCCGCCAATGATTTGTACTGGCCTCGCGCACTTATGACCTTCATCTTGTCCAGACACTCACCTTCCATAAGCCCTATTCTAGTCTTCTTGTCATCAAAAGCCGAGAAATACAATTTGTAACCTTCACTGTCTTTAATTAAGGAAGAACGATAGAGCCCATCGCTATAGAAACAGCCATATACTCCAGAAGGGGACAATACTTTCCGAATAAATTCAAAAGAATACCCATCTGAGCTTCTGAAAAGGGTAAGGTCCTGAAAATCATAGACTGTCAGTATATATTCCCCGTCTATTTTGTTAAGATCAAGATGCCATGGAACGACTGATCCTCCATTTAGCCGGCAAACCGAGCGTTCAGACCAATGAAAACCATCCGGTGATTCAGTATAACATACATGCTTGTCACCTTTGGGATCCAAACTATCCACGTACCACATCTTATATCTACCATCTTCCCAGAGGATAGCGGGACTTCTAACCATATCTCCGACAGTCGCTTTGCAGGAGGAATCAAAAAAATCCAGGATTACCTCACGCTCCCGCCAATTCACACCATCCTCACTGGTTTTTCTCAAAAGTACCGTATGAAATCCTTCGGCCAAGCGCTTTGAGAAACGGTAAAAGCATTCAAGATGGCCATCTTTATACACAAGATGAGGGTCAGAGAAAAAATCCTTGTTCGCTATCTCAGATGCGGATAGGTCATCGATAGGGTTTTTAAGTCCTTCGGGGATACGCCAGTTCAGGCCATCATGAGACACATGGATGGATGGGCACTCCCACCTGTCACGGTAAGGCGGCACACCAATAGGGTAAGGCGTCTGCGCCATCCAATACTCATACCCGAACCATGGCTCCTTGAAAAAAACTACCGAAGGATGATAAGCCTGGCCGGTTCCATCAAGGGTTTCTAATTCCAAAGGGCTTTGATTGACTCTTCTAAACAGCAAAAACTCAATGAAGTATTCCAGAATAAGCAGAATACCTATTGATAACACCACAACTAAAGCCATAGGGAAGAAAGAAAAAGCCTATATCTTTGATTTAACCCTCTTCAACCACTTAAAGAAAGAATATACCCAGCGCAGAGGCGGGATTCGCTTCACAAAATCGAATTCCGCTGACTTGACCATCAAATACTCAATATCGTCAACAACCCGTGGTGGCAGCAACTCCCTTTTAATCTGATAAAGTTGCTCTCTTCGAAGCTCTTTTGTGCTTTCCCTCGACCCGATCCCTTCAGTGTCAAAATAAACCACGGGAAGATTAATATGGTGGAAACCCGATCCGGAAAGATATAATTCCAGGAAGAAAGCCCTATCAGCGGATATGGTATATTTCACCTTATATGGATGTGCCTTCGCGACAGACGTTTTTATAAAAGAAGCCTGGTGCCCAAGAGGATTCCGAAAGAGATAAGCCAAATCCACCGCGTCAGGATAGCTCCTTTTCTCAACGACTTTTCCCCCGGACAAACACCACTGGTCACCATAATTCACATCAGAAAGATCTTGATCGTCAAATACCCTCTCCAGAACGGTTTGGTCAATGAAGGAATCCCCGGAATTCAAGAATTGGACATATTCCCCCGAGGCCCTGTCAAGGCCTTTGTTCATCGCCTCGTAAATACCTCCATCCGGCTCGCTCACGCTCCATGCGATACGATCAGCATACTCTTGGATCACACCCACACTTCCGTCTGTGGAACCGCCATCTACCACAATCCACTCAAAGTCGGAGAACGTCTGTTCCACAACGCTCCTCGCGGTACGGACCAGGCCCTCCCGGTTATTGTAGTTTACAGTGATGATAGACAGTCTCATAGATACTCGACAGAGCCAGGGAAGCCTTCCACGGATTCCAAGCCTATAAAACCTTCATTAGAGAGATTTAAAGGATCTCCGAATTGGTCATAGAAACCCTCCACATGCAAGGTCAAACAACTCGGAGCGAAGAAATAGTCTTGTATCATCGGCTGGACAAAATACAAATCCACCAGATAGTCACCATTGGCAAGGTATCTTGGAAGACTGATCCGTTTCCTGAAGATGAACTCACCCGAATGAACATCGAAATGATAACCTTTATTGCGTCCCTCGATCAACGAAGCCATAGGTGTGCCATCCATCTTCTTGATAATCATCTTGATTTCACACTTAAGTGGATCTTGGGTCACGCCGTGTATCATCAAGTCCAACTCCTTTTGCCCTGGCTTTAGAGATGTATTTACAGAGGAAGATCCATTTATCTGAATATCATATATCTCCAGATAGGATTTTTTATTGGAGATACATTCTTTTATCGACTTAGCCTCATCATTGACTGGCGCGTCTTTAAGATAAAACTGTACAGCATCTTCCGTCTCACCATCAAATGACACCATTCCGTTATCTAAGACAACTCCCCTGTGACACAAACTGCGTATGGCGGACATATTATGGCTAACGAACAAGACCGTACGCCCCTCTCCCCTGGAAACATCCTGCATCTTGCCGATCGCCTTCCTTTGGAACTCAGCGTCACCGACGGCCAGAACCTCGTCAACCACAAGTATTTCCGGATCAAGAAACGCGGCGACAGCGAAACCCAGACGGACGGTCATACCACTGGAGTAGCGTTTGACCGGAGTGTCGATATATCGCTCAATCCCCGCAAAATCAATTATATCATCCAACTTGCGGTTAATCTCAGAGCGGGTCATACCGAGAATCGAACCGTTCATGTAGATATTCTCCCTTCCGGTCATCTCTCCATGAAAGCCGGTGCCAACTTCCAGCAAGGATGCTATCCTGCCTTTTGCCCGAATAATCCCGGTAGTAGGTGAAGTCACCCTTGACAACAGTTTAAGCAAAGTGGACTTCCCCGCGCCATTCTTCCCGATGATCCCGACAACATCCCCTTCCTTGACATCAAAAGTGATATCTTTCAATGCCCAGACATAGTCAGAGCTGCCTTTATGGGCCCGGTCATTGACTTCGCCCACCCTTAAGTAAGGATCCTCGTGATGTAAAACCTTAGTCTGCCACCATCGGTTCAGGTCGTGAGACAATGTACCCGTACCCACAAGCCCGAGCCTATAGAGCTTCCCGATATGATCGAACTGTATCGAAATGTCACTCATACCGTGTCCATGAAGTTGCGCTCAACGCGGTTGAAAATGATCACGGAAATAAACATCATCACAACCATAAAGATGGCGCTATATAATAGCCCGCTCCACGATAAGGAACCCGCACCGAGGAATCCATATTTGAAAGCTTCAAAAATAGGAGTTAACGGATTGAGCTCCAAAGCCCAACGGAACTTGTCACCTGCCGCGCTCAAGGGGTAGATGATAGGGGTGGCATACATGAAAAGCTGAAGTCCGAACCCGACAAGATAGCGAAGGTCGCGGTACTTGGAAGTCAAAGAAGAGACAATCAAACCCCATGAAAGGGCGTGAAAGGCCAACATGAATACCAGAACCGGGAACAAAAGCGCCGCGGCATTGATCGAGACTGTCCCACCTACCGCCAAGTAGTAAATATACACAGCGATAAACAGAAGCAACTGGATGAACATCTTGATAAGGTTCGACGTCAAAGACGCCAACGGGACCACAAGCCTGGGAAAATAGACCTTCCCGAATATACCCGCGTTAGCGGTAAACGTGTTTGACGCCCCGGAGAAGCATTCGCTGAAGTAATTCCACAACATGATACCGGAAAGGTAAAACAGAGGTTGCGGAACTCCGTCTGTGGAAATGCCAGCCAGACCACCAAACACGAACATGTACATCACCGTCGTGAATATAGGCTGGATAAAAAACCACAGAGGACCGAGGATAGTCTGCTTATAGACAGTGACGATGTCGCGCTTGACGTACATGTACCACAAGTCACGGTATCGCCATATCCCCTTCAAATCAACATCCAGAAGACGTTTCTCGGGTTTTATGACAAGGGTCCAATCTTTGGCCATCGTTTACTTCTCATTCACATCGTTACCGTAAGCGGTCTTTCCATAAACGGCTTTCCCATAGCCGTAGCCATAGCCATAACGGTGGTATCCGTATTTATGGTAACCATAGCGGCTGTAACCGGCCTCAGCGGTCGTTCCGTTAAGGATAACGGAAAGGTTCTTATAACGTTTCTCCTGATACCACTGCTCAATTTCAGAGAGGAACGCGCGTTCCATCAATTTAGCCCTGATAACAAAGAGAGTCTGGTCCACGAAACGATTGACTATAGAGGCGTCAGCCACGATCTCCACCGGAGGACAATCGACGAACACATAATCGTATTCCTCACGGACAGAATTCATAAGCTGCTCGAAATGAGTGGTATAAAGCAACTCACTAGGGTTCGGAGGAAGTTTGCCGCAAGGAAGGACATCTATATTTCCAAGTTTGACGATAAGAGTGTGATAATCCTCCTCCTTCCCGCTCAAATATGACGAAATACCCTTATGAGGAGATTCGACATATTCTGAAAGAGAGGCCTTACGGAGGTCCAGGTCAATCGCCAGCACTTTCTTTCCCTTGAGTCCAACTGCCGTAGCGAGGTTCGCGGAGATGAAGGTTTTTCCTGAACCTGGATTAAGCGATGTGAGCATCACGATCTTATGGGTCGAATCATACCCAAGCATAAACTCAAGGTTGGACCTGGCGACGCGGAACGCCTCGTTCATCATGTCCCTATTCTTGTCTGCCACAAGAACTTCTGGAACATTGGTCTTTTTATCCTTGCTCTTCTTTTTCTTCTTGCCTTTAAAGTGAACTAAAGGAATTTCGCCAGCGAAAGGAGCTGTCAAAACCTTCAAATCCTCACGTCCTTGAACAGTGGATTTCAAAACTTCCCTGAGAAGCAATATCACGGCAGGAATAGCCAAGCCTATCAGCAGCGCCATTAAATAGATGCTACTCGGAACAGGCGAAATCGGTCCTCCGCCCCCGTGAGGTGGCTCAATAAGTTGTGTATTGTAAGCTGTGAACGCTTGGGAGAGCTCATTTTCCTCCCTCTTCTGAAGCAGGAACATGTAAAGTTGCTCCTTGACTCTCTGCAGTCTCTCCACAGAGAGAAGATGCTTCGCTTGAGAAGGATTAGCCGCCACCTTGCCATAAGCCTGAGTCTTGGTGGCTCGTAGGCCGGCAAGCGTGTTCTGCATAACAGCCAACTCGCTATTCATCGATATGAGCAAAGTCTCGCGCATGGAACGGATCTGCCTGTCATACTCCATAATACGAGGATTCTGAAGGGAAGAATGAGCAAGGTGATTATTCCTCTCCATCAAGGTGGCATTGTATGTGCTAATACCTCTCTCAACAATACCGCTATTCATTCCCGATGTGTAAGGGATCTGGGAGAACATGTTGCTCTCATCCATCACAAAATCCCTTATTGAACGCAGAAGACGCATGGTGTTCTCCAACGAGACAGCCTGTCGTTCAGCCTCAGTGGCTTCCGAAAGAGCCATACCTCCCGCCTGATTAACATCAAGGATAAGATGCTCGGACTTATAGCTGGCGATTCCTTGGTCCACATCGCTAAGTTCATGTTCGATGACCCCGAGACGATCTTTGATAAACTCGTTGGCACTGACGATCCTCCTGTTACGATCCATCATCCAATTCTCATTATAGACCGCGACAAGAGTACTCAGAATATCCTCCGCCCTTTGTGGAGAAACATCATTATAGCTGATATCGATTATAGTCGCCGCTTCACTGCGCAGACGGGCATTAATACCCCCTCTAACTCTCCAAATAGCAGAACCTAAAGTCAATCTCTCAACATCAAGACTACTCTCCGCTCCAGACTTGTAATACCTCGAAGGAAACACTGTGACGAGCCCTGCAGGCGACTGGACAGTGTCTCCCAGATGCATCTTGATAGCGCCCTCAGAAGAGGCTCCCCCTCGGCGCATCGCGCTCAGGACAACAGTACTGTCTTTCGCCAGATCCACATGGAGACCTGCAGACTCGCTGTCATTGAGATCCAGGAACTTGACATTGAACGGAAGCTCCACTCCATAGATGGTTTTCTTGTAAAATGGTCCTGGCAACAGATAATCCACATCAAGATTGAGCCTCCTGACAACCTCTGTCGCCACGACACTCGTCCTCATCATAAGAATCTCATTATCCAGGTTGGATGGAGTCTGAGTGATACCCAGATCCCTAAGAGTCCTGTCACCACTATTGGCGTCTGTCTTGATCAGGATAGACGCGGTACGTGAATACACCGGTGGTGTCTTCTGGATCTTAAGATAAGCGCAACCGAAGGCCACGGCAAGAGATAAAACAAACCAATACCAATTATGAAGAATCAATCCGAGGATTTTCTTCACGGAAATCGTCCCATTCACAGATGAGGATTGCCTAGTAGAGGTAGGATTCGTATTTTGTGTTCTTTCCATTATGGGATCAGTTTTTCTGTTCTAGATGCTTCGTTGGTTATGAATGTCCTGATGAACAGGTAGAATGTGATCACGCTTGTGATTGTGGACATCCAGAAAGTGGGGTTCCTTGTCTGATTGGCCATCAAGGTAGATTGATTAGCCCTCAAAGCTGTCGGTTCCACATATATCATATCATTCTGCTGAAGGTAATAAACCGGGGAGCTATAAACGCTCTGGGGATTGGTGAGATCGACATAATACGGCGTCTGCGTCCCATTCTCGGTCCGCAGCACCATCACGTTGTCCCTACGTCCGCTGATCGTCAAGTCACCGGCAAGAGAAATAGCCTCCATAATTGTGACATTGTCCCTGGGAATGGTGATCCTTCCAGAGTGACCAATCTCTCCAAGAGCGTAAAAAGAAAGATCATAATACTCCACCAGGACGGTAGGGTCAGCAAGCATTTCTCCGGAAAGCAGCCTGTATTTGATCAGATCGGCCACCTCAAGACGAGTTTTTCCACCTACTTTGATACGTCCCAACACAGGCATCTCTATCTCTCCGTTTTCATCTACGGTATACGGATGATTGCCTCCTCGGCCGGAATAGTTGCTGCCGCCACCATAAGAGTTTGATCCGTAAGTACTACCTCCTTCCCAAAGATTGAAATCGCTGGCTAATTCCCTGTCATGACTGAAAACAAATACCTGAAGCCTGTCTCCAGGTTTCAAAGTCAGATCTCTTGTCTCTTGCAATCGGACTGGGGTCTCCGCAGGCAGATCCCTCAGATAAGCGATCTTAGGGACAGTGCTGCAACCGATGGCGAGGACTGTCACAACGAGTGACAGCATTAGCCTTGAAAGATTAGTTATCTTTTCCATAACATGGTTGAATTTATATTTTACTTAACAATAATATACAATCTAACTACCTTGTGATCAATAATATGCGTGACCACCAGGCTACACCGTAAGACGCCGGGCTTTTTCATGACCCGACTTCAGGCGTCCTCCAATCCAAGAGTAAAGCCTGTCCACAGCCATGGCGACAGTATATTCTACCGCCAATATAACTTACAAATTTAACAAAAAACTTGGAACAAGTCAATAAGAAGACGACTGATTAGTAAGTCATAACGATGACACAAACTCCATCAGAATTTTGGAGTTGGCTTCCAGGTCAGTAGTTAAGGTTATTTTATAAAAAGGCATATCCCTGACCATGCCTATTATTTTGAGGATGGTTTTCGCATCCTGCTGCTCCCTTATCAGGCCTGTGCTCCACATCTGGAAAATGGTCGAATGGGCGATGTGGGTAATGGCCCGGCTTTTCTCCGATCCATTGATAAGTTCCACAACCGGTTCCTCAGCCGACGGATTAATCTCAGGAAAAACACATGCCCGGATCGGATAATCCCTGCGCAGCCTGTCCGAATAGGCTGACATGTCAAACACATACTTCCCTTTGAAATGACTTATTCCGACGAAACGGGCTTTATCCATCTTTTCGTACAAGGAATTGTACATCTTAGGTGACAAGGTGATTATCGAATAAATCGGGGATGCCCTCAACTCCCTTTCAGGGTTATCCTGAGAAAGAATCAGATAGTCTTCTGAAACATATTCCATTCCATTAAGCATGGAGGTCACAGCTAATGTCGACTTACCCATATTCCCTCTGGCGCACATCAGGATACCATGCCCATCAATTCCGACGCAAGCGCCATGAACAAGACAAGTTGATGGTTCAGAGTTGAGGATACGGAAGAGCATCTGGACGAAAACATGGCCTTCATTTATCCAATCTTCGGGTTTATAACTCTTTGTGACATAATAATATGAGTTCTCATCACGAAGATGGGCCGTCTGGTCATCCCTATTGTATTGCGCGGTAGGAAAAAGCACGCCGCCTTTCCCACTCCCAGGACAGAAGCAAACTACTTCAAACCTGGCATCTTCCCTATGAATGAATGGCAAACCCATCGCATCATGGAAGAAATCCTTTGGAGAATCGTACTTTAGAAGGGTGATTGTGGCATCTGGAGAGGCGACTGGAGAGGTCATCACCCACCCGAGTTCCCGACGAATCATATTCCAAGCCTCAGGATCGCCGACAACCAAGCGAACTGTCTTGACACCTCCCAAGTCAAGATAACAATCTGCCGCCCCGGCGATCTCCCGCTCAAAACGGGACTCCATGTGGCGGACTGCCTCTTTCCAACGTTCTTCCGTCAAATGCCTGTTCATAAGATCTCCCTGAGGGCAAGAACGTTCTCAAGAGGAGTAGCCCAGCTGGTGACGAACCTCACGGCAATCCTATTCTCGTCAACCGGACACCAGTCCTCGAACCGGACCTTCGAATGGAGTTCGGCTGCCCTGTCACGGGTCATCACAAAGAACTGCTGATTGGTAGGAGAATCAATAAAAATCTCATACCCCTTCTCCAGAAATATTCCCTTGAGCATCGAAGCCATCTCATCAGCATGACGGGCGATTTTGAAATAAAGCCCGTCAGTAAAAAGGGTGTCAAACTGGAGCCCCAGCATCCTGCCTTTGGCCATCAAGGCGCCATGTTGCTTGATTGTGGTGAAGAAATGCGCCGGAGCGTTCCCCTTAGGGAAAACAACCGCTTCCCCGAAAAGAGCGCCGACCTTTGTCCCGCCAGCGTAAAACACGTCGCAAAGCTTCGGCAACTCCTTGACATCAATATCATTAGCCTCGCTCATAAGGCCATATCCGAGTCTGGCTCCATCGATGAACAGCGGCATTGAGTAGCTTTGGCAAACAGCGTGAATAGCCTCAAGCTCCGCCTTGGAATATATCGTTCCAAACTCAGTCGGGAAAGAGATATAGACCATCCCCGGAATAACCATGTGCTCATAAGTCCCGTCAGCATAAAAAGCCTTCAGATAATCCTCAAGCTCTCCAGCATCCATCTTGCCGTCGTGATCAGGAAGTGTCAGTACCTTATGGCCGGTGTACTCCACAGCGCCACTCTCATGCACTCCGATATGGCCTGTCCTGACAGCGATAACTCCCTCATAATCCCGGAGCATCGAAGCGATGACAGTAGAATTGGTCTGAGTGCCTCCCACAAGGAAAAACACATCCGCGTCAGGGATACCGAAGGTCTGCTTGATCTTCTCTTTCGCGCTTTCGGAATATGGGTCAAGACCATATCCTGGGGTCTGCTCCAGATTGGTCTGGGCGAGGCGGCGGATGATACTCTCATGAGCTCCCTCGGTGTAATCGCTCTCAAATGACAACATGGTATATTCAAAAAAAGGTTCTCGCGAATATAACACTTTAATCGGAGGTAATACTTTATTAACAACCCATGTTGATAACTTTTCTCCCCAAAAGGGGAGACCTTGCTTGCTCCTCTCGCGGTTTCTGCCTAATTTAGTACGTTTTACACTGGATAACACACAATATCTGATAACTTTAACGACTACAAAATGAAGAAATTACTGCTTTTACTCCTGCCTTTCGCATGTATGCTGGCAGGTTGCAAGTATGACGACACCAGCCTCTGGGACGAGGTCAACGCCCAGAAAGCCAAAATCGCCACTCTTGAGAGCACTGTCGCTTCGATGAATTCCAACATCGGATCTCTCCAGTCTCTTATCAACGCCGTACAGTCCAAAGTGACCATCAACGCTGTCACAAAGACCGAAAGCGGCTATCTGATCGCCTTCTCCGACGGCAACACCGCCAGAATCAATAACGGTGTTGATGGTAAAGACGGAAAGAACGGTCAAGATGGCACAACTCCCGTGATCGGAGCCAAGGCCGACTCTGACGGCAATTTCTATTGGACTGTCAACGGGGCATGGCTTCTTGACGCCGAGGGCAATAAGGTGTCCACAAGCAATACTCCCCAGGTCAAGATCGAGGATGACCAGTGGATGGTCTCCTATGACAATGGCGCTTCATGGACAAAGGTTGAGGGCCAGGGTGCTTCCGCCACCTGCGTGTTCGAGAAAGTGACCACGGATCCCAACAACGCCATTTTCACCCTCGGTGACGGCACCGTCATCACCGTTCCCCTGACAAATGCCGCCCAGAAGCTCCAGCTCGTTTTCGACGAGAAAGTCTTCGCTTCCATGCGTAACGGCGAGCTCCTCAGCACCGCCTACACAATCACAGCTCCTGAAGGCGCCAAAGTTGACCTCGAGACCTTTGAGAGTGATGGCTGGACTGTCAAGTTCTACAAGAATGACTCCAGGACCGGAAGAATCTCTATTAAGGCTCCCGAAAAAGTCAAACCGACCAAGATTCTCTTCCTGCTCACCGACGACAAGGGCGGTTCGTTCATTAAGATCATCAATATCGGGTTGAATGAGTCCGGCAAGCCTGTCGTCCAAACTGAATACACCAGCGACTACCAGGGCGGTAACCTCACTATCCCTATCATGTCTTCCACCGCCGAGGTCGACGCCGATTGGGTCAAGATCGTCTCTGTCGGAGACCAGGTCGTTGTGAATGTGTCCAAGAACGAGTCTTACGACCGCAGGTCCGCCAAAGTCACCCTCGAGGACGGAACCGTCGTGACTATCACCCAGGTCACCGAGGATGCGCTGATCCTCAGCAAGGAGGTCGTCAACATCGACGGAAGGCGTCAGCTTGTGGCGTTTGTCGTCAACTCCAATATCATAGTGAAGGCCAACGTGACCGAAGGTTCCGACTGGCTCTCCGTCTCCCCCGCGACCAGGGGCTTGACTGAGAAGATCTTCACCTTCACCGCCAAGCGAAACAAGACCGAGGCTGAGAGAACAGCTACGGTCGAGTTCTCAGGAAACAACATCACAAAGACTTGCACAATCAATCAGGCCGTCTTCGAGGGTGATCCTTCGATGGATGTGGCCGAAGCCGCCGCTTCTGACGAGGGCGAGGAAATCGAGCTCAAGACCTCACTGATGGTCGCTGTCACGACTGACGGATATGTCGTCTCCGGAGGCGGCAGCTACATCTTCGTCCAGGATGCCTCCAATGCTCCTCAGTGGGCAGGCGACTCCGTGAAGTTCAATGCGACCGCCACCAAGTTCAACGACCTCCCGGCCCTTGGTTCCGTCTCTGGATTCACCACCGTTTCCGAAAAGAATACCGTCAAGGTATCCGGGACCGACATCACTTCCAAGATCAACACCTTCAACACAGGTGTCCCGACCGCTGTCAAGGTTACTGGTGACCTCACAATCGACAACTCGGGCAACTATAACCTGACTGTCAAGGGCGCCACCAAGAAAGTTGTCATCTACAAGCCGGCCAACTACACTGGCCTCGCCTCCTACAATGGTTACAACATCAACCTGACAGGTATCTATTATGGTGAGTCTGACGGAGCGATCAACATCATCGCCGTCTCCTTCACCAGCAATGGCGTGACCATGAAGGAAGGTGACGATGTTACTGTCGCCCAGTTCATCAGCCTTGCCAGGACTGACATCAAACTGAAACTCACCGGTACCGTAAGCAATTACAACAAGAGCAACTGCCGCTTCGACCTGACCGATGAGACCGGCACGATCTACGTCTACACCGTCACCAACAAGAGCGAGTGGTCCAACAAGATCAAGAATGGCGGCACTGTCACTCTCCTGGGCAAGTACCAGTACTACGAGAAGGACAAGAAGCATGAGGTTGTGGATGCCGAGATCGTCTCGTTCAGTGGCGGCAGTTCATCCACCACTGTCTACAACTACCAGAAGGCCACCAGCGTATCTTCCGGTAAGTCATACATCCTCGTCGCTCTGGATGGTAGCAAGGCCTATGTCGGTTCGCCTATCACCAAGAATTTCGGTTATATAAATGTGGATGAGGCCACTGACAATAATGGTGTCATCTCCATGCCTTCAAGAAGCAACGAGTATGTGATCACATCGGCTGGCACTGGCTACACAATCGCGCAGTCCGACGGAAAGCTCCTGTACCAGAAGGGCACGTACGACAACTTCAATGTTGACGCCTCTCCTTCTGAAGGACAGTACTGGACCATTTCCATCGCCAGCGACGGGAAAGCCACAATCACCAACACTTCGGTCAATAAGTACGTTCAGTATTCAGTTTCCCACTCCTCCTACGGCTCTTACGCATCAGAACAGAGTGGTGCCCTGATGCCTTGCCTCTACGAGTATATCGGCGAAGGCCAAGGCGGTGGTGGTGGCGGCGACACCCCTGGTGGCGACACTCCTGGTGGCAGTGGCGGTTCAATATCTGGCGGGAAAATCACCTGGGATTCCAGTGACGCTTGGTCAGGAATCGGGGAGAAAGTAATCTCCTTGACTGCCGGTGACTATACCATCACAATTGATAAAGTCAATGGTTCCACTAACCCGGCCGTAAACGCATCCGCCAACGATTGCCGTGTCTACGCTAAGGGTACGGTCACTATCACGACGACAGGAGCGAATATGACGAGTATTGTGTTCAACATTTCCAATCAAGGAAAGAAACGACTCGCTCCTATCACAGCGAATACCGGAACTGTGGCGAAGCAAACTGCCGGAGATGCGACTGTCACATGGTCAGGATCGGCCAAGTCCGTCACATTCACTGTCGGTGAAAAGGCGGTATATGGTTCCGATGGCGAGACAAAGGCCGGACAGCTATGCTTTAACAGTATCGAAATCAATTAACCCTGATTTCCACCATTCCACGATCGAGGCGCCTCCCACCAGAGACGCCTCGATCTTTTTTCTCCCACTTACTCCGCCATGTCGGAGGAAGTAGTGATGCCCGGAGGGCTTCGTTCCGCTTCGCTCCACTCCGTACCCTCCCATTGTCTACTTCGTCATCGCTAATGCGATAACTCGTATCCAACGGGCCCCATCCCTCTTCCCGTGGCCGAGGGGGGCCACGCCTCCGGGCATTACTACTTCCTTCGACACCGAACAGAGGGCATAGGCCCTGTAAGGCCTGTCCACCCCCGGACAGGGGCAGGGGGAGGGGCCCAACGATAGTTGGGTATGAGACGTGAGCTTGCTCACGGCGAATGCCCAAATAGCGTTGGGAGGGGCCGGAGCGAACGAAGTGAGCGGAGTCCTTACAGGGCCTATGCCCTCCGAAGGTGTGGTAAATTACCGGCCGGAGGTGGTGATGAGGTCGTGGAGACGAGTGTTGAAGTCAGTGCGGGAAAGCAAGTCCTCAAGGGTTGTGTGCATCCTCCAGCGCCAGTAGTGCCGAGGATTAGCCGGAACATTGATCCTCTCGTCAGCCGGATTACCCTGGTAACGGACCGAACCATCGATAGACAACCAATCCTGAAGCGGCAAGATGCAGAACATCGCAGGAGAATCGAGGTGATTCTTCAAAATCAACTCACAAATCCAAGGCTCGCAAAACGCCGGAGCCTGCCCCTCACAATGAAGCATCTCATGGAAATACTTGGAAGTCAGCTCTCTGTCTTCCTCCCACCAAGCCCTGAGCGACGAAGTATCATGCGATCCAGTCGTACATACGGAAAGATACGGATATCTGTCCGGATCACCGAAAGTGTCCTCCGGAGACTTCGGCATCCTCTGCACCTCAAGCGAAAGGATCTTGAGCTCATCCATCACCTCAGGCACACAAGCCGGAATCATACCCAAGTCCTCGCCGCAAGCGAGCATGCCCGTTGAATCCAGCAAGGCGGGAAGTTTGCGCATAGCCGTCTCCTTCCAGAAATCGTTATGGCGGCGATAGAAGAAATCGTTGTACAAGTCGTTGTAGGCATCTTTCTGCCATTGCTCGAGAGCCTCGAACGCGGCTGTCTTCTGGGAGGAAATACGAGGATGATACCAACCAGGACGATGCGGATCAGGAACGAACAAGTCAGTGTCGGGATTGAAACCTCGGCCTCGAAGCTCATCCGCCGAATATGGCAGAGCCGGATTGAAATGACCCAGAAGGCCGGACTTTATGCCAAGAGGAATCTCCCAGATGCGGAAGAAACCGAGAATATGGTCAATCCTGAAAGCGTCGAAATACTCGCTCATCTTCCCGAGACGAGCCTTCCACCAACCATAGCCATCCTTGGACATCTCCTCCCAATTGTAAGTCGGGAAGCCCCAGTTCTGACCATCCTCGGAAAAAGCGTCCGGCGGTGCTCCCGCCTGGGAATCAAGATTGAAGAGTTCGGGATATTGCCATGCGTCGACACTGTCACGGCTTATGCCGATAGGCAGGTCACCTTTAATCGCGACACCCCTGGAATGGGCATAATCGACGGCATCCTTAAGCTGCGTGTCAAGGCAGAACTGTTCCCAGCAGTAGAAATCCATCTTCTCGCCATGAACCTTCCTGAAAGCCTCCACACCGCTACGGGAATATACACTCAGTTCAGTCCATTTCCCAAACTGCGGAGTGCAGTTCAGATCCCTCAGAACACAGAAAGCCGCATAAGGAACAAGCCAATGCTCATTAGACTTGAAGAATGACTTATATTCCTCACTGGCAAGGACTTCCGGTCCTATAGCATTGAAAGTCTCCTGCAGGAAACGGGTCTTTTCATTATTGACACGCTCGTAATCAATCTGAGGGAGGGCGTTAAGCTCTTTCTGGAGAGCTTTATATTCCTTTGTCTTCTTCACCCCGGCCTCGGGAAGGGATATGAACTGCGGATGAAGGGCGAAGGTGGAATTGGCGTTGTAAGGATAAGAATCCGTCCAAGTCCTGGACATCGTGGTGTCGTTGATCGGAAGGATCTGGATCACGCTCTGGCCAGTAGCGACGGCCCAATCCACAAGTTTCTTAAGGTCTTTGAATTCTCCGACACCGAAACTATCCTCGGAACGAAGCGAGAACACCGGAATCGCTACTCCGGTCCCCCTCCAGGGAGCCCTGGCAAAAACCGGCTCCGCTTCACGGACTACCAAGAGAGAGCCATCCTCGACATAACCTGAGAAACGACGGTTCCGTCCAGTCTCCCAAGCGATCGGATCCCCTGTCTTTGAATCGATAATAACAAACTTATATTCAGAGACTTCCTTGGAATCAAGAGTAACTTTCCACATCACACCTTTCCTGGACATGGGAACAAATCTCTTCCAGTCGTCGAACTTGGCCCCAGAACCTGTCACAGCGAGGGTCTCACCCTTACGTACTTGCGGAGCCGCCACCATGATAACCGAATCTCCTGTCGTCCTTTTCGCGGCCGAGTCCTTTCCTCCGAAAATCACGTCCGTGAAGGCTTTTGTCCAGAACGGGGCATCGGAAGGTCTTTCATTCCAACGATCCCTGACCTCAACAGAGGATATCTTCTTTGACGAAGGAATATTCAAAACATGTCCGGACCATTCGCGACGGACAATCTGTCCATCCTTCTTAACCACGAACCCATAATCCACGATTTTCCACGATATGGGGACGTTGAATTCCGTCGCCCAAATCCCGTCAGCGACATAACGCATGGGAAACTCCTTACCGTCGGCTAAAACCACGAAGAGGGACTCTCCCAGAACGGTGTAATATTCAATACTGATAGTTAAACGCATAACTTTAACACGGCGGCCTTATTCCGCAACTAATCCGCAATATAACCAAAATATCCGAAAATGGCTATCTTTGCACAGCACAATCGGCAATCCATGGATAGGAAGGTAATTGAGATAATGGCTCCGGCGGGCAATTTCGAGTGCCTCGCGGCAGCGATCGAGGGTGGAGCCGACTCTGTTTATTTCGGAGTCGGAAGACTAAACATGCGTTCCCACTCGGCTAACAATTTCTGTCCTGAGGATCTTCCGGAGATCACAAGGATCTGCCGAAAGTCGGGGGTCAAGACTTATATGACCCTTAACATAGTCCTTTACAATGAGGATCTGGATGCGATGCGGGAAGCCCTTGATGCCGCGAAAAGCGCAGGGGTGGACGCCATAATCGCCTCTGACATGGCCGCGATATCTTATTGCAGGGCAATCGGCCTGGAAGTACACGCCTCGACCCAGCTTAATGTCTCCAACATCGAGGCTTTGAGATTCTGGGCAAGGTTCGCTGATGTGGTTGTCCTAGCCAGGGAACTAAATCTAAAGCAAGTCAAAGCCATAAAGGAAGCAATTGACTCTGAGAATATTACAGGGCCGTCCGGGAAACCGGTGCGAATCGAGATGTTCGCCCATGGGGCGCTTTGTATGGCGGTTTCCGGGAAGTGCTACTTAAGCCTCCACGCCCACGGGAAGTCCGGAAACAGAGGCGAGTGCTACCAGGTCTGCCGCCGTGGCTATGAAGTGACCGACCTTGAGACGGGATATAAACTGAATATCGACAACAAGTACATAATGTCCCCTAAGGATCTCTGTACCATCGAGTTCATGGACAAGATCATAGACTCGGGAGTCCGGGTGCTGAAGATTGAAGGCAGGGCACGGTCCGCTGAATATGTGAAGAGGACGGCCTCTTGTTACCGGAAGGCGGCCGACGCCGTCTGCGACGGCACGTTCACAGATGAGCTTGCCTCAAATCTGAAAGAACAGCTCTCCGAAGTGTTCAACAGAGGTTTTTGGGACGGCTATTACCAAGGAGCCAAGCTCGGGGAATGGAGTGAGATCTACGGAAGCCACGCCTCCCGCAGGAAGACTTATTTCGGGAAGGTGACCAATTGGTTCGACCGCCTGGGAGTAGCCGAAGTCCTGGTCGAATCGGGATCTTTCAAAGTGGGTGATGAATATATCGCCATCGGGGCGACCACCGGGGTCTATGAGGGCCGGGTGGAAGAGATCAGGGTCGATCTGAAGCCAGTCCCAGAGGCCAGAAAGGGTGATTTGTGCTCTATTCCGGTATCGTTTCCGGAAGACTGGAAAGGTGATCGCAAGCTTCGTAGAGGCGACCGGCTTTACCTTTGGGAAGAGGCCGGTGAGTGAACGAACCTTCTTGGTCCCTCTATCGATCTCCAATAATCAGAATCGAAGGTCTCTGGATGCTTATATGGTCCGTCATGGTCGATTGTGAACGCAAGATACGTGATCTTGTACCCCTGCGAAAGAAACATACGCTCATAGAACGTCTGAACCTCGAATAACTCCGCTCCGAGGGAATACTTCCCACGTACGGTTCCGAGGGAGTATTCCCCCCGTTCAACGTCCGCTCCGGCAAACGTGGAATCTTTTTGGTAGGATTTGTCTACGGCGGCAGATGTCCCTCGGAGACCGTGGCCACCCTCGGCCACGTAAGAGGGGGGACCGCCGGCAAAGCCGGTGGTGGGGTCCGCGGAGCGGACGTCGCACGAGGGACATCTGCCACCGTATAAATCAATTGTCGCGGCGAGGATGTCGAGACCGTTCTCGAGGGCAACCGCCTTGGAATATTCATGGAGAAAACGGCTGTCGGTCTTGAGGTGGATGATTCCGCCGGGCCGGAGGAACTTGCGATAACGCTCAAGGAAAAGCGGACTGGTCAGACGACTGTTCTCGCTCTTCAATTGCGGATCAGAAAACGTCAACCAAATCTCACTCACCTCCCCAGGCCCGAAAAACGCCTCGATAAACTCTATCCTCGTCCTCAGAAACGCCACATTACCAATCCCTTCCTCAGTGGCCGTCTTAGCGCCTCTCCAGAGTCTCGCTCCCTTGATATCCACACCGATATAATTCCTTTCCGAGACTCTTCTGGACAAATCAATAGTGTACTCTCCTTTTCCGCAGCCAAGCTCCAAAACAATCGGCTGGTCATTGTGGAACATCATCTCATTCCAATGACCTTTAATCGGATGTTCATGGAGCTTCAGGCCCTCAGAAGGATCTCCAGTCTTGTCCAAAACCTTTGAGGCATCCGGCTGCAGCAAGCAGGCGAAAGTCTCGTTCTCGGCGAATTTCCTAAGTTTATCGTGACCCATCAGTCGTGTTTTAGTATTATTCCCAATCCGCGGATCTCCTCAGAATCATTGACAACCTTGGCCTTGAGCCTCCACTCTCCAACCTCCGGGAGATCCAGATCCGCACTGAACGGGGTTATCAAGTCCCGGGAGTAATAACCGGAGCCGGCGAGATCATTTATCTTGACAAAAGCGGTGTCTGTCAAGATAGAGTCTGAAGGAGAGAACCATCTGAGATCCAAGATGATATCCTCTGGCGGAAAGTCCTTGAATGAATTCCTCTCGAGCCTGGTGAAGAAATCCAAAGAATATGTCTGGGTGGAATCATCCAGATCCAGGAAAAAAGAATAAGTGTCGCCATATTCAGCGTTCTCCCGGAGAATGAAGAACTCCCGGGACGGAGGGCGGGAACAGCATGCGAGCGCCACCGCCACCAGGACGAATATCCACAAACGTCCCTTCATCACGACTTATGATTGATCCTTCCGGGGATTCTTGCCACGTCCGCCACCACGGTTGTCACGGTTCCTGTTACGGTTCCTGCTCTTCTGCTTCTTCGGTTTGTCGAAACGGGTGATGCTATCATCCCCGACAGCGGAAATGAACTGAGGGCCAAGAGGTTCCGGATCACTCTTGAGGGAATCCGGACGTTCCCCGTTCCGGTTCATCATGATAATCTCACGAACCTCGCTCGCGGTGAGCGGATAGACATTGGTGAGCGAACCCTTCTCATAGGAGAAATACATCATCTCTTGGAGGATGTCAGTCTTGACCAGATATACCAATCCGTCCTCGAACTCAAGCGGTTCAGTGACTTTGGGAATCCTAGTCTGGGCATCCATGTAATTGGAGACCTCGTAATTGAGGCAGCACTTGAGCTTGCCACATTGCCCGGCAAGTTTCTGCGGATTCAGCGACAGGTCCTGAACCCTGGCGGCCGATGTCGAAATCGACTGGAAATTAGTGATATAGTTGGCGCAGCAAAGCTCTCTACCGCAGACTCCAAGCCCTCCAATGAGCCCGGCTTCCTGACGGGCTCCGATCTGCTTCATCTCAATCCTGATACGGAATTCCTCCGCATAGACCTTGATCAGCTGGCGGAAATCGACACGACCGTCAGCGATGTAATAAAATATCGCTTTCGTCCCATCGCCCTGGAACTCAACATCTCCGATCTTCATATCCAGGCCAAGCTCCGCGGCGATACGGCGGGCCTGGATCATTGTATCTTGCTCCCGGGCGATAGCCTCTTGCCACTTGGTAATATCAAAAGGTTTTGCCCTACGGTATATCTTTCTCAAGACCGTGGTCTCCATGTCGACACCCTTGCACTTCATCTGGCGGCCGACAATAGGCCCCTCAAGAGTCACAATTCCGAGATCATGACCGTTAGCGGCCTCGACAACCACCAAGTCCCCGGTTTTGATACCCTGACCTGAGGCGTTGATATATATTCCTTTACGGGTGTTCTTGAAACGGACCTCGAATAAATCTTTGTACTGTTCCTGGTTCACACCCTTGAGCCAGTTGTAAGCCCCGAGTTTGCAACATCCTTGACGGTAGTTGCAATCGTACTCCCCGGACTCGCTGTCACGTGTGACAGTGCATCCCCGGCTGCAGTCGAATTTTATGGCCTCGTTATCTATATTATCCATCGTGGTCGTCAATATAATGAATACAGCCTCCCGACAAGCTCGCAGAACAGTATCTTCTGCGACACATTCCTGTCTATCAGCAGTTTAGCCCGGTCAAGGCAGGAAAGCGCCTGTCTGGGAAAACTCTTTTTGCACTTTGAGGCAATCCTCGTGAGGGATTCTTCCTCATCAGTGGCCAAACCAGCGATACCAGTCAGTTTCTGCTGTATCAGGAATATCTTGCGGAGGTTCTCCGACGCGAATTTACAAAAAGCTTTCTGTTTTTCCCGCGACCCCAGCCCAGCCAAGGCGTCGCCATACGAAAGCGCAGCAATAAGATCCTTTGAATCAATAGCTTCCATTAGCCCGGAAAAGATCTCCATCTGGCCTTCGAAGTCCTCTTTACCGGAAAGGTAACGCAGCGCCTCACCCACGCTCCCGCCAGCGATCTGGGCAGCGGACACCGCCTCATCCGGATCCTTCCCGAACCGGGAGACAAGTATCTCCACAATCTCATCCTTAGTCTCCGGAAGAATCCTCAACGCCTGGCATCTCGAGGAGATGGTCTGCAAAACCTTTTCGGGAGAATGGGTTATCATGAGGAAAACAGTTTTCTCAGGAGGTTCCTCAACCGCCTTCAGCAGACGGTTGGCCGCCGTGGCGTTCATTTTCTCGGGAAGATACACGACCACCGCCTTCCAGCCACCCTCAACAGGGGTCAGGTAAATAGTCTCCAAAACCTCCTTGGCCTCAGCGTTGTTGATCACAGTCTGCTTCCCCTCAATCCCGAAAGCGTCATTTATCTCAGTCTCAAGAGCATAAGGGTTGGCCTTCATCAAGTCTCTCCAATAGCTCAGGAACAAATCAGCCCGGAGTTTGTCGACTTTCTCGGACACCTTGGATCCGGTGGCTACTGGATAGACATAATGCACATCCGGATGAATCAGGCCGGAAACTTTATGCTCGCTGGAGAACAACTCGCTCAAAAAAGCAAGGGCGATCGCCATCGCGCCACACCCGTCATTCTCATAAAGCATCATGGCATGTGGGACACGACCCTCGCGGATCATCCCTCCCAAAGCCTTGACGGCGTCATGGTTGCCTATGATGTTTTCCAGTGTCATTTGTTCCTGTCCGCGGTGAAGCGAGCTATTTGCGCAAGATACTCTTTTTCTTCAGAATCCGGAAGAATTCCAATGGCTTTGATGGCCTTCCCAGTGTATTCGACAAGGCGGGATGTGGCATATTCATTTCCTCCTTTTTCGAATACCAAGCCACGGATTTCGGGCTTATATTCAGGATGTTCCGGAATATCTTTAACCATGGAACGGAATCTGGACTCCTCATTTTCGTCTAGTGAACGCAAGGCTCCGAGAAGCGGAAGGGTGATCTTCCGCTCGTCGAGATCAGCGCCGACTGGCTTCCCGAGCCCGTCCCCGTCAGAGTAATCCAGCATGTCGTCCCTGATCTGGAACGCTATCCCAAGGCAGACGCAGTATTCCCTCACCGCCTCCACCAACTCATCAGGAGCATCCACAGATAGAGCCGCGGTCACTCCCGCAGCCTCGAAAAGGGAGGCTGTCTTGTTGTAGATTATCCGGAAATAGTCGTCCTCGGTGGTGTCGCAACTCTCCGCCTTCTGGAGCTGGAGCATCTCCCCTTCCGCCAGATCGCTGAGAGTCTTGGCGAAGATACGGATCGCCCTTGTCCCACGGGTGACAGAAGCGAGAATATTATCCATAGCCCGCACAAGCCAGAAATCCCCGATAAGCACAGACGCCGGTCCTCCAAGCAGAGACATGACAGTCGGCACGCCTCTGCGCTCCGCGCTGTTGTCCGCCACATCATCATGGAGGAGGGTGGCGTTGTGAAGGAGCTCGGATGCGGAGGCGAAACGGATGCTATCCTCAGACGCGTGACCGCCGGAACAGGCACGAGCTACAAGCAAGGACAAGATTGGCCTCAACTGCTTTCCTCCGGTGGAGAGAATAGCCGAATTGGTCGCGTCCAAAAGCTCTATATCGCTTTTGAGTGACGAACGAATCATGTCCTGGGTAGCGATCCAGTCCTGTCCGAGAAGTGTCTTTATCCGGTCAAGCATGATTTATCTGAGAAGTCCGGTGAACTCTTCGATCGTCTTCGGGAAAGCTATAAGCCGCCTTGAACGGCTGTCCAGCATCCCGGTCGTGACATAATGGTCGAGAAGGGCTTTCAAAGGCTCGTAGAAACCGTCGAAATCCAGAGCGATAACCTTGCCTTTGTAAAGGTCGAGTTTCGCGAGAGTCAAGGTCTCTATCAGCTCATCAAGAGTGCCTATTCCGCCTGGCAAAGCCACAGCGACACAGGTTCCCTCCCTCATCAACTCCTTCCGCTCAGCCATGGTGTCAGTCCAGACAGTCTCGTCAAGTGACGGATACACAACATCTTCCATAAACCGGGGAATGATTCCCACATGGCGCCCGCCACACCTCACGACCTCATCCGCGACAACTCCCATAGTACCTTTGACAGTACCGCCGGAAACCACGGTATATCCAAGCGAACAAGCCGCGCGGGTAGCTTCCCGCGCAGCTTGGTTGTATTTATCGTCTATATCAAAACTGGCTGAGCAGAAGAATACTATCTTCCGCTCCTGAGCCTTCTCACTTCCCATTAGAAGAAAATGGCGACGGAAACGGCAAAGCCATTGAAGGTGTTGCCATCCTTGAGTCCGGCGATAGTGTTTCCAGTCTCTTTCATATCGCTCTTGTAAACACTGCCGAAGTTCCAGAAATACTTGGCGGCGACCTGGAGATGCCAGATATCGATACCGGCACCGAGGCTCATTCCGTATTCAATTTTCTGAAGCTCAGATTTCAAAGTCTGGTCACCTCCAGATGAGATCTGGTAGCCGGCGAAAGGCTCTACGAAACCGTAGGGGCGGAAAGCCACAAGATCAGGTCCCCACTGGATCTGCACAGGAACTTCAACAAAACCGACCTTGGTCTCGAAAGACTTGCCGATCTCTCCGGTGGTGGAATCTCCCCAATTGTTGAGAGACATTCCCTTGACCTGATAAAGAACCTCAGGCTGAATGGCGAAACCGGCTCCGAGAGGAATCTCGAAAGCGATACCGGCGTGGTATAGGGAGATGGACTTTGAGTCCACATTCTTCACCTTGCTGGAAGAAGAAGGGGTGGCAATGGCAGCCAAGATAAACATTCTCTTCATATCTGTTGGAATAAATTGATTATCAAATACTAAAGGAGAGCGTCAAGCTTTGAGGTAATCTCAGCCTTGGGCACATTACCAACGAGTTTGTCGACAGCCTGCCCATCCTTGAAGAAGATGAGCGTGGGGATATTCCTGATACCATACTGGACGGCGATATCCTCGCAATCGTCGACATTGCACTTCACGACGGCGACCTTCCCGTCATATTCTCCGGCGACAGTCTCAACAGTGGGACCGAGCATACGGCAAGGACCGCACCAAGTGGCCCAGAAGTCGACCAAGACAACGCTATTGGCGGAAATGATTCCCGCGAAATTCTCATTAGTGGCAGTTATTTCCATTTTATTCTCGATTAAAGTTCAGAATACAAATTTATAAAAATCATTGTTTCAATCAAAATCCCTAAACCATCTTGTCGACAGTCCAGCAGAAGGCCCTCAGACCTAAATCAGGATACATCTCATCCTTTTCCTTCAACGCGTCGAGCAGTTCCGAAGCCTTGGCGTCATCCTTGACTATGGTCAGGATGGCGTAATTCTGGGTTGGCCAGGCATGATTGCCATAATGAGGCTCTCCTTCCTCTCCTCCCCTGCCTTGGATGTCCACCCACTGGGTGAATCCTCTCTGGCCTTTCTCATCGAGGAGCTCGACAATCTCCTCTCCATACGCCTGGTTATATGCTATGAATATCGCTTTCATCTCTTTGTCTGTTTTATCCGTCAAACTTTAGCTCCAGCGGTGAATTTTTTAGCCTTTCTTTTCTCTTGGCGCGTGGCGAACACGCAGTACACGGCAGGAATAAGCACGAGAGTGATCAATGTCGAGAATGAAAGGCCCCAGCAAACTGTCATACCCAAGGAGCGCCACATCTCGGAACCCTCTCCTCTACCCAAAGCCATGGGCAACATACCAAGAACTGTGGTGAGTGTGGTCATGAGGATAGGCCTCAATCGGCTCCTGGCGGCGGTCACGGAAGCGTTAATGACGTTCATTCCCCTCTCCCGCATGAGTATGGTGTAGTCTATCAGCACGATACCATTCTTCACGACAATACCCAACAGGATGATGACACCTATCATCGCCATCACCCCTAGCGCTGTTCCGGTGAGTCTAAGTCCCAAAATCACACCGATAAAGGCGAACGGCACCGAGAACATGATCACAAGCGGGCTCATGAACGACTCGAACTGGGAGGCCATGACCATGTAGACCAGGATTATAATCAAGATCATAAGGACAATGAGGTCCTTGAACATGCTCTGCTGGTCCTCGAAGTCTCCAGTGATCTCGGTAGATATGTTGTTAGGGATGTCAATCTCGGAGAGCACCCGGTTAGTGACGGCGACTCCGTCGCTAAGGGCATATCCCCGAGTGACGATTCCGGTCACTGAAATATATCTCTCACGGTTCTTCCTCTCGATTGTCGGAGGTACCTTCGACTCCACGACAGTGCCCAGATCCTTGATCCTGACGGCACCACCCAAAGGAGTGTAAATCAATATGTTCTCAATATCCTCCACACTTGTGCGGAAGCGTTTGTCATAGATGACACGGATGTTGTACTCGTCTCCGTCCTCGCGGTAGAATGAATTCACCGAACCGCTCATCGCGGCGCTGAAAGCCGCGGCGGCGGTTGTGGAGTTAAGACCGTTCAGGGCTAGTTTCTCCCTATCGAAATCGACCTGGTACTCAGGAGTATAATCATCACGGCTCAAGATCACCTGGGTGAAGGCGGGATCAGCGAGCATTTTCGCCTGGGCCTCTTTGGCGATCCGGTCGGTCTCGTCGAAGTCGTAACCATATATCTCAAGACGGAGAGAGGCGGCTCCACCGACTCCTCCCATACCTTCAGTGACGGTGGATTTCTTCACCTCCGGATACTCTCGGAGATCCTTACGGATAATATCGGCGATCTCGGAAGACGAGCGCTTGCGGTCTTCCATGGATCCGATATTCACATTCATCGAGATAACATGAGAGCCGTTGTTCTGCATGCTTCCGATCACATTGTCGGAGCTGGCCTGTCCATAACGGTACTGAAGAACCTGAATCTCAGGAATTTCCTCCTCCAGGCGATCGCATATTTGCCTGGCGAAAGCCCCTGTGACACTCTGCTCGGTTCCAACAGGCAGCTCGATCGAGACAGAAAGGCGTCCTCCATCCATCGTGGGGAAAAACTCCGTCTTGAGGCCGGGAGCCAGAAGAGCGAGCACACCGACAAAGATTGCCAAGGCACCGAAGATCACGGTCTTCCTGTGAGTGACAGCCCAAGCTATGATTCTGGAATACCAAGCGGAAAGGCCGTCAAGACCCTTCTCGATGGGATCAAAAATAGCCCTATGGAGTTTTCCGGTCTTGGGGCCAGCTTTCAGCATCCTTGAGCAAAGCATCGGGACAAGGGTCAAAGCGGCGGTGGTGGAGATGATCATGATGATCGAAACAATCCAACCCAACTGTTTGAACATTATTCCAGCCATTCCGGAGACCATGGTCAAAGGAAGGAAGACGCAGAGCATAGTCAAAGTGGACGCTATAACCGAGATGCCGACCTCGGAGGTGGCGTGGACAGCGGCCTCTTTGGGTTTCTCTCCTCTTTCCAGGTGAGTGGATATGTTCTCCAAAACCACAATAGCGTCGTCCACAACCATACCGATCGCGATGGAGAGTGCTGACATTGAAATGATATTCAATGTGTTCCCGGTAGCGAAAAGGTACACCAGGGAGCCCAGCAACGCGATAGGAATCGACAGGACGATGATGAATGTCGCCCTCCATCTTCCCAAGAAAACGAACACCACAAGCATGACCACGAGAAGGGTTATGATTATGGTCTCCTTAAGGGAGTTGATCGTGTTCAGAATCTCTGAGGAGTTGTCCACCACCTCGGTGATCTTGATATCGGAAGGAAGAGTCGGAGCGATCTCGGCTATTCTCTGCTTCGCCGCGTTCACGACATTGACCGTGTTCGCGCCAGACTGCTTCTGGATGGCGATCATAGCCGACCGGTTTCCATTGGTATAGGATTCTTGCGATTTCTCCTCCAGCCCGTCCTCAACCCTTGCGACATCTTTCAGGTATACCACCTGGCCGCCACGGTAACTGACCACGACATCAAGGAGTTCCGAAGGATCCTTGAATTCCTTTTCAACCCTCAGGGAGAATGACTCTGAACCGATATCGATTGAGCCTGAAGGGACATTACGGTTCTCAGCGGCGATAATCTGGGATATTCCAGCGACACTCAAGCCGTAAGCGGCAAGCTTGTTAGGGTCGCAATAAACATGGATCTCCCTGGCGGGAGCTCCCGCGACAGAGACAGTTCCAACTCCCGTGACACGTCCCAAAGGAGTGACCACCCTATCGTCCAGAATCCTGTCGAGACCAGCCATGCTCTTATCAGCGGTGGCGGAGAGAATCAAGACAGGCATATCGTCCATACCGAACTTGAACAGAACAGGCACGGAGGCCCCGTCTGGCAGGGCCGAGTTGATCAGGTCCAGCTTGTCCCTGATGTCATTACTCGCCTCATCTATATCCGTTCCATATTTGAACTCCAGCATCACGATCGCGACATTCTCACGGGAGCGGGAGGTCAGGTTCTTAAGGTTCGCCACACTGTTGAGCGTGTTCTCCAAAAGCTTGGTCAAGTTATTCTCAACATCAGAGGCGCTAGCTCCCGGATATGACGACATCACCAATACGACATTGGCGTCGAAATCGGGGAAAAGAGCAACTGATGTCTTTGTCAGTGAATAGATTCCGAATATCGCGAAAGCCAGGAAAACCAAGGCTGTCGTGACCGGCTTGCTCACTGCGGATCTAATGACACTCATAGGCTGCGGTGATTATTTGTTAGACACCTCGACTTTCGCCCCATCCTTTAGGCTGGTGCTTCCCTTGACAGTCACCACGTCCCCCTCGGATATTCCCTCAAGAATCTCGTAGCTATTGCCGACATGACGGCCGAGTTTGACAATGGAGCTCTCCACCGTGTTGTCCGGCTGAAGGACATACACGCACCTCTGGCCAGTTCCCTGCATCTTGACGACGGACTCCTCAGGCACCACGACGCTTTTGTTGACTCCGAACTCGATTTTGACCCTGGCGAACATTCCGGGACGCAAAACCCTGTCGGAATTCTGGACGAGGATTTCCGTGACAAATGTGTGGGTCATGGGATCGATAGTAGGATAAATCTTGTTTATCTTACCTGTGAAAGTCTGCCCCGGAAGCGCGTCGACAGTGATCTCGACCTGGTTGCCTATCTTAACCTTGGTGTAATCCGACTCGGAAACTCCGACCTTGAGTTTGACAGGAGTGATCTGCTGGACCACGAATATCGGCTGGCCGGCGTAAAGGTCTCCCTTGTCATAATTCCTCGCGGTGATTACGCCGCTGAGCGGGGAACGCAGATAGGTGTTCTCCGCCAAATTGTTATATGAGCGGCGGCTGATCTTATAAGCCATCTCGACAGCGTCATAATCCGACTTGGACACTCCCCCTTCCTCATATAGGCTGCGGAGGCGGCTGAGCTCTGTCGAATCGTTCACCAGCTTCAGCCTGGTCTGGTCCAACTGGGCGGCGTCCATTGTCGCAAGAATCTGTCCCTTACTCACAAACGATCCCACATCAACCCTGATCGTCTGGATTCTGCCCGGGGTCTGAGGCGCTATATTATTGATGGCATAAGCCTCCACGGTCGATGAATATACTTCTGTCTGAGGAACTTCCTCCACCACGGCAGTCGCCGTTGAAACAAGGATCGTCCTGTCCTCCTCTTGTGCCACGGGAGCGCTTTCCTGAGCTTTCTTACCCCCGCAGGAGACAAGTGCGGCGCAGACTCCGACGAGAGCTAATGTCCTGTAAATGCTATTCATATCTTCTTTCTTTATTATTATCGATTCTACATGTTATCCAGATCAACGTTACCTTCATCGTCGATGAAATCGTACCCGAGAGTCTTCTCAAGATTGGACTTGGCCACGATGAAATTGTAGACAGCCTGGCTCTGCTGTAGACTCGCCTGAGTCAAAGTGAGCTGGGCGTCATTCATTTCCGTGATAGTGCCCTTGCCGATCTTGTAGGACTTGGCGGCTATATCATACGCCTTCCTCGCGAGACCAACCGCCTCGGCGGCGGCGTTGTAGCTATTCATGCTGGTCTCCATCGTGTTGAGATATTGGCGGATGGCTATCTTCAACTGCCTTTCGGCCTCTATCCTCTGCAGATCGAGCTCCACGGCCTGGACCTTAGCCTGCTTGACATCGTAATGACGTTTGAAACCAGTGAATATCGGGATGTTCAAGCTCAGGCCGACATAGGAATATGGCGACCATTTATACTCGCTGAACTTGAAGTCATTAGTCATGGCGATCATGTTGTAGGAGAACGCCGCCGACAAAGTCGGCAGATAGGCCGCCTTGTACATCTTCACGGTAGAGGCAAGCTGGTCCGCCTGGATCTCAAGCTGGCGAAGGGTGGTATTATAATCAAGGGAAGGATCATCGTTGTCGTGAATATCCCTGAACATTTGGGTAGAATAGTCGCCCAAAGCCCCGGCCACATCGATATTCCTGGAAAGGTCAACTCCCATCACGGCCTTGAGCTGCCAGAGAGCAAGCATCACCGAGCTTTCCGCGTTGTAGACATTAGGGATGGCCCCGGCCACCACAGACTTTGCCCTAGTATATTCAAGCTCAGAGGCTTTCTCCGCCTTGTAGCGTCTCTCGGTCTGGACGAAATTCTCCACGGCGTTCTCGTAGACTTCCTTGTAGACATTGAACGCTTCCTTGGCGAGAAGGACGGCATAGTATGCCTGCTTCACCTGGGTGACCATATCCAGCCTTGAGGAGCGGGCCTTCTCGACAGCGAGATCGACAGCTTGGCCGGAGATCCTTAGGCTCTCCCAAAGTTGAGCGTTCACCAGGGGCATGGCCGCGGACACACCGTAGTTGTAGGTATTCCAACGACCCACCGCGAAACCGCTGTTGGAACTTGAGCTCTCACTCTCGCCAGGGATAATCAGAGGCATCCCTTGCATTGCGGACAACTCATTGATCCTAATGAAATAAGGAGCCAGTGAGGAAAGCATTCCGAAGCCTCCTCCACCACCTTCCTCATCATCACCGCCGCTGTCGGAGTCCATGTACATGATCTGTTTCTTGATGGTCCTCTGGTAAGATCCGGAACCGGTCACCTGAGGGAACAGGGATGAATATGTCCCTTTCTTGGCGTACTGGCTTCTCTCGATCTCCTTGTCTGCCACCTTGACAGCCACATTCTCACTCAAGGCGATCTTCAACGCGTCATCCAATGTTATGACAACCGTGGAAGTGTCGGACTGGGCTTCGACAGGGACAGAGTCGGCCCTGTATTGCCCTGACGCCACGGTGACTATCCCCATCAGCGCGGCCGCCATTATCAGTCTCTTTTTTATCATGTTCTAAACTACTCTTTCCAATTAAACAAAACTGCATTTTTACTACAAATGTTATACTAAAACAAACCGGAGAAACTCAAATTTCTCCGGTTTATCGTTTTAGTGCTCCCCAGTCATTATGAAGACAAAACTTTTACTTATCATCCTGCCACTGCTCCTTAGCATTTGTGGCTGTGCTTCTTTTACTAAAGCCAATATCCAAATTGCAAAAAATGAGACTGATAAATTCAATGGTAATCGTATAATCGAAACAAAAACCTGTCAACTATGTTTCCACAACACGGATTTGGGCACGAAACACAACACATTATATCTTTGCTTACGGAAAGTGAATAATCTTTATAGCATACCTGTGAACATAGGTCTTGCCGAAGTAGAAAAATATGTAGATGGAAGCGGTATACCATTTTTACTAGACAATGGAGAGTCCGTAGTTTTGAATTCATCATATACCGGGATAGGCGCTGAAAGAGATCCTCTGGGCGGGGATACGCATTTCTTTAACACTACTTTGATGCTATCTGATTCTGATGTCGATATACTGTCGTCTCACAAAATAACTGACGTTAGAATTAGATACTTAGGCGGAACTACGGATATGAGTGTGGCAGAAAAACGACAAGATATGTTGATGACAATGTTTAAAGTAATTGAAGGCCAGAAATAATATCACTTTTAAAAGGCGTAGTGTGCTATGCTCAAGTCTGGGCTGACTGGCTATTACCTCCGTAAGAAAAACGTGTTCCCCTCGTCCCGGCCGGAGGGACGTAGGGATCAATATCGGCTGTATTTGTTCTTTGCGTCCGGGTTTTAGGGACGATAGGGACAGTAGATTCTTCGCGGGCGCTCAGAATGACAGGGTTGCGGGCGCTAAGAATGACAGGGTTGCGGGCGCTCAGAATGACAGGGTTGGCCGATCAGATAACATTGAAGCGGATCAGATGACGCCGAAGTGGCGGAGGGCGGAGATGACTCCGTCTTCGTCGACGGAACCGGTGACGAAGTCGGCGGCGGCCTTGACGTCAGGCGTGGCGTTTCCCATCGCTACACCTATCCCGGCATATTCGATGATAGGAATATCATTCCCGCCGTCCCCGAAAGCCATGCACTCCGCTGGAGTCAGGCCGAGACGGTCCAGGATAAGAGACGCCCCATAGGACTTGGACAATCCCCCAGGGACTATGTCGGTGAAGTACGGATGCCAACGCTGGTAATCAACCCCGGAAAGAACAGGATGCAGATACCGGGCTTCCTCCTCGAGCGACATATAGATCGTGTACTGGTAAACCTCGTGACTATGAGCGACTTCGTCAAGATCCAGATAGTTCTCCGGGAAGAAATTCAGCTGCCGGGAGACCTCTTCTGATTTCCCGTTTTCGAAATTGATTCCGACAATGGAGTCAGCGAAAGACCAGCAAGGGACACCGACCTCCGTCGCTATCCTGGCGACCTGGAACGAGATCTCTTTCGGAAGCGGACGGCTGTCGATAGTCTTCCCGTCAAGGATAGTCAATGCCCCGTTCATCGCGATGTAACCGTCGAAAGGATAGTCTTCCAGGTTATTCATGACCAATACGTGACGGCCGCTTGAAATGAAAAGCTTCACGCCGCGGGCGCGAAGCTCATTCAAGCAGTCCTTCAAACGGTCAGACATCCTGTGGCTCTTGAAACTCACCAAGGTGCCGTCAATGTCGAAGAATATAGCTTTGATCATCTAATTGTTGTTCAAGCTCTTGGCGTAGTGGGTCGGCTCGGCTTTCTTCGGCCGGTTGTCAGGGATCACCGCCCTAGCCGGAATCTTTTTCTTGAAAGCGTAGATAAGCAGACCTATGCCCAAAAGGACAAACGGAATGCTCAGGGTCTGACCCATATTCAAGATCATATCATTCTCAAAGGCTTCCTGCGGCTCCTTGATGAATTCGATCAGGAATCTCATCCCGAAGCAACCGATAAAGAACAATCCAATAAAGGTTCCCCTATACATTTTGTCCAGTTTCTTGACATATAGCCAGACAAGAATCAGTCCGAGGATAAGGTAGCTCAGTGCCTCGTAAATCTGGGTCGGATGCTTCGGCTCCGTCTCTCCCCTGCGCTCGAATATAAAGCCCCAGGGGAGATTCGTGACGTCACCGTAAATCTCAGAGTTACAAAGGTTTCCCAGTCTGATGAAAGCTCCGGCGAAAGCCACCGCGATACAGAGGTGATCCAGAATCCAGAGAAAGTCGATATGGTACTTCTTGCCGAATTTCCAAGCGAACCACCACATGCACAAAATCAGCATGATGGTACCACCGTGACTGGCCAACCCTCCTTCCCAGACTTTGAATATCTCCAGGAAACCCTTCCAGGAACCGAAATAATAGTTGAAACCGTAGAAAAGGCAATGGCCCAGACGGGCACCGACAAGGGTACCAATAAGCAAGGTGTACAGGAGCGGATCGAGGAAAGCATTGTTTACCTTCTCTCGCTCACAGAACTTTGTGAATATCCAATACCCTAGAATGAAACCGGAGACGAACAGGAGACCGTACCACCTGACGGCAAAGCCACCTATCCGGAATATCTCCGGATTCATATTCCAATGCACCACTAGCGGATCCATAGCCTATGGCGATTATTATTCCTGAATAGCGGCGATGCCGGGAAGCGTCTTACCCTCAATTGCTTCCAACATGGCTCCACCACCGGTGCTGACATAGCTGACCTTGTCGGCGAAGCCCATCTTGGTGACAGCGGCGACAGAGTCTCCACCACCAACGAGGGTATAGGCTCCATGCTCGGTAGCCTTGGCGACAAGCTCGGCGATCTTCTCGGTTCCTGTGGCGAAGTTCGGGAACTCGAACACACCGGCGGGACCGTTCCAGAGGATGGTCTTGGAGGCGAGGATGATCCTGGCCCAGTTCTCGATCGAAGCGGGTCCGCAATCAAGGCCTTCCCATCCGTCAGGAATCTTGTGAGAAGGGACAACCATCTCGGGAGTATCATTGGCGAACTCCTGGGTGACACGGGTCTGGACAGACAGGGACACGTTGACACCAAGTTCCTGCGCCTTCTCCATTATCTCCTTAGCCTGAGGGATAAGCTCGTCCTCATGGAGAGAGTTACCGATATTTCCACCCTCGGCCTTGATGAAGGTGTAACCCATTCCGCCGCAGATGATAAGGTTGTCAACTTTACCAAGAAGGTTCTCAAGGACAGCGAGTTTCGAGGAAACCTTGGAGCCGCCGATGATAGCGGTGAAAGGACGGCGGGCGTTCTTCAGTACGTTATCGATGGCTTTGATCTCTTTCTCCATCAGGTAGCCGAACATCTTGTCCTCAGGGAAGTACTTGGCGATGAGGGCGGTGGAAGCGTGGGCCCTGTGGGCGGTTCCGAAAGCGTCGTTGATGTAGCAGTCGGCGTAGGAAGCGAGTTTCTTCACGAACTCCTTCTGGCTTTCCTTGACAACTTTCTTCGCGGCGGCCTTCTCCTCGTCAGTGGCGTCCTCAGCGAGTCCTCTGGGCTTGCCTTCCTCCTCGGCGTAGAAACGAAGGTTCTCAAGCATCAGAACCTCTCCTGGCTTCAGCGCGGCGGCCTGCTCGTCAGCTTTCTGGCAGTCGGGGGCGAACTGGACAGGAACTCCGAGGCACTCGGAGACATGGGCGACTATGTGCTTGAGTGAGAACTTCTCAGTGACGCCCTTCGGACGGCCGAGATGGGACATGAGAATAAGGGAACCTCCTTCAGCGAGGACCTTTTTCAGTGTAGGAAGGGCGGCGCGGATACGGGTGTCGTCAGTGATGTTGAAGTTCTCATCGAGCGGAACGTTGAAATCCACCCTGACAATGGCCTTCTTGCCTTTGAAATCGTAAGAGTCAATGTGCTGCTGCATAGTGAAAAATAATTTGTTATCGTTTTTTTCCGGAGCAAAGATACTATTTTTTTATCTTTGCACCACTATGGCGACAGAGTTTCCCTCAGATAGGTGGAAAGACTACGAGCTTTTGGATTCCGGAGATGGGATGAAGCTCGAGCGGTTCGGTGGTTTCGTTCTTTCAAGGCCGGAGCCTAAAGCGTTGTGGAACAAGGAGTTGTCCCAGAAGGAATGGGACTCCGCCGCACATGTTTTATTCACTCCTGGTGCCGGGTTCGGTAAAGCCGGGAAGGAGGATAGCGGCACTTGGAACCGTCTGAAGGCGATGCCTGATCAGTGGTGGATCCGGTACAGGTTGTCCGGTGGCATCGCCGGTGGCGGGAAGTCCCCGGACTCCCTACGCTTCGCGCCCTATCCGGGTAAATGTCCGTCTGGGGACTTCCCGACCACCGGCGGTTCCGCCACTCCTGACAAACACCAGATAAAAACCTCACTGCCCACCGGGTGTGAACGGATGGAGTTTTCGCTGCGGCTGGGGCTGACGTCATTCAAGCATGTTGGGGTATTTCCGGAGCAGGCGGCGAATTGGGAATATATATTCCGGAACACTTCGGAGATCGCAGCTTCCATGGATCAGCGACCGAAGGTGCTTAATCTTTTCGCTTACACCGGTGCGGCTTCTCTTGCCGCAAGGGCCGCGGGGGCGGATGTGACTCATCTTGATTCTGTGCGACAGGTAGTGACCTGGGCGCATGAGAACCAGGACCGCAGTGGCCTGGACGGCATACGCTGGGTGGTGGAGGACGCCATGAAATTCGCGAAGAGAGAGGCCCGCAGAGGGAATCTTTATAACGGAATAATCCTTGATCCGCCAGCATATGGGCATGGCCCGGACGGGGAGAAATGGAAACTTGATGAATGCCTGTTCGAGATGATGCGCAATGTCGGCCAGATCCTCGCTCCCGAAAACAGCTTCATGGTTCTGAACCTGTATTCCAACGGGTTCTCCGCCGTCCTTGGGGAAACAGTTGTCCGTCAAGCGCTTGGGCTGAAAGCTGACACTCCTCTTGATTCCGGAGAACTTGCCCTCAAGGACAAATTCGGCAAAGTCCTCCCACTCTCCATCTACGTCCGTCTTAGAAGATAACAAGAGGGCGAGCCTCAGCTATTCGAGTTGAGGAAAGCCGCCAGGTCTGACTCCAACTCTTTGGCGAACTCCTTGTCGCCACACTTCGAGACCTCATTAGCCATGTAGTAAATCAACTGGCAGTTGTACTCGAATTCATCCTTGTATTCGGGGTAGAAATCAAGGAACAAACCGATTGACTCCTTCAACTCCTTATCGATCTCGCCAATCACCTCGCGAGCCTTTTCCGGCTTGCCAAGGCCATAGTAGCAACGAGCCATCTCTATCGGGAACAAGGCGTTGGAACTCCAGCCGAACAAAGTGTTGTCGTAAGGATACCTGTCAGGTCTCATGATCTGCCGGCACATATCCAGGACTTTCTCCGCCCTATCCTTTTCCCCTGCCTCCATAAAGGCATCCGCCGAAGAGACTAAGAGATTGCGAATGGACATCACACCCATAAAGGTGTAAATATTCTGATAATCAACCAGATAATTATCAGCACCGACAGCATCGAACTTGAAAGTCTCAGTCAGTTTCTTATAGAGGTCATCCGTGTCTACAAGGCCGATATTGAAGGACTCCACCTTGTTCTTGATAGGGATGAAACGGTATGAGAACCCGTCATACATCAAATACTCCTTAAGGCCGATATTGAGATCACCTCCCTGGTTAAGCAAGTTAAGAGGCCTGTCCCACTTGTAGTTAGCAAGGAGATCCAGCATGAAGAGCTCAGGTTTGGTAAGTCCGGTCTTACCTTGAGGTATCTCAAGCACAATCGACTCAGGAATCATGTCAGCGAACTTGGGGCTGACGATCCCCGACTTAAGACAGTTCTCCTTGTTGACAGGTATGATCATCTTCCTCGAGACCCAGTAATCCAGCTTACGGCCGTCCTGGGTCATGAGTTTGGCATCGGGATGCTTGAAAACTTTGATGCATTCGGAGATAGGTACCGCCTGGTTCCTGCTGTCCTGGATTAATACCCAATCATTGGTGCCATATAGATATTGCTCTTGTCCGATTGAAAGGGTCAAAGGAGCGGCGTTGTTGATCGCATATCTCATCTGGTCAATGTACCAGTCGGTTCCGAGCAATGATGTGTTGAGTATCCTCACGTCATTCCTGATCTCCTCAACCTCCTGGGCATACCACAAAGGGAAGGTGTCATTGTCGCCATGGGTCACCAACAATCCATTCGGGCCTACGGAATTCAGATAGTTGTAGGCTACCTCCACAGCTGTCCTGCGGTGGCTCCTGTCGTGGTCATCCCACTCCTGAGCGCACATGAGGGCGGGAACGCAAAGGCAAACCAATGTCGTCGCCGCAGCCACGGCGGTGGTGTTCTTATTCTTCAAAGCTCCTGTTATCCAAGAATATATGGCGGCAACAGCGAAGCCTATCCAAATTGTGAAGGCATAGAATGAACCGGCATAGGCATAATCCCTCTCCCTGACCTGGAAAGGAGGCTGGTTGAGGTACATCACAACAGCTATTCCTGTCAGGAAGAATAGCAGGAAAGTAAGCCAGCAACCCCTTTTGTCCCTGTCGAACTGGAACAGCAAACCCAACAAGCCTAGAAGCAGGGGCAGGAAGAAGAGGTGGTTTTTGCCCTTGTTCTCCTTCAGCCAAGTCGGAGCGTTATCCTGGTCGCCCAGATGGATCCTGTCTATGACCTTGATCCCACTTTCCCAGTTGCCTGTGAAAAGGTCAGCTTGCGGGGCATGAATCTCGTTCTGGCGCCCGACAAAGTTCCACATGAAGTATCTCCAATACATCCATCCGAGCTGGAAGTCAAAGAAATACTTCAAGTTAGCCCCGAATGTAGGTTTTTTGTACTCCGCTCCCGGCACAGTTATGCCCTTGCCGTTCATATAGGTCTGATAGAACTTGATGGAGCGATCATCATTGCTATACATTCTCGGGAAAAGCATCTTTCCGGAGGCGTCATAAACCGGCTCGACCGGGCTGGGGACCTTCTTGTATTTCCCGTTCAAAGGGGCCCAATAGGTGCCTTGCTTGAGATCATAAGGAGCACCGAAATACTGGCCGTAAACAAGCGGGACAGAACCGTACTGTTCACGGGAAAGATAACGCACCAGTGTGAACGCGTTGTCCGGCTGATACTCGTTTGTCGGAGGCTTGACGCTGGAGCGGATGATCACCACGCTGAATATCGAGAATCCGATCAAGATGGTCGTGAAGCAAAGCAAAGCCGTGTTCCAGAACACTTTCCCCTTCTCCAGAGTCTTGAAAAGTCCCCAGAAGCAAAGCCCGATGATACCCAGGACAAAGACGGCGGCTCCTGTGTTGTATGGCAGTCCGAAACCGTTGACAAAAATCAGGTCGAAATATGCGGCCATCTTCGGAAGCCAAGGAATCATTATGAAGAACAAGACTCCGAGGATGACTGCCGACAGCGCGAGAATCTTGACACACTCCCAGAAAGAATATGGCTTGTCTTCCCTGATCTTGTAGTAATACATGAACACGATCATCGGGAGAGCCAGCAAGTTCAGCACATGGACTCCGATTGAAAGACCCATCAGGAAGGAAATAAGCACAATCCACCTGTTGGCGTACCTGCGGTCCTCTGACTCGTACCATTTTGTCATCGCCCACACTACAATAGCGGTGAAAAGGGATGACATGGCATAGACCTCACCCTCAACAGCTGAGAACCAGAACGTATCGGAGAAGCAATACGCGAGGGCTCCCACGGCGCCGCTACCGAATATCGCTATAGACTCACCGATGGAATAATCCCCGGCGCTGCCGTCCGGTCTTTTCTTCGGAATAATCAGCCTCTTAGTGAAAAAGACGATAGTCAGATACAGGAAGAATATGGTCAGCGCAGAGCAAAGGGCACTCATGCAATTGACCATCACGGCAGCCTTGGAAGGGCCTGTGAACATCGTGAAAAACCTGGCGATTATCTGGAAGACAGGGTTTCCCGGGGGGTGGCCCACCTCAAGCTTATATGATGAGGCGATAAACTCACCGCAATCCCAGAACGACGCGGTCGGCTCTATTGTAGAAAGATATGTGAACGCGGAGATGAGGAAGACCACCGCCGCGGTCAGAAGATTCCATTGTTTGAATTTTTTGCTGTCCATAAATAATAAGGCATATTCCGGACAAATTTACAAAAAGATATAAAAGGAATACCTATCTTCGCGAAAATTGATACGGGAAAATGAAGCAGGACAACGATTGGAAACAACGACTCGGGGTAGTCTACTCGACAAATCCCGATTTTGATTATTCCTCATCAGAAGAGGATTTGGTGGAGACTCTTCCGCCTTCCAAGCAGCGTCTGATCGTATCTATCGACAGAAGGAACAGAGGTGGCAAGCAGGTGACATTGGTGACCGGATTCCAAGGCACCCAGGAGGATCTGGCCGAGTTGGGAAGGACCCTCAAAGTCAAATGTGGAGTGGGAGGATCGGCGAAAGATGGGGAAATCACAGTTCAGGGAGATTTCCGCGACAAGGTCACAGAATTGCTTAAACAGCTCGGTTACAACGCGAAAAGGGGCAACTGAAAAGTGACTTAAGATGACAGAGCTCCTGGACAATCCTGTATTCTGCGCGCTGGTCGTGTTCTTCACGCTACTCTTTCTGCTGAATCTGAAGAGTTTGCTGAAGATCACTCCCTCATTACTGGATTGCGCCACCAGATGGAAGGGGAACCTGGATCTTGAGGACAGCATACAACTATGCAGGAGCCGCAACTGGATAGCCGCGATCCTATTCGTCCCTTTTTGTCTGCTTGTCTACTATAACGGCCTCTATTCCCCGGAGTTCCTGCAGTGGCTGCCGCAGACTCTCCAGTTCACTGTCGTCATGGGGGTATTCCTAGTGTATCTGCTGCTGAAGACATTCCTCAATTGGCAGCTGGAGATGCACAATTATGGATCATCGACTTTCACGGCGGCCAACAGGTCTTTCTACAACTACTGTGTCCTGTTGTTCTTCCTGTTGTTCTTGACCGCTGGTATCACGAGGCTCCTGGGAGGCTCTTCCTCAACAGTGAGGACTATCATGCTTTGGGAAATCGGAGTGACCTATATCGTTTATATATTCCGTCGAGGACAGATTTTCGCATCCGTTTGCAATCCTTTTTCGACATTTTTGTATCTTTGCAGCCTTGAATTGCTCCCGACTGCCGCTTTAATTCTCTCTGAGAGGCTTTTATAAGCGGAGCGCAGGCGGAATGTAAACAGTAAACGAATGGCTATCAAGAAGATATTGATCTCCCAACGCGCCCCTCTAAAGGACGCCCCTTATGTCGCCCTGAAAGAGAACTATGGCGTGGACATCACCTTCCATCAGTTCTTTGTCGTCGAACCTTTGACTTCCAGAGAGTTCCGTGCCCAGAGAATCAACATCCTGGATTACACCGCTGTAGTATTCTCATCACGTCACGCCATCGATGCTTTCTATGGATTATGCGACGAACTGAGGGTTAAGGTGCCTGAGACTATGAAGTATTTCTGCACAACAGAGGCTGTCGCGATGTATCTCCAGAAGCACATTGTCTACCGCAAGCGCAAGATATTCTTCGGAAACGGCACTCCCGAGTCTGTTATTGAGCAGATCGGCACCAAGCATAAAGGAGAGAAATTCCTGGTGACCCAGTCGGACTCCAACGGCAGCTCGACACTCACCCGTCTTCTTGATGCTGAGGGAATCTCCTATCAGACAGCCGTTTTCATCAAGAGCGTGCCTCAGGATCTTAAGGATATGGACCTGAAGGAATATGACATGATAGTCTTCTACAATCCTTCCGATGTCCAGTCCCTTTTTGAGAATTTCCCCGACTTCAAGCAGGGTGACATAAAGTTCGTCTCATTCGGCAAATCCATAGTCAAGGCTATGGAAGAGGCCGGTCTTACAATCGAGGTCAAGGCTCCTACTCCGGAGGCGCCCTCGGTAGCGCGCGCCATCGAGCTTTATTTGCAGGAACAGAAATAGATAAAATGGACACCTTACCGAAATCCGAGCGCCTCAGGGGCAAGATCGCGGTTTCGGCTCTGATGTCAAAGGGCCGCTGGGGTTTCTCGCGCGGCCTTAAGTATTGCTATCTGCGAAACGAATCATCCGATGAGCCTAACAGGATCATGGTCTCCGTGCCGAAACGCTTTTTCAAAAGAGCGGTAAAAAGGAATCTCCTCAAGCGCCGTCTGAGGGAAGCCTACAGGACTCAAAAATCCATACTCGGGCCATCTTCAACGGACATACTGTTCTTATACAATTCTAAGGAAATAAATGATTTCCAGACCATTAAGGAAGAAGTCGCCGAGATCCTGAAAAAAGTGGCAGATGAAAGACAGTTATAGCATACCTCATTGGCGCAAGGTTGTGAGGGACGTCTTGTCCGCCCCCTTCCTTGCCCTTATCTGGTTCTACCGCAAGTGTATCGGTCCTTATATTCCCAAGACTTGCCGTTTCGAGCCTTCCTGCTCGACCTACGCCATTGAGGCGTTCCGCAAATGGGGACCGTTCAAAGGATTGTATCTGACTGTCTGGAGGGTCTTGCGCTGTAACCCGTGGGGCGGCAGCGGATACGACCCTGTCCCGTAAATCCAACGTCCCCGGTGTCCGGGTGTCGCCACCGGCGACCATTTACCCGGATAGGGCGCGAAGCGCAGGGAGCCGGGACGACACCCGGCACCGCGGCCAAGGCACTTAGCGTTTTCGGGAGCGCAAGTGGGAAATGCTTTCGACAAGCAACTGATCCCTCAATATACGCCTGGCGGCCATGAAATCAAGAATAGCGGCCAATAGCGGTAAAATTGCCGTCCAGCGGAACAGGACCCCGTCCGCAGCCGTCATGTAATCAAACACCAGCCAACCTTGAAGACCGAGCAGGATGAGCGCGGACAGGACTGCCGTGCGCATCTGAAGCACTCTCACATTGAACGTGAACAAGGCGATGACCTGAAGAATCGCTGTTAACACCAGCAGGATGGCGTACGGGATGAAACTGATGTACTTGACCTCATCAATATGAGCACCGCCAGGTCCCACCATAAAAGACTTCACACAAAAGAAAAGCGTCACGACCAAAGCGGTCGCGATCGCGAGATACAATGTCTGGATTCTTTGCCACATAGTGACGCGAAAATAGTGAATTCCAGCGAAATTTCTTATATTTGAAATCCACATAAAACTAAAGACACCATGAGAATAGCTGAATCAGAACTCATAATCAACGACGACGGATCCGCGTTCCACATCCATATGAGGCCAGAGGAACTCGCTGATATAGTGATACTTGTAGGCGACCCGGGCAGGGTGGATATGATCGGATATTATCTCTCTGACGTAGAGTTCCGTCACGCCAGCAGGGAGTTCGTCTCCATCACCGGCAATTATAACGGGAAGCGCTTGACCGCCCTGTCAACAGGAATCGGCACGGATAATTGCGACATAGTTTTGACAGAATTGGATGCTCTCGCCAATGTGGATTTCCAGACCCGGGAGCCCAAAGCCGAGCATAGGGAACTGACGATCCTCAGGATCGGCACGACCGGAGCCATACAACCTGACATCCCGATCGGGTCACCCATATTCTCCCACTACTCCATCGGTTGCGACGGTCTTCTGAACTGGTATGCCAATAGGGAGCTGATCACAAACCAGGAGATGGAAGATGCTTTCAAGGAGCATACAGGTTGGGACAAGCACCTTCCTTCACCTTATTTCATCAAGGCGAGCGACGATTTGATCAGCAGGTTTGAGGACTGCTCGGTAAAGGGTATCACCCTCTCCGCCCCAGGTTTTTACGGTCCACAAGGACGAGTCGTCAGGCTCGGTCTCGCCATGCCGGACATGCTTGAGAAATTCGAGACGTTCAGGTTCGGGGAATACAGGATCACCAACTTTGAGATGGAAGGATCCGCTGTCGCTGGTCTGGCAAAGCATTTGGGTCACAAGGCCGGAACTATTTGCTGCGCTATAGCCAACCGCTACCTCAAGAGCAGTAACCCGGACTACAAGGCAATGGTCCGTCAGTTGGTGGAGTTGTCACTTGACAGGCTGACGAGATAAGAGGGAGTTATTGAAACTTGCGAGGACATTCCCCTCATACGTCTTGGAGACAGGGATAGGAGGTATTGTGTCATTGTCCAAATCAAGCTCATAGCCATCTTTCTCCTTCCTCAGCACCTTGACCTTATCCATATTCACCAGGTATTTCCGGTGGCAACGCACCAGACTACTGCCCCGGAAACTCTCTTCCACAGTCTTCATCTTGCTGCGGATCATGTAGCGCTTGAGGTCGCCCCGGCTGTCGGTGTACCGGACAATGATGTAGTTGTCGTCAGATTCCAAATAATACAGGCTGGAAGCGCTGACGACAAGTTTCAGGTTCCCGCTATTGTCGAACAGAGTTATCTTCTCCAGCCGAGACGGGAGCACATTCTCATCCAAGACGACATTCCCATAGTTCATCAGACGGATCGTCTGATTCTTGTCCTGCAAGGCGAAATACATGCCCGCGAGGATGTACGGAATTATTAAGGATATGACACCATAAAGAAGGGCGTTCCCAAGAGTCTTGGGAAACTGGTCCCACCCTATTCCGGTGATCGGAACCGTGATGAACGAATATGCCAGGCAGATTATTATAACTTCGGCAATACACCATGCCACGTAACCCAAGTAAGTCATTCTCAGAACCTTCCTGGTCCTATACATCAAATAGCGGCTCAAAGCGACAAACGTCAGTGATCCGGCGGCGAAAAGGACGGTGAAGGCAAAAAACTTGGAATTCCCGAGGGCCATCCAGCTATTGTGGGAAAATGGTAAGCTGAGAAGCAGGAACACAATCGAGAAGAACGCCGCGAAAGTCACGGTGTAAATCAACTGGTATTTCTCCCTGAAATAATCAGGAATCTGGTTGGTAATTGCCATATTTCTTCCTCGGGACTGCAAATATAACACTTATTTCGGAATATAGGCATCCTAGTATTTCACCACAAATGTCGCTAATTCACCACTTCTAATTAAATATCACGCGCAAAGGGAAGTATTCACCACAATTATTTTGAACCCGACCGGAAGATTGGTAATTTCGCAACCGAAAACAAAAGAAACAGTATGAGAATCATTGGAACCGGAAGCGCTCTTCCGAAAAAAATAGTTACCAACGAAATGCTCTCCGAGTTTCTGGACACGAGTGACGAGTGGATCACCACCCGCACAGGAATCAAGTCCAGACACGTCATTTCTGACGAGCGGCTCGAAGATTTGGGAGCCGAGGCGGCCATGAAGGCATTGGAGATGTCAGGACTCGGAGTAGAGGATATCGATTTGTTCATTGTCTCTAACGTTGTATCAGAGCATATCACTCCCGGGATGAGTTGCGTCGTGGCCGAGAAAATCGGCCTCAGATGTCCCATGTTCGACATCAATTGCGCCTGCCCTGGATTCATATATGCCCTTGACATGGCCGAGGCATATTACAAGGCCGGAAAAGTGAAGAATGTCCTCATCGCATGCATTGAGGAGCCTACCAGGATGGCGAGTTGGGATGACCGCGCCACCTGTGTCCTCTTCGGTGACGGAGCCGGAGCCGTGGTGCTGACTGAAGGAGATAACATCAAAGGAACCAAGCTAAACGCCCAGCCTGACACTGACAAGTTGTTCATGAGAAGGGTTTTGGAATCAACTCCTTACATCAAAAAAGCGGAAGTTGACATTCCGCTCCAGATGCGCGGCCGTGAGGTATTCCGTTTCGCCGTCGGTGCCTGCACCAATGGTGTGAAGAGTCTTCTTGACGAGGTCGGCATCAATAAGGAGGATGTTTCCTGGTTCATGGTTCACCAAGCCAATAAAAGGATTATTGACTCCATCATCGATTTTATGCAGGTGCCTGCGGATAGATTCCCTGTCAATATCCATGACCATGGCAACTCATCTTCCGCTTCTTGCCCTATCCTTCTTGACGAATGCAACCGCAAGGGAATGTTCAAGCAAGGCGATATCATAGTGCTGAGCTCGTTCGGAGCCGGACTCCTTTCCGGAGCTGCCGTCCTCGAGTGGTGATTTAAACAATAATCGTTATATTTACGGATTGACTATCAGACAAATAATATAATCAATATGGAAAAAAGAGTAGTTATAACTGGAATGGGTGTCATCTCCCCTGTCGGGAATGACGTCACCACTTTCTGGAAAAACCTTTGCGACGGTTACTGCGGTATCGAAGTAATCGAGAGCGAGGACACCGAGCAGCTTCCCGTGAGGATCGCCGGCAAGGTAAAGGAGTTTCACGCCGAGGAATATGGTATGGACAAGCCGTTCATCCGTAAGCAGGACCTGTTCACTCAATTCGGTGTCGCGGCGGCATATCAGGCCGTAAAACAATCCGGTCTCGTCTCCACCGGTGAGGGGCAGAACATCGATCCCTTCAGATTCGGAGTGTATTTCGGATCAGGTATCGGAGGTTTCGCCACGCAGTACAGGGAAATGGCCAAGATGATTGATGATCCTTCAGGACAGTGGATTTCCCCTCTGTTCATCCCTACGATGATCTCCAACATCGCCGCTGGCCAGATCGCCATACTCAACCATGCGGAAGGTCCCTGTCTCGATATCGTGACAGCTTGCGCGACCTCGACTAACGCCATGGGTGAGGCCTACAGAGCCATCAAACACGGCTATGCAGACGCTATCATAACCGGAGGAAGCGAGAACGCCACCATTCCGATCGGAATCGCCGGTTTCGCCAACCTGAAAGCTCTTTCGAGGTCAACCGATCCCAAATACGCGTCATTGCCTTTCAACGCCAACCGCGCCGGATTCGTTATGGGAGACGGTTCCGCAGCCCTCATCCTTGAGGAATATGAGCATGCCAAAGCCCGTGGAGCCGTGATCCTCGGAGAGATGGTCGGTTATGGCAATACCTGCGACGCCTACCATTCAACAGCCCCCAGGCCGGACGGGACCACACAGGCCAAATGTATCGAGTTGGCTCTTAAGGAGGCCAAGTTCGACAAGGAGAAAGACAATCTCTACATCAACGCCCATGGAACCGGCACCAAGCTTAACGACGCCGCTGAGACAATGGCTTACAAGAACGCTCTTGGAGATTTCGCTTACAAGGCTCACATAAGCTCCATCAAATCTATGACCGGACACATGTTCGGCGCGGCCGGTGCCGCCGAGGCGATAGCGACAATACTTGCCCTCCGTGACGGGATATGCCCTCCCACTATCAACTTGGACACCCCCGATCCCGAGTGCGACCTCGATTACACTCCCAACGTCGCTGTCAAGACCGACTTGACCCTAGGTATTTCGGATTCGTTCGGATTTGGAGGGCACGACGCTTGTGTCGCTTTCAGAAAATGCGAGGACTAAAAGTAAATAACTATGTCAGAAGTTCTTAACAAAGAAGATATCAAGCAATTCCTGCCGCATAGGGAGCCCATGCTCCTAATCGAGGAAGCATATATAGACGAAAACGGTCTGGCCCACGCCAAATACCGTATCAAGGAAGACGAGTTTTTCACCAGAGGCCATTTCCCTGGCAATCCCGTGGTTCCCGGAGTTATTCTCTGCGAGATCATGGCACAAAGCTGCGCCATCCTTGTCAAAGACGAGATCCCCGGCCATATCACCCTATATGCCGGCCTTGACAAAGTCCGTTTCAAGAACTCCGTGAAGCCCGGAGACGTTTGTGAGGTGACCGCCAGCCTAGATGACAGGCGCGGTTTGCTATTCTTCTGCTCCGCGAAACTGGAGGTTAACGGGAAGCTTTGCTGCAAGGGAATGCCTTCATTCGCCTTAGTCCCTATCCAGCAATAAGATGGAATACAGAAGACTGGATCCTGACGAGTTCGAGGACCTCTCTTCAAGGATTCTCCACGAAGACAACCATATCCTCGTGTTCAACAAAGTCCCCGGTGAGATAGTCCAGGGGGACAAGACCGGGGATGAGTGCCTGGCTGAGACCCTAAAGGCTTTCATAGCCCAGAGGGATTCAAAGCCGGGCAAGGTCTTTATGGGCGTTCCTCACCGGCTGGACCGGCCTGTCAGCGGAATTGTGGTATTCGCGAAAACCTCAAAAGCTCTCTCACGCCTATCTGAGATGTTCAGGACCGGAGATATCCACAAGACCTATTGGGCGCTTTGCCTTAACGCGCCACAGAAAGAGTCCGGGGAACTTGTGGACTGGCTCATCAGGAATGAGAAGATGAACAAAAGTTTCGTCGCGAAGAACGGCAGCTCCGCACAAGGCGCGAAAGAAGCCAGGCTCTTGTACAAAGTGATCGGAAAGACAGAGCGCTATCATCTCCTGTCAGTCCAGCTCCTGACTGGCCGACATCATCAGATCAGATGCCAGCTCGCCGCGATAGGTTGTGTCATCAAAGGGGATCTTAAATATGGAGCTCCACGTTCCAATCCGGATGGAGGAATATGCCTCCATTCCAGAGAGATAAGTTTCATCCATCCCGTAAAAAAAGAGGAGATGACGATTATCGCGCCACCTCCTAGCTCTTGGAAAGGGATAGAACCCTACCTGTAATCATCAACCTTCTCTCTGGCTGAAACAGCGTTCTGCCTTGCGGACTCGGCCTCTTTCCTGGCTTTCTCAGCCTTCTTCTCAGCCTTCTTAGCTTCTTTTTCAGCCTTGGCCCTGGCCTTATCTTCCTTAGCCTTGGCTTCCTTAGCCTCCTGCTCTGATCTGGCGGTGGCTATCGTGGCCTCAGTCCCCTCAGAACGCCTGCGCATCTGGGTCCTGTCCTTTGAGGCATCCTTGGCTGACCTGCCTTTCAAAGCCGCATAGCAGACAACCTCATACCTGTTCCTCGTCTTTCTGTAGACGAAAAATGAATCGACCACATCATCCTCCGGATAACCATAAAGCGCATCGGTCCTGGCCTCAGCCTTAGCGATGTTCAAATCCTTGTTCTCAGCTTTTCCAATCACCTCAGTGGAATTCTTGGTGGAATATAAAGAGGTAAGGTAACGGTTAACCACCTCATCGAGCTTGACATTGTCAAGAGACTTGTAACCATCGGCCTTAAGCTGCTTGACCTCAATCTTGGTGTCCTTTTTCGCTTGTTTCACGGCTTTCCTGCTCTGTGCGGCGACGGGAGCTAACACCATGGCACCCAAAAGAATGGATAAAATGAATCTTTTCATAACGCGAATATAAAAAAATCTTCACTATTATCACATCCGGTCAAAGGCATGGTCATGCAGCCATTCGGAAGGGGTCTGGCCAGTGTTGACCTTGAAAGCCATATTGAAAGAAACGGAGGAATGGAAGCCGGACATCATGGAGACCTCCCCTACTTTCAAACGTGGGTCCTTCTTGAACAACGATATCGCATACTGCACCCTATGGTAATTGATGAATTGACGGAAGTTCCTGCCTGACAAAAGGTTAATTGTGCGCGATAAATATAGTTTATTCGAGTACAGTTCCTCGGCCATGTCCTCCATACGGAAAGACGGATTAAGGTATGGCCTCTGTTCATTCATATACATCAGGACCCTGCGGTAAAGGTTGTTCATCTTCTTGTCTTCCTCAGCCTTGTCGATGACAGACGTCCTCAGGTTGCCCTTTATGATCTCCTTCACCTTTTCCTCGGTACCCTGATTGAGCACGTATGTCCTCCCGGTCATGTCCCTTAAGTATAAGACGGCGTACAGGACCATGAAGAAGGCCAGGCTTGTGTAAGTCATAATCTCACCGGCGTCACCCGGCAAGAGAACCGAGCAAAGGGAATATATTCCCAAACCCATGAAAACCAATGAATATATGAATCGGGAGTAATCCTCCAAGTTGTGCCAGACCGCGGAATTACGGAAGAACAACCTGATTCCGCTGAATCTCTTTGCCGCGACAGCCGAGAAATAAAAAGAGAAAACCACAAGCACAACAATGTAGGAAAAGAATATCCTCTCGGAGCGGAAAGAGACTTTTCCCGAAGGGACAAACAAAGAAAAAACGAATGATATCACTAGGGCGATCTCAAGCAGGAGCGTGGCGCAAAGAGAGAAACCAGGTTTCTCGAAAGAACACGGGTAGAGCAGCAGTATCTCCACCACGGCCGTGATGTCCAAGACAAGATAGCTGGTCTCTACAGGTCCCTGCCTTACAACCTCAAGGACGACAAGTAACGCGCCGGTCAGGCCAGCCAGCATCCTGATGACCATTTGGCGATTTCTCCTGGAGCGGTTCTTATAAAAGTCATAAAAAAGGAAAGAAAGATATTCGACGATTAGAAAAAAAGCTACTACTGTCGACATACTGTTCAAGAATGGTTTTAGTTTTCAAGTTTTTCTTTTCATTGCCGAATATAGACATGAAAACCATACAAAAGCCCCCGGCGGATAGGTTCGCCGGGGGTTTCTTTCAAAAAAACGATGTCAAAAAGAGAAATTGCTATTTATTTTCCTTAATCGAGTCAAATCCCTTTCCGTAGACACCCGCGACTGAGGAAATCGACAAGAACGCATCCGGATCAATCCTCTTGATCGCCCTGAGAAGGATATTCACATCCGTCTTCCTCGTGATGACCATCAAGACAGAGGCCTGTTGCTTGGTATACCATCCCTGTCCATCAAGGACAGTCACTCCCCTATGGAATTCCGTGGTGATCATGTCAGCGATAGCCACATGCTCGTGGGAGAGGATGAAAAGCTGTACACTTCGTCTGGAACCTGAAAGATAAAGGTCGGCGACATTGCCGCAAACCGTGACAGTGATCATACCATAGACAGCCGTGATGAACTTATCAACGAAAGGAAGCGCCTGACCATTAGAATCGTAAGACGGCACAAGCAATGAGAAAGCGATGATGAACACATCCATCAGCAGAATCACCTTGCCTGGGGATACGTTCCTGTACTTGGTGACAATCAATGCTATGATGTCCGTTCCTCCGGTACTTCCTCCTTGTGAAATCGACATGCCGATTCCGAATCCAGCCATGGAACCACCTATGATAGAGCAGAGTAGCTTCCCATTGGACAGGGCGATATCCTGGATAAACTGAGTCGGAATCAAAGTCTGCTCGATATTCAAGCAGAATGACGCCAGAAAGATCGCGTAAACAGTCTTGACACCGAAGGAAGGGCCGATAATAAACAAGGAAATAAGCAGCAGTAAGGCGTTGATCACAAAATAAGTGTAACCCATCTTGATCCCCGTGGCGAACTGGATGATGGCACTTATACCGGACACTCCGCCACCGAACATGTTGTTTGGAGTCAGGAAAATTGTCCAACCGGACGTGTAAATCAATATTCCGAGCGTAATAAGAAAATATTCCTTAACCGCGCGCATCAGGTTTTTCTCTTGTATTGCCATTATTATTGTTCTTTTTCAACCTCAGTTTAATTCCTGTCTTCATCTCATCGAAGCCTTCACCGTATACTGTGCTGGCGGAGGACACCGTGACAAATGCCCTGGGATCTATTTCCTTGACCAATTTGGTGATAGTATGGAGTTCAGGCTTGCGCACCAGTATAAGAAGGACCTTCTTGCTCTGCCCGGAGTACCACCCCTGGGCTTCAAGGGCAGTGACTCCGCGCTCAAGATCATTAATGACTGTGTCCGCGATTTCCTTATACTTTTCGGAGAACACCATTATCTGCCATGTGGAATTGCGTCCCAGAAGGACCCAGTCCACAAAAACCGAGAATATGACCATGGCCACATAACCATAAACCATATCCTCAATGGTCTTTCCGGGAACAAGGAGTACTGACGCTATGATAAACATATCCACAGCCAAGAAGACCTTCCCTAATGAGACGGGCCAGAACTTATTGACTATCAACGCGACAATATCGGTTCCTCCGGTACTTCCCCCTCTCGCCAAGATACATGTGATGCCAATGGACTCGATGATGGCCGCCACAACCACAAGAAGAAGCTTGTTGTCGAAGAACACATGCAGGAACTCCATCCCGGCCAAGAAATCCAGACCTAATGTGGAAAGGCCGATAGCATAAAGGGTCTTGAATCCGAATCCCTTCCCGAGAATGATGCTTCCGGCTATTATCAGCAAGCCATTTACAACAATATAGGAAAGATAGACCGGGATGCCGGTGGCGAAATTGATGATTGTACACGCGCCAGTCAGACCACCGCTGGCGATTCCATTCGGAATAAGCATGTCGGCCCAAGCAAAGGTGTAGAACAATACACCGATGGTTATGACGACATAGTCATCAAGGGTATTCAAGAAAGCGCTTTTCTTCTTTTTCGCTGTTTGAACCATTTCCACTACTTGATAACAATGTTGACAATCCTGCCGGGGACAACGATAACCTTTGCTATCGACTTGTCGCCCACCCATTTGATGGTCTGCTCCATCCCTCTGACCGTAGCCTCGACATCAGCGGGAGCCATTGACTTTGGAAGATCCACCGTGAACCTCATCTTGCCGTTGAAAGACACAGGGTACTTGATACTGTCTTCCGCGGCCAAGGCCGGGTTAAAGACCGGGAAGGATGCGAATGTGACACTCTCCTCATGGCCGAGCAGCGACCAGAGTTCCTCAGCAATATGAGGGGCGAACGGAGAGAGAAGGATGACCATGGGCTCCAGAATGGCCCTCTTGTGGCATTTCAACGCGCCGAGGTCATTAAGCGCTATCATGAAGGCGCTGACTGTGGTGTTGAACGAGAAGTGCTCGATGTCAGACTCCTCTTTCCCGATCAACTTGTGCAAGACCTTCAACTCCTCCGCCGTAGGCTCCTCATCAGAGACATCCAGGTCTTCCCCGTCAAAGAACATCCTCCAGAACTTCTTCAGGAAACGGTTGACACCGTCGATTCCCTTGGTGTCCCAAGGCTTGCTCTGCTCGAGCGGGCCGAGGAACATCTCGTATAGACGAAGCGTGTCGGCACCGTAATCATCGCAGATATTGTCAGGGTTGACAACATTGAACATAGATTTGCTCATTTTCTCGACAGCCCATCCGCAGATATACTCCCCGTTCTCCAGAACAAACTCAGCATCAGCGAATTCCGGTCTCCAGGCCTTGAACGCCTCAAGGTCAAGCCTGTCGTTGCGCACCAGGCTGATATCGACATGGATCTCAGTGGTCTGGTACTGGCCCTTGAGACCGAGGGATACAAACTTGTTGGTCCCGACAATACGGTACACAAAGTTGGAACGGCCTTGGATCATACCCTGGTTGATCAGCTTACGGAAAGGCTCATCCTCACAAACATATCCCAAATCGAACAGGAACTTGTTCCAGAAACGGGAATAAATGAGGTGGCCAGTGGCGTGCTCGGTGCCACCAATGTAGAGATCAACATCCCTCCAATATGCGTCCACATCCTTGTCAACCAAGGCGTTATCATTGTGGGGATCCATGTAGCGGAGATAATAGGCACTTGATCCGGCGAATCCAGGCATCGTGCTGGTCTCCAGAGGATATCCCTTATAGGTCCAATCTTTCGCCCTGGCGAGCGGAGGCTCTCCCTTCTCGGTAGGCTTGAACTCGCTGATCTCAGGAAGAGTCAGAGGCAGATCCTCAAACGGTACGGGAGTAGGGATCCCATCTTTGTAATAGATAGGGAAAGGCTCTCCCCAGTACCTCTGGCGGCTGAATATGGCGTCACGGAGCCTGTAATTGACCTTGCTGTGGCCCAGACCTTTCTCCTCGACATACTTGATAGCGGCGGGAATGGCATCCTTGACCTCCATTCCGTCCAGGAAGCCTGAATTGACCATCTTGCCCTCCTTGGCGTCGAAACTCTCCTCACTGACATCGCAGCCTTCGATGATTGGAACGATAGGAAGATTGAACTTCTTGGCGAACACATAATCCCTGCTGTCATGGGCCGGGACAGCCATAATCGCACCCGTACCATATCCGGCGAGCACATATTCAGATATCCAGATCGGAACCCTCTCACCTGTAAGCGGATTGACGCCATAAGATCCGGAGAAAACGCCGGTGACGGTCTTGGTCTCGGCGATTCTCTCTCTCTCCGTCTTCTTCTTGACATAGGCGAGATATTCCTCAACCTCAGCCTTTTGGGCCTCGGTAGTGAGGATCGGGGTAAGCTCGCTCTCAGGTGCGAGAACCATGAAGGTCACACCGAAAATAGTGTCGACCCTGGTCGTGAATATGGTGACATCGTGCTCCTCGTCACCATTGTAGCACTTGAACACGACCTCGCAACCATTGGATTTGCCGATCCAGTTGCGCTGCATCTCCTTGAGGGAGTCTGTCCAGTCGATCTTGTCAAGGCCATCAAGAAGCCTTCCGGCATAGGCGGACACCCTCAACTGCCACTGCATCATCTTCTTCTGCTCCACAGGGAAGCCACCTCTGACGGAGAATCCATCCTTGACCTCATCGTTGGCCAACACAGTTCCCAAACCAGCGCACCAGTTGACAGAAGTCTCTCCCTGATAAGCGATCCGGTAGTTCATGAGCATGTCGGACTTCTCCTTCTCAGAGAACGCCTTCCACTGCTCGGCCGTGAACGGGTCATGATCTGAACATGAGGCGTTTACGGCTTCGCTGCCGCCCTTCTCGAAGGCCGCGACAAGATCCTCGATCGGGCGGGCCTTGTCCATATCGGCGTCGTACCAGCAGCCGAACATCTTCAAGAAAGCCCATTGTGTCCACTTGTAGTAAGCCGGATCACATGTCCTCACCTCACGGTCCCAGTCATAGGAGAAACCGATCCTGTCCATTTGCTGGCGGTAACGGTTGATGTTATTGACGGTCGTGACTTCAGGATGCTGGCCAGTCTGGATGGCGTACTGCTCGGCAGGCAAGCCGAAAGCGTCGTAACCCATCGGATGGAGCACATTAAACCCCTTCAACCTCTTGTAGCGGGAGAATATGTCACTCGCTATATATCCCAGCGGATGGCCCACATGAAGTCCCGCTCCGGAAGGGTAAGGGAACATGTCAAGGACATAGAACTTAGGTTTGGACGGATCGGTACCCGTCTTGAAAGTTCCTTTCTCAGCCCAGTAGGCCTGCCATTTCCTCTCAATTTGCCTGAAATCGTAATCCATTGTTTACAAGTTATTTCTAAGTATTATGCTTCTTAAATCCAAAACTCCTGGTTCCTTTCTTTTCCAGACGGAATTCCACATACAAAGACATCTCGGAGCTGACTTTCTTGCCGCGGACTTTGCCCGGCTTCCAAGCCGGTGATCCGCTGATGATCCTTACGGCCTCGTCATCAAGGAGAGGATCCGCGCCCTTTAGGACTTTAACATCACGGATCTTACCATCTTCTCCAATGACGAAATCAACGAGAACCCTTCCCTGGATGCCCTGCTTGAGTGCCTCCTCAGGATATTTCATGTAAGAATATACCCACTTCTGGAGGAAAACCGTAGGATCGGTGCTGCCAAGGAATGACGGCTTGACATCGCAGTCGTAATAAGGGACAACTCCTGAGACTCCTCCGGTTAGTTTGACCACCTCCGTCGGGTTGAATATTGGCTTGGGTCCATTAGCGAGAGAAACGGAATAGTTGTAGATATATTCCAGTTCCTTCTCCATGTTGTCATAATCGATAATCGACTGGGTGTCCCTCTCGGTGTCATGGGCCGGATAACGTCCGGTCGTGAAAAAGATCGAGGGAATACCCTTGTCGTAAAAAGCGATATTGTCGGAAGGGTATGGCTCCTGCGAAGTGATGACCGGTCTGATGGGCTGAAGCTCACTTGACAGGGCCTCAACCATCGCGTTCATGTCGGCGTTGGAGGCAGTGAAAGCGAAGAAGCCGTCGGCACCCGTCCCGAGCATATCCAGATTAATCATGGCGTCGATGTTGGAAACATCTGAGAAAGAACGGTTTAGGAAATACCACGATCCGGCGAAAGACTCTTTCGAAGCCCCGAAAGCCAACAACAGGACAGATCGGCGAAGCAAAGCTTTGTTGGTCTTGAGCATCCTCGCGAGTTCCAGCATCATAGCCACTCCGGAGGCGTTGCCATTGGCCCCATAATAAATCTTCTCGACCTTATTTCCGTCAACAGTCATTGAGCCAGTGCCAAGGTTGTCCATCCTGGCGCCTATGACAATATACCTGTCCCTCAACGACTTATCCCAACCTTGTATAAAACCGCACACATTCCTTGACACAAGAGTGTCCCCATTCTCCTGACGAATTCCGAAAGGATCGCCGGATTCCCCAGAGAGCACATCTACCCCGTATTCATTCAACACTTCGGTGATATACTCCGCCGTCATCTTCTCTCCTTCCGACCCGGCCTTGCGGCCCTCCATCATAGCGGAGGAAACGGTAGTGATATGCTTCTTAAGAGAAGAGACCGTCTCCGTGTCTCCCAACTCTGAATACCCTGACATGTACTGTGCGTGAACCTGCCCGGACAAGGCGAAAATGGCCGCGACAATGGCTATGAGCGCTGATTTTCTGATCATTTCTTTTTCCTGTCTAAAATCCAGACGCCCTCAGGGCAAAAATCCTGCCCTTTCAAATCTTTCATGAAAGCTTTGGCTTCTTCCTGGTCATCAGTCCCGCCGATTCCGACGGCAGTACGGCCCTCAGTGAAGCCGAAGAATTCCGGCTCATAACCAAAGCCTTTTATCCGAGCGGCATACTTTTCCGCATTCTCCCTGCTGGAAAACGCCCCCATTATGACGTAGAAACGCTTCTTCTCCGTCCCGGCCCCTGAGCTTGTCAAAGGGTCCTTGTCGCCAGCAGGACGAATTGGCGCGGCAACGACAGTATCCGGCTTAGCCTCGGCCTGCCCAGTCGAGACCGACTGCTCTGTAGAGGCTACCATATCAGACGGAGCGGTAACCTTGTCATCCTGAGCGGAGCGAAGGATCTGCTCCCGCTTCGCCTCAATGTCCTTTGAAGTCGGCCTCCCGGCCAAAACACGGAAGAAATCGCAGCCTGTAGCCATGAAAGCCACAGACAACACGAGAACAATAACCGGGAGAACTCTTCTCATAAACTACTTCTCAGGAACAATAAACGCGACAATCTCGCCCTTGACGACCTTCTCACCCTGTTTGCCGAGAACAGCGACGACTCTTCCGTCAATAGCCGGAACCAGCTCTTCCATACCGTAATATGTCTGGACAAAGCCCATTCCGACGCCGGCCTTCACTTCGGTTCCGGCGACAGGAGCGGCCGAATCGTCATCCACATCGACCTGCCAGAGAAGCTGGCCCTTGACAGGAGCCTGAACAGGCACGGCATTCGGATACTTCCTGGTATAATCCTCGACATCGAACTTGGGCATCTCAACTACAGGACGAGTCACGACAATGGGTGCTCCGGCCTTAGCCCTGAAGTCCTCAAGTTCCTTGTTGAAACGCTCCTTGGCGATTCCGCTCTTGTAGTCGAGGTACTGGCGCTCATGCATGGCCAGCTCAAACAGTTCCTCATCATCCTCGCCGTAGTCCCAGCCCTTCTCATCCATCATCGCGCGGAACTTAGGAAGCTCATCGGGATAATTGTCCTGCGGGTTACCGGTCGAGAACTCATGCCCTTTCTCCTTGGCCAATTCTACGATTTCCGGAGCCAAAGGTCCGGGAAGCTGGCCCATGTTGCCCAGAATCATGCCCCAGGTGTCCTTATCGATAGTTGTCCAACGAGGCTTGTCGTTGAGCATATTGAAGAGGTTCATCAAGGCGGTGTTCTTGACATACTGGCTGAACGGGGTCACGAGAGGCGGGTAACCCAGACGGGGCCACACGTATTCAACCTCCTGGAAGAGCTTGACCATCAAGGTGTCAAGGCTCATCTCCGGACGGCCGTGAGCCCTTTGGGCGGCGTTGATCGCACCCTGGAAGCCCTTGAGGTCGGCCATCATGGAGCCCATCATTCCCCCGGGCAGGCCACATCCCACGAGCAGCGAGCTCATCTGGGAGTTCGTGGGGTTGATCCAATATCCGAGGAAGTCGTCGATGAACTTCTGGGTCAGGCGGCGAACCTCCATGTAGGCGTCCATGTTGAGATCCTTCACCAGGAAGCCGTCAGCCTTCATCATCTCACGGATAGTTATCACATCCGGATGGACCTTGCCCCAAGAAAGAGGCTCCACGGCTACATCCAGATAGTCCGCTCCGGCGCGGGCGACCTCCAGCATAGACGCGGGAGAGAAACCAGGACCGGTATGGCCATGGTACTGAACCACGATGTGGGGATATTTCTTCTTGATGTCCCGGACAAGCTCACCGAGGAAGGTAGGACGGCCGATTCCAGCCATATCCTTGAGGCAAATCTCATCGCAACCATATTCCACTACCTTGTCGACAATACCCATGTAATATGCCACGGAGTGGACAGGGGAGTTGGTGATCGAGAGAGCCACCTGGGAAATCATACCGCCCTTCTTCGCGCCCTCAACCGAGCCGCGGAGGTTACGGTGGTCATTAAGACCGCAGAAAGAACGGGCGATGTCGGTGCCTTGCTTTTTCTTGACCTTGAACATCAAGTCCCTGACATCTCTCGGGACTGGATTCATCCTAAGGGCGTTCAATCCCCTCTCAAGCATGTGGGTCTGGATCCCGGCTTTATGGAAAGGCGCCGTCCACTTACGGACCGCCACATTGGGATTCTCTCCGAAAAGGAGATTGACCTGCTCAAAAGCGCCTCCGTTGGTCTCAACCCTGTCGAAGCAGCCCATATCCACGATAGCCGGGGCTACCTCACAAAGCTGGTCGACCCTGGGGACGTACTTGCCCGAGCTCTGCCACATGTCCCTGTACACCAGGGAGAACTTGATTTCTCTTGCCATATGCTGATGTTATTTCTTTATTACAATCTTACAAAGATACTCATTTTTCGCTATCTTTCACTAACTTTAAACGCCACTAAATAATCATTTGTCCATTATGGGAAACAAAATCTCGGTGCTAGTCATAATCTGCCTGTTCTCCATCTCGGTTTACGGTTCTCCAGCGAGTATTCCGGAGCCATGCGACCACCCCAGACTTGTGTTGAGGGCTGGAGAAGAGACAGCGGTCAAGGAAGCCGTCGGAAAAGGCGGAATCATGTCGGAAGCATATTCCTACATCAAGGACTTCTCCGATAATCTCCTGACTGAACCACCTCTGGAAAGGGTAATGACCGGCCGTCGCCTTCTGAGTGTCTCCCGCCAGGCTCTAAAGAGGATTTTTCACCTCTCGATGATGTACAGGCTGGACGGGGACAAGAGGTATTCCGAACGGGCGGTGAGCGAGATGCTCGCCCTCTGCCGTTTCCAGGACTGGAACCCTTCTCATTTCCTGGACGTGGGTGAGATGACAATGGCTGTCGCTATAGGTTATGACTGGCTGTACGATGCCATAAGCGAAACCGACAGGGAAGAGATACGAGAATCTATTCTGAATAAAGGACTTAGGACTTCCGAAGGACAGTGGTTCTTCACCTCTAACAACAACTGGAACCAGGTCTGTAACGCCGGAATGGTATATGGTGCCCTCGCGATCTTCGAAGATATCCCTGAAGAAGCCCGGGCGATGATATCCAAATGCTTGGGATCCAACCCTATAAGTTTGGCGAGCTACTCGGAGGAAGGCTGTTATCCGGAAGGATACGGCTATTGGGCGTATGGCACATCTTTCCAGATAATGCTGATCGCCGCTCTCGAGAGCGCCTTCGGCAGTGATCTCGGGCTTATGGACGGACAGGAAAGATTCTACAACTCGTCCCGGTTCATCAGCATGATGAGCACCCCTAAACACAATGTATTCAGCTATTTCGATGGTGGGAGAAGGCAGAATTTCCAGCACATCCAGGCTTGGATGGCAGCCAAGACTGGTGACACCTCCCCGCTTTATCCCGAACTCACTTTCCACAAAGACCGGGGACTTGTCATGAATGATGAGGACAGGCTGTTACCCATGTTCCTCATCGCCGGCAAAGGAATTGATTTCAACAAAGTTCCGAAGCCGGAGGACAATTACTATGTCTGCTCGGGCCTAGAGCCGATGTTCATCTACAGGAGCGGATGGGACAATCAGAACGACACCTATCTCGCTGTCAAAGGCGGACGGGCGGCCGATAATCATGGCCATATCGATGCGGGTTCCTTCTTCTTTGAAAGTGAAGGAATCGGCTGGGCGGTCGACCTCGGAAGTCAGAACTACAACTCTCTGGAGACTCGTGGAATAGACCTGTGGGCCATGGACCAGAAAAGCCAGCGTTGGGACGTGTTCAGGATTGGAGCCGAGTCTCATAACATCCTTACAGTCAAGGGTAAAAGACCGATAGTCGACACAAGGATTCCTATCCGTGATGTTTGGAAGAAGAAATCGAGGAAGGGCTGCGGGCTACCTATGACTTCTTTCTACGGCGGAGATCTCGACTCCTGCTACCGGAAGGTATATCTCGACAAGAAAGACAACCTCCACATCGAGGATTTTTTCATCGGCGGAGAGACCAAACAGAATCTGTTCTGGACTATGTGCACCGAGGCCGAGGCAAGGATCCTCGGGCCGGCGGCGATCGAACTGAAAAAGGACGGCAAGACTAAGATATTAAGGATATCCACAAAGCATTACGCCAGTCCGAGAATATGGCCGACGACGCCCCGGCATGACTATGATGCCGAGAATCCCGGCACCTGCCTCGTGGGTTTCGAAATCAAGAATGTAATGCCTCACGAGAGAGTCTCCATCAAAGTTTCTCTTGTCCCTGAGGCTTAATCCTTTGACTTCCGACAATTATCGCGTATATTTGAGAGTAGTAAAACGTAATGACCTTTTTTTCAATCATGAGAAAACTCTTTTTATTCAACCTGCTATGTATAGCGTTCCTGGCTGTCGCATGCGACAAGAAAGAACCTGTCACTCCCGATAAACCAACGCCAACGGTGGACCCGCCGACTCCGCAAGTTGTCAAAGTCACTGGGGTAAAACTTGACAAGACTGAGGCGACATTGATGGTAGGTGAGACCGTGCAGCTTTCCGCCACGGTTGAGCCCGCCAATGCCACCGAGAAAAGCATATCGTGGAAGACCGACGATTCGTCCATAGCGAATGTCGATGGAAAGGGATTGGTCACCGCGGTCAAAGGTGGCACCACAACCATCTCTGTCATCACTAAAGACGGCAATATGACCGCCAAATTCACCATCACCGTCAAAGAGCCGCTCTCTCTCAAGGTATACAATAGCGGCAAAGAAGTCGGCGACTCGCTAATATACAGGTTGGGATCATTCCCTGGTGACTCTCTCAGTTTCGAGGTGTTTGACAACGCGACCGGGGCTTTCGTTGACGCTGACAATCTTAAAGTCTCATCCTCATCAAAAGAGGTGGCGACATATTTGGGCAATAAAGACGGCTCCGGTTTTGTGAAAGCAGAAAGCGCCGGGCTATCCACTTTGACCTTCAGCTGGGGAGACGAGCGCTTACACTCCATCATCTTGAAAGTGCTTCCTAAACCAACGGAATTCGGAGTGTTTTATGCTCATGCGGGGACTGGTACGGACCCCATTGCCAAAGATAGAGAAATTGTGGAAGGCGCCTTACTTAGGTTTAATTCCCCATTTTTCAACGTCTATTATCTGGATCTCTATGATTTGACTAACAGATCGCAAATTTTACACGACGAATTGATAACGGGCGAATCTTCTGACCCGGATATCGCATCTGTTGTGGTGAATACAGGTAGTTTTAGTTACACATGGGGCATTTATAGTCATAATGCGGGCACAGCCACAATAACCCTTGGATATGGCGAATTCAGACGCTCGTTCGTTGCCAAGGTAACAGAGTATAAATTATATTACAATGGAAAGGAGGCGGGAAACAGTATTGAATACTATATGGGGACTAATCAAGGGAATGTGCTTAAATTCAGTTTATTTGACGAAACAACGAAGTCCTTCCTCAAAACCAAGGACTGGAAATTGAACATAATATTCGGATCAACTCACGTGGATGTGAGTTATACCGACACCGAATGTGTGCTCACGGCCAAAAGCGCTGGTATGATTTCAATTAATGCGATAGACACATCTGACGGACAAGAATTCTTAGTCCGCAACTTCGCGATCTTCGTGAGGGGTAATTAGCTGATTCCAAGATCCGCAAAGAGCCGGCGGTAAACGTCGGCTTTTTTCTGTATCGGGAGGGGGTATGCCCTGGAGGTGGAGGGCATGCGATAAAGGCGCAAATTCCTTCCTTCAAAACTGAACTGTGAAAACTCTCCTACAGCCGGAGCCTCTGTCCCGAAGGCCGCGCAAAGTGTCTGAGCCGCCTTCTCTCCTGTGACCACAACCGCCCTACAGAACGGTATTCGACGCAGAAGTGCCGGAATGTCAGTAGGTTCCACGACTTCAAGGAACTTGTCCGAGGCGTTGTCCTTGAGCCGACGCACAGCTGTGGCGGTGTCGAACATCGCTATTCCCTTTTCAGCGCAGAACTCCTTGATTTCCTGGAGTTTGAACTTCTTGGCTACCTTATCGACGAACCAATCCTTATCCTCAAAGAACAGAAGTCCGATAATCCGCCAGAAATCATTGATGAAATTCGGATAATAGAACTCCATGCTCCAACGCTTCTTCTGGGGCGGGAAACTCCCCAGCATCAGCACTTTAGCTCCTTCCGGCAGGAAAGGCTCGAACGGATGTCTCTCGACTTCGACCGCCATCACTAAACCTTTAGGAATATTCCTTTCTTGTACATGAATCTCATGATCAGGAAAAGAATAGTGACATTGCAAAAAGTGATGAGAAGAGGGTAATACTCTCCTAAAATATGATCAAAACCATGCAATAGAGACCGGCTGACAGATGAGAAGTTGATGACCTCGCCGATGCAGTACGCCGCTATCGAGTTCATTCCGAAAAACTTGAACCATCCGAGGCTCTTGTTTCCTTTCCCCCATACATCCACAATCAAGTAGACAAGCGCTAAAGCCAGGCTGCATAAACCAGCCGAATACAGAGTCATGGAACTGCTCCAAATCTTTTTGATACAAGGGAACCACGAGTCGAGAGCTATGCCGAATATGACCAAGGAGACCCCTGTGGCGGCGAGAATAAAGCCTCTCAGCTTCTTGGGGCGAGTCTCATCCTTCAGCAGACTTCCAGCATAAGATCCTAGCATCACGGTCACGACAAAATTGAGGCTGCTCAGGATCCATGTATATTGATAGCCCTCATTCCAGGCCCATGTCCCGTCAGGATTCCAAATCACGCCGTCTCGGTGAGACCCTAAAACGGCCTTGTCTATGACCATCGCTATATTCCCTTGAGGATCAAGGTTCATATGCCCGAAAAGGACAAACACGAGAATATACAACCCGAAACATGCGGTGCCGAAAATCCAGCTCCCTTTTTTTCCGAAATATACAAATGCCAGAGCCGAGAAGACATAGCCGACCGCAATGGCCTGAAGTGTATTGGCGAACGGATGGAACTGCTTGAAATCCAAATTCAAGAGGTTACCCTGAACAATCCACCCAAGAAAGAACAACAGGGCGAATCGTTTGAGAAGTTTGAGATGGAATGCTTTCCCAGGCCTTTCCCCTTCCCTGTACTTTGCCATCGAGAACGGGATTGTCGCCCCTGACATGAACATGAACAAGGGCATTATTATATCCCACAGCACAAAGCCTTCCCATGAGACATGGGTCACCTGGCGACGCGCCCCATCCCAAATAGGAGAGGTGTTGATCTCCAGGAATTTATGGATTATTGGCCCGGCCACCAGCAGGAGGAAAAGATCCATCCCGCGCAGGATGTCCAGGGAGGCGAGCCTTTTCTTTATCTCCATTATTCTTTAGCGGCTTCGAATTCCTCAATTATCTTTTCGGCCTTGGCGTAACCGTCAGCCGGAGCCTTCCACATGATGGCAAAGACAAGGCAACCCAGAATACCGAAAGCGATCGCCACAGCAAACACCGTGTTCCAACCGAAGGACTTGGCTATCATACCGAAAGCCAGTCCGGAGACAGTCGTGCTGGCGTAACCGAATATACCGAGAACACCGTTAGCGGAAGCGGCGGCTCGCTTGGTAGCCTGGTTGGAGGCGGCGATTCCGGTGAGCGCCTGTGGACCGTAAATGAAGAAACTGGACATAATCAGGAAGAATATCGCCAGGCCCGTGTTGGACTGAGGCATCTTCCAGAACGCGAAGAAGCTGAGAGTCGCCAGGATCATGCAGAAAAGGCAAGTGTGATGTGCCTTGCTCTTGAAAAACTTGTCAGTCGCCCAACCGGCCAACAAGGTGCCGATTATTCCTCCCACAATCTCCGAAGCGGCCACGACATTAGCCGCAGTGGCGATTGGAAGCTGCTTATAATCAGTTAGGAACATGGATCCCCAGTCAAGGATCGTGAACCTGATGACATAAACGCAGAAATTGGACACAGCCAAGATCCAGATCATCGGGTTACGGAATACCATCTTCTTAAGGAGAACCTTGTAAAGGGCGTGGGCATGCTCTGGAGTCTCAGTCTTCTCCTCGACAGGTTTTGAAGTGATATGCTCGTCAAGCAGCTCCGGGCTGGGAAGACCCACATCCGAAGGAGAATTCTTCAAGCCGAAGAACAGCAGGAAACTACCGGCCGCGGCGAGGATGGCAGGGATGAAGAAACACCACTGCCAGGCTTCATAGCCGAAACGCCCCAAGATGAATGTTCCGATCAGGACGGCCACCAGACCAGCTCCAATGGAGTGGGAACTGTTCCAGACACTCTGTTTCGTGGCGAGCTCGGAAGGCTTGATCCAGTGGGCCATAAGGCTGCCGCAAGGCGGATAGCCCATTCCCTGAGTGAAGCCGTTGATAAGCCACAAAGAACCAATGAAATACACCAGTCCGACAGTGGCCTTCCCGCTAGCGTCCATATAATGGAACAACCCGTTCATCTGGGGACTCAACCCGATGACGAAGTTGACTATCGCCGAGAGCAGAAGTCCCAGGCCCATAATGAATTTCTTCGATTTGGCCCTATCGGAAATGAATCCGTTGATGAAGCGGGACACACCATAGACTATTCCGTTCAATGTCAGGAATATACCAAGCTGTGTCTCGTCAAGCCCAAGCTCTGACTTCAGCGCCGGCATAGCGATGCTGAAATTCTTCCTTACGAAATAGAACAGCGCATAGCCGATCATCAGGATGATGAGCGTGCGCCACTGCCAATAATTGTATTTTTTCTTGATACTCTGGTCCATATCACAAATATAGTGAATTCAAGAAATTTCAGTTAAAACCGGGGGTCTTTATAGTAATCGGATATCGCGGCGGCGATGCTTGTTCCGAAGATTCGGGCGGACTCGGGGTTGACCTCTGTTCCTCTCGCATTGGCGAATGGAATCTCAAAACAGCAGCACACCTGCGCCCCCGGAGCGTTAATCCTAGCCCACTGAAGACTTGACAGTCCTTGGGCATAGTTCTGGTTGGTGTTCCAGTTGGTTCCGAAGGGAATATTCCCCGACACCTGATAAGGCAATCCCTTCGCTTCTTTCTCGACAAGACTCAGGAAATAATCCTCCGCCTCAATATTCGGAGTTGTGGCGGGATCCCCACGGGGACAATAGACGTGCTCGTTATTCAGCTCTCCATATATCCAAGGACAGTGGAGGTCCAGGATTATTTCCGGGCGCTTTTCCTTCCACAATTCCGTGAGGGCTTTTGTCTCAGGATAAAGGAACTCAGTATAGTCCCTGTTATGGTCGTGGGGACGGCGGTTTTTACCCTGGTCACCATTCATTGCTCCGTCATAGTCCACGAAAGGCACTATAGTCAGTTCCACATTGTCCCTCAACCATTTCCCGGTATTATCATCCGCAAGGAAGCCTTTCACAATACCCTCCATCACATAAGAGGCCATAGTCTCGGAGCAGTGATGTCGGGCGGAGATCACAACTTTATGCTCTGCCTGACCGTCCATTCTTCCGATGGTCGCCCGTGGAACATCCTTGCCCTCCCGGCTCTGACATAATACACCCAACGAGATGTCTTTCTTGTCTATTGAGTTGACGAAGCTGTTCCAGTCGGCCAAAAGATAGGGATGGCACTCATAGAAATAAACATCCTTGTCTTTCGGACCGAAGGTCCAAGTAAATGAATACCAATACCTTGACTCGTTGCCAGCGAAGGAGAACGTCTTTCCCTTATCAAGAGAGACAACCGCTCCTCTGACACCCACGCAAGCGAAAGGGAACTTGAACACAAGGGTCTTCCCTTGCGCTCCTTGAACCCTCATAGCCCAATAAAACCATTCTCCCTCAGTGTCTCTGAGATCCGGCTTGACATAAACCGTGTCTCCTGACATTTTCTCCACAATGATGTTCCCGGCTGGAAGATTGTCATCGATACGGATTTCCCTATTGCAAGAAACGAGGGAGACAAGTGCTCCTAAAACCAGCATTTTGAGGATTGTCACCGCTTTCATATAGCCTATCAGATAGTATCAGTACAAATATAAGAAATCGGAATCAAAATAGGAATTAGTATATTCGCGTTAGATATGAAAGAGAACTACAACAAGACTCTGTCGGAAGAGCAGAGGGCCAAGTTGCGCCGAATCAGGCATCTGGCGCTTGACATGGATGGGACCATCTATATGGAGAACAATATATTCCCGTTCACCATACCGACGCTGGACGCTCTAAAGGCCGCCGGGGTTGGACATTCATTCCTGACCAACAACCCCACGAAATCTGTCGGGGACTATGTCGCCAAGTTGGCAAAAATGGGCATTGAATGCGCCTGGGAGGATATGTATACCACTCCGATAGCCACGATAGACTACATCAAGAAGGCGTATCCGGAAGTCAAGAAACTGTTTATGCTCGGGACTCCGAGCATGAGGGAACAGTTTGTTGAGGCAGGGTTCATTTCATGCGAGGATGACCCCGCTGATAAGCCTGATATGCTGGTAGTCGCTTTCGACACCACATTGGTATATTCAAGGCTTTGCAGGGCCGCTTGGTGGGCGAAGCAGGGAGTTCCTTACATTGCCACCAACCCGGACTGGGTCTGCCCTACCGACGCCGAAACCATACTAGTGGATTGCGGTTCTTTACAGAAATGCATCGAGGCCGCCACAGGCAGAAAGCCCGACAAGGTTATGGGCAAGCCCGATCCCACGATGCTGGACGGCATTCGTGACCGCCACGGATTACGTCCTGAGGAGATAGCCATGGTCGGGGACAGGATCTACACCGATATCGAGATGGGCCGCAGGGCCGGTGCGGTCAGTGTGCTGGTCCTTTCAGGTGAGACGACTCTTGAGACTGCTCTTGAAGCCGGGACAGCCGACTTTATCGTCAGGGATCTGGAAGAACTCGGAAACCTAATCCTCGAAAGCCGGAAATAGCTGTAAATGAAGATATTATTCATACATGGCCTAGCCTCTTCAGGAGCCTATAAAATGGCCTCGTCCCTACGGATTCTCCTCAAAGGGAGTGAGGTTATCGCCCCGGATGTGCCGATAGAGCCTTCAGACGCTTTGGCCATGCTTGAAGGAATATGTTCAAGTGAGAGACCGGACCTGATCGTCGGCCATTCCCTGGGCGGTTTTTGGGCACAAAAACTGAGGGGTTTCCGGAAGGTGCTTGTCAATCCTGATTTTCACGTCTCACGCCTTCTCAGAAGCAAAATCGGAGTAATGGAATATCTTTCTCCACGGCAGGACGGCGCCTTGTCATTCGAGATCACGGAGGAGGTTTGTCAAGGTTACGAAGCCTTGGAAGCCGTTCAGTTTGAGGACCTTGATAATTCAGAAGTTGCCCTTACAACCGGGTTGTTCGCCGACCATGACGAGATGGTTGATTGCTTTGACGAATTCAATTCGCGCTATCCCTGCAGAGGGCACCGCTATCCAGGGACCCATCTTCCTAACTATCCGCAGATAAAACGGTATTTCCTTCCAGTAATTCTCGATGAGATATCTTCTGAATAACTCCACTGACCCGTATTTCAATATGGCTTTGGACGAGTTCTGTCTCGAGAATCTCGTCCTGGACGAGCCGTATTTCTACCTCTGGAGAAACCGGCCTTCGGTCATTATCGGGCTCAACCAGAACGCGTATTCAGAAGTTAATTTGGGATACTTGAACGCGAACGGGATCACCCTGGCGAGGCGAGTCACAGGCGGCGGAGCCGTCTATCACGACCTCCAGAACCTGAACTACACCATCGTTGCCCCCCTTCCCTGTCATCCTGAGCGGTGTCCTGAGCCTGTCGAAGGACGAAGCGAAGGATCTACCCCCGTCCCCATCGTCGAAGCTCTCCGCCAACTCGGAGTACCGGCCGAGCTGACCGGAAGGAACGACATATTCGTCGAAGGCCGAAAGGTATCCGGCTATGCCAGAAGAGTTTCCAAGCGGCAGGAGATTATCCACGGGACTCTTATGTACGATGTCGACCTGGATACATTGACGCATGTTCTTGACACTCCGGAGTCAAAACTGAACGCCAAAGGAATAGGTTCGGTAAAAAGCAGAGTCGCTAACTTGAAGGACTATCTTCCGGGATTCAATTCTTTGGATGAGGTACAGGCAGCCTTGCAAGATATTCTGGCGAGCGGGGATTATAAAATGGAACTAACTGAGAATCAACTCGCTGAGATACGGAGAATGGCAGATGAGAAGTTCTCTACCTGGGACTTCATTTATGGCCGGTCCCGTCAGGCCGACCTTTTCCGAAGCGCCAAACTCCCTTGCGGGACCGTCGAGGCAGCGATCAGCCTGGACCGTGGCCTCATCACCGGCATTTCCTTCAGCGGAGATTTCCTGTTCGATGAACCCGTGGAAGGCCTTGCCGCGGCACTTGTCGGATGCCGTTTCGAACATGACGCCCTCGCTTCCGTACTCGGTAAAACCGACGTTTCCCGCTTTTTCCGAGACACCAATTCATCTGATGTCCTCGACTTAATATTGACCTGATCTTTTCCCAACCTTTCGGGCCACTTTTCCGTCTAACATATTGAACCGCCCGAATGGCGGGAATAGTTAATCATTAATCAAAACAGGAAAGACCATTATGGAAGACATTATCCTCCCGATTTTTATGTGCGTAGTGATGCCGGTCGCGATCGTCTGGCTGGTGATGAGGGCAAAACAGAATGAGACGAACAAGATGGCCGAGATAATGCTTAAGGCTATCGAGGCAGGCATACCCTTAGACCCTGACTTCTTTAAGACACAAACTCGGACCCTGCAAAAGAGCCTCAAGGAAAGGCAGCTCGGCTGGTTGACCGCAGCCTGTATTCTGATCGCTTTGGGGCTTGGCTCTATTCTGGTCGGAGCTATTATCATCCTGATAAACAATTGGACATATGATACCGCTCCGACAGCATATTCGTTGTTAACCTTCGCAGGCGGACTCGTGCTTGTGATCGGGATAGCGCTTCTGGTAGTTTACTTTATCAGGAAAAGGATTCTCGCAAAGGAGCTCGAAGCCGAGAGAGAAGCAATGGAAGCGTCCATGGAGAAATGACCGAGGAACGGTTCATCGACCTTGTCAGAGTTGAGCAGGAACCCCTGAGACGGTTTCTGCTTGCTTTGTGTGGCGGTGATTCCGCCCTGGCTGATGATCTGGCACAAGACGCCATCGCTCGGGCATATGTGGCGTCAGGATCATATCTTGGACTATCTTCTTTCCGCACCTGGCTTTTCAGGATAGCCTACAACTGCTATGTTGACTATAGCAGGAAGAAACACCCGGAACTGGTCCCGATAGATGGAAAAGACACGTTGAATCTTCCCGCTGAGGAAACATCTGACGCCGCTTTCCGTTACCAACAAATCAATCAAGCGCTTGAACGGCTCCCCGAAAAGGAGAAAGCCGTCATCATCTTGTTTTATTTCGAAGATAGGAGCATCAAGGAAACAGCATCTATCCTAGGTATCCCTTCCGGAACCGTCAAGTATCATCTGTCGATGGGAAGGGCCCATCTTAAAAAACTGATAAGTCTATGAACGATAATGACTTAAATATACTCCTCAAGACAAACAAACCGGTTGTGAAGGACGATCCGGCTTTCATGCTTAAAGCCAGACAAAGGATGAACGCTGTCGAAGGAATCAAGAATGAAGTCGACCGTCAACGGAAACACGCGCTAATCGCCCTGTCGGTAACCTTGCTCATAGGCGTGGCGGCAGGGATACTGATCACGGTTTTCCTCCTCCTTGCCCCAATTGACAGCATACGTGCTCTAATTGGGGAATGGAAACTGTACATTGAGGTCGCTGTTTCAATCATCTTCACTTTGATAGCCATCTATCTTGGAAACGGGATTTCTGTCTTTGTCAGGACTATTCCGGTGACTTCCTTGTATTTACGGGAGACGGGAAGCCGGGTGCCATGAACGGAGACAACATCGGGAGAGACCAGCTCCGCAAGATCCGCATTGACGAGATAAGACCTGTGAATCCTTAAAAAGTCATCTCCATGAAGGTTTTCCCATTGGCTGATTCTAGTTTTATTCCTGAATATCTCGCCTGTTGTTGTCTCTATCTTCACCTCTGTATCATTTGACTCGATATATGCGATGTCTGCTATCCTGAGTGTCACACTTTTCCTGTCCGAATGGAATGTGATAGTACGGTCCGCCTGACGGAACCTCCGGTTAAGCCACGTGCTCCAAAAATAGTCGCCAAAAGCCAAGGCCGTGAGGATCAATCCCAGAAAAACCGGGTTGATAAGCATAGGAGGCACTAAACTCATATTCGTGGAAGATACTTCCGGGACTATCATCGCCCACAGGAAATGATGGCAGATCAAGATCAGTAGGATCAAGGAGACTAGCACGGAGAGCGAAAGATATACCTTGTCAATAACCTTCCTCGCTTTTGGCATAAAGAACTCCAGAGCCAAAGAACATGGGCAAAAAACAAGGGCGATGAGCAATGCCTGGGAAGACGTGTATTCCAAACTGACAAGGATGGCCGCCGCCAAAGCGATCGCCACAACCCAATATGCTATTTTACCTACTGTTCTCATCATGATGTAAAAGTAAGGTTTTCTTGAAACGAATGCAAATGCGGGAATGCCCTGAAGTGGGTTTCTACTCCCTCGCGATGGGATTCAACTTGCGACAATACGGACATCTTGGCGTAACTTTGCGGTGTAATCTTTAACTATTTATGTCATGACACAGGATGTAATCTACACTGCTGATTCTCTGGGGGTATTCCATCCCGAGACGATTGAAAAAGCCGATTGGTCAGTATCGAGTTTATTCTTAGGAGGCGGTCCCACCGGAATGATCCTCATCACACTGTTTTTGATAGCCATGCTCATCGCCGCATGGAAAGCTCCTCGCTGGGTAAAGGAAATAGGGATAGGAGCGCTGGTCGTATCTGTTTTCTGGACTCTGCGGGGAATATACCAGATACTGGGAATTATCGAATCATTCGAAGATATCAGTCGTGGAGTAACATGCGGAGGCATCAAGTTGGTGATGATATCCACCTTCTACGGACTGATAGTTTATTTCATCTCACTAATTATCCGGATTATCCAGAAACCACGGGTATAGCGTTTATTGGAATATGCTGTGTGTCAACCATTTACAGAAAATGAGTAGCCAAATTGGCTACTCATTTTCTATAAAGAATTAAAAATCAATTAGTTACAAAATGACGCTACAGCTGGTCGGCGTGGCTGAGAAGATAATCCTCGGCCTCGATGTTCCACAGGCCGTGATGGGCCTTGCAGAGACGATCGAGCTCGGCGTAGACCGGATTGGTCTTGCCCTTCTCCTCGAACTCAGTGATCGCTGTCAAAGGCATCTCGATGTGGGTGTAGATCAACTTTTTACCACCTTTGATTTCAGGAAGACGCAAAGTGGTCTCAGGCACAACGTTCAGGCCTCCAATATGAGTAACAAGACCAGCCGGATCCATTCCCTTGCCCATGAGGTCAAGGGCCTCCTTCATGTCATCCGTGTTGCCACCACTGGTTCCAACGATGTGGGTGGAGGCATAATGGACATTGTAGAAATTGAGAGGAGCCTTGAAATCAGCGCGTCCAGGGCCAGAGAAGAAGTTAAGGCAGCCGTCCTGACCGAGAATATCGTCTCCCTGCTCGATAACAGCAGGAACCGGAGCCATGACAACGACCTCGTCGTAGCCGGTACCGCCGGTAAGTCCGCGAAGGTATTCAGCAGGATTCTCCACCACACCTGTATTGACATAACGGAGGTCTATCCCTCTGGAAGCGGCGAACTCCTTGGTATACAATGTCGCCGCCCTGTCCAGACGGGCCTGGTCGATGTCGGTCACGACGAACAGCAATGGCCGGCGATCCTCACGGCGCAGGACATAGTTGATCATCGCGAGACCCATCGGCCCCACACCGGCCAGCAAGGCCATCTTACCACCGTCCTTGATCTCCATTTTATGGACGTACGATCCGGGAGTCGTGTGATAGCAGGCATGCATGGCGCCGATCACGCAGGATAGGGGCTCGCTCAATGACGCCGGATAGAAACCCGGACCGTTATAAGAAAGAAGGCAACCTTGTTCCATCACCTCGGCGGGGATTATGATATAAGTCGCGTCACCACCGATGTACCTGTAGGAATATCCGGGAGCTGAAAGCACTCCGACCGGACCTCCCTCGTAATTGAGGGCGGGCTGGATTGAGAACTTGTCCCCAGGCTTGAACTGATCCTTCCACTTGGAGCCAACCTCAACGATCTCCCCGGCGAACTCGTGACCGATGATCGTCGGGTGCTCGGCGATATCGTTCGGAACTCTCTTATGGTCAGTGCCTTGATGAGATGACTTATAAGACGACATGCAGATGCTGTCGCTGACGACCTTGGCGAGGATCTCGTCATCCTTCATCTGAGGAAGCTCGAACTCCTCGAGCCTCAGGTCTTCCTTGCCGTAAAGGCGTACCGCTTTAGTTTTCATATTCAATCAATTAAACACCTTTACGTGCGTGCAGACGCATCTGAGCTACAGTCTGGTTGCTCGTGGGAACATAGTCTTTAAGAGGAACGATCTTCTCATTGATCGCGTCGAGGAACCATGACGGCTGAGGGAAGAAGGCTTCCTCAAGCTCATGGCAAGGAGTGATCCAGTTGCGGGAGCCAAGCACCACGGGAGCGGCATCGAGATAATCGAAGGCCATCTCTGAAATGTTGGCCGCAAGGTCATTGAGATAAGAGCCGCGGGAGCAGGCGTCACCGGCGATGATGATGCGTCCGGTCTTCTTGACAGACTCGATCACCTTGTCGTAGTTGAACGGCACGAGAGAGCGGGCGTCGATAATCTCAGCCTCCATGCCATATTTCTCCTTCAGGATGTCAGCGGCCTCAAGAGCCCTGTAAAGGGTGGCTCCGATGGTGAGGATAGTGATATCCTTTCCAGCCCTCTTGATGTCGGGCTCGCCGATCGGAATCTCGTAATAACCCTCCGGAACTCCACCCTCATGGAACTTCTCGGCGATTCCGTAAAGACGCTGACTTTCAAAGAATATGACAGGGTCGGTACCCTGAAGAGCGGCGTTCATAAGACCCTTGGCGTCGTAAGGAGTGACAGGGAAACAAACCTTCAAGCCAGGGATATGGGTGCAGAGGCTCGTCCAGTCCTGACTGTGCTGGGCACCATACTTGGAACCAACTGAAACTCTTACGACTACAGGCATCTTGAGGATATTCCCGGACATTGCCTGCCACTTCGGAAGCTGGTTGAATATCTCGTCTCCGCAGCATCCGAGGAAGTCGCAGTACATGATCTCGGGAATCACACGGCCACCGCACATAGCATAACCGATGGCGGTGCCGATAATAGCCGCCTCAGCGATCGGGCTGTTGAACAGACGATGATACGGAAGCGCCTCAGTCAGACCGCGATAGACAGCGAAAGCTCCACCCCATTCACGGTTCTCCTCGCCATAGGCGATAAGGGAAGCGTCTTTGTAGAAACGGTCCACGATAGCCTCGAAGACTCCATCGCGGAAGTTGTAGGACTTCATAGAGCTGACCGGCTTGCCATCCTTATCGAGCCAGAAACGCTCCTTGCCGGCGATCTGCTTGACCCTCGGATTCTCCTCAAGAGGCATAAGCACATCGGGCTTGGCGTCGGAAAGGGAGTCAATGCTCTGGTTGGAGAACATCATCTCACCGAGAAGCTCATCTTGCTTCACAAGATCCATCCTCGGGGAAACCTCCTCATCGATAGCGAGTTTATAGCACTCGAAGATATTGGCGTTAACCTCTGCGCGGATAGCGTCAAGAGCGGCCTGATCAGCGACACCAGCCTCAATCAGCTTCTTTCCGAAGGCGACAATGCAGTCTTCTTTCTCCCAAGCCTCGATTTCTTCCTTGGTACGATATGAGCTCTGGTCGGACGGGGAATGGCCACTGTAGCGATAAGTCACGACATCCAAGAGGGCAGGTCCCTTCTTCTCGAGAAGGTAGGCCTTCTTGCGGTAGAAAGCGTCTATGACAGCGAGAGGGTTATATCCATCCACTCTCTCGGCATCCATGGCGTCAGCCTTGAATCCGGCGCCCAAACGAGCCGGGAAGGTGTAACCCATGGTCTCACCCTTGGTCTGGCCACCCATGGCGTACTGGTTGTCCATCACGTTGAACAGGACAGGAAGGCCGCCCTTCATGTCACCCTCCCAGAGGGTATTGAACTGATCCATTGAGGCGAAGGTCATACCCTCGAGCACAGGGCCGCGGGCCATGGCACCATCGCCAAGGTTGGCGACGACGATACCCTTCTTCCTGTTGACCTTCTTGTAAAGAGCCGCTCCAACGGCGATTGAGCCGCTACCACCGACGATGGCGTTGTTCGGATATATTCCGAAAGGAGTGAAGAAGGTGTGCATAGAACCGCCGAGTCCCTTGTTGAAACCGGTTGTACGGGCGAATATCTCAGCCATGGCACCATAAAGGAGGAAACGGATTCCAAGTTCCTTGGTGTCAGTCCCGGAATATGCCTTCCTGGCCACATTCAAAGTGGCGCCATCCCAGAACTCCTCCATCACCTTCTTGAGCTCATCCTCAGGAAGAATCTGAATGGATCGGAGTCCCTTGGCGAGAATCTCACCGTGGGAACGGTGGCTTCCGAAGATAAAGTCATCAGTGTCAAGGGCATAAGCCATACCGACCGCGGCGGCCTCCTGGCCGGCGGAAAGGTGGGCGGGACCGGGATTGTTGTAGGCGACACCGTTGTAACCTCCGGTGGTCTTGACGAGGTTGAGCATCGTCTCGAACTCACGGATATAGGACATGTCTCGGAATATGCGGAGCAGGTCCTCTTTGGTGAAACGGCCGTCCTCGATCTCTTGCTTGACGGTCTTGTTGTACTTCATCACCGGAATGGTCGGGAGCTTCAACTCGTGCTCCTGCGGACGCAGGGTGACCTCGGGATCTATATAAAGCGCTTTAGGCATGGTTGTTCTGTTTTATTTGATTGTGAATGCGGTTTCTTTCAATATTTCCGACACGGTGGGGTGAGGGAAAACTATCTCCTGGAGCTGCTCCAGGGTCATCTCGGCCTCGATTGCGAGGCATGCGCTGTGGATTATCTCCGAGCAGGGATTTCCAAGCATGTGGACTCCAAGGACCTCATGGAACCTGGACCCTACAATGATCTTGCATATTCCATCTCCCCTCTCGTTCTCAGCCACGAAACGGCCGGAATAAGCCATCGGAAGCTTGACGACCTTGTAGTCGATGCCTTTCGCCTTGGCCTCGGCCTCAGTGAGACCCGCCCCGGCGACTTCAGGATTCGTATAGACAACCCCGGGAATAGCGTTGTAGCGCATCCTGTCCTCTTTTCCGAGGATATTGTTGACAGCGACCTCACCTTCCCTTGAAGCGGTGTGGGCAAGCATCGAGAATCCGGTCACGTCTCCAGCGGCATACACTCCGGGGACATTTGTCCTCATCTTCTCATCCACCTTGATTCCGTAAGGCCTTCCGGCAGGATTGAGAGCGAGCTCGACACCGATATTCTCGAGTCCGAAACCCTGGAGGTTGGCCCTGCGGCCCACACTCACGAGGATCTTATCTCCACTGACCCTGCAGACCTTGCCTTCAGGGTCTTCATAGACGACAGTATCACCCTCGATTCCAGTTACCTTGCAGCGCAGGCAAAACTCAACTCCCCTCTTCTCATACGTCTTCTGGAGCATCTCGCTGATCTCGTCGTCAAGAGGTCCAAGAATTTTCGGAAGCATCTCAACCACAGTTACTTTGGTGCCGAGAGTGCTAAAGAAAGCGGCGAACTCCATACCGATGACTCCACCACCGATGACCACCAGGCTCTCCGGCATCTCGGTCATGGCGAGAATCTCACGGTTGGTGACGATCCTCTCTCCCGCTTCCTTAAGTCCGGGGAACGGAGGAACAGACGCCTCTGATCCTGTGCAGATCAGAAGGTTCTTGGCGACATATTCATTACCGCCGGCCTCGACCTTGATTCCCTCATTGTCACGGCCTTGGATCGTGGCGTTCTCAGCCACAACCTCGACCTTGTTACCCTTCATAGCGGCTTTGACTCCACCGACGAGTTTCTTGACCACCTTGTTCTTTCTGGCCACGATCTCATCATACTTGAAAGTCGGATCGCTGACATAGACACCGTAATGGTCTCCTGTCTTGGCATAATTGTAAACCTTCGCGCTGTAAAGGAGGGTCTTGGTCGGGATGCAACCTTCATTGAGGCAAACTCCACCGAGAGACTTCTTCTCGAAGAGGACAACCTTGAGGCCCGCGGCCCCTGCCCTTTCTGCGGCCACATAACCACCGGGACCGCCGCCGATAATCGCTAAATCGTACATATTGAGTTAATTGATATCCGGATTAGAATTCGATGTCAAGATTCTCGATTTCAGTCGCCACCTGCTTGAGGAACTTCGTGGCTTCTCCTCCGTCCAAGGCTCTGTGGTCATATGTCAGAGACAGGCCAAGGTAAGGGACGAAGGCATAGACACCGCCGCCGAGATCCTTCGGACGGGGGACGATGGTACCGACTCCGAGTATTCCGCTCTGAGGAAGATTGATGACAGGGGTGAACCATTCGACTCCGAAACCTCCAAGGTTGGAGACTGTGAACGAGGCCGCCTCTGAAGAGAGCAGGTCAGGATTGATGCTGCCCTTGCGGCAGTCATCCGCCACCTGCTTGAGTGCCTTGCTCAATTCAGTAATCGAGAGCTTCTCCGCGTTCTTTACGCAAGGAACCATGAGCCCGCGCTCGGTGTCGACAGCGCAACCCAAGTTGACTGTGTTGAATATCCTCATGGAGTCGCCAAGGCAATGGGAATTGACCTTGGGGAACTTCTGGAGAGCCTTGATAACCGCGAAGCAAACGAAGTCATTGATAGTGACATTGGCGTCGATCTTGCCCTCCTCAAGAGCCTTCTTGGCTTTTTTGCGAAGAGCCTGGATCTTCCTGGCGTCAGCTCCGAGCATGTGGGTTAGCTGGGCGGAGTTCTGGAGAGAATTGTACATGCTCTTGGCGATGAGCTTACGCATGTTGGACATCTTCTCAACAGTGAACTCGGTCCCTTCACCTGAGATGTCGGTATGGGAAGGTTCCCATGTCTTGAGGTCACTTCCTCTGACCATTCCGCCGATTCCGGAGCCGTTCTGGGGAGCCTGAAGGCCGCCCTGTGCGATCATGGCCTTGGCGAGACCGCTTCTGGGTGAGGCAGCAGCGGCGAGAATGTCCCTCTCGATGACCCTGCCACCAGGGCCGCTTCCCGCCACCTGACTCGGATCAACACCCTTCGCTTCCGCCAGGTGCTTTGCTCTTGGTGAAATACCGGCCGGTGAGGATGTCCCACCGGGCACCACTGCCACCCTCGGCACGTTAAGAGGGGGGACCGGAGCGTCGCTTTGCGACGCGAGCGGTGGGGTCGAGCGGAGCGAGACGGTGCTGGTGGGAGCATCCTCACCAGCCGGTGCTCCAGCATGATCGGAGGCGCCGCCGGGAGCGAACTCCTCGAAGGACTCGCCCGGCTCACCGATAACCATCACATTCTCCAGACAAGGAATCTCGTCATTATCATTGAAGAAACAGGCCAAAACAGTGCCTTCGAACTTGGACTCCTCCTCAAAAGAGGCCTTGTCGGTCTCATAGCTGAACAGGATGTCTCCAACGGCGACTTTGTCTCCGACCTTCTTCTTGAATTCCGTAACAATGCAACTTTCAACAGACTGCCCTTGCTTGGGCATAATCACTACTTGTGCCATCAATTATGAATTTAATAACCAGCCCATAAAAAGACTACGCGAATTTAAAATTTCCTGTTGACATAAAAAAGGATTATATTTGTATGCTTTACTCAAAAAAGCATTATTCAAACCAAAATTATCAAACAGCAAAATGCGATCAACAGAAGATCTGAAAAAGATTGCCTCTCAAGTCAGAAGAGACATCATCCGGATGGTATCCCTGGCAAAATCCGGGCATCCGGGCGGATCGATGAGTAGCACTGATTTCATGACTGCCCTCTACTTCGGAGTCATGGACCAGGACCCCGCCACTTGGACCCGCGAAGGTAACGGCCAGGACACATTCATCCTCTCAGCCGGACACCTGACCCCCATGTATTACTCCATCCTCTCAAGGGCCGGATATTTCCCGACTTCAGAGCTGGCGAGCTTCCGCAAGTTCGGAACCAGGCTTCAGGGCCACCCTTCAATCAGGAAGGGCCTTCCGGGAGTGTTCCAGGCAGCCGGATCCCTTGGCCAGGGCCTCTCTGTGGCCGTTGGCATGGCTCTCGGCAAGAAACTGGCGAAGGACAACCATTCAGTTTATGTCCTCTGCGGAGACGGAGAAAGTGAGGAAGGACAGATCTGGGAGGCGGCTATGTTCGCCGCCCACCATAAAGTGGACAACCTCGTGGCGATGACAGACCTCAACGGCCAGCAGATTGACGGCACCACTGAAGATGTGGCCGGTCTGGGAGACCTGGAGGCCAAGTGGAAGGCTTTCGGATGGGAGACCATCTCCGCTGACGGCCACGACATGGACAAGATCCTCGAAGCTTTCGCCAAAGCCAAGGAACTGGGTGGAAAAGGCAAGCCCGTGATGATTCTTTTCAAAACCGAGATGGGTCACGGCGTTGATTTCATGGCCGGCACACACAAGTGGCATGGAAGCGTCCCGAACGACGAACAGTGCGGAGTCGCTCTCAGCCAGCTTGAGGAGACATTGGGAGACTTCTAAAATAGAGATCATCATGAAAAAATATACAGACAGAGGAAAGAAAGACACCCGCAGCGGCTTTGGTGAAGGCCTTCTGCAGGCTGGTAAAGCCAATCCCAAGGTGGTCGCTCTGACCGCGGACCTCAAGGGATCGCTCAAGATGGACGCTTTCGCCGCCGAGTTCCCCGACAGGTATTTCGAGTGCGGAATCGCTGAGGCGAATATGATCGGAACCGCTTCCGGAATGGCCTTGACCGGCCTCGTTCCTTTCGCCGGATCTTTCGCCGAGTTCGTCACCGGACGAGTCTACGATCAGATCAGGATGGAGGTTTGCTACGGAAAGACCAATGTAAAGATCGCCTCATCACATGCGGGAATCACCCTCGGAGAGGACGGAGCCACCCACCAGACGATGGAGGACATCGCCTTGATGCGCGCTCTTCCCGACATGGTCGTGATCAACCCTTGTGACTGGACCCAGACCAAAAACGCCACAATCGCGGCTGCCAAGTATGACGGTCCCGTCTATCTCCGTTTCGGCAGGCCCAAAGTGGCTGACTTCATGCCCGATGAGCCCTTCGAAATCGGCAAGGCTTATGTTCTTAACGAGGGTAAGGACGTGACTATCATCGCCACCGGCCACATGGTTTGGGAAGCTCTGAAAGCCGCGGAAACACTTGAGGCTGAAGGCATTTGCGCTGATGTGATCGATGTCGCGACAATCAAGCCTCTCGACAAGTCCACAATCCTTGCTTCCGCCATCAAGACCGGAGCCGTTGTTGTGGCAGAGGAACATAACATGGCCGGAGGTCTCGGCGAGCTTATCGCCGGAGTGCTTGCGACCACATCACCCAAGCCCATCCAGTTTGTCAATGGAAAGGATACCTTCGGGCAGAGTGGCACTCCTTCCGAGTTGCTGGCCGCCTATGGAATCGACGCCAACGGCATCGCTGAAGCGGCCCGCTTGGTGATAGAAAGGAAATAACCATCCTTTTTAACTATTAATACTAAACAAAACTATGAGAATCAAAGATTTATGCGTGGACGAGCGTCCGCGCGAGAAAATGCTCTCCAAAGGGGCGGGAGCGATGAGCAACGCCGAATTACTGGCCATTCTCATTGGCTCCGGAACGAGAAAAGAGAATGTCCTGGAAGTGGCTAACAGGCTGCTTTCCTCAGCAGACGGGAATCTCTCCCGGATAGCTGACATGGACAAGACCAAAGTGATGGCGATGGACGGGATCGGGAAAGGCCGATACGCGTCCATCGCCGCCGCTTTTGAATTGGGAAGGCGGTGCTGCCTTGAGGATCCCGGACTGGAGAAAGTGCCGCTGTGTGATCCGGCGATGGTGTACAAGATGATGCTTCCCAGGCTGAAAGGCTTAGATCATGAGGAATTATGGATAATCTATCTCACTCGAGCGAACTACGTGATTCATAAGGAGATGCTCAGCATGGGAGGACTGTCGGCCACTGTGGTGGATCCTCGGCTGGTGGTAAAGAAAGCCCTTGACAAGCGGGCGTGCGGGATAATCATGGTCCACAACCATCCTTCCGGTAATCCCATGCCGGGAATGGAGGATCTCGCTCAGACAGCCGCGATGAAAAAGGCAGCCTCGACTTTCGACATATCCATGACTGACCATGTGATAATCTGTGACGACAGGTACTACAGTTTCGCCGACGACAAGGTATATGTCTCGAAAAATTTGCTTGATCAGAAATAAATCTTTACTTTTGGATTCAGTAACAACCATCCACTGAATACCATGAAAGTCATCAACCTCGGGGAGACCAATTCTGCCCTGAACAACATCATCGCGCAAGTCCGCGACAGGAAGATCCAGAAAGACAGCCTCCGCTTCCGTTTCAATCTTGAGAGGCTCGGACAGATTTTCGCTTATGAGTTGAGCAAGACTCTTGAGTATTCCCCGAAGGAGGTGATGACTCCCCTTGCCACAGCCACCATTGAGACTTTTGACACCAAGATCGTGGCCGCCACTATTCTCAGGGCGGGTCTTCCCATTCATAAGGGTATGATGGACATCTTCGACGGTGCGGAGAGCGCTTTCATCGCCGCATATCGCAAATATGACAAGATCGACGAGTTCCACATCGCCATCGAGTACTGCACATGCCCGAATTTGACCGGTAAGACCCTTGTTGTGGCCGACACTATGATCGCCACGGGCGCATCTATGGAAATAGCTTACAATAAGCTCGTTGACGAGGGTGGCGAGCCTGCTTTCACCCACTTCGTCAGCCCGATTTCAAGCATCTATGCGATCGAGTATCTCCAGAAGAGGTTCCCGGACAACACCTGCCTTTGGACAGCCGCCATCGATGAGGAACTGACAAGCCAGTCTTATATTATCCCCGGCCTCGGAGACGCCGGAGATTTGGCCTTCGGAGCAAAGGTCGGTTAATCCTATAATTCCTTTCTGAGCCGCGCCTTCGGGATATCCAGTTGGTCGCGGTATTTCGCTATTGTGCGTCGGGCGACTTTGTAGCCCTTCTTTCCCATCTCGGCGACCAGTTGGTCGTCAGTTAGAGGCTTGCGCTTGTCTTCGTTCTCAACGCAGTCCTTAAGAGCCTTCTTTATTTCTCGTGTCGAGACTTCCTCACCATCTTGATTCTCAAGACCTTCCGAGAAGAACTCCTTGAGAGGGAATATTCCGAAATGGGTCTCGATGTACTTGCTGTTGACGACTCTGGAGATAGTCGAAATATCGAAACCGGTCTTCTCGGCGATATCCTTCAGGACCATCGGTTTAAGATGGGTCTCGTCACCATCCAGGAAATAATCGTGCTGGTATTCAAGAATGGCCTCCATTGTGCTCCGCAGGGTATTTTGGCGCTGCTTGAGAGCCTCCACAAACCACTTGGCGGAGTCCAGTTTCTGTTTCACGAAAGTCGCTGCCTCTTTCTGCTGGCGGTCGGTGGAGCCCTGCGCCTCAGCCAGAAGGTCGGCGTATTTCTTGTTGACCCGGATCTCCGGGATAGAGAACCGAGGCATCGAAAGCCTCATCTCCCCGTCAACGATGTCCAGCACAAAGTCCGGAACAATCTGCTGGGCCTGGTCGTTATATGAATCGTCTATCTGCCCTCCGGGAGAAGGATTCAATTTGATAATCCTGGAGATGATGGCCTTCATATCATCCTCGGATAGACCGAGTTTCGAGATAATCTTCTGGAAATGCTTGTTGGAGAACTCCTGGAAATAATCCCTCAAGACCGTCTCGGCCATCTGGACTTCCTGGGTCTGGTTCTGGGCCCTGAGTTGGAGGAGGAGACATTCCCTTAAATCCCTGGCTCCGACTCCAGCCGGCTCAAACTGCTGGATGAGCATAAGAAGACGCTCAACCTCCTCAGGAGTAGATTCAATGTTAGCCCTGAAAGCGAGGTCATCCACAACATTGTCCACACTCCTTCGGAGATAACCCGCCTCATCCAGGCTGCCGATTATGAAAGCCGCGACATCATAATCATGCTTGGACAGGTTACGGTAACCCAGCTGATCCATAAGGCTCTGGGTGAAGCTTTCCTTGACCGAGAAGGTGTTGTACTGGGGACGCTCGTCCTTGCCGTAATTGTTGACTCTCAGCTTATAAGACGGGATGGGATCATCGGCGTCCATCTCATCAATAGACACATCCCTGGGCTCGTCATCCCGGTCTTCCTTTTCGGGAGCCGGGGAATCATCCAACACAGGATTCTCCTCGAGCTCCGCCTTGACACGCTGCTCAAGCTCCTGAATCGGCAGCTCGATCAGTTTGATCGTCTGGATCTGGAGCGGGGATAGCTTCTGTGTCTGCTTGAGTTCGAGTCCTTGCTTGAGCATCGCCTAATAGATTGAGCCCACCGGAGGGTAGTTGATTGTCTCCTTCACAATGAACGCCGAAGGAAATGAGCCTTTGATGCTCTGCATGAGCTGCATGGCCTCGGACTTTGTCCTGAAATCCCCAACGGTGACCTTGAAGAACGGATTCGAATATGTCCTGTAGGCGGCCACTCCGGGATACATTCCTTTGAAACGGGCCATCGCCGCCTCAGAAGCTCCCCTGGAGTTTTGTTTGTTGTCATTGAATATCCTGACCCTGAAGCCGGAGACCTTCCTGGAAGAATTGGAGGAAATCTGCCTGTTCATCGCGGTCAAGATATTCTGTGACTGATGGATAGTCACGTTCGGCATCAGGTTGAATATGCTCTTGCCTATAAGCGTGGAGTCCACGGCGGGTCCCACAGAGGGATCCACTGTGGTGTCCTGGGCGGCGGCAATCCCGGCCGAGCCAAGGAACAAAGCAAGAACTATAAATAAATCAAATAATCTTCTCATCTTCTCTCAGTCATTTCTTGGAGATCGATATCCTTGTATTTCAAGGTCGTACCAGCCCCACTCTTTAGTTTCACCTTCGCCTCGACATCGGTGGTGAACCCTTCCAAAGTACCATTCCTCATAATCTGGATGGCCTGCATCAGGTTGACTCCCTCGCTCAGGGTGGCGGCGCATGGAAGGTCATAAACCTTGACACACTGCCTGTCGACATTAAGAGTGTCGGCAGAATAAAAAGCGAAGTCCTCTCCCTTATATTTCAATATCCCGTTCAACTGCGTAACCTTGAATGCGAAAGTGGGATTGTCAATCCCGATCGCAAGCAAGGCATTGATGGACCTGAGCCCGCTGAACGAATATGACTCAACGCCTACGGAAGTGATCTTGATGTCCTTGACCTTCTTCAGGCTGGCGCAGCCCGAGAGAGTCAACGACACGACCGCAAGCAGGGTCAGGAGCAACTTGGACCAATGTTTTCTCATATCTTGAACATATTTCAAGTCCTACAAATATAGGAAAAAATACTTATTCACTGAAAAATCCATATCTTTGTACATATAGCGAACCGGATGGATAAGAAGATATACATAGAGACTTACGGCTGCCAGATGAACGTGGTGGATTCGGAGGTCATTTTCTCGATAATGAGGAAAGAGGGCTACGAGAGAACCACCTCGATGGATGACGCCGACATCATACTAGCCAACACCTGCTCGGTACGAGACAATGCCGAACAAAGGATTTGGGGGCGCCTCGAGGTGTTCCGCAAGCAGAAAGAGAGCAGGCCCGAGGCCATTATCGGGATTGTCGGCTGTATGGCTGAGAGGTTGAAGGACAAGCTGATAGAGACCGGAAAAGTAGACCTGGTGGCTGGACCGGACTCCTACAGGACCATCCCGGACATGATCAAGGAAATCACTCCGGAAAAGCCTGGAATCAATGTCCTGCTGTCCCGTGAAGAGACTTACGCTGACATCGTCCCAGTCCGTACGGACAAGAACGGTGTATCGGCGTTTATATCCATCATGAGGGGCTGTAATAATGTCTGCTCGTACTGCGTTGTCCCTTACACCAGGGGCGCCGAACGCAGCCGCGATCCCGAGACTATACTCGCCGAGGCGAAAGATGTTTTCTCAAGAGGCTACAAAGAAGTTACACTCCTGGGACAGAACGTGGACTCATATCATTGGAAATCAGAAGATAAGGATGTTGATTTCCCGGATCTTCTGGATGCTGTAGCCTCGATTGACCCGTCTTTGAGGGTCAGGTTCGCCACCAACCATCCGAAGGATATAAGCGACAAGCTGATTATGACCATGGCCGCACACAAAAATATTTGCGACCACATCCACCTGCCCGTCCAGTCAGGCAGCGACAGGATGCTCGAGAAGATGAGGAGGAGATACACAAGGGAGTGGTACATGGAAAGGGTGCGCAAGATCAGGGAGATCCTTCCTGGTTGCGGGATAACTACCGATGTGATAGCGGGTTTCTGCTCGGAGACTGAGGAAGACCACCAGGCCACTTTGTCCATATTCAAGGAGGCCGCCTTCGATTACGCCTACATGTTCTGCTACTCGGAAAGGCCAGGGACCCTTGCCGCCAGGCATTATCCGGACGATGTACCCCAAGATGTCAAGACACGCAGGCTGAACGAGATAATCGAACTTCAGAATCAACTTAGCTTGGAGAGCAACCTACGTGATGTCGGGAAGACTTTCGAGGTGCTTGTGGAAGGACCTTCCAAGAGAAATCCCGAGGAGCTTTGCGGAAGAACCGGCAGTGACAAGATGTGCGTCTTCCCCGGGCTTGGACATAAAGCTGGAGACTATGTCCAGGTAAAGATCGGATCCTGCACCTCGGCCACACTTCTTGGACAGATAGTGGAATAACACTGAAACTATAACTAGTATATGGACAAGTACATACTCGCCTTGGACCAGGGCACAAGCAGCTCCAGGGCAATCGTTTTCGACCGCGGCGGCAACGCGGTGGCGGTCGCACAGAAAGAGTTCACCCAGCATTTCCCCAGACCGGGCTGGGTGGAGCATGACCCCATGGAGATATGGTCAAGCCAAGCCGGAGTCGCGGCCGAAGCCATCTCCACCTTGGGACTGACCGGTGCCGACATCGCCGCGATCGGCATAACAAACCAAAGGGAGACCACCATTGTGTGGGACGCCGAGACCGGCATCCCTGTCCACAACGCTATTGTCTGGCAGGACCGCAGGACCTCAGAGTTTTGTGACTCCTTGAAAGCGGCCGGACTGACGGACAAGATCAGAGAGAAGACCGGTCTTATAATCGACGCGTATTTCAGCGGGACCAAGATCCGCTGGATTCTTGAGAACGTTCCTGGAGCCAAGCAGAAGGCTCAGGCCGGTAAGCTCCGTTTCGGGACAGTCGATTCCTGGCTGGTTTGGAACCTGACAGGCGGAAAGACCCATGTCACCGATGTCAGCAACGCATCCAGGACCATGCTTTTCAACATCAACACCCTCCAATGGGATCAGGAACTTCTTGATCTTCTGAATATTCCCATCTCAATGATGCCAGAGGTCCGATCCTCGAGCGAAGTCTACGGGAAGACTTCGGGATATGGTTTCGCGGAGGGAGTCCCGGTAGCCGGAATCGCAGGCGACCAGCAGGCCGCGCTGTTCGGTCAGATGTGTACAGAGCCGGGTTCTGTCAAGAATACCTATGGCACCGGATGCTTCCTGCTGATGAACACCGGAACCGAGCCTATCATGTCCAAGAATAACCTACTCACCACCATCGCTTGGAAAATCGGAGAAACAGTAAACTACGCTCTCGAAGGCAGCATATTCGTAGGCGGATCAGTTATCCAATGGCTCCGGGACGGGCTCGGGATCATAAAGAGCTCAGCGGAAGTCGAGGAACTCGCCAAGACTGTTCCGGATAACGGAGGAGTCTATTTCGTTCCCGCCCTGACAGGTATGGGAGCCCCTTGGTGGGACCAATATGCCAAAGGCTGCATTCATGGAATAACCAGAGGCACGACCGCCGGTCACATCGCCCGGGCTGCCTTGGAGGGCATAGCCTTCCAGACGATGGATATCGTGAATGCTATGGAAAAAGACGCCGGAGTGCGTCTTGCTGAGTTGAAAGTCGACGGAGGAGCTTCCAGGGACAACCTCCTGATGCAGTTCCAGGCTGACATCCTCGGCGCTGATGTGATCCGGCCCCAGGTCACTGAGACCACAGCTAAAGGCGCGTGTTATCTCGCCGGACTCGCGGTGGGCTTCTGGGACAGCATCGAAGACATCAAGAGCCAATGGCTAGCTGAACGGACATTCACGCCGGAAGCAAGTGAGAATCAGGTCCGTACCCTCAAAGAGGGCTGGGCAGACGCTATTAGAAGGACAATCAATAATCTTTAGGAATATGGAAGTGACTTTATGGACAAAATGCGTTTTCGAGTTCATAGGAACGCTTGTGCTAGTGCTTATGGGTGACGGCGTCTGCGCCGCCACAACCCTGGAGAGATCCAAGGCAAAAGGAGCCGGATGGATCGTCATTACCCTCGCTTGGGGCTTCGCGGTGATGGCCGGAGTGTTCATCGCCGGACCATATTCAGGAGCCCACCTCAACCCTGCCGTTTCCCTCGGACTCGCCGTCGCGGGAACCTTCCCTTGGAATGAGGTTCTCCCCTATTGCGTAGCCCAGATGCTCGGAGGCTTCGTCGGTGCCGGCCTGGTATATCTCTATTATAAAGATCATTACAAGGCCTCAACAGGCAATCCTGACGGCATCCTCGGCACCTTCTGCACAATGCCTGCCATCGATCACAAGCCGGCTAACCTGTTCAGCGAGATCCTGGCCACCTGCGTGCTGATATTCCTGATCCTCGCGATCGGCACCCAGGCTAACACTCCGGCTGTCGGTCTCGGCAGCATCGGAGCCTTCCCTGTGACGGCCATCATCATGTCAATAGGTATGTCACTGGGAGGAACCACCGGTTACGCCCTAAATCCCGCCAGGGATCTCGGTCCCCGCTGCATCCACGCCTTGATCCCGCTTGAGGGCAAGCGTGACAGCGGTTGGGGCTACAGCTGGATTCCCGTGGTCGGGCCTATGGTCGGATGCGTCATCGCGGCCGGCCTTTACCTGCTGGTATACTAGAATATAACAACCTTACCTCGGTTAGTTAGCCGTTTTCAGGAACATCTTGATAATCAGCTTTTTAAATAAATGTGCATGGATTATTTTTCCATGCACATTTTAGTAATAGCTTAAATGTCAATTATTTACCAATTACGCCTTGTTCCCCGTAAAGCAGCTTCCGTAACAGGACAGATTGATGCCAATAAGGCTACTCGACAACACAGAAAGGAGTCAGATAATAGGACGATGTGAGGATCGTCTTGTCGTTCCTATTGATATGATACAGGTCATCAGCTCCTTCCCAATAAATGTAGATTTCGCCGCCGGACGTGACGAAGATCGGGTTATCTACCATGCCTGATCCGATTCCGATCTTCTGGTCGAACTTAAGGGTTAACACGGTCTTCCCATCATTATGGGCGCGAATCTCTTTCTTGACATTGTCCCTGATTACGGTATAAACGTTATCACCTTCACAAAAGATTCCGCACTGGATGACATTTTCAAGGAATACTCCGGTGTTTTCCACTTTGTCAATGGTTTTTTCTAGCTTGCCGTTCTTAAACAGTTTCCCGACCATATTATTATCAGAATCATACCCACCACCGAATATGTACACGTCCCCGGACTTGGACACAGAGACCTTAGGGGTGATTATTGAGTTCTCTTCCAAGAAGGTCTCCGTAACTTTACCATCGGCCGCTATCTTGTACCAATAGAGGCATGATCTGCCAAAAGAATCATTGATCCTGCCTGCCACATGGATTTCCCCATTGGGAGCGACAGTCATATTCAAATCGAGCAACTTGGCAGCGGAAGTGTTGATAGTGAGCAACTTCGCATCACCGCCCTCTTCAGCTCTCAAGACAGTAAAGAAGTATTGGTCGATTTCACATAACAAGGCATATACTCCGTTCCTGGCGGATAACTGATAAGATGAATTAAAGGAAATGTCCGTAATGTTTATTACGGGTTGCCGGTTCTTACAAAACCATGACTCAAACTGCCCCGTTTCCTGGTTTCTATGTCCCTCATACGTGTAGATATTCTCCCCATCCCCACACAGGTCGTATATCTCTCCACCCATCGTGTCTTTCTCACCGTTGACACATAAATGCCTGTCATCACTCAAGGTATAAAGAAACGGACCTGCGGCCTTAGAGACAGTGACCACACATTCAGCCTTGAAACCACCTTCTTCGGAAGTCGCTGTTATTGTAGCGGTTCCTTCCTTAAGGGCTTTGACAGAGCCGTCCTCAACTGCCACTATTGATTGGTCTGATGAAGCCCAGATGACATTCTTGTTTGACGCATATTCAGGAATAATAATAACCGTGAGGTTTCGAGTTCCCCCCACTTCCAAGTTCAGTTCAGAAGCGTCTAAAGCGATTCCTTTAACTGACTCATCTTTTTTTACGGTCACATCACAGAAACCCTGCTTGTCCGGATATGTCTTCGATCTTACAGCAATACGGACCGTACCGGGAGCGACAGCGGTTATCAAGCCATTTTGGTCCACAGTAGCGATATACGTAGACGGAGAGGCCCAATCCACTTCCTGGCTGGCGTCCGCGGGAGTGACTACGGCCTTGAGCTGGAAAGTCTCCCCTTCCTTAATCTCAAGGGTGGAAGGTTCAATTGAGACCCCCGTAACTTCTACTGGCGGCTTGGCGGTCACGGTGACCGAACAGGTGGCAGTTTTGGAACCATCTGTGGTTGTGACGGTTATAGTAGCTGAACCGGGTTTTACGGCAGTCACTTTACCGCTGTTGTCAACCGAGGCTGTCGAGGCATCGGAAGATTTCCAAGTGACAGCCTTGTTTGTCGCGTTGCTCGGGGCGACGGTGACTGTCAGAGTCTCTGATCCGCCTTCGACCAAGCTGAGTGTCTGCTTGTTGAGCGACACACCTGTCACCGCGACGGTCGCTGGACCATCGTTACCGCCATTTCCGCCGTTACCTCCCGAAGGGGTCGGTTCCTTTTTCTCGCAACTTGTCAGCATTCCGGCCGAGATCGCGACAATCGCAAAAGCCAGAAAAGATGTCCTGAATAATTTTCTCATAACTCAACTAATTAATATTCAACAATTTACCCCCCCCCCGATTTGCATCGGAGAGGGCAATCCGCCTAAATGACGGTCAAACTATGTTCCCCGCTGACCATCAATCATAAAGATAATCATTTATTCAGAACACGCAATAGTTGTCTGACCGGGAACGACAAGGTGAATTAGCTGATAAAGAGCAGCTCGCGGTATTTGGGGAGGGGCCAAGTACGGTTGTCTACCCGTTCCTCGAGTTTGTCTATAGGACGGCGCAGATCATTGAGCGCCTCAGCGATCTTGTGGTAAGCCACCGCCCTCTCGTAGAGATCCTCTATCGAGTTCGCCATCTTACGAGCTTTCTTCATGGTCTCAGCCTTGGCGCTGATCTCCTCGATGTAGTAGTTGATCTGGTTGATCAGCCCAAGCTCCACGGAGCAACCAGCCGTATCCTCGAACACAGCCCTGCTCAACGCTACCTCTTTCAATAGCTTACGCTTGTAATCAAGGGCCGCCGGGATGATGTGGTTGATCGCCATACGGACCATTACTCTGGACTCGATCTGGACTTTCTTTATGTACATCTCCCACTTGACCTCATTACGAGCCTCAAGCTCTTTGAGAGAATAAACCCCTGTCTTTTTGAACATCTCGACAGACTCGGGCTTGGTGAATTCCTTGATCATCTCAGGGACACTGGTCTCGACATTGAGACCACGCATGCGAGCCTCCTCCTGCCACTCGGGAGCGTAACCGTTTCCGTCGAAGCAGACGACATCTATGATTGAGGCAATTATAGGCTTCAGAACATCCAACACGGCGACATTCAACGGTTTCCCGGAAGCCAGCTCGACGTCCAATTTGGCCTTGAACTCCAGAAGTTGCTCAGCCACAGCGGCGTTAAGGGTTGTCATCGCACCCGCGCAATTGGCGGAAGAGCCCACAGCTCGGAACTCGAAACGGTTACCGGTGAAAGCGAAAGGCGATGTCCTGTTGCGGTCGGTGTTGTCCACGAATATCTCCGGAATCTCCACAAGTCCAAGGCTTTGGCCCTTCTTCCCGGCGATCTCGATAGGAGTGTCGGAAGGAACTTCCAGAAGCTTTCTCAAAACTCCGGTCATGGTACGACCAAGGAAAGCCGAGACGATTGCGGGCGGAGCCTCGTTCCCACCCAGACGATGGGCGTTGGTCGCCGAGGCGATCGAGGCCTTCAACAAGCCGTTATGCCTTTGGACAGCAGCCAGGACATTCACGAAGAACGTGATGAACTGAAGGTTGCCTTTAGCGTCTTTGCCAGGAGCCAGAAGCATCGTGCCGGTGTCTGTACCGAGAGACCAGTTATTGTGCTTTCCTGAGCCGTTCACTCCCTCGAAAGGTTTCTCATGTAGCAGAACCACGAAACCATGCTTGCGGGCGATGGGGTTCATCAGGTTCATCAGCAACTGGTTCTGGTCATTAGCCAAGTTCGCCTCCCCGAATATAGGGGCCAACTCAAACTGGTTGGGCGCCACCTCGTTATGCCTTGTCTTGATCGGAATACCCAACTTGTGGCCGGCGATCTCAAGGTCACGCATGAACTCAGCGACTCGGGAAGGTATGGCACCGAAATAATGGTCGTCAAGTTGCTGGCTCTTGGATGAGGCATGCCCCATAAGAGTACGGCCAGTTATCATCAGATCCGGCCTGGCGGCGTAAAGCGACTCGTCCACGAGGAAATATTCCTGCTCCCAACCAAGATATGAGTACACCCTCTCGACAGAAGGATCGAACAATTTACAGATAGGCAAAGCGGCCTCACCGACAGCTTTGATGGCTTTCTTTAAAGGCGTCTTGTAATCCAGTGCCTCACCGGTGTAGGATATGAACACTGTAGGAATACAAAGGGTGTCATCCATTATGAATACCGGGGAGGTAGGATCCCAGGCAGTATAGCCTCTGGCCTCGAATGTGGCCCTGATACCTCCGTTGGGGAAAGAGGAGGCGTCCGGCTCTTGCTGGGCGAGAGACCTACCGTCAAATTTCTCGATAACCCCGCCCTTACCGTCATATTCGATAAGGGAGTCATGCTTTTCAGCGGTACCTTCAGTAAGAGGCTGGAACCAATGGGTCACATGGGTCACATGATGCCGTAATGCCCATTCCTTCATACCTTCGGCCACCTTGTCAGCTGTGGCACGATCCAAAGGCTTTCCATTGTCGACGCAGTCAAGTAAGGCGGCAAGAGTGCTCTCATCCAAGTACTCAGCCATCTTTCGACGATCGAAAACCAGCTCGCCGAAATATTCTGACGGCATTTTTTCAGGTTTCTCAGCAGGAACCGCCTTCTTCTCGAAGGACTCTCTCACGAGGGAAAATCTGTCGATACTCATAACTCTATAGTTCGTTTAATTGTTGGGGATTATTATCTTCAGGAATATATGAAATGGCGCAATACGGGCCGACAAACCAATGGTTGTTATTCTCAACGAATTTGGCAAGATCCTCGTCGGAACCAATCTTCCCGGTCCTGGTCAATAGGACAAGAGGACCGTCCGATACCTTGCGACCATCAATCTCAGACTCTTTAAACGCTTTAAAATCTTTCTGGTAATCAGTTACTTCCCTCCCAAGATAAACTTTCATCGGAAGTGGTCTCCGGATCCGGACAGTCGCCACCTCGGCATCGGACGGGATGGTTTCGCATAGATTACCGTAACCGATCCAATCATTGGCCTTCGGAATGGCTGAAGAGGCAGTGTACCCGGCCAGAAGCATCGAGGCTCCCACAAACATCAAAGCGACACTTGGATTCTTTTTGGACAATAGGTAGTACAAGGAAAACACCATTCCCGAAAGGATCAGCAACAAGGCAAGTTTCAAAGTCCAGGAATCCAAGAATGAATAAGGCTCTATAAACTCAGCCAAAGAGGGGAAGGAATTCCTGAAGCACAGGCCGATGAAAATCGCGATAGCCAAAATGGCGATAAAACCGACAGGCACGGCCAACGCCCATGACATCCACTTCTTCCAACCAGTGCGGCGAAGGACCTCCACGAAAAGGAGAACCATGAATGGCATCACCGGGATAAGGTAGATGGCCAGTTTGGAGCTGAAAAGGGACAGAGTCACAAACGTCGAGATGATCGTGACCAGGAAGAAACGCTCTTTGTCAGAAGGACTTCCGGATCCTTCGCTTCGCATAGATCCTTCGCTTCGCATAGATCCTTCGCTTCGCTCAGGATGACAGAGAGAGAAGACAATGGCGCCAATCAGGAGGAAAGTGTATGGGACGGCTATATACCAGATGGCAGCAAAATAGTACCAGAAGGGGGCCTTGTGGTAGAATGAATTCACCGCGCGACCGACTGTCTGATGGATAAGCAGGTTCTCAAGATAATCCTTGCCACCATCGAGATAGACGCCGGCGAACCACAGGACGCATAGCCCGGCTAATATCCCCAAGGTTTTCCAACCTAGATAATTCCCGATTTCCCTACCTTGACGTTTGACCAGCAGGAAACAAACAATCGCCAAAACAGGCATCAGTATCCCGACAGGTCCCTTGGTGAACAAGGCCAGGAATATCCACACAGGCAGTAGGATAGACTGCTTCCGCAGGTTTCCCGAACCGGTGTACATCAGCCAGAAAGACCTCAACGCCAACACGATGAACATTGTCATCAGCATGTCCATACGTAGGAAGAAAGAAAGACCGAGGAAAAAGCCGCTGGTCATCATCATGAACGCCACAGCTATCCTGTCCGTCACCTTCTCGAGAGCGGACCAGCGATCCATCACAGCTATGATCACGAACGCGGGAATCAGCGAGAACAGAGATAAAAGAAGCATTGAGTGCTTACCCAGGAGGAGCTTGCACAACATCACTATCCAAAGATAAAGCGGCGGCTTGTCAGCATAGTTCTCCCCGTCAAGAGTGAAGGCGAACACATTGCCGTTCTCTATAGCCTCATCAGCTATCTGGAGGTACCTCAGCTCGTTGTCTGGCGAGAAATCCCTCATTATCATCACCGGAAGAAGGCACAAGGTGATGAAAACGAAGGTGACAACCAGTGGATTCCGGGTCAGTATGTTGTCAAACAACGGCTTGCTCATATTCATCCTTCTTTTTGAAACCTATCATAAGGTTCCTCACATAAGCCACAAACCCGAAAGTCTGGCCAAGAATAAGCACAGGGTCTTTTCTGAATATACCGTAAGACAATATAACTCCGGAACCGATCAGGCTGATGATCCAGAAGCCTGCCGGAAGAATGCTCTTTTGACGGCGATGGGAGTAGAACCATTGGTAGATAAACCGCAATGTGAATATCACCTGTCCCGCGGAGCCGAAGATAACAAACCCTAGAGGTATATTCTCATTTCTGAACATGTTGTCAAAGACTCTGCCGGCGTCGTGGAGTAAGAGGACAACCGCGATAACCGGAGTCAGGATCAAAACCGCCCTGACCACATTCCCGAGCTGCTTCCACATACCTTTCGCATCCAGATTCCATAGGTATACGAAATAGGAAATGAGCTGTCCGAGAACTATCGGGAAATCATCCCTCAAGACTCCATAAATGAACATCAGGAAGGCTCCGGCCACACTGAGTCCCCAATATGCGGCGGGAGAAGTCACCGTATGCTTACGCTCGGAATAAAGCCATTGGAACGCGGTCCTTCCTGCGAAGAAGAACTGTGCGGCAAAGCCGATCAAGTAGACTATCCAATGTGCGATCCCGTGCATCCGTCAATCAATATTACTTTCCGCGACCCTGAAATTCAGATACCGGCGTTTCATCCAACGGTAAACAAAACAATCAGCCAAAGGTCCCCAGAGCCTGTTCCATAGATGGTATTTTGACTTGCCGGCCACTCGAGGGAAGTGCCTGACTGAGACTTGTTTATAAGATGTTCCCTCTTGAAGGAGCACCAGAGCCGGCAGGAATCTGTGCATTCCCTTGAACATCGGAATCCTCTTAGCGACATCAGTATGAATCACCTTCAGCGGGCAACCGGTGTCAACAGCCCCGTCATGAGTCATCATCCTACGGAAACCATTGGCTATCTTTGACTGGGCTTTCTTGAACCATGAGTCTTTTCTTCCAGTCCGTATCCCAATAACCATCGAATATCCGTCAATAGCCTGAAGTAAAAGATTGAAATCCTCAGGTTCCGTCTGGAGATCAGCGTCAATATACCCTACCAGCCCTGACTCAGCATAATCAAAACCAGCCTTCAGGGCGGCAGAGAGACCGGCGTTTTTCTCAAACGAGATATAAAAGAAGTCTTGATGCCTCGAACAGATGTCCTTTATTCCAGAAAGACTCCCATCCTTGGATCCATCGTCCACAAACAAGACGCAGGCCTTCCTGGAACTTCCCGGCAGAAAGGCGGACAGACGCTCCTCCAGCCTATGGAGGTTATCTTCCTCATTGAATACGGGAACGATAATCGTAAGCTCGTAGTCCGCTGTCTTATTCATCCTGGGTCAAAACTTCGCGAATTTAATCATTTCCGAGGGATGTTCTTCCAAAAAAACTCGAATACACGCTTGTTGATGTAATCCGAACCGAGGTTATGAGAATGGCCCGGGAGGAACATTTGCTCGAAGTATTTCCCGTTCTTAACCAGCTCAGCCACAACCTGAAGAGTCGAAGCCGGATCAACATTGTCATCCATCTCCCCATTGATCAGCAAGAGTTTCCCTTCCAGCCTCCAAGCGTTGTCCACATTGGAGTTCTCGCTGTACCACGGGCCAATAGGATAACCCATCCACTGCTCGTTCCACCACATCTTGTCCATCCTGTTGTCGTGGCAGCCGCAAAGAGCGACGCCCACTTTATAGAACTCCGGGTAAAAGAGCAGAGCGGAGAGGGTATTCTGTCCGCCAGCCGAATACCCGTATATCCCAACCTCGCTGATGTCCAGGAACTTGTACTTTGCGGCAGCGGCCTTTATCCAGAGAATCCTGTCCGGGAAGCCCGCATCCTTGATATTCCTCCAGCAGACATCCTGGAACGATTTCGAACGGTTGTCAGTCCCCATTCCGTCTATGCTGACGACAGCATAACCCAGCTCTAGGAGTTTAGAAAAGCGCATCTCTGGACGGAAGTCCTTGACTACGTGGGAGTCATGAGGACCCGCATAGATATATTCGATGACAGGATACTTTTTCTTCTTATCAAATTTGTACGGGAGATAGATCGTACCCCAGATGTCGGTAACCCCATCCCTGCCCTTAGCCTTGAAAACGACAGGCATTGTGTATCCTTTCGCGAGGATGCCTGAAATATCCTGTCTCTGGATCTCCATTATCACGGAACCATCTGACACTGAGCGAGCCACACACACATTAGGACTGTCAGGCCGGGAATAGTTATCCACAAAGGAAGAGTAATCCTTGTTGAAGCTGACGGTATGGTTCGCGTTCTCGGGAGTCAGGTCCGTAATCCGTCCGGTGGAAAGATCAAGACGAGCCAGATGCTTATTATATGGGTCTTCCCCTTCAGCCGCATGGAGGCCGTTGACATTCATAAGGACATATCCTCCATCCTCGTCCACTTTGTGTATTTCCCTTACATTCCACTCCCCTTTGGTGAGCTGCCTGGTGGATCCGTTCCTGGTGTCAATCATGTAGAGGTGACGCCAGTCGTCCCTTTCGGAAATCCAGAGGATATGGTTTCCATCCTTGAAATAATAACGGTACAGATCGTAATAGTACACGAAGGTCTCCGATTTTTCCTCCGCGATAACGCGGCTCTTACCTGTCGAGCCTTCAATAGCCACCAACTGGTATAACTGGTGGCCTCGTTGGTTATATTCAAAAGTGAAGAATTCCGAATCGGGTGACCAGCGGCCCATAGTCAAGAAATACTGGTTCAGCCATTTGCCGGTCTCAAGAGGAATTCCAGTCATTGACTCCACGTCAAACAAAGCGGGGGTCACCTGAGGAAGAGCGTCACCTGGCTTGGCGTAATCCAGCCACTTGTATTCCGGCTGGACCTGGTCGGCGGGACGTGAATTCCTCAGAAGAATCCGCCTCTCCTTTATGACCTCCTTCCTGAATGCCGCCAGTTTCTTGGAATCAGGAGACCAGAGCACTCTGTCATATTTGTCCTGGTCCGTCCCGTCGAAACTGATCTGCCGGCCGGATTCTTTGGAACCCGCTTCCCGAATCCAGATATTATTATCCCGGAATACGGCCTCAAGCTTCCCGTCAGGTGATTTCACAGGCCTTTTCTCACCCCTTGCGTACATGCTCTCATCGGAAGGGTCATAATAACCTCCACGAAGGTTTTTACGAAGCTCATCAAGCTCAGACTGAGTCGCTTCCTTGATGGTCTTATTTTGGAGATCAACCTCGAAGACCTTCACGCTGTCAGGAGTCGAAGTGCTGAACAAAAAGGAATCCGAGCCTTTCCATACCGGTTGGACGACCCCATTATAGACTGTCTTTCCGGCCTCGGACAGGAAACCAGCCTTTTTCTCATACAATTCGTCAAAACCCTTCTCAAAAGTCTGTGCGGGAAGGAGTGCCGAGAACAGGAAAGCCATTCCAGCCATCAACGGGCGAATGACCTTGTACAATCTGGGGATAGTTGTATTCATAACATGTAAAGATAGGCATTCGCCAGATTTTTTACTATATTTAAGCCATGTTAAGTTACATTCTTTCCACACTTCTGGCGGCGGTGACTGTCGGAGTGTACAATCCAAGGGTTCCGGTCATTGTGGACCGTGAGTATAATGTGGTCTCAGAGATTGTGATTCCGAGCGAGAGCGCCCGTCAGGCCTCTGGTGAGGTGGAAATCGCCTTGGAGGGCATTCCACTCAAAGCTATCAAAGATATCCGCCTCGTCTACATCGGCACGATATCCCCTGTCATGTCGAGGACCAAGTCGAATGTGATGAAGTCGCATTACAATTATTGGGGAGCCGGCCAGGAGGATTGGTACGCCCCCCGGTCAACTTTCATCGAAAGCAAGGTCAAACCGAAATCAGGCACTGTAAAGCTTCCTTTCGACAGGCCACTGGTCAAAGGGGATAACCATTTCTATATCAGCCTTAATATCGCCTCCAAAAAGGTGGATCTGGCCAGCACATTCTCTTGTGGCGTGAAGTCAATAACTTTAGACGGGACCACGGTCTCCATCGACGAGAAAGGCCCTTCTTCCGGAAGGCGTTACGCCCAGGCTTTCCGCAACCATGGCGATGACGGGGTAGACACTTACCGCATACCTGGCCTGGCCAGAATGAAGTCGGGCGATCTTATCGCTGTCTATGACATCCGTTGGAACACGTATTATGACCTCCAGGCTGACATTGACATAGGTTTCCAGACCAGCAAGGATGGTGGACGAACCTGGAGCAAGATGGGAGTGGCTCTTGACATGGGAGAATACGGAGGTTTGCCAAAGGACCAGAACGGTACCGGGGATCCCTGCGTGCTAGTCGATGAAGTGACAGGTGACATCTACGTGTTCGCCATCTGGTCACACGGGCTCGAGGGCAAATCCTCGATATTCGCGTCAACGACCGGTTTTGACCCGATAGATGTCGCCCAGCTGGTGATGGCCAAAAGCACCGACGAAGGCAAGACCTGGTCCAAGCCGGTCAGCATCACACCGTTGGTGAAGGACCCCGCAAGCTCAACCCTATTCCAAGGACCCGGTTGCGGCATCACTATGTCAGACGGAACTCTTGTTGTTCCAATCCAGGAATGGGACAAAGACAAGGTCCCTTCAGCGGGAATCATTTACAGCAAGGATCACGGAGCCACATGGCATGTTTCCAATATGGCCGTGAACCACGTTTGCGAGGACCAGGTGGCCGAGATCGCCCCTGGAGTCTTGATGCTGAATATGCGCAATCATGGCAGCGAGGACCGGACCAGGAAGGTTTACGTCTCTTCCGACCTCGGAAATACCTGGACTCCCCATGACTCCAACGACACTCTGATCGAGCCGGTCTGCCAGGCCAGTATACTGAAGGCCGGAAATGTCCTCCTGTTCGCCAATCCGGAATCCAAAGTGACCCGGAACATGTTCACAATCAAGGCGAGTGACGACATGGGCAAGACCTGGAACCGATCACTCCTCCTTGACGAGGAAGGCGGTTGGGGATATTCCTGCATGGCTATGATCGATGATGAGACCGTCGGAATACTCTACGAAGGCAGCCAATCCCATCTGGTATATCAAATCGTCAAAATCGCCGACATCTAGTCTTCAGACGGATAGAATATTCATCCGGAATTCCTTTTAAAGCTCTCCCTCGGGAGGGCTTTTTTCATCGGTGGAAAAATTTGTGGAAAAAAATGTAAGCTGGTGGAATAAAGTGGAAAATTATTCTTATCTTTGTGGTCAGCGTGAAAGGCGAATTTTAAGACATGATCACATTCATTGGCGAATACACATCGAAGATCGACGACAAGGGAAGAGTTGTCTTCCCGGCGCCGTTCAAGTCTTTGATGGATCCCGAAGGTGACATGAGGTTTGTGGTGAAGAAAGACATCTTCACATCCTGCCTCGAGATGTACACCTTCGAGGAATGGGAGCGCCAATCCGAGAAGGTCAAGTCGAAACTTAACATCTTTAATCGTGCTCACGCCGCTTTCTGGAGAGAGTACATGCGTGGCCGCGCCGTGGTCGAACCTGACCCGAAGCTCGGACGCGTCTCGATCCCCAAGAAGCTTCTGGAGTCCATTGGTGTAACGAAAGAGGTAGTCTTCTCGGGCAACGATTACAAGATAGAGATCTGGGCCAAGGAAAATTATGAGGCCAGCGAGATCTCGAACGAGGAATTCTTGAATATTGCCGGCCAGCTATCTCAAGAGAGGTAGGAGGGAGGTCAATGTCTGTTTACCATACTCCGGTCATGTTCGGCGAGACGCTTGACGCTCTCGTCAAAAACCCTTCAGGAATATACGCTGACGTCACATTCGGAGGCGGTGGTCACACCGCCGGAATCCTTTCACGCTTAAATGAAGACGGTCACGTCATCGCCTTCGATCGTGACGCCGACGCTATAAAGAACAGCATCGACGACAAGAGGCTGACCTTGGTACGGGGAGACTTCCGTTTCATCCGGAACTTCATTCTCCAGATCGCCCATGAGAGGGAGGATCTCAGAGAAAGGCTTGAGGATGGCCTGGACGGCATCCTGGCCGATCTCGGAGTCTCATCCCACCAGTTTGACACCGCTGACAGGGGCTTCTCTTTCAGGTATGACGCTCCACTTGACATGAGGATGAACCAGGAGGGCGGTCAGACGGCGGCCGACGTGGTAAATGAGTATCCGCAAGATGATTTGGAAAGGATATTCAGGATCTACGGCGAGGTCGAGAACTCCGGGAAAGTGGCGGCGCTTGTCGCCTCGGCCAGGGCAAATGCCAGGATCGAGACAACAGGGGACCTTGACAAGGCGATCGCTCCGGTCTTGCCGAAATTCGCCGAGCACAAGTACCTCGCGAAGGTCTACCAGGCCTTGAGAATCGAGGTCAACCACGAGATGCGCTCACTGGAGAAATTTCTCGAGGGCGCACCCGCCACCCTTAAGGAAGGCGGGTTGCTGGCGGTCATAACTTACCATTCCCTGGAAGACAGGATGGTAAAGAATTTCATCAAGTGCGGAAGGATCGACGGGAAGGAGAACAAGGACATGTTCGGAGTAGTGATAGCGCCTCTGGAGGCGGTGAACAGGAAGCCTGTCACCCCGGAAGAGGACGAGATAGCGTCCAACACAAGGGCGAGGAGCGCCAAGCTCCGGGTAGCCAGAAAAAAGGCCCAAAACGGAGGAAGATAAGATGCTGGGAGAGAAGGAACATAGGAAATGGAAACTGGCCGATGTGGGTCTGTGGCTCAAGAACGCCTTCCTGGCATCCATCAGGGGTGAGTTTCTCCTAAGACTTCATGTGGGCAAGTACTTTATCCACATCCTCTACACATTCTTCCTCTTCTGGGTCAGCATCTGGTTGAGCCTCAAGATCGAGAAGACGCTCACAAAGGTGGAAGAGAATCGGAAGGTTCTGCAGGACACTGAGATATATCATGCCCAGAAGACCGTTGAGCTTGCCTCGATGGGCAGGATGAGCAAGATTGAAGACATGTTGCGGGAGAAGGGATCGGCTCTGACAATCCCCCAGAAACCCGCCGATAAGATAAAATAAGACAAAGAGATGGCGACACAGAGTCAGAATTCGACGAAGAAGGAGAGGGACAGGATAGGAATGATCCTGTACTACCTCTATGCCGCCTTCCTGATCCTTTCGGTGATCCTGGTAGGCAGGATCGCCTATATCCAGTGGTTCTGGAAACCCGACAAGACCATCGAGAAATATTTCAGGCCGGCAAGCTCGAAATCCGTCATCGACCCTGAGCGAGGGGCGATCATCGGCTGCGACGGGAAACTCCTCGCGATGTCCACTCCCCTGTACGAGCTGTACATGGATTGCACTGTCCGCAAGGATTTCTTCCAGGATCAAGGCTCCGAGGGGAAGAAGCTGGAAGAAGAATGGCAGGCGAAGGCCAAATTATTCGCCAAAGGTCTGGCCGCCGAGATGGGCGCTGACGGGGAGAACTACTGGAAAATGATCCAGAAAGGCCGTAAGGACGGCAACAAGTACATGCGGCTCGGACACCCTATTGACCGGGAGACTTTGCTCCGTATCCAGAAACTTCCTTTGATGGAAGAGGGTCAGTATCGCAGCGGAGTCATAGTCGTGAAGAAGGATTCCCGCCAATATCCGTACGGCAAACTTGCCGTCAGGACGATCGGCTATGTCAAGGACAACAGCAACTCAAACGGTAACAACCACATAGGTCTGGAAGGAAAGTATGATTATGTCCTCCATGGGAAGGAGGGAGAGATGTGGCTCAGGCCTACCGACAACAAAGAGAGGATCCAGAACTATGACAGTCTCTATGTCAAGCCGGAGGATGGGCTTGACGTGAGGACCACCCTCGACATCACAATACAAGACATCGTCGACAGGGCACTCCGCAGGCAGATAGAGGAGGACAAATCTATCGAAATGGGTTGCGCCATATTAATGGATGTCAAGACCGGAGCGATCCGCTCTATGGTCAATCTCGTAAGGGACTCCACTGACTGGAGCCTCAACGAGACCTACAACATGGCGATCGGACTCAGCTCCGAGCCCGGCTCGGTATTCAAGGCCACGACCCTGATGACAGCTCTCGAGGATGGTGTGATCAAATCCCTCGACGATCGCATCCCAACCAATAACGGAATTATCCCTGGATATCCCCAGGACGACCATGTGCTCGGAATGAAGGACATCTCCATCCTCCATGGATTCGAGATATCCTCCAACTACGTGTTCCGTTATCTGGCCGTTAAGAACTACGCCGACAATCCCAAGAAGTTCCTTGACAAACTATATCTCTACAAGTTGGGCCAGGCTTTCGATTTCGACCTGGACGGCCTCCAAGTGCCGGAGATACCCAATCCGGACTCCCCTATTTGGAGTCCCACCGACTTAGGTTCCGTAGCCATGGGTTACGCTGTCAAAGAGACTCCCCTCCACATCCTTACCTTCTACAACGCCGTGGCGAACAAGGGAAAGATGATGAAGCCCTACCTAGTAGAGAGCATAGAGAAGAACGGGGTCGTCAAGACCAAGAAGGGACCGTCGGTCTTAAACGCCTCTATTTGCTCGAAAGCCACCGCCGACACCTTGCTGAGGGCAATGAAGGCTGTGACCCAGGATGGTGGAACCGCTGCCCGCAGACTCGGAGGAGCGAAAATGCAGGTGGCCGGCAAGACCGGGACATCAAGACAGGTCCTTTCCGGAGAAGAGATCAAGAAATACGGAATGCAGAATCCCTATGTCACAAGGGACGGCAGTTATCACAACCTGGCCACCTTCGTGGGATTCTTCCCGGCTGACGCTCCCAAGTACAGTGCCATTATCTGCCTCAAATCTTTCCTGATCAGAGGGAGTGTCTATGGCGGTGTGCTGCCCGCGGCGGCTATGAGGGAAATCGTGGACGCTCTCTACTCGCTCGATCCTTCTTGGGGTGAGACCCTTGAACCAAAGACCACGATCCCGAAGATGGAGGTCCAGACAGCCATGGCTTTCTTTGTTGATCCGAAGGAGCCTGTAGTGCCGGATGTTAAGGGATTGGGGCTTAAGGACGCCATGTACATGATTGAGAACAGTGGTTTGAAGTGCATATATTCCGGGACAGGCCATGTGACCTCGCAGGTCCCCAAGGCCGGGCATAAGGTCGCCCCGGGAACAAGTGTGACAATTGGATTGAAATGACGCTTAGGGATATCATAAAAGATTGCGGAGTCATCGATGTCAAGGGAAATCTTGATATCAGGATAACCGCTGTGACCGACGACTCGAGGAAAGTGTCGGAAGGAGCTCTGTTCGTGGCAGTTAAGGGTCATGGAACCGATGGTCACGCTTATATCGCCAAGGCCATCGAGGCTGGCGCGACGGCGATTGTTTATGAAGAAGATTCTTCAGTCGCTTCGCTCCTTCAGAATGACATCTGTCATCCTGAGCGAGGCGAAGGATCTGTCACGTTTGTGAAGGTCGCCTCTTCCCGCCATGCGGTCGCAATTATAGCCGCCAATTTCTATGACAACCCGTCGAGGAAACTCTCCCTTGTGGGCATTACCGGGACCAACGGCAAGACCACCACTGTCACTCTCCTCTACCAGCTGTTCATGGCCCAGGGATATAACTGCGGACTTCTCTCCACGATAGCCAATTACGTCGGGACCCGCCGTTCCGAGACCGCGAACACCACAGCTGATCCTATCACCATCAATTCTCTTATGGCAGAGATGGTGGAAGCGGGCTGCGAGTATTGCTTCATGGAGGTCAGCTCAATCGGTGTCGAGCAGGAGAGGGTCTCTGGTCTGGACTTCAAGGTCGGGATATTCTCCAACCTGACCCACGACCACCTTGACTACCACGGCACCTTCGCCGAATATCTCCGCTGCAAGAAGTTGTTCTTCGACAACCTCAGCCCCAAGGCCACAGCGATAATCAACATTGATGACCGCCACGGTGAGGTCATGGTTCAGAACACCAAGGCCAAGGTCATGACCTTCTCATGCAAGGGCCTGGCCGACCACACCTGCCGTGTACTTGAGGAAAGCTTCGAGGGAATGCTCCTCCGCATTGACGGCCGGGAGGCCTGGACAAGGCTTGTCGGAAGGCACAACGCCAGCAACATCCTAGCGATTTACAGCGCGGCGATGGCTCTGGGAGCCGATCCGGAAGAGACATTGGTCGCCATCAGCAAGCTTGAGCCCGCTCCGGGAAGACTGGAGGTAATGAGAGGTCCGAAAGATCTCTCGGTAGTGATTGACTATGCCCATACGCCTGACGCCATGGACAATGTCCTGAAGACCCTCAGGGAAATAGACAGGGGCAAGGAGCTCATCTGCCTGTTCGGCTGCGGAGGCGACCGTGACAGGACCAAACGCCCGGAAATGGCGGCCGTGGCAGAGAAATACTCCGACAGGATAATAGTGACCTCGGACAATTCCCGCACAGAGAGGACTGAGGACATTCTCGAAGAGATCAAGGCAGGATTCAGCCCAGCCGGCTTGTCCAAAGCGATATTCATCCCGGACAGGAAAGAGGCCATCAGAGCGGCGATTATGTTCGCCTCAAAAGGCGCGTCGATCCTTCTCGCCGGAAAAGGACACGAGACCTACCAGATCATCGGAACCGAAAAGCGCCATTTTGACGAGAGAGAGATTGTCTCGGAAGTGTTCAAATCAATGGAAACAATTGAAAAATAGAAGTTTATAATGATATACCACCTGTTCCAATATCTCCAGCGTTACGACATCCCCGGACAGAGGCTTTTCACCTACCTGTCCTTCAGGGCTATGTTGACCAGCGTCACCGCGATGCTTATCGCCTTCTTCATCGGTAAATGGATCATCTCCTGGCTTCAGAGAAAGCAGATAGGAGAGACAATCAGGGATCTCGGACTCGAGGGCCAGATGCAGAAAAAAGGCACCCCGACAATGGGTGGAATCATCATTATCATCTCGATAGTCGTTCCGGTGCTGCTGTTCTGCGACCTGACCAATGTCTACCTCCAGCTTCTTCTTTTCACGACACTGTGGTGCGGGGCTCTCGGTTTCGCTGATGACTATATCAAGGTGTTCAAAAAGAACAAGGAAGGCCTGCATCCCAAGGTCAAGCTCCTGGCCCAAATGATTCTCGGTCTCGCGGTAGGCATGACCGTATGGCTCAGCAACGACATAGTCATCAGGGAGAAAGTCCCTGTGGAAGCAGGTGTGGCCAATGTGGTCGAGAAAGGCAACAGGAACTCCCTCAATGTTGATTCCGAGACACTTATCGCCCAGGATTCCGGCTGGAAAATGGAAAATGTCGTGAAGAGTACGACAACCACAATCCCCTTTGTGAAGGGGCATGAGTTCGACTACAAGTGGCTCTCCCCTTTCAAGGGCAGATGGGGTTGGTATTGCAAATGGGCGATATATGTCCTTATGATAGTCATAGTGATCACCGCCTGTTCCAACGGGACCAACCTGACTGACGGCATGGATGGACTGGCGGCGGGCACCAGCGCGATTGTCGGAGTAGTCCTGGGCGTGCTGGCCTGGGTCGGAGGCAACCTCCTCAACTCAGACTATTTGAATATCATGTATATTCCAGGTAGCGGTGAGATCGCCGTGTTCATGGCCGCGTTCGTTGGAGCGCTCATGGGCTTCCTATGGTACAACTCGTATCCGGCCCAAGTGTTCATGGGCGACACCGGAAGCCTCACGATCGGAGGAATCATCGGAGTTGGCGCCGTCCTGATGCGTAAGGAACTCCTCCTTCCCATTCTCTGCGGGATATTCCTTGTGGAGTCGCTTTCTGTCATCATGCAGAGGACTTATTTCAAATATACAAAGAAGAAATACGGAGAGGGCCGGAGGATATTCAAGATGAGTCCCCTCCACCACCATTACCAGAAAGAAGGCATCCCGGCGCTGATCCAGAAACCGGTCCATGCCATCCCCGAGGCGAAGATTGTCGCCCGCTTCTGGTTGATAGGGATAATATTGGCAGTCGCCACGTTGGCGTTGTTGAAACTGAGATAATAAAGAATAAACGATAATATGAGCAGGATTGTAGTATTGGGAGGAGGAGAAAGCGGAGTCGGAGCCGCTGTTCTCGCGAAAGTTAAAGGATTTGACGTCTTTCTCTCGGATAACGGAGAGATCGCCGGGCATTATGCCGACGACCTCCGCAAATGGGACATTCCCTTCGAGCAGGGAGGGCACACCGAGGATCTTATCCTCAACGCCGACGAGGTCATCAAGAGCCCCGGCATCCCCAGCACCGTGCCTATGGTCAAGAAACTGGAGGCACAGGGAACCCCTATTCTCTCCGAAATAGAGTTCGCGGGGCGTTACGACAGCGCCAAGAAGATATGCATCACCGGAAGTAACGGGAAGACCACAACCACTTCCCTGATTTATTATCTTCTCCAGAACGCCGGCCTGAATGTCGGCCTTGGAGGGAATATCGGAAAAAGCTACGCTTATCAGGTCGCTACCGAGCATTTTGACTATTATGTACTGGAAATCAGTAGCTTCCAGCTGGATAACTGTTATGATTTCCATCCCGATATCGCAATTATCACCAATATAACCCCTGACCATCTGGACCGCTACGGCTACCAGTTGGAGAACTATGTCAAGGCCAAGTTCAGGATCACCCGTAATCTCAGCCCGGACGATTGCTTCATCTTTGACTCCGACGACGAGATCACAATCGACCATCTCAACAAGATTATCCTCTCCGCCAAACGTCTGCCTTTCACTCAGAAGACTGAGGTCGAGCAGGGAGCCTTCCTGAAGGATGACAAGATCGTCGTCAGGTATGAGGATGAGGAATGCGACATATTCCTCAAGGAACTTGCCCTTGGTGGAAAGCACAACATATACAATTCGATGGCCGCCGCTTTGGCCGCCAAGGCCTCCGGGATCGACAACCAGGTAATACGCGAGTCGCTGGCGACCTTCCAGCCGGTCGAGCATAGGCTGGAGCCGGTGCTGAGCATCAAAGACGTGTTGTATATTAATGACTCCAAGGCCACCAACGTGGATGCCGCATGGTATGCGCTGGAATGCCAAAGCAAACCGGTAGTGTGGATTGTCGGTGGTAAGGATAAGGGTAACGACTATAGTGTTCTCAAAGATCTTGTCAAAGACAAAGTGAAGGCTATCGTCTGCCTGGGAGTTGACAACAGCAAGATCCGCGAGGCTTTTGAGGGGATTGTCGGCGGTGACAAATTCGTTGAGACTCGTTCCGCGCAAGATGCGGTGAAGGAGGCCAGCAAATTCGCCGAGGCCGGTGACGTGGTGCTGCTCAGCCCTTGCTGCGCCAGCTTCGACCTTTTCACCAGCTATGAGGACAGGGGCCGCAAATTCAAAGAGGCAGTGAGGATGCTTTAGGAATATTCAAGGATATGGCAGGAGAGAAGAAAAAGAGCACATTCTGGAACTTCTTCGACAATCTCGAAGGGGATAAGGTCGTGTGGATGATAGCATTGTTACTGATGCTGATCTCCATAGTGGCCATTTTCTCCTCCACATCCCAGCTGGCCATTTCCCAGAACACCTCCAGGATGGCCATCGTGACGGAGCAGATCAAGATTTCCATACTCGGGTTGGCGCTCATAATCCTGTGCTACAGCATCAGGAGTATCGGTTTCTTCAGAGTCTTCTCTCAACTTGGGTACGCTATCTCGATGTTTTTCCTCATCATTCTGGCGACCCACAAGCAGATCGGCCCCATAAAGCCTATCATGGTCAACAGCGCCTGGAGAATCGTCCAGATAGGAGGATTCCAGGTACATGTTTTCGAGATCGTCAAGGTGGCGATGGTGATGTACCTCGCTTGGGCAGTGAACGCCTACAGGAATGACAAGTTCAGGATAGCCAACCTGTTAGGCAAGAAATATAAATTCTGGAACAAGCCCCTTGTCAAGAAGATCGTCTACATCTACTTCCCTATATTCACGGTTTGCATCGGAATCATGGTCGGAAGCCTCTCCAGCACCATATTCATCGGAGGCATAATGTTCGTGACCATCCTGATCGGAGGCATCAGCGTCAAGGAACTGATTCTTCCTGGAGTGGTCGCCGTGGGAGTGCTGGCGGCCTGCTTCGGGATCAACGCGATCTCGCCCGACGACCACAAGCCCTTCCCCCATCTCGAATCAGCCAAGAATCGAGTCACCTCAGACAGCATCGACAACCAGATCGAGATACTTAGGACTGAGCCCAGGAACAGTAAGAAGTTCCAGGAGACTCTCGACAAGATGAAGCAGCCGGTCAGCGCCAAGATCGCCATCCATGAGGGTGGCCTGATCGGCAAGGGACCCGGACGAAGCACCCAGAGATATGTCGTCCCGATCATGTTCGAGGACTACATGTTCAGTTTCATCGTGGAGGAATATGGTATCCTTGGAGGAATACTTGTCATAATCCTTTATATCAGCCTGTTGGCCAGAGGATCCATCATAGTCAGAAATTGCGACAATCACTTCGCCAAGACAGCCGTGGCAGGCCTCGTGCTGCTGATCACCGGACAGGCGATGATGCACATAATGATCAACTGTGATCTCGGCCCGCTGACAGGACAGACCCTGCCGCTTGTGAGCCATGGTAACTCATCCTTCTTGATGTTCAGCCTGGCCTTCGGTATAATCTTGTCTATCAGCAAGATGGCGAGAAGGAAGATAGCGAGGGAAGCGGAGAGAGCCGCTCCTCTCGTGGAGCATGACCTAAATGATGAGATCGAGAGCAGGCTCGACGATCTGGATGTGCTGGACACTGGAACTGACGACCAAAACAACGAATAAGATCATGGAATACAAAGCGTTGAGAGTCATAATTAGCGGAGGAGGCACGGGAGGTCACATCTTCCCCGCGGTCTCTATCGCCAACAAACTGAAGGAACTCAATCCGGAGACTGAGATCCTCTTCGTGGGAGCGGATGGCAAGATGGAGATGGAAAAGGTGCCCGCGGCAGGGTACAAGATCATCGGCTTGCCGATCACCGGTCTGCAGCGCCAGCTGAACCTGAAGAATATTATCAACGACTTGACTGTGCCTTTCAGAGTTCTCTCGAGCATCCGGAAGGCAAGACATATAATAAAGGAGTTCAAACCCCAAGTGGCGATCGGAGTCGGAGGCTATGCCAGCGCTCCCCTGCTGATGGCCGCCACAAAGATGGGAATCCCCGCCCTTATCCAAGAGCAAAACGGATTCGCGGGCTTGACCAACAAGAAATTGGGGGACAAAGTCCAATGCGTCTGTGTCGCCTACGAAGGGATGGATAGGTTCTTCCCGAAAGACAAGATAGTGATGTCCGGCAATCCTATCAGGAGCGTATTCGTACCTTGCACTCCTGAGATGAAAGAAGCCGGTGTCAAGGAATATGGCCTGGATCCCGCTAAGAAACACATTTTCATTGTGGGAGGAAGCCTCGGTAGCGCCAAGTTCAACGCCTGTATGCGGGACTGGATCTCGAGGGGCTGCCCCGGAGGAGAAGGAACCGACGTGTTATGGCAGTGCGGAAAGTACTATAAATCAAGTATTGACGCCTTCATGAACGAGGAACTTGCCAAGAATCCGAAACTCTCGGAGACTGTCAAATATTCCGACTTCATAGGAAAAATGGAGCTGGCCTATGCGGCGGCTGATGTGGTCATTTCCCGCTCTGGAGCCAGCAGCGTGTCGGAACTTTGCGCCGCGCACAAGGCGGTTGTGTTCGTTCCTTCGCCCAATGTCGCCGAGGATCACCAGACCCACAACGCCATAGCTCTGGTGAACAGGGATGCCGCCATGATAGTGAAGGATGCGGAGGCGATGGAGAAAATGATCCCCACGGCACTGGAGCTCCTGAAGGATCCCGCCAAGATCAAGACGCTTGAGGAGAACGCCGGACAGATGGCTCTACCCGATGCGGCGATGACAATAGCCGATGAGGTCTACAAACTCGTATAAAAGACATGTCAGAGTATTCAAAGATATATTTTATTGGAATAGGCGGTATCGGAATGAGCGCCATAGCGAGGTATTACAAGAAAAAAGGATACCCCGTGGCCGGTTACGACAGGACACCTTCCGACCTCACCCATGAGCTCGAGGGAGAGGGCATATATGTCCATTACACCGACGATCCCGATTACATTCCGAAAGATGTGGCCTCCACCCTTGTGGTCTACACTCCTGCGGTTCCGGATGATCTCGGGGAGATGGTATATGTCAGGGAACATGGCTACACTCTTGTGAAACGATCCAGAATGCTCGGTGAGCTGTCCGCCGGACAAACCTGCCTGGCGGTCGCCGGCACCCATGGGAAAACCACCACCAGCACGATGATCGCCCACATCCTGACTGAGACCGGCACCGGATGCTCCGCTTTCCTCGGAGGAATCTCCAAGAACTACGGGACCAACCTTCTTGTCAGCCAGAATCTGGTCTTCGTCGCCGAGGCCGATGAATATGACAGGTCATTCCTCCAGCTCCATCCCGCCGTCGCTGTCATTACCGCGATGGACGCCGACCACCTTGACATCTATGGCACCCATGAGGAATACTGCAAGGCCTTCAAGGCTTTCGCCTCACAGGTCTCACGGACAGTTATAGTGAAAAAGGGACTGGACATCACTCCAGCCGACACGAAGGCCAAGATACTCACCTACAGTTACGACGATTCCTCGGCTGACTTTTATGCGGTGGGAGCGAAACCCGACGAGCTTGGGCATTATATTTTCGATATAGTCTACCCGGGAGGCGTGATCAAAGATGTGCGGTGTGGGATTCCAGGATGGGTCAATGTCGAGAACAGCGTCGCCGCGGCGGCCGTTTGCCTTACGCAAGGCCTGCTTCCAGATGCGGTAAAGGAGTCAATCGGCTCGTTCCTCGGTGTCAAACGCAGACTGGACGTCCATGTCGCCAGCCCGAAGCTGACTTACATAGATGATTACGCGCACCATCCGAGAGAGCTCTCAAGCGCGATCTCATCAATAAAGGCGATGTACCCGGGAAGGAAGCTGACAGCTATTTTCCAGCCACATCTTTTCACCAGGACCAGAGACTTCGCCGCCGAGTTCGCCGAGTCGCTGAGCGCGGTCGACAAACTCATATTGCTGGATATTTATCCAGCTCGTGAGGAGCCGATTCCCGGAGTGACATCAGAGATCATATTCGACAAGGTTACAGCTCCCGAGAAGGTGTTACTGAAGAAAGAGGAGTTGATGGAATATATTAAGGATGAGCCACTTGATGTGCTGGCGACTTTCGGGGCCGGAAACATCGACAGGTTCATTAAGCCTATCGCGGAAATGCTTGAAGAAAGGTTAAGGAAATGAAAAAAGGACTCAGGATAGCCATAATCGCCGGATTGGCTTGCGTGCTGGCTCTTATCATCCTCATGATATTCGGGATGAACGGAAGCCGTAAGCGCCAGCTGACCTGCGGTGGAGTCAATGTCGAGTTCGCCGACGGCTACAATTTCGTGACCGCCGAGGACATCGCAGGCTACCTGGACAGTGAATACGGAGCCTACATCGGCCAGCGGCTGGACAGCGTCGACCTGGCCAAGGTTGAGCGGATCCTTGACGGAAAGAGCGCCATCCTTAAGACCGAGGCCTACACCACCGCTGATGGAATGCTGAATGTCAAAGTGTTCCAAAGGGAGCCTGTGGTGAGGTTCCAGAAAGGAGATAACGGATTCTACGCTGACGAGAGAGGATTCCTTTTCCCTCTGCAAAGCAATTACACATCCCAAGTGCCGATAATCGACGGAGAGGTTCCGCTTACCTTCGCCAGTGGCTATAAAGGGGAGCCAGTCTCTGAGAAAGAGAAGGTTTGGCTTAAGGAAATAATTGACCTAGTGAACTTTATGCAAGAATCCAAGACTTGGGCGGAGAACATCAGCCAGATTTCTGTCAGACCTGACGGGGATCTGGTGATGGTGCCGAGGCAGGGCAAGGAACTCTTCATTTTCGGCCAACCGGACGGTTTCGAGGAAAAGTTCTCCAAGATGGGGAAATACTATACGACAATATTGCCGCAGAAGGGGGAAGGATATTACTCCACGGTCAATTTGAAATATAACGATCAGATAATCTGCAGAAAATAAAAATATGGAAGAAAGGTACATAGCGTCAGTCGACTTGGGCACGTCCAAACTGGCGGTCTGCGTGGCGAGGATACTGGGCCATGATGTCCAGGTGATTTACTACAAGGAAACTCCCTCCGAAGGAATCCGGTACAGCTACGTCAACAATCCCGGCAAGGTGGAGAATGTCCTCCGGGATGCTCTCTCACAAGCCCAGCAGGAGCTCAAGATCAAGATCCAACAGGTTATTGTTGGCCTGCCGCGCTATTATGTCAGGCAGGAAAACGCCTCCGCGAGCATGGACAGGACGGATCCCGACAACCAAATTGAGGAAGGAGAGGTCAGGACATTGAAGTCCATGGCTCTCGAGGAATATCCTTTGAGTGATTCCAAGAACGAGGTGATCTATGGGGCCGTCGCTCAATCTTTCTCTACGGAAGACAGTCTGAACGAGCTGGAGAATGACATAGTTGGGATGACAGCCGAGAAACTCGAGGGCAATTTCAAAGTCTTCATCGGCAGCAGGAGACATTCGATCAATATCGACAATGTCTTCAACAGCATGGGGATCGCCATCGCGAAGAAGTACTTCACTCCCGGAATCACAGCCAGGGCCGTCTTGAAGGAGGAGCAGATGGAGAATGGTGTGGCCCTTATCGACATTGGCGCCGGTGTGAGTTCCGTGACCATATTCAAAGGCAAGATAATGAGGTACTATGCCGCTATTCCTTTCGGCGGCAACAGTATCACCAGGGACATAAAGACTGAATGCAACTTCTCATTCGACCTGGCCGAGAACATAAAGAAGGCCTATGGCGCTTGCATGCCCGGCAAGCTTTCAGCCCTCGGAGAGAAGTCGATCCAAATCGTTGACGAGAATGACGAGCCTACGGCCCAGGTAGGTGTCAAATATATCTCTGAAATCATCACCGCGAGGATGAAAGAGATCATAGAGGCCCTTCTGTACCACATCCAAGCCAGTGGATACGCCAGCGAGGATCAGCTTAGGGCCGGAGTCGTGGTCACCGGTGGAGGCGCCGAGTTGGTAAATTGCGCCAACTATATCAAGGAGCTCTCGGGATATTCAGTCAAGGTCGGATACCCGAGGAGATTCTTCTCTTGCGAGGGCTGTGCGGAAGCCACAGAGGCTTCGGCGGCGACTTCGATGGGTATGATCCTGGCCGCCAAGGGTGACCAGCTGCTGAATTGTGTCAAGGAGGCTCCCGCGCGCAGGTACTGGACCGCCCCGAAACCAGCCCCGGAGGTGGCTCAACCTGAAGTCGCGGTCTCTGAGCCTGTTGAGGAGACCGTGGAGACGCAACCAGTTGAGGTGGTCGTAGAACCGAAACCTGTCGAGGAACCCGCGATCGAGGAGTCTGTGATAGCGGCGCAAGATGACGGTCCCACAGTGTTTGACGAGTACACTCCGGAGGAGATCAAGGAGGCCAAGAACCGCAAGCGTGAGAAACCGGTGAAGGAGCGCAAACCTTTGCCCAGGCCTAAGTTCACCTGGCTCAAACACATCCAGAACACCATCAGCAAGGCCGCTGGGGACATATTCGACGGCATGGAAAACGAGGAAATATAAAAAAGCATAGTCATGGGAGACATTGAGAAATTCGACATAGCCGACAACAGCGACTGGACTCCTATCCAGTCGATGATCAAGGTCATCGGAGTTGGCGGAGGCGGTTGCAACGCTGTCAACTACATGTTCCGTGAGAACGTGGAGGGTTGCAGTTTCATGGTGTGCAACACCGACAGGCAGGCTCTTGAGGAGAGTCCTGTCCCGATCAAGATTCATATCGGCCGCAACGCCCTCGGGGCCGGCACTGATCCCACAAAGGGCCGTAACGCCGCTCTCGAAGCCCAGGAGCAAATCGAGAAAGTGGTTTTGAACGAGGGTACCCAGATGCTTTTCATCACCGCCGGAATGGGTGGAGGCACCGGAACTGGAGCAGCTCCCCAGATCGCCAAGATGGCCAAGGATAAAGGTATCTTGACTGTCGCCGTGGTGACCATTCCCTTCGAGAACGAAGGAGACATGGCTCTCTCAAGGGCTATTGACGGCATCCACGAGCTAGTGAAGAACGTGGACAGCCTCCTGATAATCAATAACGAGAAGCTTTATGACTATTTTGGCGGCCTGTTGATCCACGACGCCTTCCCGAAGGCGGACGAGGTCCTGGCGACCGCGGTCAGGGGCATAACCGAGATCATATCCAAACCCGGCTACATCAATGTAGACTTCGAGGACATCAAGACCATGATGAAGAATAGCGGCATGGCTCTGATGGGCTGCGGAATCGGATCGGGCGAGAACCGTATCGAAGAGGCTGTCCAGGGTGCCCTTCACTCTCCCCTACTTAACGATTTCGATCTCACGACAGCGAAAAATCTCCTCGTGAACATCACCTGCGGAAAGAATGAGAACGGACTCACGATGGACGACCTGAAAGAGATCAACGCCAAGATAGCCGATTACACAGGCAACGTCGTCAACAAGTTCAAGACAGGTTTGGTCTGGGAGACTGATCCTGAGATTGGAGATAAAGTCAAGATCACAGCCATCGCTACCGGGTTCAAAGTCAACGACTTATCAAAGATAACAAAGACTGATCTCGGTAATCTGATCATAATCGGAAAGGACTTCAAGTTCGAGAAGAAGAACATGGTAGGGGCCGAGGAAGTCAATATTTCCGACCTGCCGAGCGGGATGAAAATGATAGGTTACAATGCCGCCGACAATGTCAAGAGATACCATTTCGACCCGGACAAGAAGCCCGTTCTTGCCGTGGAGCACGGAGATAGCATAGGTGAGTTAGAGAGCGTTCCGGCCATCAAGAGGACGGTGCGCCAGGAGAAGGAGAACAATTAAAGATATTCATTGATGGAAAGAAGGACAAGAGTGAGGTTCGCGCCTAGCCCTACAGGCCCTCTCCACATGGGAGGAGTCAGGACGGCGCTTTACAATTACCTTTACGCCAAGCAGAAAGGCGGTGATTTCATAATCAGGATCGAGGACACCGATTCCAACAGGTTTGTCCCTGGTGCCGAGGAATATATCATCGAGGCCTTGAATTGGTGCGGAATCATTCCCGACGAGGGAGTGGACAAGGACGGGAAAGTCGTCGAGACCCCTTCCCCTAGGCATCCGCACGCGCCTTACCGCCAGAGCCAACGCAAACCCATATACCGGAAATATGCCGAGCAACTGATCGCCAACGGTTACGCATACTACGCCTTCGACACTCCTGAGGAGCTTGAGAAAGCCCGTTCGGATGCCGAAGCCTCGAAAGAGACCTTCATTTACAACCAGGTCACGAGGATGAGTATGCGCAACTCCCTCACCCTTCCTTCGGATGAGGTAGAGAGACTGCTCGCCGAAACCACCGGCTGGACCATACGTTTCAAGATGCCTGTGGATACAGTCGTCAAGATGGACGACCTCATCCGTGGCCATATTGAGGTCAACACAGACACTCTGGACGACAAAGTCCTTTGGAAGAGAGCGGATGAGCTTCCGACATATCACCTCGCCAATATTGTGGACGACCACCTGATGGAGATCTCCGAGGTCATCCGCGGTGAGGAATGGCTGCCTTCCCTGCCTCTGCATTATATGCTTTACAAGGCGTTCGGCTGGGAGGACACAATGCCTCGTTTCGCCCACTTGTCACTTCTGTTGAAGCCGGTCGGCAACGGCAAGCTCAGCAAGAGGGACGGAGACAAGATGGGGTTCCCGGTATTCCCTCTCCGTTGGACAAACCCGGAGGGAGAGACCTCCAGAGGCTACCGCGAGGACGGTTATTTCCCGGAGGCTTTCGTGAATATGCTGGCTATGCTGGGCTGGAACCCAGGCGACGACCGTGAGATGTTCTCAATGGAGGAACTCATCGGGGCGTTCTCTCTCGACAAGGTTCAGAAGGCCGGAGCGAAGTTCAATCCTGAGAAAGCGAAATGGTACAACAGGGAGTATCTCCGCATGAAGAGTGACGAGGAACTAACTGACCTGCTGGTGCCTGTGCTTGAGGAGCATGGAATCAACATCGTTGAATGCCCTAAGTGCGCCCTTACTGCCGGAGCCGAGTTCAACGTGGCTGGAGGAGACCTGGAAAAACATATATTCACAAAGGATTATGTCCAAAGCGTGGTGGCCTTCACAAAAGAGAGAGCCACTTTCGTAAATGACTTCTGGACAATAGCTTCCTATTTGTTCGTGGCTCCTCGTGATTTCGAGCGTTTCGGTATAAAGGCCGGGGCTGCCGTGGAGCAAACCGACCAGAAGCGTCCGGTCGACCCTCGAGCGAAAGTGTATGACGACACACTGACAGCCCCTTACCTGGCCAAGGATGTAGACAAGTTCTGGAAGCCGGAGATTGTCGAGATGGTACTGAAGGTCGGGGACTTCATCAAAGGATTTGCGGGAGAATGGACCGTGGAGGAAGTCGAGAAGGGCATTGAAGAGTTTATCAAAGGAAATGAATGGCCTATGGGCAAGGTGATGAACGCCATTCGCCTGGCTCTGGCCGGCAGCGCCAGCGGACTCGGTATTGCTGACATAGTCGCGCGCATTGGGAAGAAAGAGACCGCGGCTCGTCTGGAAAGCGCTGTCTCTAAGCTGAATAGTTGATTTATCCGGAGAACATACGGCTTATAGCTAGTGACCTTGACGGCACTTTGCTGCACCCTCTCGGCACACAAGCCTTGAAGGAAGGCACCTGCGATCTTATCCGCCAATGGCTTGACAAAGGCGGGCTTTTCGTGGCTGCTAGCGGCCGGCAATACGCCAATCTACGCCTCATTTTCGAGCCGATTAAGGACGACATTCTATACATATGTGAAAATGGGTGCCTGGTGATATGCGACGGAAAGATTCTGATGGAAGCCGCATTGGAAAGGGATCTGGCGGAGAAATTATCCTTGGATATTCTTGAGAACGGAGAGGGGGAACTGCTAATCAGCACTGCCTGGACACAGTTTGTGATACCAAAAGTGGACAGATTCTTTTATCATATGAGGGACACGGTCAGGGTCCAGGTCGAGAGAATATCAGACATTTCCGAGGTCAAGGATCCTATTCTTAAAGTATCCATGTTCAGTTGGACCGGGCTGACGAATGTAACCCCCTGGCGTGAGCGGTATGGTTCCTTATGCACAGTCCAGACTAGCGGTGCAGCGTGGCTGGATATGACCCCACGGTATGTCAACAAGGCCACCGCAATGGAAGTCTTACTTAACCATCTGGGAATCAAGCCGTCCGAATGCATGGCTTTCGGGGACAATGAGAACGACGCTCCCCTGCTGGCCATGGCAGGCTGCCCCATCGCTATGAGCGACGCCACCCCGGACATCCTGAAGATGGTCTCCCAAACCACCGACTCCGTCGAAGCGGTTCTGAGGGAGATGGTGAGCCAGCGTGCCTGATATTTCCAACACCTTAACTCTGACACTTTTTACAAACCAGAAGCAGGCCAATAGGCCACAAAAGGGGTTGTATGGACGATTGGGCTGCAGACTTGACAATTTAATGAAGTGCACCCCAAAAGTTGGACATAAAAAGAACAATTATGTCCAAAGAAATCATCCATTCATTTGATGAGAAGATACAGGCAGTGAACCTGTATA